>NZ_JBHVUH010000013.1:266816-322768 GCF_042884245.1 Streptomyces sp. NPDC058145 | reverse complement strand
GTGGCGGGGCCGGTCCGCGCGGGACGAAGGCAGGAGCGCGGACCGGCCCCGCCACCCCCGGCGCTGCTTCACAGAGCGGGAAGGCATGTGGGGCCGGCTCTGTCTTGAGAGGTCAGGCCTCAGGAGCGACTACGGATCACCACATGCCCACCCGCCCAGGATGCTCGGCCATGAGGCACCGCCAAGCGTCTTCCGGCGCCATTAGGAGCGCAGGCCCGGCCGGGGGTCGGGCCGCGCGCGGGGAGCGGAGCGAGCCGCCTTGAACCCGTGAAGAAAGTTGTTACTCAAGTGCCGTCTGGGATGCGCCACAAGGGCGCGTCGTACTGCTGCGGCCGGCTATCGATGAGCAGCCGCCGCAAGTCGTCGCGCTGAGAGCCGCTGAGATCCAGTGCCTCAGTGATGCGGCGGAACGTTGTGTGGCTGATGCCGTGGGCCCGGGCCTCGCGCTCGAACTCCTCGAGCTGCGGCCAGATAGCGGCTGGGTCCAGCTTGGTCGGCTCTCGGTCGTCGAGCCATAGGGCCTTGTTGCGCTCGTAGTCGATTTCCGACGAGCCGCAGATTTCGCGGCTATGAGCTTCGGCCTCATCCAAGTGCGCTGTTGCCATGATGGCTCGGGCCAGCTCGTTGCGGCTGATGGTGTCGTCCAGGTCGACTTCGTGCACCCGCGGGCTCTCATCCGTGAGCGGCACGGGGAGTCCTGCGTCTCGGATCTCGCATGTGCCTCGTACGCCCCGGGCCGCTGCCGCAAGGAGGGCCGTCGCTTCGGACGGGTGCCACTCCAGGACGGCGCTGATCGCGTCTGCGTCACTTGCGGTGAAGGTGTGGGCGACGGCACCCAGCACGTCCCTCATGTCTTCCGGCTTGAGCTCGCCGTCCATTCCCGGACCCGCGACCAGGAGTCGCACCGGTGCGTTCACCTGGCAGCATGAGGCAAGCGTGAGTGCGTCAGCTAGTGGGCTCCTGAGTGTCGGCTCGTCGCCCCGCGCGAGGATGTCCCCACCGACGTCCAGGAGGTCGATCGTCTCGGGCTCCATGTGGCTCACCAGGTCTTCGAGCTGATGGGTGAGGCCTTCGGCGCCCCCGGAGGGGTCGAGTAGCGCCAAGGTGTGCGGGAGCTCCGATGCGAGTCGGGGGAGCGTGGAGCCTGCGGGTGCGATGGGGCGGGCCCCCGCCGGTACTGCCCAGACGGCCGGGGTGAGACGTCGCAGGCCAGTGAAGTCGGCGGGCCGCCGCGGGCCCGGTAGCGGGTCGATCAGGAGGCGGTCCCAGGCGTACGTGAGGATCACCGCCTGGTCCTCCCCGCCGTAGAGAGCGGCGTGAAGCATTGCGGCGGCGACTGCGTCGCCCCCTCCTCCTGCTGCGACGATCAACCGCGTCATGCGTTCAGACTACGGGTTCACAGGTTGGCCACTCACTCTATAGTGGCTAAAGGCCATAGCCACTTGGACTAGGAGGGGAAGATGCCTCAGATCGAGGAGGCGCAACCGAAGTACCTTCAGATCGCTCACTACATCCGTGATCAGATCCTTCGGGGCGACCTGCGCCCGGGGGACGAGGTGCCCTCGGAGCGGCAGCTCGCCGTTGACTGGAAGGTGTCCCGCCCTACGGCGGCGCGGTCACTGGAGGCGTTGAGTCATCAGGGCCTGGTCGAGAAGCGTCAGGGCTCGGGAACCTATGTGCGCAGTCTGGAAGTGAACCGGCGCGCAAGAGAGTTGTACGGACGGGCGCGGCAGACTGGGAAGATCTATACGCCGGGGGAGTACGCGGTGATTACTTCGGCCGGCTGGCTGGAGGCACCGGACTACGTGGCCGAGGCACTGGGTCTGGTGAAGGATCGTCGAGCCGTGCACCGCCGTCGCGTGACGAACAACCAGGACGGTCCGATCACGCTGTCTACCTCCTGGTTCGCTCCGGAGGTCGGACAGCGAGCGCCCAAGCTCACGGATCCGGAGCGGATCCAGGAAGGGACGCTCATGTACGTCGAGAGGATGACAGGGCGTCAAGGCAGCTACGCCGAAGACCGCATGTGCGCTCGGGCTGCGACGGGCGAGGAGGCAGACGATCTGCGGCTGGAGCTGGGATCTGCGGTCCTCATCGTCCATCACGTCGTCTTCGACCTGCAGGATCGGCCCTTGGAGTTCGCCGAAGCCACCTACCCGCCGCACCGCTGGGCGTTCGAACAGGGATACCCGCTCACCTGACGACTCGCCAGTTACGGCGAACCGCTTGCACTCCACAAGTGGCCAATGCCACTATCCAGAAAGTGGCATTGGCCACTTGAGGAGAAGGGGGCACGACGTGACGAGTCGTCGGCCGGCGCAGGGTGCGCGGTTAGCTTGCCGGGGGTGTCGGGGGCGTGGGTGGAAGCGCGTCGGCTCTCGGACGGAGCTGGCGCTCTCCACGGCCAACGACCGCAGCCGTGCCACGTCGAAGCGGCGCTGCCTCGACTGCGACGGCAGCGGCAAGGAGTGAGCACCCATGGCGTACACGATCGACCGATACCCGTGCCAGGACTCACCGCGACTCGGAGCGATGACCTTGCATCCCGTTCCGGAGTCCGTGCCGCGGGCCCGGCGCTGGTTCCGGAAGTTCATCGCTCCTCACAACCCGAGCTGCTCGGTCGATGACTGCGCGCTGATGATTTCTGAGCTGGTGACCAACGCCATCAGCTACGGCACGTCGGATGACCCCTGGATGGTACGAGTCGAGTGGTTCCGGGAGGGAACCTCGCTCCGCGTCGAGGTGCACAACCCGGGCTTTCCGGCGAACGTGCGGCTGCGGCACCCTGACGCGAACGACGCACACGGGCGGGGGCTGGTTCTGGTCGACTCCATCGCCGACTCCTGGCACTCGGGGCCCAGCTACTTCGGTGGAACTGTCGTCTCCTTCGTGGTGGCCGATGCCTGGCCGGCGTGATGGGATAGCCCACCCCTCCTACTGTCGGTGTGCAAGTGTCGCTAGTCTGGTTGACCAGTTGACTTGGCCAATCCCGACAGGCGGCGTTCATGGCGTATGAAGTGGAGCCACCGAAGTACGTGCGCCTCGCGCAGACGCTTCAGCGTCGTATCGAGGATGGCACCTACGCGCCGGGTACTCGTGTGCCGAGCGAGAATCAGCTGGTGCAGGCCTTCGGGATGTCTCGCCCGACCGTCGTCCGGGCGCTGGAGCTGCTGAAGCGGGACGGTTGGCTCGAGTCCCGGCAGGGGTACGGCACGATCGTCCGCGGTCGTCCGGAGGTCGTCGAGCACAAAGACCGGCGGGGGCGCGAGGCGCTCGAACGCGACGAGTCGCAGGATGCGGGCCGGCTGATCGAAGTCGGACACGTGGCTGTCCCGGCTCGGGTCGCTTCTGCGCTTGGCCTCCCGAGGGGAACTGACGTGCTCGTGCGCCGCTTCCTGGTCGAAGAGGGCGGCGAGGCGGTCGAGTTGGTCTCCTCGTACTTTCCCGCCGGCTTGGCTGAAGGTACTGAACTGGGTTCCGACAAGCCCTTGAGTGGAAGTACCCGTGAGCTCCTCGAGACACGTAAAAAGATCCGTTTTGATCACGTGATCGAGCGGGTGTCGGCTCGGCTGCCCGAAGAGCGTGAGGCCGAACTGCTGGGGCTGCCGGACGGTGTCCCTGTTCTGAGCGTCCTGGTTATCGCCTGCGACGCCTCTGGTCGTTCCCTGCAGGTCTCCGACGTGCTCCTCCCGGCTGACCAGCACGAACTCGAAGACACCTACCGCCTGAGCTGATGCCGCCCTTCGGGCGAACCTCTGGCGGTAGCAACTTGACAAGTCAACCTGGCAACTCTAACTTCGAACTTGCTAAGTCAACCTGTCAGGCCGACAGGTTGATCGACTCTCAGAGGGAGAATCCCTGTGCGTGTGATCCGCATTGACGCCTCCGCCGCCACGATCTTGCTTACTGAGGCCCCGGCGCCGAAGGTGCGCGACCGGCAGACCGGGGAGATCGCCAAGGATGCGTTGACCGGCGAGGCGCTGATGACCGTCGGCGTCGTCTACATCGACGAAGGCGAGTCGTCGCTGATCCAGGTCACCGTTCCGGAAAGCGGAGTGACCGAGGGCCTGACGGTAGGTGCTCCGGTCTCGCTCCCGGGCCTGGTGGCGCGGCCGTGGCAGAGCGTCTTCAACGGCCAGGAGCGACACGGGATCGCCTACCGGGCGACCGCTATCGCTTCGGGTGCCTTCCCGACGGCCCAGGCAGGCTGATCGCTGTGACGGACCTGATGACGTTGGCGGAGCTGGGCGGTCCGCTCGCCGTGATAGGCGGCGCCGACTACGCCCGGCACGCCTACCCGGCGGTGTACTGGTCCACGGTCGGGCTGCCGCTCTCGGTGGCCCGGCTGCTGGCCTCGTACTCCTCGACAATGGATGCCTGCGGCCTCACCGTGGAGCCGTCCCGGTGGCGGGCTCTGGCTGTCCGGGCGACCACCCGCCGTGAGGTGCGGCCGGTGCCTCCTCGTCGGGGGATCATCCGGCCTACGTCGACTGGTCTGCGCATGCGGCTCCGGCTGGTTCCTGGACAGGAGCCGGCGGACGTGGCGGCTTCGGCCGAACGACTTCGGCATGCCTGGGGCGTCCACGCAGTTCATGTCCGGGATGTGAAGCCGGGTGTCGTCGAGTTGCGGCTCGTCGGCTTCGACGTCCTGCAGCAGGTGAGGATGCCCCGCTCCGACAGTCGCCCGCTTCAGGTGCCCGTGGCGTTACGGGAAGACGCGACCGCCTTCGTGCGGGACTACCGGACCGTTCCGCATGAGCTTGTGCTCGGTGCCACGCTCTCGGGCAAGTCCATGTACCTGCGGAACCTGGTGACCGGGCTGGCTGCTCAACCGGTTGTCCTGGTCGGCATCGACTGCAAGCGGGGGGTTGAGCTGGCTCCCTTCGCGTCACGGCTCTCCGCCCTGGCAACCGACCCGGATCAAGCGGCTGAGCTGCTCCCCGTGCTCGTCAAGGAAATGGAGGACCGATACGACCTGATCAAGACGCGACAGGGCATCGCGCCCGGCACCGCTGAAGAACTGATCACCTCGGACATCTGGGGACTTCCGGAGGACGAACGCCCCGCTCCGCTGGTTCTCTTCATCGACGAGGTTGCCGAGCTCTTCATGGTCGCCGCGCGGAAGGAGGAGGAACGGCGGGACGAGATGGTCACCCAGCTCATCCGGCTCGCCCAACTCGGCCGGGCCGCCGGCATCTACCTCGAGGTTTGCGGGCAGCGCTTCGGCGCCGAACTCGGCAAGGGCGCGACCATGCTCCGAGCGCAGCTCACCGGTCGTGTCTGTCACCGCGTGAACGATGAAGCGTCGGCCAAGATGGCGCTCGGTGACATCGCCCCTGAGGCCGTCCAAGCGTCGTGCGCCATCGCCCCCGAGCTGCCCGGCCTGGCTGTCGTCGGCGACACCTCCGGCGGCTGGTCCCGCATCCGTACTCCCTACCTCTCCCTAGCCGACGCTGCGGCCACCTGTCGTGCGACGGCTCACCTTGCGCCCGACGCCCCGGCGCTCAATCCCTTCCGGCCCTACGTCCCGCCGCTGCCGGATGTGGCGCCTGGCTCCATGGCCACAGCTCGCCCGGTCACCGAGTAACCGCACTCACTCCCACGGCTGGCACGGCCGCTCCGTGCCAGGTCCCTACCCCCTCCATGCCTGGAACCGGAAGGAGTCGCGCCGTGCGTGCCCTGCCCATCCGCCTCGACGCCGTACTCGTCCAAGCGGTAATCGCCGCCGCGCTGTCCTTTGCCCACCTGCACGATCTGGCCTCGGCCGCCGGACAGCACGGATGGAAGGCGTGGGCCTACCCGGTCTCCGTCGACCTGCTTCTCGTGGCCGCCTGGCGGCGGCTCCGGTGCGGTGGGGCAAAAGCGGCCGGCTGGTGCTGGTTCCTCGTCGCCCTGACCGCCTCGCTCGGCGCCAATGTCTCCACGGCCGGGCTGCTCGATCTGGGCGCCGTACCCGCCTGGCTGCGCATCCTCGTAGCCGGATGGCCCGCGGTCGCCTTCCTTGGCGGAACGCTGCTCGCTCACGGTGCAACCTCCGTCACCCGGGCGGAGGGGCGCGAGTCGGCCCCGGATCCCATGGCATCAGAAGCTTCCGCCTCTACCTCTCAATTGCCCGCTGCAGAGCCGGAACCGGCTCCGCCCTCGGCTTCTGCGGTTCCGCCGGCGCTCATCACACTCGCGCGCAAGGTCGCCGACGAACACCGGGCCCGGACCGGAACGCCGATCGACATCTCAACCCTTCGAGCCCGGCTCGGCGTTCCGCTGCCGCTGGCCGAAGCCATCGCCACCCAACTCACCTGACCCGGAGGACTCTCCACCGTGCGCCCGTCCACGCTCCGCGCGCTGCAACGCGCCGCCGAGCTGACCCGACAGAACCGCCTCACCGAAGCCGTGCTCATCGCCGAACCGGTGATTCTCGCCGCCGACAGCTACGAGGGCGACGAGATCTTGCGCTGGCTGGCCGAGCACGCCACCGACTTCACCGGCGTAGATCCGAAGGAGACCCGCTGATGACTGCCAATCGCCGCTTCCGCAACGTCATCCGCATAGGGCCAGTCCAGGTTGCCACCTACTACGACGGCCGGGGCCGCGAGAAGCACACCGCAGCCTGTACGGCTCCTCGCTGCGGCTTCGCCACTGACTACGACAGCCGTGCCGCCGCCGAGCTGGCCGCCCGGACCCACCGCTGCGCCGTCCGCTGAGGGAGCTCCCGTGACCGTCTCACTGCCGCTCGTCTTCGTCCTGGGCGTCATCACCTGGGCCGCGATCAAGTTTCTCGGTGTCCGGCTCTGGGTCGCCGTTGCGATCGCGTTGTTCGGCTTCTGGCTCTCGCACACCTTCCTCGCCCCCGCCATCGAATCCGGCACTCGCTCCGGGGTCGGCGTCGTCGACAGCACCCACAAGTGACAAGGAGGTACGCCGTGCTCCGCCCCAAGCTGCCCGACATCCCGACCCTGCCGACGACCGCCATCGCGCCTCAGCCGACGCAGGTTCCGCCCTCCTCGGTCGGCCGCTCGGCCGCCCCGTTCGTGAGCGTCGGTGTCGGCGCGGTCGCCGCCGTGGTCGTCGTCGGAATCGTGCTCACCGCACTCTTGGCGGCAGTCGCCGTCTCGGCCGTATCCGTGGCCATCGCCGCCGTGGTCCTGCGCTCTCTCATCAGCAGCGCCAACAAGCGCTGACCGGCCGCCGGGGCGGCAACAAGCCGCCAAGCATCCCGCCGCCCCGGGGCCGTCCCTCCCAACCGTCGGAACAGCCGAAAGGAACTCCCATCATCTCCCGGCAGACTCCGCCACTGGCGGAACTCTCCATGCTGGCCTCCCTCGGCACCATGCCCGAACTGGCCCGCCAACTGTCCGGACTGGGCGGCTGTACCCGCCCGGTACGCCTCGACGGACACCGCACCGAACATGCGGTGGACCAGACGACCGGCGAAATCGGCCGCGTCCTGCACCACCTGGACTCGTCGAACCTTCCTGCCGGCCAACTGCTCGTCCGCTGCAACAACCGCCGCGCCACCCGATGCGGGGCCTGCGCCGAGACCTACCGCCGCGACACCTACCACCTCATCACCGCCGGACTCCGAGGCGGCAAGGGCACTCCGGAACGGGTCGCCACACACCCGCGCGTCTTCGCCACCTTCACCGCTCCCGGCTTCGGCGCGGTCCACAACCGGCGCTCTGACGGTCGGAACTGCCGTTGCGGCGTCCAGCACGAGGAAGGTGACGCAGTCCTGGGGACGCCCCTCGACCTGGAGACCTACGACTATGAAGCGGCCGTGCTGTGGAACGCGCACGCAGGGGCGCTCTGGCGGCGGTTCTCGATCTACCTCCGCCGCGAAGTCGCCAAGCGGGCCGGCCTCACTCAGCGGGCGTTCCGAGACCACGCCCGGGTCTCTTTCGCGAAGGTGGCCGAATACCAGAAGCGGGGTGCCGTCCACTTCCACGCCGTGATCCGCATCGACGGCCCGGAGGGTGGTGAATCTCCGCCTCCCGCCTGGGCCACAGCCGAGCTGCTGACCGACGCCGTCCGGGCTGCTGCCACCACGGCGCGAATCGATGGACCGGTGATCGGCGAACGGGCCCACGCCTTCGGGTTCGGTCGTCAGCTCGACGTCCGCACCATCCGCTCCGCTGACTTCGACGGCGGCCAGGAGCTGACCGAGCGAGCTGTAGCGTCGTATATCGCCAAGTACGCCACCAAGGGCGCCGAAACTGCCACAGGCACCCTGGACCGGCCCATCAAGTTCCTCGCCGAGCTGGCCCAAGCACGGATCACGGAACACGCACGGCGCATGATCCGCACTGCCTGGGCCCTGGGCGCACGCCCCGAGCTGGCTGACCTCCGTCTCCGGGCCTGGGCCCACATGCTCGGCTTCCGCGGCCACTTCTCCACCAAGTCACGCCGCTACTCCACCACCCTGGGCGCGCTCCGTGAGGCCCGCGCCGACTGGCGTCGGGCTCAGGCGGCTCCGCCCGTACCGCAGGACGGCGAGACCACGCTCGTCCTCGCTCACTGGGTCTTCGCCGGCACTGGCCTGTCCCGCGCCGGAGCCTGGCTTGCCGCATCCCTCGAACCGGCCCCCGGAACGGAAGGAGAACCGACATGGACGCCCGCCGCGACGAACTGATGACCGTTCGCCAAGTCCTGGACGAGCTGGGCGGTGTTTCTCGCCGCACGTTCTACCGCTGGCGTGAGTTGGGACTGGGGCCGGCCGCATTCAAGCTCCCCAATGGTGAGCTGCGGGTGTGGCGTAGTGATTTCGCGTCGTGGCTCCGGCAGATGGAGGAGGCGGCGTGAAGTCTCTCGACGTCAAGGTCTGGGGCGTACGTAAGCGGGACACCAAGACGCCCTCTTACGGAGTGCGCTGGTCTGTGGCGGGCAACGTCTTCTCGGACTCGTTCCGTACCAAGGCGCTCGCTGATCACTACCGAGCGAAGCTCATGAGTGCCATGCGGGGCGGCGAAGAATTCGACACGGAGACTGGCCTCCCGGCCTCGATGGAACAGAAGAAGTCGCCGTTGTCCTGGTACGACTTCGCCCTCAGGTACCTCGCGATGAAGTGGCCCCACGCTGCGCCCAATACGCGCGACGGCATCAACGAATCTCTTACGAGCGTGACCATGGAACTTCTTCTGGAGCGGCCAGGGCGGCCGTTCGACGAGGAGATCCGCAAGGCCTTACGCAACTGGGCCTTCGTGCTGCCAGGGCCCAAAGACCGGGAGGTTCCAGATAACGTCCGAAACGTTCTGCACTGGGTGGCAAAGGCCTGTCGGCCGCTTGCGGATCTCGCCGAACCGGCAACGGCCCGTGCGGTGCTCGACGGGCTGACGCTGAAGCTCGACGGCACCGCGGCAGCCGCCGAGACAGTGCGGCGGAAGCGGCGGACTCTCGTCAACGCCGCGAACTACGCGGTCGACCTGGGGGAACTGCGGGAGAATCCGATCACGGCGGTTCGCTGGCAGAAGCCGAAGGTCTCGAACCAGGTCGATCCGCGCGTTGTTGCCAATCCGGAGCAGGCACGCAACCTCCTGGCGGCAGTGTCCTACGTGGGCGGCTACCGGCGTGCTCGCGGCCGGCGCCTCGTCGGGCTGTTCGCGGCGATGTACTTCGGCGGCCTCCGGCCCGCTGAGGCGGTCGGCCTGGTCGAGACTGACCTTGTCCTCCCGGAGCAGGGCTGGGGCTCGGCGCTGCTCCACCGAACCCGTCCTTCGGTCGGCAAGCAGTGGACAGACTCGGGGGAGACCCACGACGACCGCGGGCTCAAGAATCGTCCGGCTGAGGACGTTCGGCGTGTGCCCATCCCGCCCCAGCTCGTCGCCGTGCTGCGCGAGCACCTGGCCACATTCGGCACGGCGGAGGATGGGCGGCTCTTCTTCAGTGAGAAGGGTTCGGTCGTCCCGTCCTCGACCTACTACCGGGTGTGGCAGGAGGCTCGGCTCCTGGCGCTTCCGCCGGCCGTCGCCGCCTCGCCGCTCGCGAGTAGGCCGTACGACCTTCGGCACTCGGCGCTGTCGACGTGGCTCAATGCGGGTGTGGATCCCACCGAAGTTGCCGAGCGCGCCGGCAACAGCGTTGAGGTCCTGCTGACCCGATACGCGAAGTGCCTCGACGGACGGCAGGACGTCGCCAACCGGCGCATCGAGGACCTGCTCCGCGAGTACGAGTGAAATTCGCTTGAACGAGTCTGAGGCCCTTGGCACTGCCAGGGGCCTCGTCGTTCGTACTACGCGTCAACGTGAACTGGCGCCCTGGGTGCGCTCTGCGGCGAGTAGGCGCTCAAGATTTCCCCTCGCGCTATTGAGCGCCGTAAGCATCTGCCTGCGAGTCTGCTCGAAGTGGGGGTCGACCTCCACGCCGAGATCATGTCGCAGGGTGACCCGTAGCAGCCACACACCATCGGATAGCGGGCCGCTGAACCACGCCTTCGCCCGCTCATAAGCTTCGTTGTGGTCAGGACTGCTAGGCAACTGCT
Source organism: Streptomyces sp. NPDC058145 (assembly GCF_042884245.1). Taxonomy (NCBI): domain Bacteria; kingdom Bacillati; phylum Actinomycetota; class Actinomycetes; order Kitasatosporales; family Streptomycetaceae; genus Streptomyces; species Streptomyces sp. NPDC058145. Next base: position 312,297 of record NZ_JBHVUH010000013.1, on the reverse strand, counting down.
TGACGACTGAGTACCCGACTCCAAGTGCCCTGTTCAGCTTTGAGGCTACTTCCAGGACGTCCTTCGTCAGCGCCATCTGCGCGTGAGAGTACTGGACGGACCAGGCTTCCTTGGCAGCGTCGAGAACCGCCGGGTCGCTGCTTTCACCGCGCTCGGCTGCCTGGACGACGTCTCGGGCAGCGACACGGTACGCACGCGCCGTCGTATTCAAATCGGCGTAGAGATCGCGCTTGGTTTGCAGTACCTGCTCGCGGCGGTCTCGTTCCCGCTCACGATCAGCACGCTCGTCTTGGTCCCTGCTAGCGCGCTGGCTGAGCACTGCCCCACCCAGAGTTCCGCCTAGCGTTCCTCCGACGCTGATGAGCGTGACTGCAAGAGTGGTCACATCCACGAGATCCCCCAACTTGTCCATTCGCTGACCCACTGGCCGCTGGCTGTGACTGTAGAGAGCACGACATCCAGTCGGTCATGCTCGCCATCCACCGCATGGTCTGAGACCGGGACGAAGATAGCGAGGGGTAGGCCTGTACGGCTTCAGCGGGTGGCTTCACCTGCGACAACGCCCCAAGATCTCGTCCACGCCTCGTCCGCAGACCCCGACGTACAACCGCTCCGGGCTGCATACGCCTGCACATACGCGAAGATCCCGGCCCCAGCGTTTCCGCTGGTGATGGGGCCTTTGGGCACCTCATGCTGGGTGCCCCCGGCAGGATTGGCCTGACGCGGCGATGCGCATGCGCAGGCCCCTTCGTCAGTCAGATGGGCTGACCTGGGTAATCGCTCGGCCGCGACCGGCTCCCCGTCGACCCGCGGACGAGCCGGATGTCGCAGTCGCAGGTGATCGCGAGAGGTTTCCTTCGAAACCTGCCGAAAGGTTATTGACTTATGGCACCTGGTGTGCATCGTGGTTAGTAGGCCATAACACCGAAAGAGTTGCAAAGTCGATGAGGACGTCTAGCCGGCTAGTGACTTGGACAGGATGTGGTTCAGGCCCCCAGCAAGCCGGCGCGATACCGATGCAACAGTGACGACTGAAGCTCCAGGACACGAGCAGTACTACTGGGGACTGTTTTTTGCCCTCAAGGCGCGGCTACTGCACTGTGCTCTACCGCGACGGTCAGCCGACCGAGATCGGCTACTGCGGGGCACCGCCGATGAACCCACCCTCAGGCCCCTGGACTCGTCCCGGGGCCTCGCCGTTTGTCGGGGCTGACCTGGGCAGACGCCTCAAGATCCCGTCCACGCCTCGTCCACAGACCCCGGCATACGGTCGTTCCAGGCCGCATACGCCTGCACATACGCGAAGACCCCGGCCTCAGCGTTTCCGCTGGTGACGGGGTCTTTGGGCACCTCATGCTGGGTGCCCCCGGCAGGATTCGAACCTGCGCACACGGCTCCGGAGGCCGTTGCTCTATCCCCTGAGCTACGGGGGCGTGTCGGGCGCTGAGCTGTTCGCTTGCGGCGACGGGTAGAACACTAGCAGGTCCGCAGGGGTGATCAGGAACGGGTTTCCGGGGTGCGTCGGGGGTGGGTTGGGCGGAGGCGGTCAGGGCCGGACGGCGGTGTCGCTCGCGCGGGGTGGAAGTGGGGAAAAGCCGGACGCGGTGGCCGGTGCCGACCTACTCTCGAGTTGTGCCAGGCGCGTCGGGCCGGGTGCTTGTTGTGGACGACAACAAGGTCATCCGGCAGCTGATCAGGGTCAACCTCGAGCTGGAGGGGCTTGAGGTCGTGACCGCGGCCGATGGTGCCGAGTGTCTGGATGTCGTGCATCGGGTTCAGCCCGATGTCGTCACGCTCGATGTCGTCATGCCCCGGCTGGACGGGCTCCGGACCGCCGCGCGGCTGCGTGCGGATCCTCGTACGCACGATCTTCCGCTCGCCATCATCAGCGCGTGCACGCAGTACGAGGTGGAGAACGGGCTCGACGTCGGTGTCGACGCCTTCCTCGCCAAGCCCTTCGAACCCGCGGAGCTCGTCCGGCTCGTCAAGCAGCTGATCGAGCGGAAGCCCGGCCGTGGCCGGCGCGGGGAGGGCGAGGGGGAGGAAGAGGGGGACGGCGACGAGGGCAGTGGCGGAGAGGGCGGGGGCGGTGATGGAGCGGGGGTAGCAGTGGGGTGAATGGGGTGATGGGGAAACGGGTGGGGCGCCCCCTACCCGGGCGCCCCCCGCCCCCTTCCCGTCTCGCACCGTAAAACCGCCTCGCGTACCCACCCCCCACCTCCCCTACGCTTGTCCCGTGACCCCCGTCGAGCTCTCCCGCACCGTGTTGCACTCGGTGCGTGCTGCAGTGGACAGCGGGGAGCTGTGTGTGGACGTGGTGCCCGAGCGGGTTGTCGTGACCGAGCCGGGGCCCGGGGGGTGTGGGGACTACGCCACCAATGTCGCCCTTCAGCTCGCTCGGGCGGCCGGACGGCCACCCTTGGACGTCGCTGAGGTGCTGCGCAAGCGGCTCCTGGAGGCCGACGGCATCGATGACGTCGTCATCACGGGGCCCGGGTTCCTCAACCTCACACTCGCCGACAGCGGTGAGACGGCCGTCGGCCTCGTCACCGAGATTCGCCGGCTCGGCGCCGCCTACGGTCACGGTGACACGCTCGCCGGACAGGTCGTGCTGTTGCGCGTGCCGTACGAGGTGCGGGCCGAGGTCGTGGCCGACGCCGTCGCGCGGATCGTGGCCACCCAGGGCGGCCGGGCCGAGGTCGAGCACGGGGAGCCGGTGAACCTGCGGCCCGTGCCGGCGCCGGAGGATCCCGCGCCGCTCGGGGCCGACGCCGCCCAGTGGGCGCTGCTGTATCCCGCGCAGCACGACCGGCCCCGGATCACCGCCGACCATCTGGTGCAGCGGGAGGGCAATCCGCTGTTCCGGGTGCGGTACGCGCACGCCCGTACCCGGGCCCTGTCCCGCAATGCCGCCCGCCTCGGGTTCGGTGCCGAGCCCGGACCCGTGGCGGCCCGCGAGGTCGTCGCCGCCCTCGCCGACCACCCCCGCATCCTCACCGCGGCCGCCACCCATCGCGCCCCGGACCGTCTTGCCCGGCATCTCGTCACCGTCGCCGATGCCGTGCTGCCCTTTCTGCCCACCGTGCTGCCGCGCGGCGAGGAGAAACCCTCGGCCGCCCACCGTGCCCGGCTCGCCCTCGCCGAAGCCGCCGGGACGGTGCTGGCCGGCGGCCTGTCCCAGCTCGGCATCGACGCACCCGAACACCTCTGAGGCAACCCCAGGACGCCCGGAGAGAGACAGAGAGTCTGAGAGTCACGTCATGAGCCGTTCCGCCCACCCTGCCGGGCCCCGTCACGCCGATGTCCTTCCCGAGGGGCACTACTCCGCCCCGCCCGCCGACCTCAACGCCCTCGACCCCAAGGTGTGGGCGCAGACCGTCGGCCGGGACGAGGACGGTGTCCTCACCGTCGGCGGGATTCCCGCGACCCGGCTCGCCGAGGAGTTCGGCACCCCCGCCTACATCCTCGACGAGGCCGACTTCCGGGCCCGGGCGCGCGCCTGGCGCACCGCGTTCGGCGCCGACGCCGACGTCTTCTACGCCGGGAAGGCGTTCCTGTCCCGGGCCGTCGTGCGGTGGCTGAACGAGGAGGGGCTCAATCTCGACGTGTGTTCCGGTGGGGAGCTCGCCACCGCGCTGTCGGCCGGGATGCCCGCCGAGCGCATCGCCTTCCACGGCAACAACAAGTCCGTGGCGGAGATCGAGCGGGCGGTCGAGGCCGGGGTCGGGCGGATCGTGATCGACTCCTTCCAGGAGATCGTGCGGGTCGCGCACGTCGCGCGGTCGCTGGGCACGCGGCAGCGGGTGCAGATCCGGATCACCGTCGGGGTCGAGGCGCACACCCACGAGTTCATCGCCACCGCCCACGAGGACCAGAAGTTCGGCATCCCGCTCGCGGGCGGTCAGGCCGCCGAGGCGGTGCGGCGGGCGCTCCAGCTCGACGGGCTCGAGGTCATCGGCATCCACAGCCACATCGGCTCGCAGATCTTCGACATGTCCGGCTTCGAGGTCGCCGCCCACCGGGTGGTCGGCCTGCTGAAGGAGATCCGGGACGAGCACGGGGTCGAGCTGCCCGAGATCGACCTCGGCGGCGGGCTCGGCATCGCGTACACCAGTGCCGACGACCCGCGCGAGCCGCACGAGATCGCCAAGGCGCTGACCGAGATCGTCGGCCGGGAGTGCGAGGCCGCCAGGCTGCGCACGCCCCGCATCTCGGTCGAGCCCGGCCGTGCCATCGTCGGGCCGACGGCGTTCACGCTGTACGAGGTCGGCACCGTCAAGCCGCTCGACGGGCTGCGGACGTACGTCTCCGTGGACGGCGGGATGTCCGACAACATCCGTACCGCGCTGTACGACGCGGAGTACAGCGTCGCCCTCGTCTCGCGAGCCAGTGACGCCGAGCCCGTGCTCAGCCGTGTCGTCGGCAAGCACTGCGAGAGCGGGGACATCGTGGTCAAGGACGCGTTCCTGCCCGCCGACCTGGCGCCGGGCGACCTGCTCGCCGTACCCGCCACCGGTGCCTACTGCCGGTCCATGGCCAGCAACTACAACCACGTGCTGCGCCCGCCCGTCGTCGCGGTGCGGGACGGCGAGGCTCGGGTGATCGTGCGGCGTGAGACGGAGGAGGACCTGCTGCGTCTCGACGTCGGCTGACGTACGCCGACGGCGCGGAGGGCGGCTGACGTCGGCGGGGAGGGAGAGCCCGGGGTGCCGGAACCCCTGATTCCGCGGGCGTCGGTGAACCGCGGGAGAAGGGCCGGAAGATCTTCGGTCTTCCCATCCCGGGAAAATGAAATACATGTCTCACGATCCGGACGAAGGGTAGAAACTCCCGTCCGGTGAGTGAGACTGGTCCAACCGTAGACGGTAAGAGGAAACGAGGTCGGATGATGCGTACGCGTCCGCTGAAGGTGGCGCTGCTGGGCTGTGGAGTGGTCGGCTCAGAGGTGGCGCGCATCATGACGACGCACGCCGACGACCTCGCCGCCCGGATCGGGGCCCCGGTGGAACTGGCCGGAGTCGCCGTGCGCCGGCCCGGCAAGGTGCGTGAGGGCATCGACCCGGACCTGGTCACCACCGACGCCACCGCCCTCGTCAAACGCGGCGACATCGACGTCGTCGTCGAGGTCATCGGCGGCATCGAGCCCGCGCGGAGCCTCATCACCACCGCCTTCGAGCACGGCGCGTCCGTGGTCAGCGCCAACAAGGCGCTGCTCGCCCAGGACGGGGCCGCGCTGCACGCCGCCGCCGAGGAGCACGGCCGGGACCTGTACTACGAGGCCGCCGTCGCCGGTGCCATCCCGCTGATCCGGCCGCTGCGCGAGTCCCTCGCCGGTGACAAGGTCAACCGGGTGCTCGGCATCGTCAACGGCACGACCAACTTCATCCTCGACAAGATGGGCTCCACCGGCGCCGGGTACCAGGAGGCGCTGGACGAGGCCACCGCGCTCGGATACGCGGAGGCCGACCCGACCGCCGACGTCGAGGGGTTCGACGCCGCCGCCAAGGCCGCCATCCTGGCCGGTATCGCCTTCCACACCCGGGTGCGGCTCGACGACGTCTACCGCGAGGGCATGAGCGAGGTCACCGCCGCCGACTTCCGTTCGGCCTCGGAGATGGGCTGCACGATCAAGCTGCTCGCCATCTGCGAGCGGGCCGCCGACGGCGGCTCGGTGACCGCGCGGGTGCATCCCGCGATGATCCCGCTGAGCCACCCGCTCGCCTCCGTGCGCGGCGCCTACAACGCGGTCTTCGTGGAGTCCGACGCCTCCGGGCAGCTCATGTTCTACGGCCCCGGCGCCGGCGGTTCCCCGACCGCCTCCGCCGTGCTCGGCGACCTGGTCGCCGTCTGCCGCAACCGGCTCAACGGCGCAACGGGGCCCGGTGAGTCGGCGTACGCGGCCCTGCGGGTCTCGCCCATGGGCGAGGTCGTCACGCGCTACCACATCAGCCTCGACGTCGCGGACAAGCCGGGTGTACTGGCCCAGGTCGCGACCGTGTTCGCCGAGCACGGGGTGTCGATCGATACGGTTCGCCAGCAGGGCAAGGACGGCGAGGCCTCCCTCGTCGTCGTCACCCACCGCGCGTCCGACGCCTCCCTGACCGGGACCGTCGAGGCGCTGCGCAAGCTCGACACCGTGCGGGGTGTCGCCAGCATCATGCGGGTTGAAGGAGAGTAACCAGCAATGACTCACCAGTGGCGCGGAATCATCGAGGAGTACCGGGACAGGCTGCCGGTATCCGACACCACGCCGGTCGTGACGCTCCGCGAGGGCGGCACTCCCCTCGTGCCCGCGCAGGTGCTCTCCGAGCGCACGGGCTGTGAGGTCCACCTGAAGGTGGAGGGGGCCAACCCCACCGGATCCTTCAAGGACCGCGGCATGACCATGGCCATCTCCAAGGCCAAGGAGGAGGGCGCGAAGGCGGTCATCTGCGCCTCCACCGGCAACACCTCCGCCTCGGCCGCCGCCTACGGGGTGCGGGCCGGGATGGTCTCGGCCGTCCTCGTGCCGCAGGGCAAGATCGCCCTCGGCAAGATGGGCCAGGCCCTGGTGCACGGCGCCAAGATCCTCCAGGTCGACGGAAACTTCGACGACTGCCTCACGCTCGCCCGCAGTCTGAGCGAGAACTACCCGGTGGCGCTGGTCAATTCGGTCAACCCGGTGCGTATCGAGGGGCAGAAGACGGCCGCCTTCGAGATCGTGGACATGCTCGGCGACGCCCCCGACATCCACGTCCTGCCGGTCGGCAACGCGGGCAACATCACCGCCTACTGGAAGGGCTACAAGGAGTACGCCGCCGACGGCGTCTCCGCCCGGACCCCGCGCATGTGGGGCTTCCAGGCCTCCGGCAGTGCGCCGATCGTGCGCGGCGAGGTCGTCAAGGACCCGTCGACCATCGCCACCGCGATCCGTATCGGCAACCCCGCCTCCTGGCACTACGCCCTCGCCGCCCGCGACGAGTCCGGCGGTGCCATCGACGAGGTGACGGACCGTGAAATCCTGCGCGCCTACCGGCTGTTGGCCGCACAGGAGGGTGTCTTCGTGGAGCCCGCCTCCGCCGCCTCGGTGGCCGGTCTGCTCAAGGCCGCCGAGCAGGGCAAGGTGGACCCGGGGCAGCGCATCGTGTGCACCGTCACCGGCAACGGGCTGAAGGACCCGGACTGGGCCGTCGCCGGCGCGCCGCAGCCGGTCACGGTCCCGGTCGACGCGGCCACCGCGGCGGAGCGCCTCGGCCTGGCCTGAGCGCCCGCGGCCCGGGAGACCGGGCTCGCGAACCCCGCCCCGCCGGGGCGACCCGCGGCAGGGTGCACGGGAGGTCCACGACACGCATCGTGCGCCTCCTGTGCGCCCTATGTCGCCGCGGAACCTTCCTTCGATAGGCTGTACTGAACCCGCCTACCGCATATGCCCCCGCGTGTGGGCACGGGCCGCGTCGTCTCCGCGACCCGACGGGTCTTCGTACGTCATCGAATGTTCATCGAACCGATCGAGCGGCATTCGACTCCATCGGATGTCCTTCGACACTCACGCAGCTCAAGGAGAGTCTTCGAGCGATGGCCGGTCCAGCCTTCCGCGCCGCCGCCGTCCGGGTGCGCGTCCCCGCCACCAGCGCCAACCTCGGCCCGGGCTTCGACGCCCTGGGCCTCGCGCTGGGGCTCTACGACGACGTCGTCGTCCGGGTGGCCGACTCCGGTCTGCACATCGACATCGCGGGTGAGGGCAGCGAGACCCTGCCCCGGGACGAGAGCCACCTGCTCGTCCGCTCCCTGCGCACCGCCTTCGACCTGCTGGGCGGACAGCCCCGCGGCCTGGAGATCGTCTGCGCCAACCGCATCCCGCACGGCCGTGGCCTCGGCTCCTCCTCCGCCGCCATCTGCGCCGGCGTCGTCGCCGCCCGCGCGGTGACCATAGGCGGCGAGGCCCGGCTCGACGACGCGGCGGTGCTCGAGCTGGCCACCGAGATCGAGGGCCACCCCGACAACGTGGCCGCCTGTCTGCTCGGCGGTTTCACCCTGTCCTGGATGGAGGCCGGCGCCGCCCGGGCCATCAGGATGGAGCCCGACGATTCCATCGTTCCGGTGGTTTTCGTGCCGGGGAAGCCGGTGCTCACCGAGACCGCGCGCGGCCTGCTGCCGCGCACCGTGCCGCATGTCGACGCCGCCGTCAACGCGGGCCGCGCCGCCCTGCTCGTCGAGGCCCTCACCAGGCGCCCCGAACTGCTGCTGCCCGCCACCGAGGACCGTCTGCACCAGGAGTACCGCGCCCCGGCCATGCCGGAGAGTGTCGCGCTGGTGGAGCGGTTGCGGGCCGACGGGATCCCGGCCGTCATCTCCGGCGCCGGACCCACCGTCATGGCGCTGGCCGACACCGACAGCGCCGACAAGGTGTCCCACCTCGCGGGTGCGGGCTGGGCCGCCAACCGGCTGGACCTCGATGTCCAGGGCGCGAGCGTGCTGCCGCTTGCGACCTGAGACACGGTTGCCGGATTTGGAGAGGGGGAATGTTTGTTGGATCCGGTAGTGTTAACCTCAAGTCTGCACCCGACCCCACCATGGCGAGGTGCTTCGTGTCCCCGTCCGGGACAGACATCCTTCCGGGAGCCTCCCACACCACTCCGTGTCTCGTGCGCCGTACCTGGGCAGTACGACGTACGCGGACACTGAGCGGGACGTCGGGCACGCTCCGGAATCGGTGCTACCACGCCACGTGACACTGGATGCCACGGCTCGCGGAAGCGCCATCACCAGAAATTCTCTTTCCGCCGCTTTGGCGGACCACCGCCCCGGCACGGTTCATCGAAGACAGGACCGTAGCCGGACAGCACAACCGGTCGCCGAGCCAGACAGGCCGACGTCCGCTCCAGGGAAGGACCCTTCGTGAGCGACACCACCGATCTGATGGGCGCACGTGTCGAGGAGACCGCTGCCGCGCCCGCCACGGACGCCTCCGCGCCTGCCAGCGGTGCCGGCTCCCGGCGGCGCCGCGGTACCGGCCTCGAGGGCATGGTGCTGGCCGAGCTGCAGCAGGTCGCATCCGGCCTCGGCATCAGGGGCACCGCGCGTATGCGCAAGAGCCAGCTGATCGAGGTCATCAAGGAGGCCCAGGCTGGGGGCACCTCCCAGGCCCTTTCGGGCTCTGGGGGAGGGGGCGCCGCTCCCAAGGCGGAGGCGGCCACCGAGACCAAGCCCAAGCGCCGGGCCACCTCCAAGGCCCGTACCGGTGAGGACGCCGCCGAGAAGAAGGCGGACAAGGCGGCCGAGGCTCCCGCCGAGAAGGCCGTGGCCCAGCAGCAGATCGAGATCCCCGGTCAGCCGGCCGGTGGCGCCGCCCGCGCGAGCGAGGCCGAGCGTGGCGGAGACGAGGCCCCGGCCGAGCGGCGTCGCCGTCGTGCCACCGCCGAGGCGGGCAGCCCGGCCGCCGGCGCCGAGAGCGTCGCCGCCGAGGCGAAGGGTGAGTCCAAGGGCGAGACGGCCGCGCAGCAGCAGGGCGAGGCCCGTGGCGACGCCGGTGACGGCGAGGGCCGTGGCCGTCGTGACCGCCGCGAGCGCGGTCGTGACCGCGACCGCCGGGGCAAGGGCGACGACCAGCAGGGCGGCGGTCGTCAGGACCGTCAGCAGCAGGGCCAGCAGCAGGGCGGCCGGCAGGACCGCAGCAGCGGCCCGCAGGACGACGACGACTTCGAGGGTGGCCGCCGTGGCCGTCGCGGCCGCTACCGCGACCGCCGTGGCCGCCGTGGCCGCGACGACATCGCCGAGCCGCAGGTCGCCGAGGACGACGTCCTGATCCCCGTCGCGGGCATCCTGGACATCCTCGACAACTACGCCTTCATCCGGACCTCCGGCTACCTGCCCGGCCCGAACGACGTGTACGTCTCCCTCGCCCAGGTCCGCAAGAACGGCCTGCGCAAGGGTGACCACATCACCGGCGCGGTCCGCCAGCCGAAGGAGGGCGAGCGCCGCGAGAAGTTCAACGCGCTGGTCCGCCTCGACTCCGTCAACGGCATGGCGCCCGAACACGGCCGTGGCCGCCCGGAGTTCAACAAGCTGACCCCGCTGTACCCGCAGGACCGCCTCCGTCTGGAGACGGACCCGGGCGTGCTGACCACCCGCATCATCGACCTCGTGTCGCCGATCGGTAAGGGCCAGCGCGGTCTGATCGTGGCCCCGCCGAAGACCGGCAAGACCATGATCATGCAGGCGATCGCCAACGCGATCACGCACAACAACCCCGAGTGCCACCTGATGGTCGTCCTGGTCGACGAGCGTCCGGAAGAGGTCACCGACATGCAGCGGTCGGTCAAGGGCGAGGTCATCTCCTCGACCTTCGACCGTCCGGCCGAGGACCACACCACGGTCGCCGAGCTCGCCATCGAGCGCGCCAAGCGTCTGGTGGAGCTGGGTCACGACGTCGTTGTGCTGCTCGACTCGATCACGCGTCTGGGCCGTGCGTACAACCTCGCCGCCCCGGCCTCCGGCCGCATCCTGTCCGGTGGTGTCGACTCGACGGCCCTGTACCCGCCGAAGCGCTTCTTCGGTGCGGCCCGCAACATCGAGGACGGCGGCTCGCTCACCATCCTCGCCACCGCCCTGGTGGACACCGGGTCCCGCATGGACGAGGTGATCTTCGAGGAGTTCAAGGGCACCGGCAACGCCGAGCTCAAGCTCGACCGCAAGCTCGCCGACAAGCGCATCTTCCCGGCGGTGGACGTGGACGCGTCCGGCACCCGCAAGGAAGAGATCCTGCTCGGCAACGACGAGCTCGCGGTCACCTGGAAGCTGCGCCGGGTGCTGCACGCGCTCGACCAGCAGCAGGCGATCGAGCTGCTTCTCGACAAGATGAAGCAGACGAAGTCGAACGGCGAGTTCCTCATGCAGATCCAGAAGACGACGCCGACGCCCGGCAACGGCGACTGACCGGTAGGTACTGGGTAGGAAACGAAGGCCGCCCCCCGTCACCACGTGACGGGGGGCGGCCTTTTGGCGCTGAGAGGTAGGGGAGCGCATCACGCGTCCCACTCACCACATCTCTCCCTGGGGGGAACCGCCTTGCCCACGCCCGAGCCCGGGCGGCACAGACGCCGGATACGTCTTGCCGTCCCCCTTGCCGCGGCCGGTGTCGCCGCCGCCGTGACCGCCGCGCTGATGACGGCCTCCGCCGGTGCGGCCACCGCGCTGCCGAAGCCCGGCACCGCCCCCGCCGTCGCCCAGCCGTCCCAGGCCACGCTGGAGAAGCGCATCGCGGGCGCCTCCGGCACCGAGCAGCCGGCGAAGACCAGCAGCCCCTCGGCCGTCTCGCCGAAGATCATCGGTGGCAGCGAGACCACCATCTCCTCGGCGCCCTGGATGGCCCAGCTCTGGTACTACGACGACAAGAACACCACCGACACCGGCGACGACGTCGGCTTCTTCTGCGGCGGCTCGGTCGTCTCGCCGACGAAGATCCTCACCGCCGCGCACTGTCTCAGGGAAGACAACAGGAACTACGACTGGGCGGCTCACGGCGCCGTCGTGACGGGTACCGACCAGCTGCCCACCACCGACGCCGGCGGCACCACCGACCTGCACGGCGGCCAGGCCACGGGCGTACTGCGTCAGTGGTGGCAACCGGGGTACGACCCGGTGGACAAAGAGACGGGGAAGTACGAGAGCGACCTCGGGGTGCTCACCCTGGGCGTCCCGGTCAAGGCCACGCCGATCCGCATGGTCACCTCCGGCGACACCGCGTCCTACGTCACCGGCACCAGCGCCAAGGTGTACGGCTGGGGCCGCACCAGCTCCACCAGCCAGGACATCTCGCAGACGCTGAGGACGACCGCGCTGACCCTGCACTCCGACAGCGCCTGCGCCGGCGCCTACGACACGGCCTTCGTCGCGGGGCACATGGTCTGCGCGGGCACCCAGAGCGGAAGCGACACCGGTACCAGCGCGACGTGCAACGGCGACTCCGGTGGCCCGCTCGTGGTGGGCGGCCGGATCGTCGGAGTGGTCTCCTGGGGCGTCACGGACTGCGTGAAGAAGGGCTACTACAGCGTCTTCACCAAGGTCGGCGCCTACGTCGGCTCGGCCTACCCCCAGATCGACGACAGCAACCTGAGCTACAAGGACAACAAGGCCGACCTCTTCGTGCGCGCCTCGTCCACGAAGACCGGCTACGAGAAGGACTCCAAGGGCACGTCCTTCGGCTCCCGCATCTCCTGGGGCGACTGGGGCGGGGTCAACCTCGCACTCCAGGCCGACCTGAACCGGGACGGCTACCAGGACGTCGTCTACCGGGTCAGCTCCACCGGCGACGTGTACTGGGAGCACTTCGTCCTCAACAGCGCCCGCACCAGCGGTAGCTGGACCGAGACGAAGATCTTCACCGGCTGGAAGACCCGCACCCGGATCATCATCCCGGGCGACGTCACCGGCGACTATCTGCCCGACGTGGTCTCCGTCGACTCGGGCGGCACGCTGTGGCTGTACGCGGGCAAGGGCAACGGGACCTTCGCCTCCAAGGTGAAGGTGAGCACCGGCTGGGACCAGTACAACTCGGTGCGCGGCCACGGGGACTTCAACGGCGACGGCAAGGCCGACCTGCTCGCCCGCAAGTCGAGCAACGGCGACCTGTACCTGTACAAGGGCACCGGCAAGTCCGGCTCCGGCGCCTTCTCCACCCGGGTCAAGGTGCGCAGCGGCTGGACCGGCTACAACGCCTTCGACGCGGTCGGCGACGTGAGCGGCGACGGCAAGGCCGACTTCCTGGCCCGCACCCCCGGCGGAACCCTGTACCTGTACAAGGGCACCGGAAAGGGCACAAGCGAGATCTTTGCCACAAGGGTCTCGGTCGGCACCGGCTTCCAGGCCTACGACCTCTGGGGCTGAAACCGCAGGTGAGCATGGCTCACCGAGGACCACGCGGTCACGCACGGTGCCCGTCGCCGCACGCGGTGGGCACCGTGCGCTGTGCAACCCTGTGCCGAGTTTCTCCGTCTGACCAGGCAGAGCGACGATGGAGCGGTGACGACCGCGCCTGACCCTGAAAGCAGGGGGTAACCGACAGGACGAGACCTAGGAGTGACGTGTCCGCCGAGAGCACGCCGGAGCCCGGCATAACGGAGCCGGTCACCACCGGCCCGCAGCAGCGAGGCGGGGGCCGCCGCCGCAAGGCCGCCCCCAGCAAGCGTCGCAAGGCCCTGCTCGCCACCGCATGGGCGGCCGCCGGCGTGGTCGTGCTGGGCGGTACGGGTTTCGGGTACGTCTACTTCAAGCTCAACGGCAACCTGAAGAGCGTCGACATCAACCAGGCCCTCGGCGACGAGCGGCCCACGAAGATCGACAACGGTTCCGAGAACATCCTGGTGCTCGGCTCGGACACCCGCTCGGGGAAGAACCGGAAGCTGGGCGGCGGCACGGACGACGGCAGCGCCCGCTCCGACACCGCGATGATCGTCCACGTGTACAAGGGGCACAAGAAGGCCAGCGTGGTCTCCGTCCCGCGCGACACCCTCATCGACCGCCCCGCCTGCACCGACACCAAGGGCGGCAGCCACCCGGCCGCGTCCGGCGTGATGTTCAACTCCGCCTACTCCACCGGCGGCGCCGCCTGTGCCGTGAAGACGGTCGAGTCCCTCAGCGGGATCCGCATGGACCACTATCTGGAGGTCGACTTCGCCGGCTTCCAGAAGCTCATCGACGACCTCGGCGGGGTCCCGGTCACCACGACCAAGGCCATCGCCGACCCGCAGAGCCACCTGAACCTCAAGGCCGGCACCCACACCCTCGACGGTCAGCGGGCGCTCGCCCTGGTCCGCACCCGGCACGGCGTCGGCGACGGCTCCGACCTGGGCCGCATCCAGCTCCAGCAGTCCTTCGTCAAGGCGCTGCTCGACCAGGTCGAGCACGTCGGCGTGCTCAGCAACCCCAAGGAGCTGTACGACCTCGCCGACACCGCCACCAAGGCCGTCACCACCGACTCCGACCTCGGCTCGGTCACCTCCCTCGCGGACTTCGCGGGCGGCCTGAAGGGCATCGGCTCCTCCCACATGAGGATGGTCACGATGCCGGTCCAGTACGACCCGGCCAACCCCAACCGGGTCCTCCTGCAGAAGGCCAAGGCCGAGCTGATCTGGAAGGCCCTGGAGAACGACAGGCCCATTCCCGCGTCGGCCACGAAGGGCACGGCGGCGGGCGAGGCCAAGGGCGTCGTCAGCGGCTGACCCCCGCACCCGGCCGACCCCGCAGCCGGCCGGCCCCAGTCCCTGGGGTTCCCGCAAGCGGCTCCGGAAAGCCGCCGGGAAACGCCCGGGGAATAGAAGGTCCCGCCCCCCGGTTTTGGGGGATGGCGCCAGTCCTGGCAGACTGGTACGTCGGCTCCGGTTCACGCTCTCGCATCCCGCGGCTGCGACCCGGCGCCCTCCCGAAACCTAGGAGACACCTTGAAGCGCGACATCCACCCCGAGTACGTCGAGACGCAGGTCAGCTGCACCTGTGGCGCGTCGTTCACCACCCGCAGCACCATCGAGTCCGGCGCCATCCGGGCCGAGGTCTGCTCCGAGTGCCACCCGTTCTACACGGGTAAGCAGAAGATCCTCGACACCGGTGGCCGTGTGGCCCGCTTCGAGGCCCGCTTCGGCAAGGCCGCCGGCTCCAAGAAGTAGCGAGCCCCAAATCGCCGGTCCACGGTCGCGTCCTCTAGCGGGGCGTGCCCGGGACCGGCGTTTTTGGTCGCCCGCCCTGCCCTCACCGCCGTATCAGGAGCCGAAAGATGTTCGAGGCCGTCGATGAACTCGTCGCCGAGCACGCCGACCTGGAGAAGAAGCTCGCCGACCCGTCGGTCCACGCCGACCAGGCCAACGCGCGCAAGCTGAACAAGCGCTACGCCGAGCTCACCCCGATCGTCGCCACGTACCGCTCCTGGAAGCAGAACGGCGACGACATCGAGACCGCGCGGGAATTCGCCGCCGACGACCCCGACTTCGCCGCCGAGGCCAAGGATCTCGAGAAGCAGCGCGAGGAGCTGACCGAGAAGCTGCGCCTGCTGCTCGTCCCGCGCGACCCCAGTGACGACAAGGACGTCATCCTGGAGATCAAGGCCGGCGCCGGCGGCGACGAGTCCGCGCTGTTCGCAGGTGACCTGCTGCGCATGTACCTGCGCTACGCCGAGCGGATCGGCTGGAAGACCGAGATCATCGACGCCACCGAGTCCGAGCTGGGCGGTTACAAGGACGTCCAGGTCGCGGTGAAGGCCCGCGGGCAGATCGAACCCGGTCAGGGCGTGTGGGCCCGGCTGAAGTACGAGGGCGGCGTGCACCGGGTGCAGCGCGTGCCGGCCACCGAGTCGCAGGGCCGCATCCACACCTCCGCCGCCGGTGTCCTCGTGACCCCCGAGGCCGAGGAGGTCGACGTCGAGATCAACCAGAACGACCTGCGGATCGACGTCTACCGGTCCTCCGGGCCCGGCGGCCAGTCGGTCAACACCACCGACTCCGCGGTGCGCATCACGCACCTGCCGACCGGAGTCGTCGCCTCCTGCCAGAACGAGAAGAGCCAGCTGCAGAACAAGGAGCAGGCGCTGCGTATCCTGCGCTCCCGGCTGCTCGCGGCGGCGCAGGAGGAGGCGGAGCGGGAGGCGGCCGACGCCCGCCGCAGCCAGGTCCGCACCGTCGACCGTTCAGAGAAGATCCGCACCTACAACTTCCCGGAGAACCGCATCTCGGACCACCGAGTCGGCTTCAAGGCGTACAACCTGGACCAGGTCCTGGACGGCGACCTCGCCGCGCTGATCCAGGCCTGCGTCGACGCCGACTCGGCGGCGAAGCTGGCGGCCGCGTAAGAGGCGCGTACGAGTTACACGGAGGACTTGCGTGCAGTCACCAACTGGGGGGCGACCCCCAAGCCCCCGCAGTCTGCTGCTCGCCGAGGTGGCCCAGGCCACCCAGCGGCTGGCCGACGCCGGCGTGCCCTCGCCGCGTACCGACGCGGAGGAGCTCGCCGCGTTCGTGCACGGCGTGAAGCGTGGCCAGCTGCACTCCGTGAAGGACTCCGACTTCGACGCCCGCTACTGGGAGGTCATCGCCCGGCGTGAGCAGCGCGAGCCGCTGCAGCACATCACCGGGCGGGCCTACTTCCGGTACCTGGAGCTCCAGGTCGGGCCGGGTGTGTTCGTGCCCCGGCCGGAGACCGAGTCCGTGGTCGGCTGGGCCATAGACGCCGTGCGCGCCATGGACGTGGTCGAGCCCTGCATCGTCGACCTGTGCACCGGCTCCGGCGCCATCGCGCTCGCGCTCGCCCAGGAGGTGCCGCGCTCGCGCGTGCACGCCGTGGAGCTGAGCGAGGAAGCGCTCCAGTGGACCCGCAAGAACGTCGAGGGGTCCAGGGTCGACCTGCGCCAGGGCGACGCCCTGTCCGCCTTCCCGGACCTCGACGGCCAGGTCGACCTGGTCGTCTCCAACCCGCCGTACATCCCGCTCACCGAGTGGGAGTACGTCGCGCCCGAGGCCCGTGACTACGACCCGGGGATGGCGTTGTTCTCCGGCGAGGACGGCCTCGACCTCATCCGCGGCATCGAGCGCACCGCGCACCGGCTGCTGCGGCCCGGCGGGGTCGTCGTCATCGAGCACGCCGACACCCAGGGCGGCCAGGTGCCCTGGATCTTCACCGAGGAGCGGGGCTGGGCCGACGCGGCCGACCACCCGGACCTCAACAACCGCCCCCGGTTCGCGACCGCCCGCAAGGCGCTGCCGTGAGCACCCCGACGACTTCCAGCTCGCAGTACCCGCATGAGGAGGCTCGCTAGACATGGCACGGCGATACGACACCAACGACGCGACCGACCGTGTGACGGGTCTGCGCGAGGCCGCGTCCGCCGTCCGCCGGGGCGAGCTCGTGGTGCTGCCGACCGACACGGTCTACGGCATCGGCGCCGACGCGTTCTCCGCGGAGGCGGTCGCCGACGTGCTGGCCGCCAAGGGCCGGGGCCGCAACATGCCCACCCCCGTCCTGATCGGCTCCCCGAACACCCTGCACGGCCTCGTGACGGACTTCTCCGAGCTGGCCTGGGAGCTGGTGGACGCCTTCTGGCCGGGCGCCCTCACGCTCGTCGCCCGGCACCAGCCGTCCCTGCAGTGGGACCTGGGCGACACCCGCGGCACGGTGGCCGTGCGCATGCCGCTGCACCCGGTCGCCATCGAGCTGCTCACCGAGGTCGGCCCGATGGCCGTGACCTCGGCCAACCTCACCGGTCACCCGGCGCCGGAGGACTGCGACGCCGCCCAGCGGATGCTCGGCGACTCCGTCTCCGTCTACCTCGACGGCGGCCCGACGCCCGGCAACGTGCCGTCGTCCATCGTGGACGTCACCGGCGAGGTGCCGGTGCTGCTGCGGGAGGGCGCGCTCTCCCCGGAGGAGCTGCGGAAGGTCGTACCCGACCTCGAGGTGGCGAATTGACGGCCCCTGACGCGGGGCGTGGCATAGGCAGGGAGAGCGCCGCGGAGATCACGACGACGTTCGTCGGGCTTCCGCGTGACTGCTTCCGCATCCTCCACGTCAGCACCGGCAACGTGTGCCGCTCACCGATCACCGAGCGGCTGACCCGTCATTTCGTGACGGAGCGGCTCGGTGTGCTCGGCGGCGGGCTGATCGTGGAGAGCGCCGGAACCTGGGGTCACGAAGGCGCGCCCATGGAGGCCAACGCGGAGACCGTGCTGGCCGAGTTCGGCGCCGACGCCTCCGGGTTCACCGGCCGGGAGCTGCTGGACGAGCACGTCATCATGGCCGACCTCGTCCTCACGGCCACCCGCGACCACCGCGCCCAGGTCATCTCCATGGGCCACTCGGCGGGCCTGCGCACCTTCACTTTGAAGGAGTTCACCCGCCTGGTGCGCGCCATAGACCCCGCCACGCTGCCTCCGCTGGAGGACGGCGTGGTGGCGCGTGCGCGCGCCCTGGTGCGCGCGGCGGCCGCGCTGCGCGGCTGGCTGCTGGCGCCGACCGCGGAGGCGGACGAGGTGTACGACCCGTACGGGGCGCCGCTGACCTTCTTCCGCTCGGTCGGCGACGAGATACACGAGGCGCTCGATCCCGTGGTGACCGCTCTGACCGGGGTCCCCGCCCGCGCGTGACGCGGGCGGGCGGCCCCGACCCGCGGGCGCGGAGGGCGGGGCAACCCGCGCGTACCGGACATCGCGGGCCTACATTGGACTCACGTCACCGTCGACCGCCCGGAGCCCGCCATGTCGGTCACCCGCACCCTCGAGACCGATGTACTGCGGGACCAGGATCCCGAGCTCGCCGACATCCTGCTCGGAGAGCTGGACCGGCAGGCGACGACGCTTCAGCTCATCGCCGCCGAGAACTTCACCTCCCCGGCCGTGCTGGCCGCCCTGGGCTCACCGCTCGCCAACAAGTACGCCGAGGGCTATCCCGGTGCCCGGTACCACGGCGGCTGCGAGATCGTCGACGTCGCCGAACGCCTGGCCGTCGAGCGGGCCACGGCGCTGTTCGGCGCCGAGCACGCCAATGTGCAGTCCCACTCGGGCTCCTCGGCCGTTCTGGCCGCCTACGCCGCCCTGCTGCGCCCCGGCGACACCGTCCTGGCCCTGGGGCTGCCCTACGGCGGCCATCTCACCCATGGCTCGCCCGCGAACTTCTCCGGCCGCTGGTTCGACTTCGTCGGCTACGGCGTCGACGCCGAGACCGGGCTCATCGACCGCGACCAGGTCCGCCACCTGGCCCGCAACCACCGCCCCAAGGCCATCGTCTGCGGCTCCATCGCCTATCCCCGCCACCTCGACTACGCCTTCTTCCGGGACGTCGCCGACGAGGTGGGGGCGTATCTGATCGCCGACGCCGCGCACCCGATCGGCCTGGTCGCCGGGGGAGCGGCACCCAGCCCGGTGCCCTACGCGGACATCGTCTGCGCCACCACGCACAAGGTGCTGCGCGGCCCGCGCGGCGGGATGATCCTGTGCGGGGCCGAGCTGGCCGAGCGGGTGGACCGGGCCGTGTTCCCCTTCACCCAGGGCGGCGCGCAGATGCACACCATCGCCGCCAAGGCCGTCGCCTTCGGGGAGGCGGCGACCCCTGCCTTCGGCGCCTACGCGCACCAGGTGGTCGCCAACGCGACGGTGCTGGCCGGCCATCTGACCGCCGAGGGGCTCCATGTGATCACCGGCGGCACCGACACCCACATGATCACCGCCGATCCGGCCCCGCTCGGTGTGGACGGGCGCACCGCGCGCGGGCGGCTCGCGGCCGCCGGGATCGTGCTGGACTGCTGTGTCCTTCCCCACGGTGACGGCCGCGGGCTGCGCCTGGGCACGGCCGCGGTGACGACGCAGGGCATGGGAGAATCCGAGATGGTCCGGATCGCCGCGCTCATGGCCACCACCCTGCGGGGCGAGGCGGAGCCGGCCGCGACGCGGGCCGAGGTGCGTGAGCTGACCGGCGGATTCCCGCCGTATCCGGGGTGAACAGGGGTAGGCGAAAAGTGCGTGCACCCGGACGCGCGCGGTGGCACACAGCCACCCGTGCAACCATCGTCGCTACCCGGAAGTCCTCATCCATATGCGTCCGTCGCTAGGGTGTGGGGCTGTGATGGCCAGCGAGACCTGTGGGGAAGCCCGTGCGTGAATACCTGCTGACGCTCTGCATCACGGCCGCGGTGACGTACCTGCTGACAGGGCCGGTACGGAAGTTCGCGATCGTGGCGGGGGCGATGCCGGAGATCCGGGCACGTGACGTGCACCGGGAACCCACTCCGCGTCTCGGCGGGATCGCGATGTTCTTCGGACTGTGCGCGGGCCTGCTGGTCGCGGACCACATGACCAACCTCAACGAGGTCTTCGCCAAGTCCAACGAGCCGCGGGCGCTGCTCTCCGGGGCCGCGCTGATCTGGCTGATCGGTGTCCTCGACGACAAGTTCGAGATCGACGCGCTGATCAAGCTCGGCGGACAGATGATCGCCGCCGGCGTCATGGTCATGCAGGGTCTGACGATCCTGTGGCTGCCCGTCCCGGGCGTCGGCAACGTGGCGCTGACCCAGTGGCAGGGCACCCTGCTGACGGTGGCGCTGGTCGTCATCACGATCAACGCGGTGAACTTCGTGGACGGTCTCGACGGCCTGGCCTCCGGCATGGTCTGCATCGCGGCGGCCGCGTTCTTCCTGTACGCCTACCGGATCTGGTACTCGTACGGCATCGAGGCCGCCGCCCCGGCGACGCTGTTCTCGGCCATCCTGATGGGCATGTGCCTGGGCTTCCTGCCGCACAACATGCATCCGGCGCGGATCTTCATGGGCGACTCCGGCTCGATGCTGATCGGGCTGGTGCTGGCCGCCGGCGCGATCTCCATCACCGGTCAGGTGGACCCGGACGCGCTGGCCCTGTTCACGGGTTCGGAGAAGGCGGCGGTGCACCAGACCGTGCCCGTCTACATCCCGCTGCTGCTGCCCCTGACGATCATCGCCGTGCCGGCCGCGGACCTGGTGCTGGCCATCGTCCGCCGCACCTGGCGCGGCCAGTCGCCGTTCGCCGCGGACCGTGGCCATCTGCACCACCGCCTGCTGGAGATCGGCCACTCCCACAGCAGGGCGGTGCTGATCATGTACTTCTGGTCGGCGCTGATCGGTTTCGGCGCGCTCGCCTACTCGGTCAACTCGGCGTCGATGTGGATCGTGCTCGGCGTGGTCTTCCTGAGCGCCATCGGCCTGGTCCTGCTCCTGCTGCCCCGCTTCAGGCCCCGGGTACCCGCCTGGGCACAGCACTTCGTACCGCCCCGCTACCGCAGGCGCCGCGGCGCGGCCGAGGACCTGGCGCTGCCCGCGGAGTCCACGGAGACCGCGGCGCGGGAGCCGGCGGCGGCCGAGGAGCGGACCCCCGTCACAGCCGGTACGACAGGGGTCAACGGGGCGACCGCCATCGGCCCTCGTTCGCGTATCGGCAAGGCCACAAGGTAAGAATCTGACTAGAGCATTGCCATCTCGTGGGGGAGCAAAGACCCCCAATACCAGACAAACAGGCCGGGTTTTTGCACAAACGCGCGCCATCACACTCATGTGTGACAGCAAGCACACCCAGCAGGTAAAGACCTCATCAAATAGTTTGTGATACGGTTCACGAGAACCCCGGATAGAGCCGAAGGACCGTAGTGCGACGGTCCGCCGGTGTGAGGTCTCGACTACTCAGCCCGGGACTACGCTCGTCCATGACGACACCTGCCCCCCTGTGAAAGCGGAGTTGCCGCCATGCCGTCCAAAGACGCCCGGAACCTACTGCAGATCGCTGTGCCCGCAGCGGCCGCCGGCGTGATCGCCGTCGCCGTGAGCGCCGCGGTCGCGGGAGGCAAGGGTGCTCTGGGTGCGGCCGTCGGCACGCTGCTGGCCATCCTGTTCATGGGGATCGGCCTCTACGTGCTGCAGTGGACGGCAAAGACGCTCCCGCAGTTGTTCCAGGCCATGGGGCTGATGCTCTACATGGCTCAGTTGCTCCTCCTCCTGATCTTCGTCGCCGTCTTCAAGGGCACCTCTCTCTTCAACGCCAAGGCGTTCGCCGTGTCGCTCGTCGTCACGACCGTCGTGTGGATGGCCGCGCAGGCGCGCGCACACATGAAGGCCAAGATCTTCTACGTCGATCCCGACCCCGCGAAGAGTGAGAAGCACGAGAAGACGGGGCCGCCGTCGTGAGGGGTAGGGGCGGGATAAAGGCCTGTGAGATCTCCTGCTATCGTCCGGTGCCAACTGCGGCATCGCGGGCGCGGGCATCCGAGCTGACGCCTGCTCAAACGCGAGGCTTGATGCCCCTCAGCCGCCCCCACATCCGTAACACCAGTCCGGTGCCGATCAGCGGCCCTGTGCCGCGCCGACACAACGAGGTTGCCGTACCCATGCGTCACGCCGAAGGAGCCCGCGGTGAGTGCTGACCAGACCCAGCTCGCCTTTGACTGGAGTTGTCGGATCATGTCCGACAACGGGTGTGGCTTCCCGGCTCCGGGCCTGCACTCGTTCCTGTTCAAGCCGATGGCCACGGTCGGCGGCTTCGAATTCAACAAGGTGATGCTGCTCGCGCTCGTCACCACGGTCGTCGTCATCGCCTTCTTCTGGGCCGCCTTCGGCAACGCCAAGGTCATCCCCGGCAAGCTGCAGATGGTCGGCGAGGCCGGCTACGACTTCGTGCGCCGCGGCATCGTCTACGAGACGCTCGGCAAGCGCGAGGGCGAGAAGTGGGTGCCGCTCATGGTCTCCCTCTTCTTCTTCATCTGGCTGATGAACATCTGGTCCGTGATCCCGCTGGCCCAGTTCCCGGTCGCCTCGGTCTTCGCCTTCCCGCTCGTGCTCGCCCTGCTCGTCTGGGTCCTGTGGGTCGGACTGACCTTCAAGCGCCACGGCTTCGTCGGGTTCTTCAAGAACATCACCGGCTACGACAAGTCGCTCGGTGCGGTGCTGCCGCTGGTCATGCTCATCGAGTTCTTCTCGAACCTGTTCGTCCGCCCGTTCACGCACGCGGTGCGACTCTTCGCCAACATGTTCGCCGGTCACCTGATGCTGGTGATGTTCACCGTCGCCTCCTGGTACCTGCTGAACAGCTGGATGATCCCGGCCGCCGGCATCTCGTTCGTGATGACCATGGCCATGATCTGCTTCGAACTTTTCGTGCAGGCCGTCCAGGCGTACGTCTTCGTACTGCTGGCCTGTTCGTACATTCAGGGCGCTCTCGCCGAGCACCACTGAGCCCCAACACACCCCCCGGTCGTCCGGTGGTCAACCCCCACCGGTCCGTAAAGAGAAGGAAGAATCAGCATGGCTGCCACTGAGACCCTTGCCGCTGTCACCGGTTCCATCGGTTCCGTCGGTTACGGCCTCTCGGCCATCGGCCCCGGCATCGGCGTTGGCATCATCTTCGGCAACGGCACCCAGGCCCTCGCCCGTCAGCCCGAGGCCGCCGGCCTGATCCGTGCCAACCAGATCCTGGGCTTCGCCTTCTGTGAGGCGCTCGCCCTCATCGGCATCGTCATGCCGTTCGTGTTCGGTGTGAAGTAAGACTCCATACCGACACGCATCGACGAAAGGCACTGATGTGATCGCCAACCTGGCACAGCTGGCGGCCGAGAAGGAGCAGAACCCGCTCATTCCGGCCGGTCCCGAGATGCTCGTCGGCACCATCGCCTTCGCCATCGTGTTCTTCTTCTTCTGGAAGAAGCTGCTTCCGAACATCAACAAGGTTCTGGAGGAGCGTCGCGCGGCGATCGAAGGCGGCATCGAAGAGGCCGACGCCATGAAGGTCGAGGCCCAGAGCGTCCTTGAGCAGTACAAGGCTCAGCTCGCCGAGGCCCGGCACGAGGCCGCGCGTCTGCGCCAGGAGGCGCAGGAGCAGGGTGCCACGCTCATCGCCGAGATGCGGGCCGAGGGCCAGCGTCAGCGCGAGGAGATCGTCGCCGCCGGTCACTCCCAGATCGAGGCCGACCGCAAGGCCGCCGCGGGCGCGCTCCGTCAGGACGTCGGCAAGCTCGCCACCGACCTGGCCGGCAAGCTCGTCGGCGAGTCCCTCGAGGACCACGCCCGGCAGAGCCGTGTGATCGACCGCTTCCTCGACGAGCTCGAGGAGAAGGCCGAGGCCGCGCGATGAACGGAGCGAGCCGCGAGGCCCTGGCAGCCGCACGTGAGCGTCTCGACGCGCTGACGGACTCCACGTCCGTGGACGCGACGAAGCTCGCGGACGAGCTGGCGGCCGTCACCGCGCTGCTCGACCGGGAGCCCAGCCTGCGTCGGGTCTTCACCGACCCGGCGCAGCCCGGTGAGGCCAAGGCCGAGCTGGTCCGGAGGCTGATCGGCGGTCAGGTCGGCACGACCACCGTCGACCTGGTGTCCGGCATGGTCCGTGTCCGCTGGTCGCAGCCGCGCGACCTGGTGGACGCCCTGGAGGAGCTGGCGAACGTCGCCGACCTCACCTCGGCGCAGAAGACGGGCACGCTCGACGACGTCGAGGACGAGCTGTTCCGGTTCGGCCGGATCGTCTCCTCGAACACCGAGCTGCGTGCCGCGCTCACCGACCGTTCGGCGAGCGCCTCGGCCAAGGCCGAGCTGCTGCGCCGGCTCCTCGGCGGCCGGGCCAAGCCCGCCACCGAGCGTCTGGTCGCGCGCCTCGTGATCGCGTCGCGGGGACGTAGCCTGGAAGCGGGACTGGAGTCCCTGTCCAAGCTCGCCGCCGACCGCCGGGACCGCATGGTCGCCGTCGTCACGTCGGCCGTGCCGCTCAGCGACGGACAGAGGCAGCGCCTCGGCGCCGCCCTGACCAAGCTCTACGGCCGCCCGATGCACCTCAACCTGGACGTCGACCCCGAGGTCGTCGGCGGGATGCGGGTGCAGGTCGGTGACGAGGTCATCAACGGTTCCCTCGCGGACCGGCTGGAGGACGCGGCCCGCCGCATGGCGAGCTAGCCGCACCTCGGCAATCGAGAAAACGCAAGACGTGCTTACGGCCCTGGTTGGGCCGTGCAGAGGATTCACCTCATTCAGGGGGGAGTCCCCATCCCCCCAAAGTGAAACTTCGGGCCCAACAAGGAGAGCAGGGAACCCAGATGGCGGAGC
The DNA here is from genome assembly GCF_042884245.1 of Streptomyces sp. NPDC058145. Taxonomy (NCBI): domain Bacteria; kingdom Bacillati; phylum Actinomycetota; class Actinomycetes; order Kitasatosporales; family Streptomycetaceae; genus Streptomyces; species Streptomyces sp. NPDC058145. The sequence goes on along the minus strand of NZ_JBHVUH010000013.1, from coordinate 287,735 downwards.
TCACGATCCGGCCGGAGGAGATCCGGGACGCGCTGGAGAACTTCGTCCAGTCGTACAAGCCGGACGCGGCCTCGCGCGAGGAGGTCGGTACGGTCACCGTCGCCGGCGACGGTATCGCCAAGATCGAGGGCCTGCCCTCGGCCATGGCGAACGAGCTGCTGAAGTTCGAGGATGGCTCCCTCGGTCTCGCGCTGAACCTGGAAGAGCGCGAGATCGGTGCTGTCGTACTCGGTGAGTTCAGCGGCATCGAGGAGGGTCAGCCGGTGCACCGCACCGGTGAGGTCCTCTCCGTCGCGGTCGGCGAGGGCTACCTCGGCCGCGTCGTCGACCCGCTCGGCAACCCGATCGACGGCCTCGGCGAGATCGAGACGTCCGGCCGCCGCGCCCTCGAGCTGCAGGCCCCCACGGTCATGCAGCGCAAGTCGGTGCACGAGCCGATGGAGACCGGCTACAAGGCCGTCGACGCGATGACCCCGATCGGCCGTGGTCAGCGTCAGCTGATCATCGGTGACCGCCAGACCGGCAAGACCGCCCTGGCCGTCGACACGATCATCAACCAGCGCGACAACTGGCGCTCGGGCGACCCGAAGAAGCAGGTCCGCTGCATCTACGTCGCCATCGGCCAGAAGGGCTCCACCATCGCCGGTGTGCGCCGCGCGCTGGAGGAGAACGGCGCTCTGGAGTACACGACCATCGTCGCCGCCCCGGCGTCCGACCCGGCCGGCTTCAAGTACCTGGCGCCGTACACCGGTTCGGCCATCGGTCAGCAGTGGATGTACGAGGGCAAGCACGTCCTGATCATCTTCGACGACCTGTCGAAGCAGGCCGACGCCTACCGCGCCGTGTCGCTGCTGCTGCGCCGCCCGCCGGGCCGTGAGGCCTACCCGGGTGACGTCTTCTACCTGCACTCCCGCCTGCTGGAGCGCTGCGCCAAGCTCTCCGACGAGATGGGTGCCGGCTCGATGACCGGTCTGCCGATCGTCGAGACCAAGGCCAACGACGTCTCGGCGTTCATCCCGACCAACGTCATCTCCATCACCGACGGCCAGTGCTTCCTGGAGTCGGACCTGTTCAACGCCGGTCAGCGCCCCGCGCTGAACGTCGGTATCTCCGTCTCCCGAGTCGGTGGTTCCGCGCAGCACAAGGCGATGCGCCAGGTCTCCGGCCGCCTCCGTGTGGACCTCGCCCAGTTCCGTGAGCTCGAGGCGTTCGCCGCCTTCGGTTCCGACCTGGACGCGGCCTCCAAGGCCCAGCTGGAGCGCGGCCAGCGCATGGTCGAGCTGCTGAAGCAGGACCAGTACCAGCCGATGTCGACCGAGGACCAGGTCGTCTCCGTCTGGGCCGGCACCAACGGCCGCATGGACGAGGTCCCGGTCGCCGACATCCGCCGCTTCGAGCGGGAGCTGCTGGACTACCTGCACCGCAAGGAGTCGGGCCTGCTCACCTCCATCCGTGAGGGCGCCAAGATGTCGAACGACACGATCCAGGCGATCGACGACGCCGTCGCGGAGTTCAAGAAGCAGTTCGAGACCTCGGACGGCAAGCTGCTCGGCGAGGACACTCCTGCCGCTGCCGCCAAGTGACGTAAGGAAGGGACCTGACTCATGGGAGCCCAGCTCCGGGTCTACAAGCGTCGCATCCGATCCGTCAGCGCGACCAAGAAGATCACCAAGGCGATGGAGATGATCGCCGCCTCGCGCGTCGTCAAGGCGCAGCGCAAGGTGGCGGCCTCCACTCCGTACGCGACCGAGCTGACGCGTGCGGTCACGGCGGTCGGTACGGGTTCGAACACCAAGCACCCGCTCACCACGGAGGCGGACAACCCGACCCGTGCCGCGGTCCTGCTCCTCACGAGCGACCGCGGTCTGGCCGGCGCCTTCAACTCCAACGCCATCAAGGCGGCGGAGCGGCTGACCGAGCGCCTGGAGCGCGACGGCAAGCAGGTCGACACGTACATCGTCGGCCGGCGTGGTGTCGCCCACTACAACTTCCGTGAGCGCAAGGTCGCGGAGTCGTTCACGGGCTTCACCGACGAGCCCTCGTACGCGGACGCCAAGAAGGTCGCGGCGCCCCTGATCGAGGCCATCGAGAAGGAGACGGCGGACGGCGGCGTGGACGAACTCCACATCGTCTACACCGAGTTCGTCTCGATGATGACGCAGACCGCGCTCGACTCAAGGCTGCTGCCGCTGCGTCTCGAAGAGGTCGCCGAGACGGATCGATCTGCCGCTGACGCGGCGGGCGCCCCCAAGGGCGAGATCCTCCCGCTGTACGACTTCGAGCCGTCGGCGGAGGACGTCCTCGACGCCCTGCTGCCGCGGTACGTGGAAAGCCGGATCTACAACGCGCTGCTCCAGTCGGCCGCTTCGAAGCACGCCGCCACGCGGCGCGCGATGAAGTCGGCCACCGACAACGCGGGCGAGCTGATCAACACGCTCTCCCGTCTTGCCAACGCGGCCCGCCAGGCCGAAATCACCCAGGAAATCAGCGAGATCGTCGGTGGCGCCAGCGCCCTGGCCGACGCGACCGCGGGGAGTGACCGATAATGACCACCACTGTTGAGACCGCGACGGCCACGGGCCGCGTCGCCCGGGTCATCGGCCCGGTCGTCGACGTGGAGTTCCCCGTCGACGCGATGCCGGACATCTACAACGCCCTTCACGTCGAGGTGGCCGACCCGGCCAACGCCGGCGAGAAGAAGACGCTGACCCTGGAGGTCGCCCAGCACCTGGGTGACGGCCTGGTCCGCACCATCTCCATGCAGCCCACCGACGGTCTGGTCCGCCAGGCCGCGGTCACCGACACCGGCAACTCCATCACGGTGCCGGTCGGCGACTTCACCAAGGGCAAGGTGTTCAACACCCTCGGTGAGGTGCTGAACGTCGACGAGCAGTACGAGGGCGAGCGCTGGGGCATCCACCGCAAGGCCCCGAACTTCGACGAGCTCGAGTCGAAGACCGAGATGTTCGAGACCGGCGTCAAGGTCATCGACCTGCTGACCCCGTACGTCAAGGGCGGCAAGATCGGTCTGTTCGGCGGTGCCGGCGTCGGCAAGACGGTGCTCATCCAGGAGATGATCTACCGTGTCGCCAACAACCACGACGGTGTCTCCGTGTTCGCCGGTGTCGGTGAGCGCACTCGTGAGGGCAACGACCTGATCGAGGAGATGTCGGACTCCGGCGTCATCGACAAGACCGCGCTGGTCTTCGGCCAGATGGACGAGCCCCCGGGCACCCGTCTGCGCGTCGCGCTGGCCGGCCTCACCATGGCCGAGTACTTCCGTGACGTCCAGAAGCAGGACGTGCTGTTCTTCATCGACAACATCTTCCGCTTCACGCAGGCCGGTTCCGAGGTCTCCACCCTGCTCGGCCGTATGCCGTCCGCGGTGGGTTACCAGCCGAACCTGGCCGACGAGATGGGCCTCCTGCAGGAGCGCATCACCTCGACCCGCGGTCACTCGATCACCTCGATGCAGGCGATCTACGTCCCCGCCGACGACCTGACCGACCCGGCCCCGGCGACCACCTTCGCCCACCTCGACGCGACGACGGTTCTGTCCCGTCCGATCTCCGAGAAGGGCATCTACCCGGCCGTGGACCCGCTGGACTCCACGTCCCGGATCCTGGACCCGCGCTACATCGCCGCGGATCACTACAACGCGGCCATGCGCGTGAAGACGATCCTGCAGAAGTACAAGGACCTCCAGGACATCATCGCGATCCTCGGTATCGACGAGCTCGGCGAGGAGGACAAGCTCGTCGTCCACCGTGCCCGTCGCGTGGAGCGCTTCCTGTCCCAGAACACCCACGTCGCCAAGCAGTTCACCGGCGTGGACGGTTCGGACGTGCCGCTGGACGAGTCGATCGCCGCGTTCAACGCGATCTGCGACGGCGAGTACGACCACTTCCCGGAGCAGGCGTTCTTCATGTGCGGTGGTCTTGAGGACCTCAAGAACAACGCCAAGGAGCTGGGCGTCTCCTGAGCCCCGTGCTCTCGGTGAGGGGGCGGGTGCGTCCCGCCCCCTCACTCACGCCCCCTAGAATTGACCCCAACACCCGGCACCCCCGCCGGGTGGTGACCCGAGGAGCCACCCTTGGCTGCTGAGCTGCACGTCGAGCTGGTCGCCGCCGACCGTCAGGTCTGGTCCGGCGAGGCCACCCTGGTCGTCGCGCGTACCACGTCCGGCGACATCGGCGTCATGCCCGGTCACCAGCCGCTGCTCGGTGTGCTGGAGTCGGGCCCCGTGACCATCCGTACGAGTGATGGTGGAACGGTCGTCGCCGCGGTGCACGGCGGTTTCATCTCGTTCGCGGACAACAAGCTGTCGCTGCTGGCGGAGATCGCCGAACTGTCGGACGAGATCGATGTCCAGCGCACGGAGCGCGAGCTCGAGCGCGCGAAGGCGGAGGACGACGCGGAGGCACAGCGCCGCGCCGACGTCCGTCTGCGGGCGGCGACGGCGGCGCGTTGATCCAGCGCGCGGTGTGATGACGTCACTCAGCCGCGGTCGGTCCGGAGCAATCCGGTACCGACCGCGGCTGAGGCAGATGTGGGTGTTTTTTGGGTTTCATTACTGAGTTGTTAGCGCAGTGACACTGTCTGGGAGACGAGGAGGTCGGTGCCGATGGTCCTCGCTCTGACTGTGTGCGGGATCGTGGTCGCGCTCGTGGTGGTGGCACTGTTCCTGTTCGGGCTGCGGCGCAGACTGATCCAGCGCTCCGGCGGAACCTTCGACTGTTCCCTGCGCTGGGACGTGCCCGAGAAACCGGACACGGGCGGCAAGGGCTGGAGCTACGGCGTCGCCCGCTACAACGGCGACCGGATCGAGTGGTACCGGGTCTTCTCCTACGCCCTGCGCCCGCGCCGTGTCCTGGAGCGCGCCGCCATCGAGGTGGCCGGCCGCCGGCTCCCCGAGGGCGAGGAGGAACTGGCGCTGCTCTCCGACGCGGTGATCCTCGCCTGTGCCCACCGCGGCACGCGCCTCGAACTGGCGATGAGTGAGGACGCGCTGACCGGATTCCTCGCCTGGCTGGAAGCGGCTCCGCCCGGTCAGCGAGTGAACGTGGCGTAGCGACATTGACGCTCCCCCGGACGAGATCCGGGGGAGCGTCAATGTCGCTTCAGAGTACTTACAGGTTGTTGCTGATGGCGCTCACCAGCTCGCCGTTGCTGGTGTCACCGCTGAACTCCCAGAAGAACGCGCCGCCCAGGCCCTGGTTCTTGGCCCAGGTCATCTTGCCGGCGATGGTGGCGGGGGTGTCGTAGGACCACCAGTTGCCGCCGCAGTGCGCGTACGCCGTACCCGCGACGGTGCCGGTGGCCGGGCAGGACGTCTTGAGCACCTTGTAGTCCTCGATGCCCTGCTCGTAGGTGCCCGCCGCCGGGCCCGTGGCCGTGCCGCCCGGGGCGTCCTGGGTGACACCGGTCCAGCCGCGGCCGTAGAAGCCGATGCCGATGAGCAGCTTCTTCGCGGGGACGCCGATCGCCTTGAACTTGGCCAGCGCGTCGGCGGTGGTGAAGCCCTCCTTAGGGATGCCGGAGTACGAGCTGAGCGGGGAGTGCGGGGCGGTCGGGCCCTTGGCGTCCCAGGCGCCGAAGAAGTCGTAGGTCATCACGTTGTACCAGTCGACGGAGCTCGCGGCGCCGGCGTAGTCGGCGGCCTCGATCTTGCCGCCGTTCGAGCCGTCGGCGGTGGTGGCTGCGGTGACCAGGTTGCCGGCGCCGAACTTGGCGCGCAGCGCGGCCATCACGTTCTTGAAGGCGGCCGCCCCGCTGGTGTCGCAGCTGAGCCCGCAGGCGTTCGGGTACTCCCAGTCGATGTCGATGCCGTCGAAGACGTCGGCCCAGCGCGGGTCCTCGACCAGGTCGTAGCAGGACTGCGCGAAGGCGGCCGGGTTCTTCGCGGCCTCGCCGAAGCCACCGGACCAGGTCCAGCCGCCGAAGGACCACAGCACCTTGATGTTCGGGTACTTGGCCTTGAGCTGACGGAGCTGGTTGAAGTTGCCGCGCAGCGGCTGGTCCCAGGTGTCGGCGGCGCCGCTGACGGACTGGTCGGCGGTGAACGCCTTGTCGTAGTCGGCGTAGGAGTCGCCGATCGCGCACTTGCCGCCGGTCACGTTGCCGAAGGCGTAGTTGATGTGCGTGATCTTCGAGGCGGAGCCGGACGTCACCAGGTTCTTGACGTTGTAGTTGCGCCCGTAGATGCCCCACTCGGTGAAGTAGCCGAGCTTGACCTTGTCGCCGGTGGGCGGGGGAGTGGTGCCGCCGCCGGTGGTGTGCACGGCGGCCGCGCCGCTCACCGGTCCGGTCTGGTCGGCGGTGTCGCGGGCCCGCACGGTGTAGGAGTAGTCGGTGCCGGCGCTCAGCGCGGTGTCGGTGTACGAGGTGGCCGTCACCGTGGAGACGACCTTGCCGTCGCGCAGGACGTCGTAGTTCTTGACGCCCTTGTCGTCGGTGGCCGCGCCCCAGGCGAGTTTCACCGAGGTGTCGGTGATGCCGGAGGCGGTCGGGGTGCCTGGGGCGGAGGGCGCCGCGTCACCGGGGACGGTGGTGCCGTCGCAGCTGTCACCGTTCAGCTTGCAGTTGGACGGGGAGCCGGGGCCCGCGCCGTTGAAGCCGAAGGAGACGGAGGCACCGGGGGCGATGCCGCCGTTGTAGGACTTGTTCTTGGCGGTCCAGTGGGTGCCGGAGTTCGTGACGTCCGCGTCCCACGCGGAGGTGACGGACGTACCGGAGGGGAAGTCCCACTCGACGGTCCAGGAACTGATCGCGCTGGTACCGGTGTTCTTCACGGTCCACTGACCGCCGAAGCCGGTGCCCCAGTCGCTGGTCTTGGTGAAGCTCGCCGTCGCGTTGGCCGCGGCCTGGGCGGGGCTCGCGAGACCGACCAGGCCGGCCAGGGGGAGCAACAGGGTCGCGAACCCTGCCGCGGCTCTGTGTCTGAAGCGCATGCTGCGCCTCCCTCTTCGTTGGGGGTGTCAGGGGCATGACTGAGCCTTCACGCCCACAGTGCCGCGAGAATAGAAAGGTCTGGACCACATGGTCAATAGGTCTGGACCACTTGTCCCCGGCTCCGGCTGGATCCCCAACTCCTCGGCCAGGACCGCCGCTTGCGCCGACTGCGCGGCTCCAGATTCCCCAGCGGACGGCTGACGTGCGTCTTCACCGTGCCCGGCCTCCTGTGGGGCGCCGGGGACACGGCGCGGCCCGCGCCCTCCAGGAGTGGAGGGTCGCGGGCCGCTGGGTCCTCGCCGTGCCGGTCGTCCCGGCCCTGCCGCAGGGGGCAGGTTCGGTCAGCGTTCGCCGCCCGGCACCCACAGGACGTCGCCCTCGGCCTTGTTCGCCGTCCGGGCCAGGATGAACAGCAGGTCGGACAGGCGGTTGAGGTAGGTCGCGGTCAGCGGGTTCATCACCTCGCCGTGCGCCTCCAGCGCCGCCCAGGTGGAGCGCTCGGCCCGGCGGACCACCGTGCACGCCTGGTGCAGCAGGGCGGCGCCGGCGGTGCCGCCCGGGAGGATGAAGGAGCGCAGCTTCTCCAGCCGCTCGTTGAAGCGGTCGCAGTCCGCCTCCAGTCGGTCGATGTAGAACTGCTCGACCCGCAGCGGCGGGAACTCCGGGCTCTCCTTCACCGGCGTCGACAGGTCCGCGCCCACGTCGAACAGGTCGTTCTGGACGCGGGTGAGGACCTGGACGATCTCCGCGTCCAGGCCGCCCAGTGCGATCGCCGTGCCGAGCACCGCGTTCGCCTCGTTGGCGTCGGCGTACGCCGAGATCCTGAGGTCCGTCTTGGCGACCCTGCTCATGTCGCCGAGGGCGGTGGTGCCCCGGTCGCCGGTCCTGGTGTAGATGCGCGTCAGATTGACCATGTGACCAGCGTAGTTATGCCCCGGCCGTCCGGAACACGCGTGTGCCCACTGTCACGGTCAGCACGGCGAAACCGACCGCGACGAGACCGCCGTACAGCATGTGCGCGCTCGTGTACCGGCCGATATAGGCGTCGCGGACCGCGTCCACCAGATAGCGGAACGGCACGCAGTGCGAGAGCACGTCCAGCCAGGCCGGCGCGAGGGTCATCGGGAGCATCAGGCCGGACAGCAGCATCGACGGCATCGACACCGCGTTGATCAGCGGCCCGAACTCCTGCGGGGTGCGCACCTTCATCGCCAGCGCGTACGACAGCGAGGCCAGCGACACGGTGAGCAGGGCGACGAAGGCGAAGCCGATGAGGACGCCCGGCAGGGGTGCGCGCAGGCCCATCACCAGCGCGGCCAGCACCAGCAGCACCGCCTGAAGGACGAAGACCGTGGCGTCCCGCAGGACCCGGCCGAGGAGCAGGGCGAGACGGCTGACGGGGGTCACCCGCATCCGCTCCAGCACCCCCTGGGCGTTCTCCATGATGACCGTGAAGCCCGCGAACAGGGCTCCGAACAGGCCGAGTTGGAGCAGCAGTCCGGGCACCAGCACCTGCCAGGAGCTGCCGTCGCCGCCCAGCGGCAGGCCGGTGAGCAGCGGGCCGAAGAAGAGGAGGTACAGCAGAGGCGTCAGTACACCGAAGAGCAGGGCGAAACGCGAGCGCAGGGACTGACGGAGATAGCGGCCGTAGACGAGGGCCGTGTCGTGCAGGAGCATGCGGGCGTCCTATACGGCGATGGGGGCGGCGTCGGCAGGGGCGGGGCCGCGGCCGGTGATGGCGAGGAAGGTGTCCTGGAGGGTGGCGTCGATCGAGCCGCCGTGCGCCAGCTTGAGCGCGCCCGGCGTGCCGTCGGCCACCACGACACCCCGGTCGACGACGACCAGGCGGTCGGCGAGGGCGTCGGCCTCGTCCAGGTAGTGGGTGGTCAGGCAGACGGTCGTGCCGTGCCGGTCGCGCAGCCCGCGGACCAGGTCCCACAGGTCGGCGCGGCTGCCGGGGTCGAGGCCGGTCGTCGGCTCGTCCAGGAACAGCACCTTCGGGCGGTGGGTGAGCGCCATCGCGATGTCCAGACGGCGCCGCTGGCCGCCGGAGAGCGCGGCCGTCCTGCGGTCGAGCAGCTCGGTGAGATCCAGCTCGCGGGCGAGTTCGGCGGTGCGCCGCACCGCCTCGGCCTTCGGCAGACGGTACATCCGGGCCTGGGTGACCAGCTCCTCCCGGACGGTGATCTGCGGGTCGACCCCGCCGGACTGGGCGACGTAGCCGGAGACCCGGCGCACTCCGGCCGGGTCGGTGGCCAGGTCGTGCCCGGCGACGGTCGCCGCGCCGCCGGTGGGCTTCAGCAGGGTGGTGAGCATCCGCAGGGTGGTGGTCTTGCCGGCGCCGTTGGGTCCGAGGAGGCCGAGGACCTCGCCCTCGCGGACGACGAGGTCGACGCACCGTACGGCCTCGACCGGTCCGGCTTTCGTCTGGAAGGTGCGGGCCAGGCCGGCCGCGCTGATGACTGCTGCCATGGCGTACAGAAAAACAGAGTCCCTGAAATTTTGCAATGACCCCAAGTTTTCATCGGACCCAGCGAAGTTAGGATGCGGGCATGGCTGAGGGACTCAGGGAGCGGAAGAAACGGCAGACCAGGCAGTACATCTCGGATGTCGCCACGGGACTGTTCGTCGAGCGCGGGTTCGACACGGTGACGGTCGCGGAGATCGCCGAGGCGGCCGATGTCTCCGTCAACACCGTCTACAACTACTTCCCCGCCAAGGAGGACCTGTTCTTCGACCGCTCCGCCGGCATGGTCGACCGGCTCGCCCGCTGGGTGCGCGGCCGCCCGGCCGGTGAGTCGGCGGTCGCCGCGGTGCTGCGCGAACTGCGCGAGGAGGTCGAGGCCGTGTCCCCGCGGGTCGGGCTCATCCCCGGATACGCGGCGTTCATGAGGGTCATCGAGGAGGCGCCCGCCCTGCGCTCCCGGCTGTGGGCCATCGGCCAGGAGGTGCAGTCCACCCTGGAGCGGGAGCTGCGCGCGGAGACCGGCGCCGCGGACGAGGACGACCTGCCGCACCTGATGGCCGGCCAGATCGGCTGGGCGCACAGCACGGTCATGGCGGTCATCGGCCGCGAGATGGTCAAGGGGCGCGAACCGCGCGAGGTATCGCGGGAGGTGCTCGCCCTCCTCGACGACATCGAGGACCTGCTGAGCGAGAAGGTTTTCGCGTACGCGGTGCGCCCCGGGTCCTGAGCGGCCTGAGGGGTCCTGAGCGACCTGGGTCCGGCGACCGGCCGCCTCAGCCGATGGCGATGCGCGGGTGGGCGGCGGGCCGGATCCAGGACATGATGCCGTCCATCGTGGCGCGCGGCACCGACACACAGCCGGCCGTCGCCCCCGACCCGTTGACGTGCAGGAAGATCCCCGCACCCCGGCCCGGGGTGGCCGGCCACCGGTTGAAGTTGACGACGAGGGCCTTGGCGTACTGGGTCGGGTAGTTGATCAGGTGCTCGCTGCCCCGGTCGCCGGACTCCGTGAGCGGGAAGTCGGCGCCCGCATCGCTGTGCATCGAGTTGTAGTACTTCGACTCCGGGTCCTCCACCCACCAGTCATGGGACCCGACCACGTGGTACGGCATGCTCGTGCCGCCCGCCTGGACGCCGAACCCCTCGGTGATGGTGTAGGTCCCGGACGGCGTCGTGTACGTGCCCTGCCGCCGGGTCGACCCGTTCGTCACGCCGTTCGACCCGACCCGCCCGGCACTCGTGCTGAACTGCGCCTTCCAGCCGGAGGCTCCCTTGGCCCAGGCCGTGACCGTGGCGTAGGAGCCGCTCGCCTTGACGGTGATGACCTGGGTGGCGTCGCCGACCTCGACGGGGACGGGAAAGTCTGGCGCGCTCCCGGTGGCCGAAGTCCGCGTACCTCCGTCGGAGCCGCCGCCGGAGCGGGCGGAGGCGCCGGAGGCGGGCGCCGTCTCCTTCGAGGAGGCACCGGTGCTCGGTCCGGCCGACGCGGACGACGAGGTGGAGGCCGAAGCGGAGGCGGATGCCGACGCCGAAGCGGACGCGGACGCGCTCGCGGACCCGGTGGCCGAGGCGCCGGGCGTGGCGGTGGCCTCGGCGGCGACCTGCTCGGCGGGGCCGGCGGCGGCGTCGCCGCTTCCGCAACCCGGCACGAGGAGCAGCGCACCGCCGGCCGCGGCCGTGGCGAGGAGCCTGCGAGAGCGGGCCGGGGCGGGCCGAGAGGCGAACGGAACGGATGTTTCGGGCAGCACGAGGTGACCCTTCATCGAGGTGAGGGTGGGGGAGGCGGGGAGCGCGGCGGCGGCCGGCGCGGTGGGGCTCAGCCCTGCTTCGGGCCTTCCGGGGCGGGAAGGGCGCCGGAGCAGGTGGCACGGCCGAAGTTCCCCGTGGCGGTGGCGCTCTGGACGTGGTGGCCGCGGACGGCGAGTGCGCAGCGCGCGGTGCCGCCGTCCTTACCGAGCACGATGCTGATGAGCGGGTCCCGGCCGACCGGGACCTCGACGGTCCGGTGCCAGGGCAGCCGGGCGGCCCGGACCACGGTGGCCGTCCCGGACTCGCTGCGGGCCTGGAAGGTGAGGTCGGCGGTGCCGGTGCCGGTCACCTCGTAGGTGACTGAGGCGGTGGGGGTCCGGTGCCGGGCCGGGGTGCCGTCCCCGTCGCCGCCGAGGACGCCGTACAGCACGAGCCCGCCGCACGCGGCCAGTACGCCACCGGCGACGAGCAGGCCGGCCCGGTCCGGGCGGCGGCCGGCACCGGTGGACGGCGACTGGTCCTTCTCCGGTGTGCTCGCGGACTCCGCGCTTTCCTCGCCGGTTTCCGTATTTTCCTCGGCAGGCTCCGCCGACGGCTTTTCCTCGCCCATGAACAATCCCTTTCAGCTCCGGAATCGGCCCCTTATACGTGATGGCGAGCGGCGGTCGCAAGCGAGGAGACAAATCGGGCGGCGAAATTGCGCGAGTGCCGAAGTTTCGGACTTGCGAAGTTACTTGACACAGCATCACCCGGCTGATTACAACCACGGCGCCGCTATGTCTGACCTGCCTCTTCTTAGAAGTCTGGTCTGCACGTTGCCGGTTTTTACGACGTCAAACACGATGAAAGGGTTGCGGTGAAACCCAAATTGGGCAGGCTTGTCGCGTGCCTTGTGGTCTCCGCGGTGGTCAGTACCGCGTTGCCGCAGGTCGCATATGCGGCAACGGACTCCGGCGACGGTGGTGGAAAGGGGATAGTCGACACCGTAAAGGGCTGGTTCGGTGCTGACGACGACGACGAGCACGAGCTCGCGGCGCCCCCGTCGCACGACGAGCTGGAGGTCGCCGACCGGCAGAAGCTGCCGAGGGGCAAGCGGGCGGTGAAGGCGAAGCGGGTCGCGGAGCTGAAGAACCGGCGTACGTCGAGTGCGCGGTTCTGGCGGATGTCGGACGGCCGGGTGCAGGCGGAGCTGTCGGCGGTGCCGACGTCGTACCGTTCGGGCTCGGGCGGGAAGGCTTCCTGGAAGCCGATCGACACCGCCGTCCACGCGACGGGTGCGGAGGGCTTCGATTTCGCCAACACGGCGAACGAGGGCCGGAGCTGGTTCGGTTCGCGTGCGGACCGGTTGGTGAGGTTCCAGTCGCCGGACGGCCGTTCGGTCACCCTCGGGCTCAGGGGCGCCGACGCCTTGAGGCCGACGGTGAAGGGCTCCACGGTCACGTACAAGGACGCGGTCGACGGGGCCGATCTGGAGTACGGCGTGGGCCGGGGCCGGGTGAAGGAGAACATCACCCTGGCGAAGCGCCCGAGTGGTCCGGTGCGGTTCACGTTCACGCTGGACACCGACGGGCTGGTGCCGAAGGCACGCGAGGACGGTTCGATCGCGCTGTTCGGTGAGCTGCCGAACACGCCGGTGATGGTGATCCCGGCGCCGTTCATGACGGACGCGAAGAAGGCCGGCAAGTCGGTCTTCGGTAAGACCTACAGCACGCGCGTCTCGCAGAAGCTCACGAAGGACGGCAAGTCCTGGAAGCTGACCGTCACCCCGGACGCGAAGTGGCTGGCGTCGAAGGACCGTCAGTACCCGGTCGTGATCGATCCGACGATCACGATCGCCCCGTCGCCGACGGACTCGCAGGACACGATGGTCCTGTCGGACCAGGCGTCGACGAACTTCAACACCACGTGGAAGCTGTCGGCGGGCAAGACGGACACGGGTATCTCGCGTTCGCTGATCAAGTTCCCGCTGAATGAGATCCCGTCGGGTACGGAGGTCGACTCGGCCCGGTTGGAGATGTACTTCGACCAGGCGCACACCACGAACGCCAACGATGTCACGATCGGTGCGTATCGGGCGACGGGTGCGTGGGACGAGTCGACGGCGAACTGGACCAACACCAGTGGCCTGGTGGGCGAGCTGTCCGGTACCAGCGTCCAGGTGGACGACGGGGACGCGGGGACGACGGCCGCGGTGGGTTCCTGGAAGCCAGGGTCGACTTCGTACGGCATCGACGGCGACTACCTGTACAACAAGGACGCGGTCCTCGGGGACTCCTACACCTGGCAGCCGAATCTGCCGGAGGCCGCGTCGTACCGGGTGGACACGCATTACGTGCAGGCCTCCGACCGGTCGACGGCCGCTCCGTTCACGGTGACGAGCAGTGATCCGTCCGCGACGTACACGGTGAACCAGACGGCCGGTACGAACGGTGTGTGGGCGTCGCTGAACGGCGGCTCGCAGATCAACTTCGCCAAGGGCACCGCGGGCAAGGTCGTCCTGAAGGACACCGACAGCACGCATGCGGTGATCGCGGACGCGATGCGCTTCGTGAACCCGGCGTCGATCGTGAAGAACACCGGTGAGTACAACCAGTGGCACAAGTTCCCGGTGACCGACACGGTCCAGCAGTGGGTGGACGGCACGTCCACCAACAACGGCTTCGTGCTGAAGGCCACCGACGAGTCGGCGACCGCGCCGACCGGCGGCCCCCGCTACGAGTCGGGTGATGGTGACTACGGCGGCGAGACGGCGACGATCCCGCGGCTGACGGTGACCTACGGCAAGGTCGGCACCACGCTGAACTCGCCGACCGTGGTCCACGGCACGGGCCCGGAGCTGTCCTGGAAGGCGTACTCCAACACCACCGGTGACACCGGTCTCGACATCGCCGAGTACCAGCTCCACCGCTCCACGCAGCAGACGTTCACGCCGTCCGCGGCCACTTTGGTGGCGCCGATCGACAAGTCGACGACGGCGTACACGGACACCACCGCGACCCCGACGCCGGACTCGTCGTCGGCGGAGATCGGCCGGTCGTACTACTACCAGCTCGCCGTGAAGACGAAGAACGGCCAGCTTCTGGGCTCGCCGACCCGCATCGTGGGTGTGCCGAAGGCGGGCCGCACGATGCGGCTGATCCAGGGCACCTCCGGGGTGACGGACACGACCCTCTCCTCCGGGCAGCCGACCACCAACGAGGACACCATTTCCTCCTTCGGTGTGGGGCAGAAGTGGCTGGAGGTGGGCAACAACTCCACCACCTACGGCAAGGCCCGCGCGGGCCTGAAGTTCTCCACCAGCGCGATCCCGGCCACGGCCACCGTGCTGGAGTCCCGGCTGTTCATGTGGGGCGCGGAGACGACGACCGATACGAACGGCGCGATCTACGAACTGCACGGCCTGAGCAAGGACTTCAACGAGACCCAGGCCACCTGGAACAACGCCACCTCCACCACGGCGTGGACGACGGCCGGCGGTGACTACTCGGGCACGGTGTCGGACACGATCGCGCAGGTCTCCGAGGTCGGCCGGCACTGGTGGGACGCGACGTCCCTGACCCAGGGCTGGGTCAAGACGCCCACCAGCAATCACGGCGCGCTGGTCAAGCTGAAGGACGAGACGACCACCGGGCCGCAGGAGCGGTCGCTGTTCCTGTCCTCGGAGGCGCCCGACCCGCAGCTCGGCCCGCTGCTCCGGGTGATCTACGTCGACTCCACGACCGCGGACACCTACTACGCGCCGCAGACCCCGGCCCGGATGACCCCGAACTCCACGTACACGGTGGACTTCACGGTCACCAACACCACGTCGAGCGCGTGGGCGGCCGGTGAGCGACAGCTGTCCTACACCTGGCAGCTCCCGGACGGCACGGACGTGACGACGGGCGGCAACCAGGCCGCGACCGCGATCCCGGCGCTCAGCCCCGGTCAGTCGGCGACGATCCAGGCGACGGTGAAGACGCCGATCAACTCCGACTCCGGCAACAAGCGCACGGACTACGTCCTCGGCTGGGACGTCAAGAAGGTCTCCGACGGCACCTGGCTGTCGGCAGGCACGGGTGGCATACCGCCGCTGAAGCAGAACGTGGCGGTGGAGGACCCCACCTCCAACGCGCTGGGCCTGGAGAAGTTCTACTCCTACACGGGCAAGAACACCGGTGCCGGTTCGACGGTGATGAACAACCTCGGCTCCGGCAACAGCGTGTGGTCCTACAACGCGTTCACCAACCCCGGCCGGGGTCTGACCACGTTCGCCCGTGTCTCGTACAACTCGCTGGACACGTCCGACACGGTGTCCGGTGCGGGCTGGTCCGCGCAGCTCGCCGGGCCCATCCGACTGGGCGCCGCGTTGGACTTCCACCCCAACCCGGTGCAGAACGCCACCGAGATCCGTCTGCCGGACGGGGACGGCACCACGCACGTCTTCACCAAGCAGGCGGACGGCAGCTGGAAGGCCCCGGCGGGCGTCCACTACCGCATCACGATGAAGGCGGGCCTGGACTGCACGCCGAACAAGGACCCGATCCCGGACGCCTGGACGCTGCTGCGCCCGGACGGCACCCGTTTCCTGTTCGGCTGTGACGGTTACATGACGTCGGTTGTCGACAAGAACGGCAACACGCAGTCGTACACCTATGAGGAACGGAAGTCGAACAACAAGCCGACCAAGTTCCTGACCTACATCACGGATCCGGCCGGCCGGCAGTCGCTGACGGTCGACTACTACGAGAAGGGCGACGCGTCGTACGACTACATCGACGACACGGGCGCCAAGGTCAGCGACACCAACCTGACCAACTCCAAGATCTACGACCACGTGAAGTCCATGACGGACATCTCGGGCCGGAAGGTCTCCTTCTTCTACACGACGAAGGGCCTGCTCGGTCAGTTCACCGACGGTGACGGCTCGTCCCAGCCGAAGGTGTTCAAGTTCACCTACGACGCCACCCAGGGCAACAAGAACGTCAAGCTGGTCAAGGCCACCGACCCGCGCGGCCACGGCACCCAGCTCGCGTACTTCGAGCCGAAGGCGGGTGATGACCCGAAGTACCACTGGTGGACGAAGACCGTCACCGACCGCCTCGGCGGTGACACCGGCTTCGCCTACGCGGCCGACACGGCGAACACCAAGTTCACCGACACCACGGTCACGGACGCAGAGACGCACGCCACCAGCTACGTCACGGACGACTTCGGCCGTCCGGTCCAGACGACCAACGCCAAGTCCGAGACGTCGAAGATGTCGTGGGACGCGGACAACAACGTCACGTACCTGGAGGAGGACAACGGAGCGAAGACCGCGTACTGCTACGACCAGAAGACGGGCTACCCGCTCTGGCAGCGCGACGCGGAGAACAACAAGGCGGGCGTACCGGACCAGACGACCACCTGCGTGACGGACAGCTCCAAGTGGCCGGCGAACGCGTCGAAGTACGAGTACCAGACGCGTGCGGACGGCTTCTCGGCGGACCTGTTCCGCAAGACGTCACCGGAGGGCCGCGCCTGGCAGTTCGGCTACGACTCGTTCGGCAACATGAAGACGGTCACGGACCCGAAGGGTGTCGCGACGACGTCGGTGCCTGACGACTACACGACCAAGTACGACTACGACAGCTACGGGCAGCTGACCAGGGCCACCGACGCCAATGGCAATGCCACCGTCAACTCCGACTTCGACGTCGTCGGCTACCCCAAGACGATCACCGACGCGGAGAGCCACGCCACCTCGTTCGTCTACGACGAGCGCGGTGAGGTCACGTCGGTGACCGACGCGCTGGGTACTACCACCACCCAGACCTACGACACCTTCAAGCGTCCGCTGGCCAACAAGCTGCCCAAGGAGCAGGCACAGGGGGTGTTCATCACCACTCCGGCCCCGGTGTACGACGCCAACGACAACGTCACCACCAGCACCGCCGCGGACGGCGTGGTGTCCACCGCGCTCTATGACTCCGCGGACCAGGTGACCGAGATGACCGGCCCGGACAACAACCTGAGCGGTCGCACGACGCGCTACACCTACGACAAGGTCGGCAACCTCAAGACCACGACCGAGCCCAAGGGTGTGGCGACGACCTCCGTCCCGGACGACTACGTCACCACCAACAACTACAACGAGATCTACCAGCTCATGTCGGTGGTGAACGCCCAGGGCGACAAGGTCTCCTACGAGTACGACAACGTCGGCAACGCGGTCACGGTCATCGACCCGAAGAAGAACGCCACCGCCTACACCACCGACTACACCAGCAAGAGCGCCTACGACCTCAACCACCGCGTCACCAAGGTCACCGACGCGGCGGGCAAGTACGCCACGCGCGAGTACGACAAGGACTCGCTGATGGTCAGGAGCACCGACAAGGAGGGCAACACCAGCGAGGTCGTCTACGACGAGCGCGGCAAGACGATCGAGCAGCGGGTCCCGTACTCGGGCACCACTCTTCGCACCACGAAGTTCGAGTACGACCAGATGGGCAACACCACCAAGGTGATCAGCCCGCGCGGCACCGCCACCGCGGCCGCGGACGACTTCACCAGCCGCACCGAGTACGACAAGCTCAACCGTCCGGCCAAGCAGTACCAGCCCTACGACCCGGCGGACTCCCGCTACAACGACCCCAACGTCTACACCCAGACGACGTACGACGAGGTCGGCCGCGTCTCGCGGGTCTCCGCGCCGCCGTCGGCGGGTCAGACGGTCCGCAACGACACCGACTACACCTACTTCGACAACGGTTGGACCAGGACGTCCACCGACCCGTGGGACATCGTCACCTCCTACGGCTACAACCAGACCGGCCAGCAGGTCTCGCGCACCCTTACCTCCGCCGGCGGCTCGAGCTCCCGGACCCAGGGCTGGGCGTACTACCCCGACGGCAGCATCCAGGCCCGCTCCGATGACGGCGTGCCGGTCGGCGCCCACGTGGTGGTGGCCGACAACTCCGACACCCAGACCACTTCGGCGACCGGCACCTGGGCCACGGCTTCGGCCACCGGCCAGCAGGGTTACGACCACCGCACCCACGCGGCGGGGACGTCGACGGACACGTTCACCTGGACTCTGAACGTTCCGCAGGACGGCAGCTACACCGCCTATGCGAAGTACCCGACGACCTCGGGCGCCTCCACGGCGGCGAAGTACACCGTCACCCACGACGGCGGCACCACCGACAAGACGGTCAACCAGACCACCGGCGGCGGCACCTGGGTCTCCCTGGGCTCGTTCACCTTCAAGCAGGGGAACACGTCCAAGATCACCCTGGCGCCCGACGCCTCCGGCAAGGTCGTCGCCGACGCGGTGAAGATCGTCCGCACCGTCACCGAGACGGACAACGAGAAGAAGGACTTCACCTACTCGTACGACCTCAACGGCAACCTCGCCTCGATCGCGGACGCCTCCTCGGGTGCCAAGATCGACAAGTACACGATGACCTACACCGGGCTGAACCAGGTCCAGAAGGTCAGCGAGTCGCTGTCCGGCACCGAGAAGAAGGCCACGTCGTTCACCTACGACGCCAACGGCCAGAAGGAGACGACGAGCCACTCGGACCAGTACGCGCAGTACTTCTACGACGTGCGTGACCTGGTCAAGACGGTGAAGATCGGCAAGTCCGCCTCGGACGCCTCGCCGGAGACCACCGACTACACCTACACCGACCGCGGCCTGCGGCTGAAGGAGACCAAGGCCAACGGCAACGCGGTCGACTACACCTACTACCTGAACGCGGCGCTGAAGACCCAGACCGAGAAGAAGCCCAACGGCACCCTGGTCTCCTCGCACACCTACGCCTACGACGCCAACGGCAACCAGGCGCAGGACGTCGCGTCCAAGATGAACGCCGACAACCACGGCGCGTACCTGAACTCCACCACGGACTACACCTACGACCCGGTCAACCGGCTCGCCCAGTCCGTGAAGACGGGAACTGGCGCGGGCACTGAGACCTACGTTCACGACGCCAACGCCAACGTCGTCACCCAGACGATCAAGAACGTCACGACCAACTACACGTACGACCGCAACCGGCTCCTCAGCTCGAGCATCGGAGCCGCCACCAACAACTACAACTACGACCCGTACGGCCGACTGGACACGGTCGTCGCGGGTGGCAAGATCGTCGAGGACCGGGACTACGACGGCTTCGACCACGTGGTCAAGAACGCCAAGCTGCAGACCGACGGGGTCACGACGAAGACCACCACCTATGTCTTCGACCCCCTGGACCGCACGGCATCCAAGACGGAGGCCGGCAAGACCACCGACTTCAACTACCTCGGTACCTCCAGCGAGGTTCTCAACGAGGCCGTTGCCGGCGAGGTCACCAAGTCCTACCAGTACAGCCCGTGGGGCGAACGCCTGACACAGCTGAAGCACAACACCGACGGCTCCGAGGAGCTCGGCGTCTACGGCTACAACGGCCACACCGACGTCGAAACCCTCACCGACAGCAGCGGTGACACCAAGTCCACCTACGGCTACACGGCCTACGGCACCAACAACGACGCCGAGTTCACCGGCATCGACAAGCCCGACACCGCCCAGCCGGACAAGGAGGCGTACAACCCCTACCGCTTCAACGCCAAGCGCTGGGACGCCGCCAGCGGCACGTACGACATGGGCTTCCGTGACTACAGCCCCGGCCTGAACCGCTTCACCAGCCGGGACATGTACAACGGCGCCCTGGCCGACATGCAGCTGGGATCGGATCCCTTCACCGGGAACCGCTACGCCTTCACCGGCGGCAACCCGATCAGCAGTGTCGAGCTCGACGGACACAACTGGTGCGAAGGGGGCGCCCTCTGCCCCTGGGACGACAACTTCGCCTCTGCCTGGGTCGGTACCGTCGAGACCGTCGCCGACACGCTTGCCAGCCCCGTGATCGCCGCGGAGCCGATTCTTCGGGAGAAGTGCCCTGGGTGCTTCGGAACCCCCGGCGATCCCAATGGAGTGGATCTGGGATTCGAATGGGTCTCGGGCCGCGGCCCCAAGCATCGGGACTTCGGCGGAAACGACGCCTTCACGCAGTCGCTCATGGACCACTACCACGTCCAGCGGGTGCGGGAGATCGCGGCTGACAACATCAACGGCGGAAACTACAATCTGGGCAAGAATGTCCACCAGTACACAGATGATTCGGGGGTCGTGCAGAACAACGGCCTGGATCAATCGCTGAACACCAAGTCCCTCATCAAGGACTTCACGTCGAACATGTCCGCGGCGTTCCTCGGTTCCTACACCATGGACTACACGGTCAAGTCGGTCGACAAGAAGGCGGGGACGGCGACCATCCAGTTCCATGCGCACAACAGCAGCACCATGAACTCTGGAACGCATATTGCCCCGGCGCTCGGCGGGTACAGTGATTGGTGGACTGAGCACATCGCCAAACCCCTCAACAAGTATTACGATACGGGGCGTTTCAGCACGAAAACGCAGGACATCACGTGGACGGAGACGGTGGACCTCGACCATCCCAAGGCTCCGTCGGCGTCCTCGGGGTCATCGGGCTCATCGAGCTCATCGAGCTCATCGGACTCGTCGTCCGGCTTGCTGGAAGGCATCACAAGTTGGGTCTCCAGTCTCTTCTGACGGCAGCCTGACGCGCTCGTCCCGCCGGTCGTCCGGCCGGGATGCGCCCTGAAAAACGGCGGGGCCGCGCCCCCGGATGCCGGGGGGCGGCCCCCCCGCCCCGGACGGCGGGGAGCCGAAGGGGGGGAGCTCGGCGGCTTTGGCCACGGGGCAGGGCGGGCAG
>NZ_JBHVUH010000013.1:0-266806 GCF_042884245.1 Streptomyces sp. NPDC058145 | reverse complement strand
CTTATTGTGTGTTTTCGTTGCTTTTTTGTCGCGCCCCCGGGGGCGGCGGGGGGCGCGGGGGGGGGGGGGGGGGGCCCCCCCCCCCCGGGGGGGGGGCCCCCCCCGCCCCCCCCCCCCCCCCCCCCCCCGCCGCCCGGAACGACTGGAAGCAGATGGCGTGAAGCTCGACGTATTTCGCATCGGTGCAGGCCTTGCAGCTGTCACCTTGACGGCGCTCGCCTCGACCGCTTGCGGGGGCCCAGGTAAACCCGCCTACATCTATCCGGAGACCGTACATCATTCCGAATTGGTCGGTCGATGGGGTGGGGATCGGAAATGCGGATCCCCGCTTCCGGTAGTTCGGCTGCATGATGACTACACATTTTCCGCCAAGGATTATCCGATCGAGTGGGACGGCCCCGTGCCGGACGCAAAGGTGACGCGCATTTCGGCGGGCGGGAAATGGCATGCGGTCACAAAAGACTCCGGCCTGCCTCCCTATTTGGTTCTCAATTTCGAGAATCGGAATGACAGCAGGACTCTCACGTTCACTTTGGATCATGGCAAGCTGCGAATGGATGGGAGTGTCCAGGCGGGCGGCGGGGACCCCTATATCTATCCATGTCACTACATACGCACCTCTGCCGATCCCGACGTCGGCCGATAGCGGCTCTGTCGAACGTACGGCTGTCTGGGTGTGTCCCGCCAACGGCTCTTGGACCGGCCAGGGATGTCGAGCTTGGTTGCCTGTTCGTACAGCTCGCCCTTGCTCAGTTGCTCCCACTGGCTTTTCCCGCCCTGTGCCGCCTCCCCCTTACCCTTCTTCTTCCTGCCGGCCTTCCGATCGCCGGCAGGAAGCCGCTTCACCTTCCCCTGGTTGGCGGAGGGCCGCTTGCGGCCCTCGCGAGTCGGGAAGGCGCTCTGTCGGGCACCGCTGACGCCGCGGCGAGTACTGCGGCGAGTGGGGGGCAGCCTGCTGAGTCGGCTGACTCCTTGGGGCATCGCGGCATCCGTCTTCGCGTACGCATCCAAGCCCACGGCGACCGCGCCCGGGGGTTATCTGTCAAAGCCCGGGGCCAAGCCCGACTACGGCAAGGGCCTGTTCGTCACGCCGACGGAGGAGAACGAGTGGCAGCCGGGGGCCGATCTACCCCAGGACCAGTTCGAACCTGCCCCTGGATCAAATTAGCCTGGAGCCGCTGTGCGGTGATCGGCCCATGTCGTCGCGTACCGCGGCCGGGAGGCCTGATCGGCTGGGCGTCGTCCAACCCGGGGGACGACTTGCCCCGGTTCGCCCGGACGTTGGCGATCGCGTCGGCGGCTGCTGTATAAACGGGCCGCCAAAAGACCTCCCGCCCCTGCCGAAGGGTTCATTCGTGCTGTCCGGAATACGTCCCCGCCGCAGTGGACACCGTGTCCTCGGCGCCGCCCTGGTCGTGGCCGCCGTGGCGGTGACCGGATGTTCCCCGCTCGGTGGCGAGCCGAAGCCGGCGGGGAAGCAGCGCGCCTCGAAGACCGCGCAGGCCGGATCCGGGCCGACCGGTACGCCGCGTTCCGGGGCGAGTGCCGCGCCGGAGCCGAAAACCGCCGCGCAGTTCGTGGCCCGTGCCCGGCGGGCCATGAAGGACGAGCAGGGGTGGACGTTCGTCCTGCGCGGCAGTGAGTCCGCCGTCATGCGGGGACAGGCGCCGTCCGGCGCCACGTACACCGCGACGGTGCACCGCACCAACGCCCCCGAGGCGCTCCAGCAGACCGGCACGGTCACCACCAGCAAGGGGGAGCGCAAGCCCGAGGTGGTGTACGTCGTCGGCGGCACGGGTTACGTCAAGGACGGCGCGGGCGCCTGGAAGAAGGGGTCGCTGTCCGATCCCGGCATCGCCAATGACGTCGAGGATCCCCTGGCGGAGCTGGACGCGTTCGAGGCGTACGCCAAGAGCGCGAAGGTGAGCCGCACCGGGGCCGGCGACGGTGACGTGCGGCTCCAGGTAGACGCGTCCGGCTGGCAGTTGTCCGCTGCCCGCGGCCGTCCCGCGCTGAAGCGCGCGGTGCGGGAGGTGGAGCCCACCCTGACTCAGCTGCGGGGGGCCGGAGTGACGGCGAGCGACGGCCGGATCACCCTCAAGAGCTTCACCGAGACGTGGGACCTGGACGCGGCGCACGGGTACCGGCTCACGTCGCACCGTTACGCGTTCACCTTCCTCGTCCCGTTCCAGGGCCGGGACATCACGGTGAGCCAGGAGGTGCGGGCCGACAACCGCGGCCTGTTCACCGGACGCGTGGCCCTGCCGCCCGACGCCAGGTGACCGCGGCGGCCGACACCGCGTCAACTGTGCCCGCGCGGGGACGTGACCGGCATCTCACCCCGTGAGACGTGAAACGCGTTACTAACTCCGCCGCTGTGCCCCTCACGGGCGCTAGTGTCCGGCCGAGAGATAGGCCCCGGCGTGACCTTTCGCCTGCCCGGCGGCGTCCGGTGAAGCAGATGTCCCAGGACGCCGGGATCAAACCCGCGAGCGGACCAGGGGAAGGCAACGTCAGGGCCTGACGACAGCGCGTATCAGGGGAGTCGCACAGTGGCACGGAAGCTCGCCGTCATCGGGGCCGGCCTCATGGGGTCCGGTATCGCTCAGGTCGCCGCGCAGGCGGGCTGGGACGTCGTCCTGCGGGACGTCACCGACGAGGCCCTCAAGCGTGGCACCGACGGCATCAAGGCCTCGTACGACAAGTTCGTGAGCAAGGGCAGGCTGGAGGCGCACGACGCCGACACCGCGCTCGGACGCATCACCGCGACCACCGATCTGGACGCCGCCGCCGACGCCGACATCGTCGTCGAGGCCGTCTTCGAGAAGCTCGAGGTGAAGCACGAGATCTTCCGCGCGCTCGACAAGATCGTGCGGCCGGAGGCCGTGCTCGCCTCCAACACCTCCGCCATCCCGATCACCAAGATCGCGGCGGCCACCGAGCACCCCGAGCGGGTGGTGGGCGTGCACTTCTTCTCCCCGGTGCCGATGATGCAGCTCGTCGAGCTGGTCCGCGGTTACAAGACCAGCGACGAAACCCTCGCCACCGCACGGGAGTTCGCCGAGTCGGTCGGCAAGACCTGCATCGTCGTCAACCGGGACGTGGCCGGCTTCGTCACCACTCGCCTCATCTCGGCCCTGGTGGTCGAGGCGACGAAGCTGTACGAGTCCGGCGTCGCCACGGCCGAGGACATCGACCTCGCCTGCAAGCTGGGCTTCGGCCACGCCATGGGCCCGCTGGCCACCGCGGACCTGACCGGCGTGGACATCCTGCTGCACGCCACCGGCAACATCTACACCGAGTCGCAGGACGAGAAGTTCGCCCCGCCGGAGCTGATGCGCCGGATGGTGGACGCCGGTGACATCGGCCGCAAGAGCGGGCAGGGCTTCTACAAGTACTGACCCGTACAGATCCGTACAGATCCGGACTCGCGTCCCGGGAGCATCACTCCCGGGGGTGAATTCGGTATCGGTTCGCTTACAAGCAGCAACCGCGCTGCCACTCAGGCAGTCAGACGTTGCACAGCACAAGCACCGTCACGGAGTACGCCAGACCGCACTCAACGGGGAGCGCATATGTACATCAGGGGCGACCACGCCGAGCTGGTCGTCGGGGGCCGCCTCGACGTCCGCAGCGCGGCGGACGCCCGTACGGCCCTGCACTCGGCCGTCGACGGTGGAGTCGGCGACCTGGTGCTCGACCTGTCCGAACTGGACTCCTGGGACGCCACCGGACTCGGGGTGATCATGGGTGCCCACCGGCGGGCCGGCCGCTGCGGTCGCCGCTTGGTGCTGCGCGGTGTCCCGCCGCAGATGCAGCGGCTGCTGGTCGCCACCCGGCTGCACCGCATCCTCGCCATCGAGGGCGGCATCGGGGTCGAGTCCCTGCCCCGGGTGTAACGCACCCGATCGGGGGTGAACGAGGCGACGGGGGAGACCCGGGCGCAGCCCCCTTACCGCACCTCAAGGGCAATCCTCACCGGACCGTGACGTCTCGGGCCGCGCGGCACCCCGCCCTGTCGTGGATACTGTGCGAAGGTTTAGGGTTCGGTCGCCCGCTGCCTGAAGCAACCCTCGAGCGGGCCCGGACCAGAAGCGACAGCGCGGTGTGCAGCAGGCCGGGAGGGGCCGGTACTTGAGGGCACACGACGCTTTTGGGGGGCTTGAACCCATGGACCCGAACACTCCGGGACCCGAGGAGCACGGTCAGGCTCTCAGCCGCCGCCCGCCCCGGGAATCCCTCACCTCCGACTTCGGCCAGAGCACGCCGGCGATCGCCCGCACGGCGCAGATCGTCTCCGGCGACTTCCTGCTCACCGTCAACCCGGTGGACGGCAGCGAGATAGAACCCTGCCCGCCGCACCTGAGGCCCGAACGGCCCCACAAGCGCACGCCCGCCGAACGCGCCGAGACCGAACGTGCCGCCCGGCCGCCCGTGCCGCCCGGCCCGGCGCTGCCCACGCCCTCCCTGCTGGAGCGTCAGGACGAACGCGAACGCCTGGTCCGGCTGCTCGCCCGTGGCCGCTCGGTGCGGCTCACCGGCCCCGGCGGCTCCGGCCGCACGGCCCTGCTCGACCTCGTCGCCGAGGACTGCGTGGACCTCGCGCCCGACGGCGTGGTCCGACTCACCGGCTTCCACCGCACCGCCGCCGACCTCCTCCACGACCTGTTCCACGCCGTCCACGAGGCCCCGGCGCACCGCCCCGAGCAGGACGAACTGGTCACCCTCGTCCGGGAGATCGGCGCGGTCGTCGTCGTGGACGACCTGGAGTTCGGCGGCACCGCCCTGGACGAACTGCTCGACGCCACCCCCGAGTGCGCCTTCCTGTTCGCCGCCACCCCGGACGTGCGGCCCACCGCCGGCTCCGAGGTCGAGGAGGTCTTCCTCGGCGGCCTGGACCGCGCGGCCGGCGTGGAGATCCTGGAGCGGGCCGTCGGCCGTGTCCTCACCGAGGAGGAGGCCAACTGGGCCGGCGACCTCTGGTTCGAGTCCGAGGGCCTGCCGCTGCGCTTCGTGCAGGCCGGAGCCCTGCTCCGGCAGCGCGACCAGCTTCGCGCCAGCACCGGGGCGGTGGACGAGTACGGCGTCTTCGAGGACCTACGGCCCCCGGTCGAGGAGGAGTTCGACGCCGCCGAGGGCGAACAGGTGGCCCTGCCGTCCCTCGGCGAGGCCGCCGCGCCCGCCCCGCTGCTCGCCTCCCGGCTGAGCGCCTCCGCCCGTGCCACCCTCCGCCTCGCGGTGGCGCTCGGCGGTGAGGTGCCGCACCAGGCGCATCTGCCCGCCCTGGTCGGCGACACCCACGCCGACGCCGCGCTGGGTGAACTCGCGAGCTGCGGACTGGTCTCCGCGGTCGGCTCCCGCTACCGGCTCGCGGCCGGTGTGCAGGCCCAGCTCGAGGCCGCCGGATACGACGCCGACGCCCTGGCCGAAGCCCGCACGGCCGCCGAGCACTACGCCTGGTGGGCCGGTCACCCCTCGGTCACCCCCGAGCGGGTGTGCGCCGAGGCCGACGCGGTCCTCGCCGCGCTCGCCGTGGTGGTGCCGGCCACGGAGCCCGCCGCCGAGGGCGAGGAGAGCGTCGCGGTACGGCTCGCCCGCACCGCCGCGCCCGCCTTCGCCGCCGGGCTGCACTGGAGCGCCTGGGAACGCTCGCTGCGCTCCGGCACCGAGGCCTCCCGGCTCTCCGGTGATGTCGCCGAACAGGTCTACTTCCACCACGAGTTGGGGGTCCTCGCGCTCTGCGGGGGGCAGCTCGACCGGGCCCGTGCCGAGCTGGAGGCCTCGGGCGGACTGCGCGGGGCGCTGGCCGACAAGCGGGGCGCCGTCGCCGGGCGGCGTGCGCTGGCGCTGGTCGCCGACCTCGCCGGTGAGGCGCCCGGGCCGGCGGCGATGGCCGGCGAGGAGGTGCCCGACGCTCGCCACGAGGAGTCCGCTTCACCGCCCGGTGGAGTGCCGGCCGTCGGTACGGCGCCGTTCGGCCCGGCCGGCGAACCCCTGATCACCCGTAAGTCCCCGGCCGCCGCGACCGGGGGCGGCATCCGCCGGCTGGCCCGTCGCAACCTGGTGGCGGCCGGTTCCGGGGCGCTGCTCGTCGCCGTGCTCGGCACGGTCGTCACGCTGGGCATGACCTCCGAGCAGAACGCCGACCGGAACCCGGCCGGCACGGTCGACGTCAACCCGTCGGTGAGCCAGGACATCGACGACGGCAGCCTGGGCGCCGACCCGAAGAAGGACGACGACGGCGACGCCGGCCCCGGCACGGTCTCCAGCAGCCCGACCAACCCCGGTCCCGACGGCACCTACGGCACCTCGGACGACCCGGCCCCGCCGGCGGAGAGCTCCGGCCCGTCGTCCCGTCCGAGCGCCACGAAGGGTCCGGGCGGCGGGGGTACGACGCCGACGCCGACCAGGAGCACGCCCAGGCCGGGCTCGCCGACGCCCACGCCGACCAGGTCCACCCCGTCGAGCAGCCCTCCGCCCAGTTCCAGTTCGCCGGGGTCCCCGTCCCCGTCCGCCAGCCCGTCCTCGTCCCCGGGGACGTCCACTTCGGCGAGCGGCCCGGCGTCCGGTGCCCCGGCGGCGTCGAGCGGCGCGGCGAGCGCACCGGTGGCCGGCGGCCCGGGCTCCGTGGCGTGACCCTTCCCGCCCGACGCGCGAGGGCCGGTTCCCCCTGGGAACCGGCCCTCGGCCGTGTCGGCGCCGCCGCGGCTCAGAACAGCCGCAGCTTGTCGTCCTCGATGCCGCGCATGGCGTTGTAGTCCAGGATCTGGCAGTTGATGCCGCGGTCCGTGGCGAGGACCCGGGCCTGCGGCTTGATCTCCTGGGCGGCGAAGACACCGCGGACCGGGGCCAGATGCGGGTCGCGGTTCAGCAGTTCGAGGTAGCGGGTGAGCTGTTCGACGCCGTCGATCTCGCCGCGCCGCTTGATCTCGACGGCGACCGTCCCGCCGTCCGCGTCCCGGCAGAGGATGTCCACCGGGCCGATCGCGGTCATGTACTCACGGCGGATGAGGGTGTAGCCCTCGCCGAGCGTCTCGATGCGGTCCGCGAGCAGTTCCTGCAGGTGCGCCTCCACGCCGTCCTTGATCAGGCCGGGGTCCACACCGAGCTCGTGCGAGGAGTCGTGGAGGATCTCCTCCATCGTGATGATCAGTTTCTCGTCCGCTTTGTTGATCACCGTCCACACGCCGTCGTCGTCACCCGCGCCCTCCTTGAGCGTGCAGGGCGGCGACATCCAGTTGAGGGGCTTGTACGCCCGGTCGTCCGCGTGGATGGAGACGCTGCCGTCCGCCTTGACCAGGATCAGGCGGGGCGCCGAGGGCAGGTGGGCGGTGAGCCGGCCGGCGTAGTCGACCGAGCATCGGGCAATGACGAGACGCATGGTCGGCAACGCTACTCGACACCCGGTGGTGCACGCGATTCGCCCTCCTTCCGCCGACCCCACCGACACCGTGGCCCCGGGGAGTCACCCCTTTTATCCCTGGAAACTCCTGTTCAACTCTGGCCGATTGTGTGCCCAAAGGGACCGTTCCATATACGCAATCTGCTGGTGTGGTCACCGACCGTTGCCTACCGTAGAGAACGGGAGGTCGCGGTCCGTGTACCCAGCGTGTTCGGTATCGCGAACTCCCCTGTCTGTCCGGCAACCCCTGCTCGGCGGGGGTGCGAGAGGAGAACCCATGTCGCTCGACGTCTCACCGGCCCTACTCGAACAGGCCGAGCGAGGCGAGGTCGACGAAGCAGCATTCGTCGACTGCGTCCGGACCTCCCTGCCCTATGCGTGGGAGATGATCAGCTCCCTGGTGGCCCAGCTGAAGGTGGACGGCGGACCCTTCGCCGACAACCAGACGCCCCCGCCGGACGAGCAGGCACGCGGTCAGCTGCTGCGTGCGCTCGCGAGTGACGCCATACGCGGTGCGCTGCAGCGGCACTTCGGTGTACGGCTGGCCTTCCAGAACTGCCATCGAGTGGCGGTGTTCCCGCTGGACGACTCGGTGGACGAGACGCTGGCCCGCTTCACCTCTGTGCGCAACCAGTTGCTGAACCAGTCGCCGGAGCTCCGGGACTGCTGACGCACGGACACCCGGCTGCTGACACAGTGAGCCGCTCGCTTGCCGCTCCATCCGGGGGAGGTGCATACGTACTGGGGCGGCAAGCACCCCGGGGCACCGGCGATCCGGCGGCCCGTCAGCGAAGCTGGGGCAGCACCTCGGTGCCCAGCCGCCGCACGTTCTCCTCCGTCGCCGCGAGGTCGCCCGAACCTTCGACGAGCAGGGCGAATCGGGAGATCCCGGTGCGCTCCGAGGTGGCCGCGAGCCGGTCGGCGGCCAGCCGCGGGGTGCCCACCGGGTGCAGGCCGCAGAGCAGTTCGGTGTAGGCGAGCGGGTCGCGCATCGCGCGCGCCCGGCCGTCCACCGTCACATGGGCCTCGAGGCCCTGTTTCAGCCAGCCCGGCATCGCCTTCAGCAGGGTCTCCACCGCGTCGGTGCGCCGGTCCGCGAGCTGGCACACGCCCGCCGACACGTGGGCCGCGCCCGCGATCTCCTCGGCCGGCCGGCCCGCGGCCCGCGCGGACCGCCGCCACAGGGCGACCATCTCGGCCTTTTCCTCGTCACCGACGTGCATCCCGAGCAGCATCGGCAGTCCGCGCTCGGCCGCCAGCCGCACCGTGGCCGGTGAGGTGCAGGCGACGACGACCTCCGGGCCGGGGGTCTCCGTCAGCGCCTCCGAGGGGCGGGGCACGACGGGCACCTCCCGGAAAAAGAAGCGTTCACCCGAAGCCGCGACGGACGGTTCGCGCAGCCAGCGCACCAGCAGATCGAGTGATTCCGGGAACCCTCGCTCGTACGCCTCCAGGCTCGCGCCGAACACCTCCAGGTCCACCCACGGCCCGCCGCGCCCCACGCCCAGCGTGAACCGTCCGCCGCTCGTCAGGTGCAGCAGGGCGGCCTGTTCGCCGAGGGCGACCGGGTGCGCGGTGGGCAGCACGCTGACCGCGGTGCCGACCTGGATGCGCTCGGTGCGGCCGAGCAGCATGGCGGCCAGGGTGACCGCGGACGGACATGTGCCGTACGGCACGAAGTGGTGCTCGGCCAGCCACACTGTGTCGAGTCCGGCCTGCTCGGCGACCTCCGCCGAGCGGACCGCACGGTGCAGTGCCTCCCCGGGGCCCTGACCCGGGAACTGGGCCGCCAGCACAAAGCTTCCTACGCGCATCGCTCTTCCTGCTTCCTTGGCTCCGACCGGAGCTCCCCCACCGGGCATAACCGTCCGACACGTGCCGAGGACACGGCCTGGCGGGGAGATTTGCGGATTGTCTGCAGAATGCGCCCCCTGGCAGGGGCACTTGTGCGGTTCGGAGCGCTACGCGTACCCCTACCGGCGCCGCGTACGCTGGATGCGGCCCGTGCTTCCTGTATAGCTCCGAGAGGTGTCCCGTGTCCCCGCGTCGCAACCGACCGAAGGCAGCCGGATTGTCCGGCCGGAGCGTCGAGGACGACCAGACCGGCCGGTACGGCGGCTGGCAGTCCTCGGAGAGCTGGCGGGGCGAGGAGTGGAGCGTGCGCCATGTCGCGGGGGCGAGCGCCGACGGCAAGACCTACCGCTGCCCGGGCTGTGACCAGCTCATCCCCTCCGCCGTCCCGCACGTGGTGGCCTGGCCCGAGCACGCGGGCGTGGACGACCGCCGCCACTGGCACAAGGCGTGCTGGAACGCGAAGGACCGCCGCACCACGAGGGTGCAGCGGTCCCGTAACGCGCCGAGGTTCTGACCCCCGGACTCAGACGTCCCGGCTGTGCAGCAGCGCGTAGGCGCCCGCGTAGGCCGCGGCGGTCACGCCCAGCATGATCCACAGCGGGTCCCAGCCGGACGGGCCGGAGTGGCTCAGGGTGTTGTCGTAGAACACGCCCATCTGGCTCGGGATCGAGTACTCCAGCAGCGCCGTCTGCACCTTCTCCAGCGACGACGCGTTCATGAACAGCGCGATCACCAGCGGGGCGAGCACCGTGCCGATCATGATGGTGATGGCGCCCGCCGAGTGCCGGATCATCGAGCCGACGAGCAGCGACAGCAGCCCGAGCAGCGCGATGTAGAGGCTGATGCCGAGCGTGGCCTTCAGCCATTCCCCGGTGGACGGGCTCTTCGCGCCCTGGCCGTCCAGCATGGACGCCTGGAGCATCGCCACGAAGGACACCACCGCCAGCGTCACCACGAAGGCGAGCACGAAGAACACGATCGACTTGGCGGCCAGCACCCGGCCCCGGCTCGGGCACGCGGTCATCGTCGTACGGATCATGCCCGTGCCGTACTCGGACGCCGTGGTCAGCACGCCGAGCGTGATGACGCACATCATGCCGATCAGCAGGCCGAAGAAGCCGAGGGTCAGCGGGCTCTGGCCGCTCAGGTCGCCGGAGCCCCGGACCGCCACACCGGCCAGCAGGCCGATGCCGACCACGAGCAGGACGAACACGCCGAGCGTCCACATCGTCGAGCGCACCGACTTGATCTTGGTCCACTCGGAGGCCAGCGCGTGCCCGAGGTGGGTGCGCACGACGGGGATCGGCGAGCTGTAGCCGGGGTGGTTCCCGCCGGGCGCCGCCTGCCATTCGGGCGCGGCGGCAGGGGCCTGCGGCATCGGGGGCTGGTGGGTGCTCATCGGGCGTCCTCGGGCTGGGTCGGGTCGGCGGCCGGGGCCGCGGGTGCGGACTGGGACGGTGCGGCGGCCGGGGCCGGGGGAGCGGCCACCGGAGGCTGCGCCTGCGGGACCGGCGAGGCCTGCGGCGCCTGCGCGGCGGGGGCGGCGTACGGGTTGGGGGCGCCCGCGCCGGGTGCCCCGTACGCGCCCGCGGGCGCACCGCCGTACGGCCCCGAGGGCGCCGGCATCGCGAACGGGTGGCCGCCCTGCTGGGGCGGCGGCGGGGCGTACCAGCCGGGCTGGCCCTGCCCGGGAACCGGCATGGGCGGCTGGGCGCCGGGCGGCAGCGGCTGCTGCAGCCCCGCCTTCTGGTCGATGGTGGAGCGGTAGTCGACGGCGCCCTGCGTCATCCGCATGTACGCCTCCTCCAGCGAGGCCTGGTGCGGCGACAGCTCCCACAGCCGTACGTCCGCCTCGTGCGCGAGGTCGCTGATACGGGGCAGCGGCAGCCCGGTCACGCGCAGCGCGCCGTCCTGCTCCGGCAGCACATGGCCGCCCGCCTCGGTGAGCGCGGAGGACAGCTTCTCGCGAAGCTGCGGCTCGGTGTCGGGGGTGCGGACCCGCGCGAAGTCGGCGGAGTTGGCGGAGATGAACTCCGTCACGCTCATGTCCGCGAGGAGCTGGCCGCGTCCGATGACGATGAGGTGGTCGGCGGTCAGCGCCATCTCGCTCATCAGGTGCGAGGAGACGAAGACGGTACGGCCCTCGGCGGCCAGCGCCTTCATCAGGTTGCGCACCCAGAGGATGCCCTCGGGGTCGAGGCCGTTGACCGGCTCGTCGAAGAGCAGCACCTGGGGGTCGCCGAGCAGCGCGGCGGCGATGCCGAGCCGCTGGCCCATGCCCAGTGAGAAGCCCTTGGACCGCTTCTTCGCCACTTCCTGCAGGCCGACGACCCCGAGCACCTCGTCCACCCGGCGGGCCGGGATGCCGGAGAGCTGGGCGAGGCTGAGCAGATGGCTGCGGGCGGACCGGCCGCCGTGCACCGCCTTGGCGTCGAGCAGGGCGCCGACCTGGCGGGGGGCGTTGGGCAGCCTGCGGTAGGGGTAGCCGCCGATGGTCACCGCGCCGGACGTCGGATTGTCCAGCCCGAGGATCATCCGCATGGTGGTCGACTTGCCCGAGCCGTTGGGCCCGAGGAAGCCGGTCACCGCTCCCGGTCGCACCTGGAAGGAAAGGTTGTACACGGCGGTCTTGTCGCCGTAGCGCTTGGTCAGGCCGACAGCCTCGATCATGCTCCGCACCCATCGAAAGGTTCAGGACAGCGGGGCACACGCCCCCGTAAGGGTTAGGAGGATATCCGGGCGCTGACGGTTCCGACCAAGGAAAAGTAAAGCCGGAGCATCACCGAACATGACCGAAACGGCTCACTGGGCGTCGCGCCGCTTCAGCAGGACGTACCCGCCCGCCAGCGCCGCGACCACCCACAGCGCCATGATCCCGAGCCCGCCCCAGGGGCCGTAGGGAGTGTCGTCGCCGATCCTCGGCACCACCTGCATGATCCGGCTGCCGGCCTGGTCGGGCAGGAAGCGGCCGACCTTCTTGGTGGCGTCGACGTTGCCGAGGATGTTGGAGACCAGGAAGAAGAACGGCATCAGGATGCCGAGCGAGAGCAGCGGCGAGCGCAGCATCGTGGCGACGCCCATGGAGAACATCGCGATCAGCGTCATGTAGAGACCGCCGCCGATCACCGCGCGCAGCACACCGGGGTCGCCGAGGTGGGTGCGCAGGGAACCGAGCATCGCCTGCCCGAGGAAGAACGCGGCGAAGCTGGTGGCCATGCCGACCACCAGCGCGAGCGCGGTGGCCACGGCGATCTTGCCGAACAGGAAGGTGCCCCGCTGCGGCACGGCGGCCAGCGACACCCGGATCATGCCGGTGCTGTACTCGTTGGAGACGACGAGCACCCCGAACACGATCATGGCGAGCTGGCCGAGGGTCATGCCCGCGAAGCTGACCACGGTGGCGTCGAAGGAGAGCCGCTCGCGCACCGGCATGTTGTCGAACTGGCTGCGCGTCAGCGCGGAGATGAGCATCCCCAGGGCGAGCGTGACCAGCACGGCCAGGGAGAGTGTCCACACCGTGGACGAGACGGACCGGATCTTGGTCCACTCGGACCGGATCACCTCTGCGGCGGCCATGCTCAGGCTCCCTTCCAGCCGGCGCCCCAGTCCTGGGGGACCCGGGCGGTGGGTTCGGCGTGCGCGTGATACTCCACCGACTCGGCCGTCAGCCGCATGAAGGCCTCCTCCAGCGAGGCCTGCTGCGGGCTCAGCTCGTGCAGCACGATCCCGTTCCGGGCGGCCAGCTCCCCGATCCGCTCGGCCTTCCCGCCCTCCACCTCCAGCGCGCCGCCGCCCGTCTCAACGACGGTGATCCCGCCCTCGTGCAGCACGTCGAGGAACCGCTCGCGCTGTGGCGTGCGGATGCGCACGTAGGCCCGGGAGTGCTGCCGGATGAAGTCGGCCATGGAGGTGTCGGCGAGCAGCCGCCCCTGCCCGATGACCACCAGATGCTCGGCTGTCAGCGCCATCTCGCTCATCAGATGGCTGGAGACGAACACCGTCCGCCCCTGGGTGGCCATGGACTTCATCAGGTTCCGGATCCAGTGGATGCCCTCCGGATCGAGCCCGTTGACCGGCTCGTCGAACATCAGGATCCGCGGATCGCCGAGCAGCGCGCCCGCGATGCCGAGCCGCTGGCCCATGCCGTACGAGAACCCCTTGGCCTTCTTCCGCGCCACGGCGGTGAGTCCGACGGCGTCGAGCACCTCGGCCACCCGGCGCGCGGGGATGCCGTTGCTCTGCGCCAGACAGAGCAGGTGGTTGTAGGCGCTGCGGCCGCCGTGCACCGCCTTGGCGTCGAGCAGCGCCCCGATCGAGGTGAGCGGGTCCTTGAGCTGTTCGTAGTGCCGGCCGTCGATGCGCACGTCACCGGCGGTGGGCCGGTCGAGTCCGAGGATCATCCGCATGGTCGTGGACTTCCCGGCGCCGTTGGGCCCCAGAAAACCCGTCACGATGCCCGGGCGCACGGCGAAGGTGAGGTGGTCCACCGCCACCTTCTCGCCGTACCGCTTGGTCAGCCCCTCGAGCTCGATCATGCGGCCACGCTAGGACGGGGGCCGGGGCCCTGCCACTCGGGCGGTCGCTACGGCCGGACGCGCGGTCAGCGGGACGGCCGCCGGATCCGGATGGGCCCGCGGGCCTCCCCGGGATCGACGGGAGCTCCGTGCTGGGTGATCTCCACCTGTCCCCGGGCCGCGAGCCGGGCCGCGGCCCGGCGGACGGGTTCCATCAGCTCCCGCCAGCCGTCGTCGTCGCACCGGTGGACCGCACGGGCCACGTCCGACGGACAGACCGAGGCACCCGGCGCTCTGCGGTCCAGGAGATCGAGGACGGCGTCCTCCAGGGACCGGTCGGTGTCGGACATACGGCGGACCTCTTCCCTCTTCCCGGGCCGGAAGGCCGGCACCCGGTTCCGGTCCGCCCCGGCCCCCTGCTCTTCCGTCAGGCTACGCGCACACGGAAGGGGCGGCGGGACAAGGCCCACCGCCCCTCACCGGGTCGCTCGACTAGCGGGTCTGCTGCGCCGGGACACCCCGGGAGATCGACTCGTCCTCGGCCGGCGAACCGGCGGCGGCCACCGCGGCACCGGTCAGCGTGGCGAGCATCTCGCGGACGTTCGTCAGCTGGGCGTTGATGGAGTCGCGGCGGTTGGTGAGGGCCGCGAGCTCGCGCTCGGATTCCGAACGGATCCGGTCGGCCTTGGCGTTGGCGTCGGCCACGATGTCCTCGGCCTGGCGCTGGGCCGTCTCCACCGTCTGACGGGCGCGTCGCTCGGCGTCGGTGCGCAGCTTCTCCGCCTCCAGGCGCAGCTGCTCGGCGCGGTGCTCGATCTCCGCGAGGCGCTTCTCGGCCTTCTGCTGACGCGAGGCCAGGTCGCGCTCGGACTGCTCGCGGCGCTTGGCGAGGTTCGTCTCGAAGTCGGCGGCGGCCTGCGCGGCCTTGGCGCGGGTCTCCTCGAAGAGGGCGTCCGCCTCCTCGCGCTTGGACTGCGCGTCCTTCTGCGCGTCGGTCCGCAGCTGAGAGGCCTCGCCCTTGGCCTTCTCGACGATCCGGACGCCCTCGTCCTCGGCCTTGGCCTTGCGCTCGGAGGCGAAGGACTCGGCGTCGTTGCGGACCTGCTGGGCCGCCGACTCGGCCAGCTCGCGGTGCTGCTCGGCCGCGCGCCGGGCCTCATCGCGCAGATCCTTGGCCTCTTCCTCGGCCAGGCGCAGAATCTTCTCGACCCGCGCCCCGAGACCCGCGTACGACGGCTCGGCATCGGTGACCTGGGCCTGCGCGTTCTGCGTCTCGAGGTGCAGCTCCTCGATGCGCTTCTCCAGCGCGGTGATGCGGGACAGGGCGCTGTCACGGTCGGAGACGAGCTTGGCGATGCGTTCGTCCACCTGAGCGCGGTCGTACCCACGCCGCACAAGCTCGAAGCCGTAGGGGGAAGTGTCGCTCATGGGGTTCCTGTCGAATGAGACCGGTGAGGTGATAGGTGGAATCCTAGGCGCCGAAGCGGTGTGTCATCGAGCGGATACGTGTTTGATCTGGAGAATGACACCTCTTTCGGGTGGCTGATCACGTGACGGCTTGCCAAAGACTGGGCAAAGCACCCAGAAGACACCTCAAGCCTTCCCGTGTTCGCTAGCCGTCCGACGACTTGACACCCGAACGGGGGGAACCGACCGTCGCGCCCGCCTTGACCCCGCCGTCCTTGCCGGCCGCCGGGGCCTCGAAGGACTCCAGCGCCTCCAGGACGTCCTGGACCCGGGAGATCTCGGTGTTGATGTCCTCGCGGCGGCGCACCAGCAGCTCCAGCTCCCGCTTGCCCTCCTCGACCGTGCGCCGGGCCTCGCGGACCGCCTCGGCCTTGAGCTCCTCGGCCTCCCTGACCAGCGTGGCCTTCTTCTGCTCGGCCTCCTTGAGCAGCCCCTCCGCCTTCTTGACGGCGGCGATGCGGACCTTGCCGGCCTCGGAGTTGGCGTCCGACACGAGCTCCTTGGCCTTGGCCTGCGCCTCGGCCAGCTGCTCCTCGGCCGCCTTGATCAGCGCGTCGCAGCGGTCGCCGGTCGACTTCATCGTCTCGGCGGCCTCCCGGCGGGCCCGCTCGTGCAGCTCCTCGATCTCGGTGGTGAGGCGTTCGCGCAGTTCCTCCGCGCGCTCGCGGATCGCGGTCGCGTCCCGGCGGGCACCGACCAGCAGCTCGTCCGCGTCCGTACGGGCCTTCTCCACCCGGGAGTTGCCCTCGACGGTCGCCTCGGACACGATCCGGTCGGCCTCGCTGCGGGCCGCGCCCACCATCGTGTCGGCCTGCGACTCCGCGTCCGCGGTGGTCCTCAGCGCCTGCTGCTGGGCCTCGGTGAGCAGCTTGTCGGCCTCGGCCGTGGTCTCCGTGATGAGCGTGTCGACCTGCTCGGCCGCCTCCGAACGCCGCGTGTTGGCGTCCTTGCGGGCCTCGTCCAGGGTGCGCTCCGCCTCCGCGCGCGCGGACCCGGTCAGCCGTTCGGCCTCGGCCTCCGCGTCCGCCCGCAGCCGCTCGGCCTCGGCACGCAGCCGCTCCGCGTGCGCCTGCGCCGAACCGACCGTCTCGGCGGCCTCGGCGCGCAGCCGTTCGGCCTCGCCGGTGGCGTCCCCGACGAGCTGCTCGGCCTGCGCGACGGCCTCGGCCCGGACCCGGTCCGCCTCCGTGACCGCCTCGGCGCGCACCCGCTCGGCCTCGGCGGCCGTCTCGGTCTGCAGCCGCTCCGCCTCGGCGGTGGCCTCGGTGATGAGCGTGTCCACCTGGGCGGCCGCGTCCGAGCGGATGCGGTTGGCGTCCTCCCGGGCGTCCGCCCGGGTGCGGGCGGCGGCCTGGTCGGCCTCGGCGAGCGCGTCCGACGCCTCGGTGCGCACCCGCTGGGCGTGCGCGGAGGAGTCCGCGCGCAGCCGGTCGGACTCCGCGATCGCCTCCGCGACCGTGCGCTCGGCGAGCGCCTTGGCGGCCTCCGCCTCCTCGTTCGCCTCGCGCCGCAGCCGCGAGGCGTCCTCGCTCGCCCGCTCCCGCTCGGCGTAGGCGTCGGCGCGGACCCGGTCCGCCTCCTCCCCGGCCTCCCGCTTCGTACGGTCGGCCGCGTGCTCGGCGGCCGAGCGCAGCCCGGTGATCTCCTGCTGCGCCTGCTCGTGCAGCCCGGCGACGGAGTCCCGCACCTGCTGGGCGTGCTGCTCGGCGGCGGACACCATCTCGGTGGCGCGCCGGTCGGCCTCCTCGACCAGCCGGGTCGCCTCGGTCTGCGCGTCCTCCACCCGTTTGCGGGCCGAGGCCAGCAGTTCCTCGCTCTGCTCGCGGGCCCGCTCGCGCTCCTGGTCGGCCTCGGACCGCGCGGCACCGAGCAGTTCCTCGGCCTCCCGGCGGCGCCGGGCCGCCTCCTCCTGGGCGGCGGCCAGGGTCTCGGACGCCTCGGTGCCGAGCCGCTCGGCGGTGGCCTGCGCCTCCGCGCGGACCCGGTCGGCGGTGTCCTGGGCCTCCGCCTTCAGCCGCTCGGCCTCGGCCGCGGCATCCGAGCGCAGCCGTACGGCGACCGCCTCGCCCTCGGCGCGCGAGGCGGCCGCGTCCGACGCGGCCTCGGTGCGCAGCCGTTCGGCCTCGTTCTCGGCCTGCTGCTGGAGCGTACGGATCCGCTCGGCGGCCTCGGCACGCAGCCGCTCGCTCTCCTCGGCGGCCTCCCGGCGGATCCGGGCCGCCTCCTCCCGGGCCTCGCCGAGAGCCTGTTCGGCCGACGCCAGCCGCTGCTGGGCCTCCGTCTGCAGCCGGGTCAGCTCCTCGGCGGCCTCGGCGCGCCGCGCCTCGACCGCCCGCTCGGTCTCCTCGCGCAGTTCGCGCGCGGCCCGCTCGGCGTCCGCCTTCAGCGCGTCGGACTGCTCGGCGACCTCCGCGCGGTGCCGCTCGGCCTCCTTGCGGGTGCGCTCCAGGGTCTCCTCGGCCTGCCGGCGCAGCGTGGTGGCCCGCTCGATGGCCTCGGTGCGCACCTTCTCGCTGTCCGAGGTCGCCTTCTGGCGCAGCTCGTCGGCGTCCGCCCTGGCCTTGGCGAGCAGCTCCTCCGCGGACCGGGCCGCCTCCTCGATCTGCGCCACGGCCTCCCGGCGGGCCTCGGCGCGGATGGACTCGCCCTCCGCGACCGCGTCGGCGCGCAGCTGCTCGGCCTCGCCGCGCAGCCGGCGGGCCTCCTCCTGCAGCTCGACCGTCTTGGCGCGGTACTCCTTGGTGTCGTCCTTCGCCGCGCCCTTGAGCTGCTCGGCGATGTCGTGCGCCTCGGAGCGCAGCCGGTCCGTCTCGGCCTCGGCCTCCCGGCGGATCCGCTCGGCCTCCTCGGCCGCGGCCTTGATGGTCTTCCTGGCGTCCTCCGACGCCTTGTCGAGGACGTCCTCGGCTGTCCGGGCCGCCTTCGACAGCTGGGTCGCCGTCTCCTCGGCGGTGACGCTGCGGGCCTTCTCGCCGGCCTCGGCGACGATCTTCTCGGCCTCGGCGCGCGCGTCCGCGACCAGCTGCTCGGCCTCGGACCTGGTGTTCTCGGCCTCCTTGGTGGCCTCCTCGACCAGCCGGGCGACCTGCTCCTTGGCGGTACGGGTACGGGTCTCGTTGGCGGCCTCGGCGCCGGCCAGCGCCTTGGCGGCGGCCTCCTTGGCCTCGGTGACCAGCTTCTCCGCCTCGGACTGCGCCTTGCGCAGCGCCTCCTCGGCCTCCGCCATGCGCTGCTCGGCGGCCCGGCTCAGCTCGGTGGACTGCCGGCGGGCGGCGTCCGACTCGCTGACGGTGGAGGTGCGCAGCTGCTCGGCGTGGTCGGTGGCCTCCTGCGCCTGCGTGGAGGCGGCGTTCAGCAGCCGCTCGGCGTCGGTGCGGGCACGGCGCAGGATCTGCTCGGCCTCGGAGCGCGCGGCCTCCGCGTCGCTCTGCAGCCGCTCGCGGGCCTCCCGGGTCAGCCGCTCGGCCTCCGCGCGGGCGGCGGCCATGGCCTGCTCGGCCTCGGCGCGGGACTCGTCCAGCAGCCGGCGGGCCTGCGACTCGGTGCGGGCGCGCAGCTGCTCCGCCCACGCCACGTTCTCGTTGACGTGCGACTCGACGGTCTGGCGCCGCTCGGCCAGCTCCTGGTCGAGCTGCTGGCGGCGGGTGACCGCCTCCTGGTGCAGCTCGGTCTGGAGCCGGGCGGCCTGCTCGGCGTGCTCCTGCAGGATGCGCTGGGTCTGCGCGCGGGCCTGGCTCAGCTCCCGCTCGGCGTCCTGGCGCAGCTGGTCGGCCTGCACCTGGGCATTACGGAGCAACTGTTCGGCCTGGTAGCCGATGTCACCGCCGTCATAGGCGGGCCGGGTCATCAGGGTGCGGCGCGCCTCGTGCAGCTTGGCGCGCAGCACCTCGACCTGGTAGCCGAGGTCCTCGGCGTGCTGAATCGCCTTTTCCCGCTCGGTCCTCAGCCGTTTCATCTCGGCCTCGAACCGAGAGAGGTGGTCGACGTCAGCCGCCGGCTCTCGCTCCTGGCTCTCGTAGCCCCGCACTGCGCGGTCCCATCCGTCCCCTGGTGAGCTTCTCCAACGAGCACCGTCCATCCGCCGAACGGGGCCCCCGGGGAATGGTGTCAGATCAACGGCGGAGCACGGGCTGCTGCCCCGACGCTCGTCCCCCGAAACCCGGACCCCGGCATGCGGTCGCCCCGGTTTTGAGGACGACCGCCCCCAACCCTACCGGCCCATATGTACGAGGGTCAGTGCTCAGGTGACTCAACCGGGGCCGAAGTGACCAGTTCTGTCAGGACACCGTGGCAATCCTTCGGATGCAGGAAGGTGATCCGCGACCCCATGGAGCCGCGTCGTGGCTCGTCGTACAGAACGCGTACGCCCTTGCCCCTGATCGACTCGGCGTCCGCGTCGACGTCCGCCGTGCCGAAGGCGATGTGGTGGACGCCCTCGCCGTTCTTCGCCAGCCACTTGCCGACCGCGGAGTCCTCGCGGGTCGGTTCGAGCAGCTGGAGGTAGGAGGCGCCGCCGTCGGACGTCTCGTTGATCTTGAGCATGGCCTCGCGCACGCCCTGTTCCTCGTTGACCTCGGTGTGGAACACCTCGAAGCCGTACGTGGCCCGGTAGAACTCGACAGTGGCGTCGAGGTCGTGGCAGGCGATCCCGATGTGGTCGATTCGCGTCAGCATGGATTCAGTGCAGCGCCACCGTCGTGGTTACGCAACGTGCGCGCGATCACACCGACGGGCCGATGACGGCACGGAGTGCCGCTCAGTACATTCGAAGTAAACCCT
The DNA here is from genome assembly GCF_042884245.1 of Streptomyces sp. NPDC058145. Classification (NCBI taxonomy): domain Bacteria; kingdom Bacillati; phylum Actinomycetota; class Actinomycetes; order Kitasatosporales; family Streptomycetaceae; genus Streptomyces; species Streptomyces sp. NPDC058145. Next base: position 246,790 of record NZ_JBHVUH010000013.1, on the reverse strand, counting down.
CGTTCACTCCTCGGCTGTGCAGGCCGGTAAGGGGATCGCAGCTCATGTCTTCTGGAACACCCGGTACGACCAGCTCGGTGATCGTCGCGGGCGCGCGCACGCCCATGGGGCGGCTGCTGGGCTCGCTCAAGTCCTTCTCGGGAGCCGACCTCGGCGGCTTCGCGATCAAGGCCGCCCTCGACCGTGCGGGGATCGGCGGCGACCAGGTGCAGTACGTGATCATGGGCCAGGTGCTGCAGGCCGGTGCGGGGCAGATCCCGGCCCGCCAGGCCGCGGTCAAGGCCGGCATCCCGATGAACGTCCCGGCGCTCACCATCAACAAGGTGTGCCTGTCGGGCCTGGACGCGATCGCGCTGGCCGACCAGCTGATCCGCGCCGGCGAGTTCGACATCGTGGTGGCCGGCGGCCAGGAGTCCATGACCAACGCCCCGCACCTGCTGCCGAAGTCCCGTGAGGGCTACAAGTACGGTGCCGTCGAGGTACTCGACGCCATGGCCCACGACGGCCTGACCGACTCCTTCGAGAACATCGCCATGGGCGCGTCGACGGAGAAGCACAACACGCGTCTCGGCATCAAGCGCCCCGAGCAGGACGAGATCGCCGCCCTGTCCCACCAGCGGGCCGCCGCCGCGCAGAAGAACGGCATCTTCGAGGCCGAGATCACCCCGGTCGAGATCCCGCAGCGCAAGGGCGACCCGGTCCTCTTCAGCAAGGACGAGGGCATCCGCGGCGACACCACCGCGGAGTCGCTGGGCAAGCTGCGGCCGGCCTTCGCCAAGGACGGCACGATCACCGCCGGGTCCGCCTCGCAGATCTCGGACGGCGCGGCGGCCGTGGTCGTGATGAGCAAGGCCAAGGCGCAGGAGCTGGGCCTGGAGTGGCTCGCCGAGATCGGCGCGCACGGCAATGTGGCCGGTCCGGACAACTCCCTGCAGTCCCAGCCGTCCAACGCCATCCAGCACGCCCTGAAGAAGGACGGTCTGGAGGTCTCCGACCTCGACCTCGTCGAGATCAACGAGGCCTTCGCGGCGGTCGCGGTCCAGTCAATGAAGGACCTCGGCGTTTCCACGGAAAAGGTGAACGTCAACGGCGGCGCGATCGCGCTGGGTCACCCGATCGGCATGTCCGGCGCCCGGCTCGTGCTGCACTTGGCGCTGGAGCTCAAGCGCCGGGGCGGCGGGGTCGGCGCGGCGGCGCTGTGCGGTGGCGGCGGTCAGGGTGACGCCCTGATCGTGCGGGTCCCGAAGGCCTGAGTTCCCAGTCGTGTCGGTGAAGTGAACGGAGCTGTTTGATGCAGGACGTCTCCTCTCTGGTGGCCCAGGCCAGGGAAGGCCGGCCGCGGGCCGTGGCCCGGCTGATCTCCTTGGTGGAGGGGGCGTCCCCGCAACTCAGGGAGGTCATGGCGGCACTCGCCCCGCTGACCGGCAACGCCTACGTGGTGGGCCTGACCGGCTCGCCCGGCGTCGGCAAGTCGACCTCCACCTCCGCCCTCGTCACGGCGTACCGCAAGCAGGGCAGGCGGGTCGGCGTCCTGGCCGTCGACCCGTCGTCGCCCTTCTCCGGGGGCGCCCTGCTGGGTGACCGCGTCCGCATGTCGGACCACGCCTCCGACCCCGGTGTCTACATCCGCTCGATGGCCACCCGGGGTCACCTGGGCGGTCTGGCCTGGGCGGCGCCCCAGGCGATCCGGGTCCTGGACGCGGCGGGCTGCGACGTGATCCTGGTGGAGACGGTCGGCGTCGGCCAGTCCGAGGTGGAGATCGCCTCCCAGGCGGACACGTCCGTGGTCCTGCTGGCCCCGGGCATGGGCGACGGCATCCAGGCGGCGAAGGCCGGCATCCTCGAGATCGGCGACGTCTACGTCGTCAACAAGGCCGACCGCGACGGCGCCGACGCCACGGCCCGCGAACTGAACCACATGCTGGGCCTGGGCGAGGCCCGCGGCCCCGGTGACTGGCGCCCGCCCATCGTCAAGACGGTCGCGGCCCGCGCCGAGGGCGTGGACGAGGTGGTGGAGGCCCTGGAGAAGCACCGCGCCTGGATGGAGGAGCACGGCGTCCTGGCCGAGCGCCGCAGGGCCCGCGCGGCCCGCGAGGTCGAGACCATCGCGGTCACGGCCCTGCGCGAGCGGATCGGGGACCTCCACGGCGACCGCCGGCTCAGCGCCCTCGCCGAGCGCATCGTGGCGGGCGGCCTCGACCCCTACCGCGCGGCGGACGAACTGGTGGCGGGTCTGACGGAGGGCTGACCGCCGGGCGCCCGGGTGCGGCCCCGGGGGCGCGGGTCGCACCCGCGCCCCGAAGGGACAGCCGCTGTCAGGGACGCCCCCGGTGCCCCCTCAGGTGCTCGGCGATGGGCTTGAGCGCCTTGTCCAGCTCGGTCAGCGCGTCATGCGACAGCAGGTCTATGAAGTGCCTGCGCACCGACGCCACATGATGGGGCGCGACCTTCCGCATCGTCTCCATGCCGTGCTCCGTCAGCACGGCGTACAGCCCCCGCCGGTCGGACTCGCAGTTCTCGCGCCGGACCAGGTTCGCGTTCTCCATCCGCGTGATCTGGTGCGAGAGCCGGCTCTTCGACTGCAACGTGGCGGACGCAAGGTCGCTCATGCGCATCCGTACGTCGTCCGACTCGGACAGATTCACAAGAATCTCGTAGTCGTTCATCGTCAGGCCGAACGGCTGCAGATCTTTTTCGAGCTGATACGTCAACAGCCTGTTGACCTCCAGGTGGGTGCGCCAAGCGCACTGCTCCGCATCGGTCAGCCAGCGCGTGGCCGTCTCGGTCTCCATGAATGAAGTCTACCTAAGAAGTTGAATGACGAACTACTTCGGATGGTGTGACGGTGCGCACGCGTTCGAGCCGTCACACTCCGCAGACTACCGCTCACAGCCCGAAGCGACGCTGGAGGTCCCCCAGCTGTCCGGGAAGGCGCGGTGCTGCCGACGATTGCGGACCGTGTCCACCCGGTGCCGCTCCGCCACCGCCGGGGACCCCCGGTTCGGGCGGAACAACCCCCGTCGCCCGCTCCGCCATAAGCGTCTCACTCGACTGGAGCAGGACCGTCCCGGCGCCCACGAACTCGAACTGATGCTCCTCGCCGGAAGCCCCGCCCAGGCCCGTCATCGCACGTAGACCGCCCATGACACCCGTCAGATACCCGTGGTCGTAGTGATGACACGGTGACGGGCAATCGGCCCATCCGACCAGCGCCTGGGGGTCCACCCGGATCGGGGGTTCCAAGAACACCACCGGACCGTTAGATGCGGCCACGAACTTTCCGGTTCCGATGAGTGTCAGAAAACCTGGCACGATCGACTGCTTGAGCGCGAGACTTGGCTGAAAAGCGAGCAGATTGCCCGCGCGAATGGTCAAGTTCCCGTCGTCCAGGTCGTAGGAGTTGACGTCGAAGGCCCGGTCGGCCAGCAGCATCTTCCCCGAGCCGGCCGCCACGACCCAGTCGCTCGCGTGCAGTGGCGAATGGAACGACGTACGGACAAGTCGGTCGAGTCGGCCGTGTCCGATGCCGTTGAACTCGATCGCCCCGTAGTAGGCGATCATCTTCCCCTTCTGCAGGAACCACTCCCCGCCCTTGAGCTCGACGCAGAACGTGTACTTGTTCACGTTGTCGTCGGCGGGCAGGGTCACCGGGTCGTGCACCACGGGGCCGCCGGGGGTTCCGTACGCGCTCACAGCTTCTCCTCCGAGGCCTGGACGTACACCGTGCCGCTGCCGCTCAGCTCCAGCTGGAACGCCTCCCCGGAGCCGCGGCCCACCATGTCCCGCCAGCCGAGCGCGGTGGACAGCCTGTTGCGCACGTCGCCGTGGTGGGCGACGTAGGCCTGCGGATCCACGTGCACCGGACGCTGCGGTGTGATCGGGATCTCGAAGACGCCGCCGTGCGCCATCACGGCCACCGAGCCCTGGCCCTGGAGGGTGGTGGTGAACAGGCCCTGCCCGGTGACCTGGCCGCGCACCAGGCCCATCACCCCGCCCTGGGAACCCATGAACATCGTGCCCTGCCGGAGCGTGCCCTCGAAGGCGAGCAGCCGGTCGGCCTCGACGTAGAGGGTGTCGCCGGTGAGGTTGATGACGTGGACGTGGTGGCCGCCGTGCCCGAAGAAGACCGTGCCGCTGCCCTCCACGGACATCAGCGGGGTCGCCTCGCCGGCCACCCGCCGCCCGATCATGGACATCACCCCGCCCTGGCCGCCCTGGACGCTGGGGGTGAAGGACACCTCCCCCCGGTAGGCGAGCATCGCCCCGCGCTGGCTGAACAGCCGCTGCCCGGGCAGCACGGTCGCCTCGACCATCTTGGTGTTGATCTCCCGGAAGGTCATCTCACAGGTCCCCCGCGATCGTGTTGCGCTCGCTCGGCTGGACGTACACCAGCCCGTCGCCCTCGAAGCGGATCTGGAAGGCCTCGCCGCCGCCCTCCCCGAAGAGGGTGCGGAACGTCACACCGGACTGGAAGGTCTGCCGCACATCACCCTGATGGGCGATGTAGGCACCCGGGTCGACGATCAGCGGGTACTGCGGGCTGACCCGGAGCACCACCGCCGGCCCGTCCGACAGGATGGCCGCCTGCCCGTGGCCCTCTACGGTCGTCGTGAACAGCCCGTTGCCCTGCGAGGCGCCGCGCAGCCCGGTGAACGTCGTGCCCGTGCGCAGCCCCGCGTCGGTCGCGAGCAGGTTGCTCGACTCGACGTGGAGCTTGTCCCCCCGCAGACCGACCAGGTTGATCTCCGCGGCCCGGTCCGCGAACCAGCAGGTCCCCTGCCCCCTCACCTCCATCACCGTCATCTGCTCGCCGGTGAGCCGCCGGGTCACCATCCCGCGCAGCCCCTCGCCGCCGCCGCTCAGCTTCTTGAAGGTCATCTGCCCGTCGTACGCGACCATCGAGCCGTTCTTCGCCTTGACGGCGTCCCCGGTCATGTCGACGGCGAGCACCTTGCTTCCTTGAAGTCGGAACATCGCCACGCAGGGAAAGTAGCGGTGAGCCGGGTGGAGGGAACAGGGCCCGTGGGTGGAGAACGACCCTGAGCGCACCCCCAGGGGTGTGGTTTGCCAGAATGGGGGTCAGCTTGTGCGTGTGTTCACAAAGCAGCCGGCCCGTCGTCGCAACTTCCACCGAAGGTGATCCGTGGACATCAAGACCGCCTCCGCCCTCCGCCGCCTCCGCCTGGTCTCCGCCCCGGAGGCCGTGTCCTTCCTGGTCCTGCTCGTCTGCTCGGTGCTGAAGCGGACCACGGACTTCAACGCGGTGCCCGTGATGGGCGCGGTCCACGGCGTGCTGTTCATCCTGTACCTCCTCTTCTGGGCGGACGCCTGGAACCGTGCCAAGTGGAGCTTCGGCACCGCGGCCCTCTACTTCGTCCTCTCCGTCCTGCCCACCGGCGGCTTCTTCGCGGAGCGCAGGCTGCGCCGCGAGGCCGAGAGTGCCGTCATCGCCGCCCGCGCCCGCAAGGAAGGGGCCGTGAACGCATGATCGTCGCCTTCTCCGTGACGCCCCTGGGTGTCGGCGAGGACGTGGGGGAGTACGTCGCCGACGCCGTCCGCGTGGTCCGCGAGTCGGGGCTGCCCAACCGCACCGACGCCATGTTCACCTCGGTCGAGGGAGAGTGGGACGAGGTCATGGACGTCGTCCGGCGGGCCGTCGCCGCGGTGGAGGCGCGGGCGCCGCGCGTCTCGCTCGTCCTCAAGGCGGACATCCGGCCCGGGGTGACCGACGGCCTCACCTCGAAGGTCGAGACCGTGGAACGGCACCTCGCGGGCTGACCCGTCCCGCGCCCGTGGCCCCCGGGTGACCGAAGGCCGAGACGGGGCTGACCGGCATATGACCGGCCGGTAGGGTCTGGTGACGTGCCCAAGCCTCTCAGCCTCCCCTTCGACCCCATCGCACGCGCCGACGAGCTCTGGAAGCAGCGCTGGGGAAACGTGCCAGCGATGGCCGCGATCACCTCGATCATGCGGGCGCAGCAGATCCTGCTGGCCGAGGTCGACGCGGTGGTCAAGCCGTACGAACTGACCTTCGCGCGCTACGAGGCGCTGGTGCTGCTCACCTTCTCCAAGGCCGGCGAGCTGCCCATGTCCAAGATCGGCGAGCGGCTCATGGTGCACCCCACGTCGGTGACGAACACCGTGGACCGGCTGGTCAGGTCCGGTCTGGTGGCCAAGCGCCCCAACCCCAACGACGGCCGCGGCACGCTCGCCGTCATCACCGACAAGGGCCGCGAGGTGGTCGACGCGGCCACCCGCGACCTGATGGCGATGGACTTCGGCCTCGGGGCCTACGACGCCGAGGAGTGCGCGGAGATCTTCGCCATGCTGCGCCCGCTGCGGATCGCGGCACACGACTTCGACGAGGGGTGACCCGGGGCAAGATCTCCCGGAACGGGCGGTTACGCTCGACGGCATGAAGAAGAGCGTGCTGACCCGCTATCGCGTCCTGGCCTACGTCACCGGTGTGCTGCTGGTCCTCCTGTGCCTGAGCATGATCGCGAAGTATGGGCTGGGCATGGACGGTGCCGCCGACGTCACCCGGGTCGTCGCCATCGCGCACGGCTGGCTGTACGTCGTCTACCTGGTCTTCGCCTTCGACCTGGGCTCCAAGGCGAAGTGGCCGGTCGGCAAGCAGCTCTGGGTGCTGCTCGCGGGCACGATCCCGACGGCCGCCTTCTTCGTCGAGCGCAGGATCAGCCGCGAGCTGGAGGGCAAGGTCGTGGACCCGGCCCCCGCCGTCGCCAAAGCCTAGGTCGACTCCACCTGGCCACAAGCCTCGCAGCACCGCCGTACGGCACCCGTACGGCGGTGTTCTCGTGGTCGTGACCCAGTTGGCATCGACATTTACTAGGACGTCCAAGTAAATTCGATGGTATGGACGCTCACGCCATCGAGGAGGGCCGCCGCCGCTGGCAGGCCCGTTACGACGCCGCGCGCAAGCGCGACGCAGACTTCACCACGCTCTCCGGCGACCCCGTGGAGCCGGTGTACGGACCCCGGCCCGGGGACGCCTACGAGGGATTCGAGCGGATCGGGTGGCCCGGGGAGTACCCCTTCACGCGCGGGCTCCATCCGACCGGCTACCGCGGCCGCACCTGGACGATCCGGCAGTTCGCCGGGTTCGGCAACGCCGAGCAGACCAACGAGCGGTACAAGATGATCCTGGCCGCGGGCGGCGGCGGTCTGTCCGTGGCCTTCGACATGCCGACGCTCATGGGGCGCGACTCCGACGACCCGCGCTCGCTCGGTGAGGTCGGGCACTGCGGCGTGGCCATCGACTCGGCCGCCGACATGGAGGTCCTGTTCAAGGACATCCCGCTCGGGGACGTGACGACCTCCATGACGATCAGCGGGCCCGCGGTGCCCGTCTTCTGCATGTACCTGGTCGCCGCCGAGCGGCAGGGCGTGGCCCCGTCGGTCCTCAACGGCACGCTGCAGACCGACATCTTCAAGGAGTACATCGCCCAGAAGGAGTGGCTCTTCCAGCCGGAGCCCCATCTGCGGCTGATCGGCGACCTGATGGAGTACTGCGCGGCCGGCATCCCCGCGTACAAGCCCCTGTCCGTCTCCGGCTACCACATCCGCGAGGCGGGGGCCACGGCCGCGCAGGAGCTGGCGTACACGCTCGCGGACGGCTTCGGCTACGTCGAGCTGGGTCTGAGCCGCGGGCTCGACGTGGACGTCTTCGCGCCCGGCCTGTCCTTCTTCTTCGACGCGCACGTCGACTTCTTCGAGGAGATCGCCAAGTTCCGCGCCGCCCGGCGGATCTGGGCCCGGTGGATGCGCGACGTGTACGGCGCGAAGAGCGAGAAGGCGCAGTGGCTGCGGTTCCACACGCAGACCGCGGGCGTATCGCTGACCGCCCAGCAGCCGTACAACAACGTGGTGCGCACGGCCGTGGAGGCGCTGGCCGCCGTGCTCGGCGGCACCAACTCGCTGCACACCAACGCGCTGGACGAGACGCTGGCGCTGCCCAGCGAGCAGGCCGCCGAGATCGCGCTGCGCACCCAGCAGGTGCTGATGGAGGAGACCGGCGTCGCCAACGTGGCCGACCCGCTGGGCGGTTCCTGGTACATCGAGCAGCTGACGGACCGGATCGAGGCGGACGCGGAGAAGATCTTCGAGCAGATCAAGGAGCGGGGGCTCAGGGCGCACCCGGACGGGCAGCACCCCATCGGGCCGATCACCTCCGGGATCCTGCGCGGGATCGAGGACGGCTGGTTCACCGGCGAGATCGCCGAGTCCGCCTTCCGCTACCAGCGGGCCCTGGAGAAGGGCGAGAAGCGGGTCGTGGGCGTCAACGTCGCCACCGGATCGGTGACCGGGGACCTGGAGATCCTGCGGGTCAGCCACGAGGTGGAGCGGGAGCAGGTCCGCGTTCTGGGCGAGCGCAGGACCGCGCGGGACGAGGCCGCGGTGCGCGCCGGCCTCGAGGAGATGCTGAGTGCCGCCCGGTCCGGGGGGAACATGATCGAGCCGATGCTCGACGCCGTACGGGCCGAGGCGACCCTGGGTGAGATCTGCGGGGTGCTGCGGGACGAGTGGGGGGTGTACACGGAACCGGCGGGGTTCTAGGCGACGTTGCCCGCCGCGGGCGCCTCCAGGGGGCTCCGCCCCGCCTCCAGGGGGCTCCGCCCCCTGGGCCCCCGGCCTCCCGGCACCAGACTCGGGTGCCAGGAGCGTGGCCCCGGCTTAGGCCGCCCCGCCGCCCTGGGCGCTCGGCTGGGCGGTCAGGCCGAGGAGCAGCACCCGGGTGAAGCTGTGCACCCAGGCCTCGTCGGCCGGCTTGCCGCTCACCAGGGTGCGGTGGACCACCGCGCCCGCCACCATGTCGAAGATCAGGTCCACCGTGCGGGACGACTCCGCCGGGTCCGGTTCCGGCGGGAGTTCGCCGCGTCGCTGGGCCCGGGCACGGCCCTCCAGGACCAGGCGCATCTGCCGGTCCACGATCGAGGCACGGATCCGCTCGCGCAGCGCGTCGTCGCGGGTCGCCTCCGCGACCACCGCCATCAGGCCACTTCTGGCCTCCGGGCGGGCCAGGATCGCCGCGAACTGCAGCACCACGCCCTCGATGTCGGCGGCCAGGCTGCCGCGGTCGGGCAGTTCGAGCTCGTCGAACAGCTCCGCGACCGCGTCCACCACCAGTTCGTACTTGCCCGCCCAGCGGCGGTAGAGCGTCGTCTTCGCGACCCCGGCCCGCGTGGCCACGTCGCTCAGGGTCAGCCCCGACCAGCCGAGTTCCACCAGAGCCTCCCGCGTGGCGGCCAGGATCGCGGCGTCCGCGGCGGCGCTGCGCGGGCGTCCGGTACGGCTGGCGGGATGGCGGCTCTGCATGCGTCGACCATAACCGGCGGAATCTGTGCGGTCGTGAGGGAGATCACCGGAGAGTGGTGTCGCGGTGACCCCGCATGGCATTACGCTACGGGTCGTAGCGAAAGCTCGTGCGGGACGTACACGGGCGACGACCACCGGCGTGGGGTGGGGACCCGGCGCCAAACACATCGCTTTTTTCTTCATGCGCCAAGACGGGGGAGGATAGACGCATGCAGCCACGGAACATGTCCATGAGCGGCGTCGTCGACCTCGCCGCGGTGAAGGCGGCCCAAGAGGCCAAGGCCAAGGCCGAGCAGACGCGCGCCGAAGCCGCCCGGCAGGGCGGCGCGGGGGCCGTCTCCCCGGCCGACCTCGTCATCGACGTCGATGAAGCGGGATTCGAGCGGGATGTCCTGCAACGGTCCGCCGAAGTACCGGTCGTCATCGACTTCTGGGCCGAGTGGTGTCAGCCCTGCAAGCAGCTGAGCCCGGTCCTGGAGCGACTGGCCGTCGAGTACGACGGGCGCATCGTGCTCGCCAAGATCGACGTCGACGCCAACCAGATGCTGATGCAGCAGTTCGGGGTCCAGGGGATTCCGGCCGTCTTCGCCGTCGTCGCGGGGCAGGCGCTGCCCCTCTTCCAGGGCGCGGCCGGTGAACAGCAGATCCGGGAGACCCTGGACCAGCTGGTGCAGGTCGCCGAGCAGCGCTTCGGGCTGACCGGCCTGGCAGTCGACCCGGACGCCGAGCCGGGCGCCGCCGCGCCGCAGGAGATGCCGGCGGGGCCGTACGACGCCCTCCTCGAGGCCGCCGTACGGGCGCTGGACGCGGGGGACCTGGGCGGGGCCGTCCAGGCGTACAAGAACGTGCTGAACGACGACCCGGGCAACATGGAGGCCAAACTCGGCCTCGCGCAGGCGGAGTTGCTGCAACGGGTGCAGGACATGGACCCACAGCGGGTGCGCGAGGAGGCCGCCGGAAAGCCGGGCGACGTGGACGCGCAGATCGCGGCCGCCGACCTGGACCTGGTGGGCGGTCATGTCGACGACGCCTTCGGCCGGCTCATCGACACCGTGCGGCGTACGGCGGGTGACGACCGGGACGCGGTACGGCGCCGGCTGCTGGAGCTGTTCGAGGTCGTGGGGCCGGAGGACCCCCGGGTGGTCGGGGCGCGACGGGCCCTCGCCCGGGCTCTGTTCTGACCAGTCGCTAAACGCCACGGCATGTGATGCCGGAGTGAAAAATTTGCCTACGAGGCGTCAGGGCGGCCGCACTTTGCCAAAACTTGGCAATTGCGGCCGCTGTTACTCGGAGTAAGACAATGCCGTTGATCTGTCTGGATTCGTCCAAGGATCAACGGCTTTGCTCTGCCCCTGACTGACACCCAGCGTCGCCCTTCGAGACCGCCGGGTCGTTGTTCGGTTATCCGGCCGTTACTAGCCAGTAACGAACCCCCTTGTGTCCGGGCCGAGAATGCACCACGATCGGCGACGCTCGGTCCATTCCCGCACCCCCGGCATCCGGTCGGGTCGAGGGAGACTCTGGGTCCCCACCGAGCAGAGCCGGCGGCAGTGGCGCCGGCTCTAGGGCAGGGGGGTCTTCGCCGCACGGCGAAGCCTGTCCAGAAGGTTGTGCGTGATGCGTGTCAGGCGCGACCAGTGGTTGTCGCTCGGGGGTGATCGCCGGTGGTTCGGGCGCGGTTCGTGCCTGATGAGTACGGGCGCTCTCCTTTCCGAGGACGTAGCACTTCTCCCATCCCTGCCTAACTGAGCCGCCGATTGGGGCGAGTCGGGCCAGGAGATGTACGTCCGAGAAGGAGGAAATATGGAGTCCCAGGTGCGTGGCGGTACCAGATGGAAGCGGTTCGCTGTGGTCATGGTGCCCAGCGTCGCCGCCACGGCAGCGATAGGTGTCGCCCTGGCGCAGGGTGCTCTCGCTGCTTCGTTCAGCGTTTCGGGGCAGTCGTTCAAGGTGACGGCTAAGTCGCTCCACGGCGAGGGCTTCGCGCAGTACGGGGCGCTCGACCAGGGCTACACCATGACGGGCCAGAAGGCGCTTCACCCCGTCGCGGTCTCGTCCTTCAAGTCGGCCACGATCCAGAAGATGTGTCAGTCGGTCGTCACCCCGGACCTCCCGGTCATCGGTGACGTGACGCTCCGCCTGGAGGCGGGCGACAGCTCCAACAAGGACAAGCAGGTTCAGGCCGACCGTCTGTACATCGACGTCGAGGACCTGCAGGCCGACGCCGTCTTCCACAACATCGACATCGGTGTTGCCGCCAAGGACGCCAGCAAGGGTCCGGGCATGAAGGGCAACGGCGAGCAGGCCAACCCGTTCGGCTTCGCCCAGCAGGCGGACTCGGCGGACCTGACCGACGTGAAGCAGACGGCGTGGGCGACCACCGCCGGAACCTTCAAGCTCAGCGGTCTGCACATGTCGCTGCACAAGGGCAGTGGCCCGGACATCGAGTGCTACTAAGCATTCACTGACGGGCGGGGGAGCCGGTGGCGCCCCCGCCCGTCCACACTCCGGCCGTGTGTTCACACACGGCACACATCACCACCACAGCAACGCCGCACCAGGGAGCTGTTTTCCATGAGCGCCGAGACTCCTGCCGCAGACCCCGGTCAGTTCACCCACCGGAGGCTGCAGTTCCGCGCCTGGCGGGGCACCCGGCCGTTCTGGGCCGGCCTCCTCGTCCTGCTCAGCGGCTTTCCGATCATGTACTTCCCGTACGCCCATCTCCAGGTCGGTCATCTGACCCTGGCGATGTCGACGACCGCGGGAGCCGGGTCGCTGATCATCGGCGTGCTGCTCGTCGTGCTCGGCGTCAGCCTCTGGTTCCAGAAGCACGTACGGACCTTCGCGGGCGTCGCCGCGATCCTGCTCGGGCTGGTGTCCCTGCCCGTGTCCAACTTCGGTGGCTTCATCGTCGGCTTCCTGCTCGCCCTCGTCGGCGGTGCGATGGCCGTGTCGTGGGCACCGGGCGCGCCGGAGGGCGCGGAGGGGACCGGCACGGGACAGGCGGCCGCTACCGGGCCCTGGCTGGACAAGGGATCGGACGCGGGCACCCTGAGCGAGTCGAACGACCTGTCGGGAACGAGCCCCGCCAACGGGGCGAACGGGAGGCACAGTGCCGGCTGACGAGGTGACCCACGGGGCCGATGTGAACGGGTCCCGTGCGAGAACCGGTCCCCGCCACGCGGCACCCAGACGGCCGCTGTTCACCAGGTTCCACATGCCCGCCGGCAAGGCGATCGCCTCCGTGGCGATGCCCACCGCCGTCATCGTGGGCATGGGCTTCACATCGACGCTCGCCCTCGCCGACAACGGCGGGACGACGTCCAACAGCCAGAAGGCCGCGGAGTACAAGGACTGCGTCGACGCGCTCAAGGACTCCGGAAAGGCCTCGGACTCGCCCTCGCCGTCCGCGAGCGAGTCCACGGGCACGGCGACGCCGACCCCCACGGCGTCCGCCGGGGCCACGGACAAGCAGGACTTGGGCAAGACCTCCTCGCCGGATTCAGGTTCCGACGAGAAGTCCACGCCCGAGCCCACCGCGACGTCCGGCTCCTCCGACCCGGGCTCCGGCTCCGGTGGGGACACGGCGACGCCGTCCCCGTCGGCGACCGAGAGCAGCGGTGGTGTGCTGGGCACGCTCGGCGACACGATCGGTGACATCCTCACCGGCGGCAAGACGGACTCCGGCACGTCCGCGAGCCCGGAGCCGTCCGCGTCTCCGTCGGCCGGCTCGTCCTCGTCCGGCCCCACCGGCACGGACAGCGTGACCGGCACCGTCAAGGACACCGTCGAGAAGACCACCAAGACCGTCACGGACACCGTCAAGGACACCACCGACACGGTCTCCAAGACGGCCGAGGACACCACGCAGGCGGTCAAGGACGCGGCCGGGTCGGCCACGCCCAGCCCGTCCGCGAGTTCCACGACGTCACCCGACGACTGCCCGGCCGCCACCGACGCCGAGGGCGGCGTCGACAACAAGGTGCCGGTTGCGGACGACCCCTGGTACCTGGACGCCAGCTCGCTGACGCTGAAGGGCGCCGACTACAAGGGCGTAGTCGAGGTCAAGACCGCGAACGGCACCACCAAGAAGGTGCTGAAATACGTCATCTCGGGCGGCACGGACATCGGTGACCTGCACCAGACGGTGAAGGACAAGCAGGCCGGCAAGACGTACCACGTGCAGGCGTCCAAGGGCTCGACGTCCACGATCACCGGCGGTGACACGGTGATGTACACCGAGAGCATCTCCGGCAACCTGCTGGGGCTGATCCCGATCACGTTCAGCCCGGACAGCCCGCCGCCGCTGAACATCCCGCTGATCTACTTCACCAAGGTCCACGTGGTCCAGGCGGCCCAGTTCGGCGGCAACCTGCACGTGCCCGGCATGCACGTGTACAGCACCGACTGAGCGCCCGTAGAAGCCCGTTCGGGAGCCGCGCACAGAGCTGAGGGCGCCCCCTGTCACAGGGGGCGCCCTCAGTGCGTGTCCAGGTCCTCGGCCGGCCCGTCAGTCGCCCTGGCTGCCCAGGTGGTGCACCCGGACCATGTTGGTGGTGCCGGGGACGCCGGGGGGCGAGCCGGCGGTGATGATCACCGTGTCACCGGGGCTGAAGCGGCCCAGCTTGGCCAGCTCCTGGTCCACCATGTCGACCATCTCGTCGGTGCTGTTGACGAAGGGCACGACATGGGACTCCACACCCCAGCTGAGCGTGAGCTGGTTGCGGGTGCCCTCGTCGGTGGTGAAGGCCAGGATCGCCTGGGTCGCGCGGTAGCGGGACAGACGGCGGGCGGTGTCACCGGACTTGGTGAAGGCGATCAGGCCCTTGCCGCCGAGGAAGTCGGCGATCTCGGCGGCGGCACGGGCCACCGAACCGCCCTGCGTGCGCGGCTTCTTGCCGGGGACGAGGGGCTGCAGGCCCTTGGAGAGCAGCTCCTCCTCGGCCGCGCTGACGATCTTCGACATCGTCTTGACGGTCTCGACCGGGTAGGCGCCCACCGAGGACTCCGCGGACAGCATGACCGCGTCCGCGCCGTCCAGGATCGCGTTGGCCACGTCGGAGGCCTCGGCGCGGGTCGGGCGGGAGTTGGTGATCATCGACTCCATCATCTGGGTCGCCACGATCACCGGCTTGGCGTTGCGCCGGCACAGCTCGATCAGGCGCTTCTGCACCATCGGGACCTTCTCGAGCGGGTACTCGACGGCCAGGTCGCCACGGGCCACCATCACACCGTCGAACGCCATCACGACGTCCGTCATGTTCTCGACCGCCTGCGGCTTCTCCACCTTGGCGATCACCGGGACCCGGCGGCCTTCCTGGTCCATCACCCGGTGCACGTCGTGCACGTCCTTGGCGTCCCGGACGAAGGAGAGGGCGACCATGTCGCAGCCCATGCGGAGGGCGAAGCGCAGGTCCTCCACGTCCTTCTCGGACAGCGCGGGCACGTTCACGGCCGTGCCGGGAAGGTTGATGCCCTTGTGGTCGGAGACCACACCGCCCTCGATGACGATCGTCCGCACCCGGGGACCCTCGACGTCCAGGACCTTCAGCTCGACGTTGCCGTCGTTGATCAGGACCTGGTCGCCGCGCGAGACGTCGCCCGGCAGGCCCTTGTAGGTCGTTCCGCAGATCTGCTTGTCGCCCGGGACGTCCTCGGTGGTGATGACGAACTCGTCACCCCGCTCGAGTTCGACCGGGCCCTCGGCGAAGGTCTCCAGGCGGATCTTCGGGCCCTGCAGGTCGGCGAGGACACCGATGGCCCGGCCGGTCTCCTTGGACGCGGCCCGGACGCGGTCGTACCGCGTCTGGTGCTCGGCGTGGGAGCCGTGGCTGAAGTTGAAGCGGGCCACATTCATACCCGACTCGATCATGGCGACGAGCATCTCGTGGGAGTCGACCGCGGGGCCGAGAGTACAGACGATTTTCGAACGGCGCATGGGGCGATCCTATCGGTTTGTTTCGCTGCGGAATATTCCGTCTGGCGGAAGATACAAATGGGCGGACATGCGCTCAGGCGTGTTACTCCGATGTATTGCTCAGCTCTTCTTTCCGACCAGCTCGTAGGTCTGTGTCGCGATCTCCAGTTCCTCGTCGGTCGGCACCACCGCCACCGCCACCCGGGCGGACGCGGGCGAGATCAGGCGCGGTCCACCCCCGCGCACCGCGTTCAGCTCGCCGTCGACCGCCAGGCCCAGCGGCTCCAGGCCGGCCATCGCCGCCTCGCGCACCGGCGCCGCGTTCTCGCCGACCCCGGCCGTGAACACGACCGCGTCCACCCGGCCGAGCACCGCGAAATAGGCGCCGATGTACTTCTTGAGCCGGTGAATGTAAATGTCGAAGGCGAGGGCGGCCTCTTCGTCGCCCTCGTCGATCCGGCGGCGGATCTCCCGCATGTCATTGTCCCCGCACAGACCGAACAGACCGCTCCTCTTGTTGAGAAGACTGTCGATCTCGTCCATGGACATTCCGCCGACACGAGCCAAATGGAAGATGACCGCCGGGTCCAGATCACCGGATCGCGTACCCATCACCAGCCCCTCCAAAGGCGTCAGCCCCATCGAGGTGTCCACGCACCGGCCCTTCTCGACCGCGGACGCCGAGGCGCCGTTGCCGAGGTGCAGCACGATGACGTTCACCTCCGAGGGGTCCTTGCCCAGCAGCCGCGCGGTCCGGCGGGAGACGTAGGCGTGCGAGGTGCCGTGGAACCCGTAGCGGCGGATGCGGTGCCGGTCCGCGATCCTCGGGTCGATCGCGTAGCGCGCCGCGGACTCCGGCATCGTCGTGTGGAAGGCCGTGTCGAAGACGGCCACCTGGGGCAGGTCCGGGCGCAGCGCCGTCGCGGTGCGGATGCCGGTCAGGTTGGCCGGGTTGTGCAGCGGCGCGACCGGGATCAGCCGCTCGATCTCGGTGAGCACCGCTTCGTCGATCACGGTCGGCTCGGTGAAGAACATGCCGCCGTGCACCACCCGGTGCCCGATCGCGGCCAGCTCCGGCGAGTCCAGGCCCACGCCGTCCCGGGACAGCTCCTCGGCGACGGCCTTCAGCGCCGCGTCGTGGTCGGCGATCGGCCCGGTCTGCTCCCGGGTCTCGCCGCTCGTCACGCAGGTGTGCTCCAGCCGCGAGGTCTGCTCACCGATCCGCTCGACCAGCCCCACCGCCAGCCGGCCGCTGTCCCGCATGTCCAGCAACTGGTACTTCACCGACGAGGATCCGGAGTTGAGGACGAGGACTCGGGTGGGGGAGGTCACAGCTCGGCCGCCTTCTCGCTGGGGGTCTGGGCCTGGATCGCCGTGATGGCGACGGTGTTGACGATGTCCTGGACGAGCGCGCCCCGGGACAGGTCGTTGACCGGCTTGCGCAGGCCCTGCAGCACCGGGCCGACGGCGATGGCACCGGCCGAGCGCTGCACGGCCTTGTAGGTGTTGTTGCCGGTGTTGAGGTCCGGGAAGATCAGCACGCTGGCCTGGCCGGCGACCTCCGAGCCGGGCAGCTTGGTGGCGGCCACGGAGGGCTCCACCGCCGCGTCGTACTGGATGGGCCCCTCGATCTTCAGGTCCGGCCGCCGCGAGCGCGCCAGCTCGGTGGCCTGGCGCACCTTGTCCACGTCGGCGCCCGAGCCGGACGTACCCGTGGAGTACGACAGCATCGCGATCCGCGGCTCCACCCCGAACTGCGCGGCCGTGGCCGCCGACTGGATGGCGATGTCCGCCAACTGCTCGGCGTTGGGGTCCGGGTTGACCGCGCAGTCGCCGTAGACCAGCACCTTGTCGGCCAGGCACATGAAGAAGACGGAGGAGACGATCGAGGAGTCCGGCCGGGCCCTCCCGTCTCCCGCCATCGCCCCGGCCGACGCGCTCCGCGCGGCTCCCTTCGCTCTTATGATCTCGAACGCCGGCCGGATGGTGGCGGCCGTGGAGTGCACCGAGCCGGACACCATGCCGTCGGCCAGGCCCTCCTGCACCATCAGGGTGCCGAAGTAGTTCACGTCCGACACGACGTCGTAGGCCAGCTCCACGGTCACGCCGCGGTGGGCGCGCAACTGCGCGTACCGCTCGGCGAAGGCGTCGCGCAGCTCGGAGGTGGCGGGGTCGATCACCTGGCTGTCACCGAGGTCGATGCCCAGGTCGGCCGCCTTCTTGCGGATCTGGTCGGCCGGGCCGAGCAGGGTCAGGTCGCACACGCCCCGGCGCAGCAGGACCTCGGCGGCGTGCAGCACCCGCTCCTCGGAACCCTCCGGCAGGACGACCCGGCGGCGGTCCGAGCGGGCCTGCTCCAGCAGCTTGTGCTCGAACATCATCGGGGTCACCCGGTCGCTGCTCGGGGCCGAGACGCGGCGCGCGAGGTCCGCGGTGTCGGCGTAACGCTCGAACAGGCCGAGCGCGGTCTCCGCCTTGCGCGGGGTGGCCGCGGTCATCTTCCCCTCCATGGAGAAGAGCCGCTCGGCGGTGGGGAAGCTGTTGCCGGCGACGGAGATCACCGCGGTGCCCGGGGCGAGGCGGGCGGCCAGGGTGAGGATCTCCTCGCTCGGCACCTCGTTCAGGGTGAGCAGCACGCCGGCTATCGGCGGGGTCCCGGCGCTGTGCGCGGCCAGCGAACCGACGACCAGGTCGGCCCGGTCGCCCGGGGTCACCACCAGGCAGCCCGGGGTCAGCGCGGACAGGAAGTTGGGCAGCATCGCGCCGCCGAACACGAAGTCCAGCGCGTCCCGGGCGAGCCCGGCGTCGTCGCCGAGCAGCACCCGCGCGCCGAGGGCCTGGGCGATCTGCGCGACCGTGGGCGCGGACAGCGCGGGCTCGTCGGGCAGCACGTACGCGGGCACCGGAAGCCGGTCCGCCAGCCGCCGGGCGATCTCGTCGCGGTCCTCGCGGTCCACCCGGTTGGCGACCATGGCGAGCACGTCGCAGCCGAGCCCGTCGTACGCCCGGAAGGCGTTGCGGATCTCCGCGCGCACCGAGTCGGCGGGCTGTGCGCGGCCGCCCACCACGGGGATCACGGACGCGCCGAACTCGTTGGCCAGGCGGGCGTTCAGGGAGAGTTCGTCGGGCAGTTGGGTGCCGGCGAAGTCGGTGCCGAGGACGAGGACGACGTCGTAGTCCCGGGCCACCAGGTGGAAGCGGTCGACCAGGGTGGAGACCAGTTCGTCGGTGCCCTGCTCGGCCTGGAGCGCGGACGCCTCGACGTAGTCCATGCCGTAGACGGTGGCCGGGTCCTGCGCGAGCCGGTACCGCGTCCGCAGCAGCTCGAACATCCGGTCGGGTCCGTCATGGACGAGTGGCCGGAACACGCCCACCCGGTCCACCTGCCGGGTCAGCAGCTCCATGACCCCCAGCTCGACCACCTGGCGGCCGTCGCCGCGGTCGATGCCGGTCACGTACACGCTGCGCGTCACGTGTGCACTCCGTTCCTCGTCTCGCCGTCTCGCGGTCTTTTCCGTGGCACAGAATCCGTGGCACAAAAATCGCCCGCCCAGGTGGGCGGAACCCTCTTGACAATACCCCCGGCGAGGGTTAAGGCGCCCGTCAAGACATCACCCGGTCGGCGGACGTGAAACAATCGGCAGTGGCTCACAGGTACCGACAGCGAGCAGGAGACACAGCACGATGCGCATCGGAGTTCTCACCGCAGGCGGAGACTGCCCCGGCCTGAACGCCGTGATCCGGTCGGTCGTGCACCGGGCGGTGGCGCATTACGGCGACGAGGTCATCGGCTTCGAGGACGGCTACCGGGGTCTGCTCGACCGCCACTACCGCTCCCTCGACCTGGACGCGGTCAGCGGCATCCTGGCCCGCGGCGGCACCATCCTCGGCTCCTCCCGGCTGCAGCGCGACCGGCTGCGCGAGGCCTGCGAGGGGGCCGCCGACATGGTCGAGGAGTTCGGCATCGACGCGCTGATCCCGATCGGCGGCGAGGGCACCCTGACGGCGGCCCGCATGCTCTCCGACGCCGGTCTGCCGGTCGTCGGCGTCCCGAAGACCATCGACAACGACATCTCCTCCACCGACCGCACCTTCGGCTTCGACACCGCCGTCGGCGTGGCCACGGAGGCCATGGACCGCCTGAAGACCACGGCCGAGTCCCACCAGCGCGTGATGGTCGTCGAGGTCATGGGCCGGCACGCCGGCTGGATCGCACTGGAGTCCGGCATGTCCGCCGGCGCCCACGGCATCTGCCTGCCGGAACGCCCCTTCGACCCGGCCGACCTGGTCAAGATGGTCGAGGAACGCTTCGCCCGCGGCAAGAAGTTCGCGGTCATCTGCGTCGCGGAGGGCGCCCACCCCGCCGAGGGCAGCATGGACTACGGCAAGGGCGAGATCGACCAGTACGGCCACGAGCGCTTCCAGGGCATCGGCACCGCGCTGGCCTACGAGCTGGAGCGGCGCCTCGGCAAGGAGGCCAAGCCGGTCATCCTCGGCCACGTCCAGCGTGGCGGCGTACCCACCGCCTACGACCGCGTCCTCGCCACCCGCTTCGGCTGGCACGCCGTCGAGGCCGCGCACCGCGGCGAGTTCGGCCGGATGACCGCGCTGCGCGGCACCGACATCGTGATGGTGCCGCTCGCGGAGGCCGTCACCGAGCTGAAGACGGTCCCGAAGGACCGCATGGACGAGACCGAGTCGGTCTTCTAGTGCTGTGGCCGGAAAGGTTTGCCGGGAAGCTCGCGGCGTCCGGTGCGGTGCCTCGCAAGGCGGAGCATCACCCGCGTACTGGATGTACTCGGGCGATGCGACAACGCGGCGAGGTGCCGTGCCGGACGCAGCGAGCCGGTGAACCTTTCCGGCCACAGCACTAGAGACCGCCGGACCCCGCTACGGGCTCCTGGACTCCACCGCCGTCCAGAAGTTGTCCACGATCCGGTCGAGGAACTCCCGGCCGGACTCGCCGGCACCGCTGCCGCCGCCACCCCAGCCGAGGGTGGCGGCCATGCGCCCCTGATAGTCCTGGTGCAGCTCCCGCAGCACCGCCTCCACGACACCCTGATCCAGGGGCACCAGCCTCGTCACCGGCCGCACCTGGGCCTGCCAGCGGGTCGTCACCGCTCCGCGCAGCAGGCCGGCGAGCCCCGCCTCGCGGCCCGTGACGGCCACGAAGTCCGGCGGGGCCAGCGCCAGCACCCGGGCGAGGGCGGCCGACTGACGCTCGTTGCCGCGCCACTGCCCGCTCTCCTCCATCCGCAGATACCCGCGCAGCTCCACACCGGCCGCGTGGGCGACGTCCTCGGGCGCGATCCCACGGGCCACGCGGTGCTCGCGCAGGGTCCGGGGACGGCTGATGAGTTCTCCCGGGGAGCACCACAACACCCCGGCGAGTGCGGCGAGTTCCGCGCCGCCCGGGGCGGTGGTACCGCGTTCCCAGGCGACGACGAGGCCGGCCGTCACATACGGCAGCCCGTACGAGACCCGCATCCCGTGGGCGACATGCTCGGGCCCCATGCCGAGTGCGGCCCGGAGCCTGCGGGCGGCCGGGGCGTCGAACGGGGGACCGGCGGGATCGGGACGAGGCGGAGGTGGGCGCACCCGGCACAAACTAGGCCCTGTCGTCAAACTCCCGCCTGCCCCGTGACGCCATGCACGCACTCTCGCCGCACCGGGCCCCGACCCAAGTACATCCAGTACAAGGGCCAGGACCCGGCACGCCGAGAGCGCGCACCTGACCTCACAGGGCCCGCCCTACGGGCGGACGGCGGGAGTTTGACGACAGGACCTAGGGCCGCGACGGACGGGGTGACTACGGTCGGTTCGACCAGGATCACCGGTGGTGGGAGGGCGCGGTTTTGGACGTTCGGCAGATGGGTCAGCGGTTCCTCACCTGTTTGCCGATGACCGGGCCGTGGAAGGTGCCGCCGCGGAAGTCGACGTGGTCGCCGCCGTGGCTTCCCTGGGCCTCCTCGGTGCCGG
Source organism: Streptomyces sp. NPDC058145 (assembly GCF_042884245.1). NCBI lineage: Bacteria > Bacillati > Actinomycetota > Actinomycetes > Kitasatosporales > Streptomycetaceae > Streptomyces > Streptomyces sp. NPDC058145. Next base: position 225,558 of record NZ_JBHVUH010000013.1, on the reverse strand, counting down.
CGGAGTCCCGGCCCCGGGGTCGGTGCTTGCGCAGCACAGCCACCGCCAGTTGCGCGGCCTTCGCCGCCGCCAGTGTCTGTGAACCCCCTGCGTCCGCCCGGTGCTTGGCCGCGTCGGCGTGGTCGCTGACGCCGCGGATGACGAGGGCGTCCACCCGGCCGTTCAGGTGGGCCGCGTGGGCCGCTCCCCAGCCCTCCATCTCGATCGCGCCGGCGTCGTCGTAATGGGTGCGCAGGTGCTGTGCGAGCCCGGACCCGGCGTCGGCCAGCACGACCGCCCCCGTGGCGATCGGCATGAAGTGGGCCCGCAGGTCCGGCAGATCGCGTGCCGCCGAGCGGGCCGCCTGCTCCAGCGCGTGGGAGCCGGGCAGGGCCCGGGGGCGGACCAGGAAGCCCTCGGGGGTCTGCTTGCCGCCGTGGAACTCGTAGACCTGGGTCCCGACCACGACGTCCCCGATCGCGATGTCCGCCTTGAGGCCGCCCGCGATCCCCACGAACAGCACCGCCTCGGCGCCGAGCCAGTCCACGAGCGAACTCGTCAGGGCCGCCGCGTTGGCGGCGCCCACGCCCAGCTCCGCGAGGGCGACATGCCAGTCGGTGCCGGGCAGCCGGCCCCGCTCGACGCGGGTCCCGCCGGTGCGGTGTACCAGCTCCTCGCGCTCCTCGACGTGCTTTCGCACCGCCGCGTACTCCAACGGGAGTGCGGTCAGGACCAGAACGGTGGGCTTCGTCTGCGGCACACTCGTAAGGTACTGCCGGGGAAGGGACACACGTGGCCGAACGAGACGTCAGCGTCGGGCAGTTGCTGCTTGCCGAGTACCAGACGATCAAGGACGAGCAGAAGACCAGGATCGGGTTCCGGGACAACCTGCTCTACGTCACGCTGACCGTCGTGGCCGCGGTGATCGCCGCCGCCGCGCAGGCCAAGCAGACCGCGATGCTGCTGGCGTTGCCGCCGGTGTGCGTCGTGCTCGGGTGGACGTACCTGGTCAACGACCAGAAGATCTCGGCCATCGGGGCCTATGTGCGCGAGGAGCTGGGGCCCCGGCTCGCCGAGACGGTGCGGGTGCGGGGCGCCGACGTCTTCCGGTGGGAGGTCGCCCACCGCGGCGACGCGCGGCGGGTGTCGCGGAAGGTCGCCCAGTGCGTGGTGGACCTGCTGGCCTTCTGCGTCGTGCCGCTCAGCGCGCTGGTCGTCTACTGGGTGGGGGACGACGTGCCGGCGGGGCTGGCGGTCCTGTCCGTCCTGGAGGCGGTCTCGGTGGCCGGGCTGGGGGTGTACATCGTCCAGTACGCCGTGCCGTTCGGGGTGGGAGGCGACGGTGCGGGAGGTGACGGGGCCGCAGGCGACGCGGGGTGAGCGACCGTGTCCACCGGGCCCCGGCGGTCACCGGTCCGGTGCCGGCGCCTCCGGGACCCAGCGGTACACCAGTTCCGGCCGGCCGACCTGGCCGTACACCGGACGCCGCTCGGCCCTTCCGGCGTCGACCAGGTGCTCCAGGTAGCGGCGGGCGGTGATCCGGGAGATGCCCACGGCCTCCGCGGCCCCGGTCGCCGCCAGGCCCTCCCTGGCGTCCCGGAGGGCGCCGGTCACCCGCTCCAGCGTCGGGCCGCTGAGGCCCTTCGGCAGCGCGGCCGGGGAGGGCGCGCGCAGTACGGCCAGTGCCCGGTCCACCTCGTCCTGCCCGCTGGCCTCGCCCACCGCCGCGTGGAACTCGGCGTACCGCACCAGCCGGTCGCGCAGCGTGGCGAAGGTGAACGGCTTCAGGACGTACTGCACGACCCCCAGCGAGACACCCTCCCGGACCACGGCCAGATCCCGCGCCGACGTCACCGCTATGACGTCCGTCTGATGCCCCGCCGCCCGCAGCGACCGGGCGAGCTGGAGCCCGTGCACATCCGGCAGGTGCAGGTCGAGCAGCAGCAGGTCCACCGCGGCACGGTCCAGGAAGCGGCGTGCCTCCGCCCCCGTGTGCGCCTTCCCGACCGCGACGAACCCCGGCACCCGCCCGACGTACATCACATGCGCGTCGGCGGCGACCGGATCGTCCTCCACCACGAGGACCCGGATCGCCGGCTGCTCCCCGGTCATCTGCCGCCACCCACCGTCGTGCGCAACGGCAACCGCACCTCGAACACCGCGCCGCCCTCCTCGGCCTCCGTCACCGTCAGCGCGCCCTCGTGACGCGTGACCGCCTGCCGTACGAGGGCCAGGCCCAGGCCCCGTCCGCCGGGCCCCGCCGGTTTCGTCGAGTACCCCCGTTGGAATACCAGGTCCGCATGGGCGGGGTCGACCCCGGCCCCCGTGTCCGAGACCCGCAGCACCATTTCGGGGCCCTGCGCGTACACCGTCACCGTGACCCGCGCTCCGGCACTGCCCTGCGCCGCGTCCACCGCGTTGTCGATGAGGTTGCCGAGGATCGTCACCAGGTCACGCGCGGACAGGCCCTCGAGCAGCCCGTCGTCCAGCCGGCTGTCCGCCGACACCACCAGCTCCACGCCCCGCTCGTTCGACTGCGCCGTCTTGCCCAGCAGCAGCGCGGCCAGCACCGGCTCGCTCACCGCCGCGACCACCTGGTCGGTCAGCGCCTGCGCCAGCTCCAGCTCCGCCGTCGCGAACTCCACCGCCTCCTCGGCCCGGCCCAGCTCGATCAGCGAGACGACCGTGTGCAGGCGGTTCGCCGCCTCGTGCGCCTGCGAGCGCAGGGCCTGGGTGAAGCCCCGCTCCGAGTCCAGCTCACCCATCAGGGACTGGAGCTCGGTCACGTCGCGCAGCGTCACCACCGTGCCCCGGCGCTCTCCGCCCGACACCGGTGAGGTGTTCACCACCAGCACCCGGGACGCCGTCAGATGCACCTCGTCCACCCGCGGCTCCGAGGACAGCAGCGCCCCGGTCAGCGGGGCCGGCAGGCCCAGGTCCGCCACCGAGCAGCCGATCAGGTCCGCGTCACCGGCGTCGCCCACCCCCAGCAGCTCCCGGCCGCCGTCGTTGATCAGCGCCACCCGGTACTGGCCGTCCAGCATCAGCAGCCCCTCGCGCACCGCGTGCAGCGCCGCCTGGTGGTAGTCGTGCATCCGGCTCAGCTCGGTCGCGTTCATGCCGTGGGTGTGGCGGCGCAGCCGGGCGTTGATCACATAGGTGCCGACCGCGCCCAGCAGCAGGGTCCCGCCGGCCACCCCCAGCAGGGCGGTGACCTGTTCCTGGACCCGGGCGCTGATCGCCTCCACCTTGATGCCGGCGCTCACCAGCCCGATGACCCGGCCGTTCTCCTCCACCGGGGTCACCGCGCGGACGGACGCGCCGAGGGTGCCGGTGTAGGTCTCGGTGAAGGTGAGGCCGCGGCGCGCGGGCGTGATGCGGCCCAGGAAGTGCCGGCCGATCTGCTTCTCGTCCGGATGGGTCCAGCGAATGCCGGACGGGTTCATGATCGTCACGAAGTCGACGTTCGTGTCCCGCATCACCCGCACCGCGTACGGTTGCAGCTCCCTGGTCGGATCGGGGGTGTGGATCGCCGAGCGGACCGAGGGGGAGTCCGCTATCGAGCGGGCCACGGCGGTCGCGTGCCGGGCCGCCGCGTCCTCCGCCTGCCGGCCGTCGCTGAGGTAGGTGAACAGCGCGTACCCGGCCACCACCACCGCGATCAGCACCGCCTGCACGGCGAACAGCTGGGTCGCCAGGCTGCGGGGCCGGGGAAGGGGCGGGAAGCGCATGTCAGCAGTGTGCCTCTCCATTCAGGCGTGAACTAAATGAACGGAAGGGTGACCGCCCTCACAGGGCGGGAGATAGTCACGGCATCCCCCGTACACCCCCGGACGTGAGCCGCACGCCGGTGATGCCGACGAAGACGTCAAGGAGGGCAGCCGTGGCCGCCAGCACCCCCGATACGGCACCTGCCGCACCCCGCGCCAAGCGGGACCGGACCCATTACCTGTACATCGCCGTCATCGTGGCGGTCGCGCTCGGCATCGCCGTGGGACTGATCTGGCCCGATGCCGCGATCGAGCTGAAGCCGCTGGGCACCGGCTTCGTCAATCTGATCAAGATGATGATCTCGCCGATCATCTTCTGCACGATCGTGCTGGGCATCGGCTCGGTGCGCAAGGCCGCGAAGGTCGGCGCCGTCGGCGGTATCGCGCTCGGCTACTTCCTGGTGATGTCGCTGGTCGCGCTCGCCATCGGGCTCGTCGTCGGCAACGTGCTGCACCCCGGGGACGGGCTGCACCTGACCGACGCGCTCAAGCAGACCGGGCACGCCCAGGTCTCCGCCGACGCGCTGCCGCCGGTCGACTTCGTGCTGTCGATCATCCCGGTCACGTTCGTGTCCGCCTTCACCGAGGGCCAGGTCCTGCAGACCCTGCTGATCGCCCTGCTCACCGGGTTCGCGCTGCAGGCCATGGGCTCGGCCGGGCAGCCGGTGCTGCGCGGTGTCGAGCACATCCAGCGGCTGGTCTTCCGCATCCTGTCCATGGTCATGTGGGCCGCTCCCATCGGCGCCTTCGGCGCCATCGCGGCCGTCGTCGGCTCCGCCGGCCTGGACGCGCTGAAGAGCCTCGCCGTGCTGATGCTCGGCTTCTACGTGACCTGCTTCCTGTTCGTCTTCATCGTGCTCGGCGCCCTGCTGCGGATCGTCGCCGGTGTGAACGTCTTCTCCCTGTTCAAGTACCTTGCCCGCGAGTTCCTGCTGATCCTCTCCACCTCCTCCTCCGAGTCCGCGCTGCCGCGGCTCATCGCGAAGATGGAGCACCTGGGCATCAGCAAGCCGGTCGTCGGCATCACCGTGCCTACCGGCTACTCCTTCAACCTCGACGGCACGATGATCTACATGACCATGGCGTCGCTGTACATCGCGGACGCCCTGGGCACCCCGATGTCCGTCGGCGAGCAGATCCCGCTGCTGCTCTTCCTGCTGCTGGCATCCAAGGGCGCCGCGGGCGTCAGCGGCGCCGGCCTGGCCACACTGGCCGGCGGTCTGCAGTCGCACAAGCCCGCACTGGTCGACGGCGTCGGCCTGATCGTCGGCATCGACCGGTTCATGAGCGAGGCCCGCGCCCTGACGAACTTCGCCGGCAACGCCGTGGCCACCGTGCTGATCGGCACCTGGACCAAGGAGATCGACAACGGCCGGGTGCGCCAGGTGCTGGCCGGCGACCTTCCGTTCGACGAGACGACGCTGCTGGACGAGCAGCAGTCCGCCGCCGGGCTGCCCGAGCCCCGCGAGGACGACGAGAAGGAGCTGGCCAAGGCCTGATCCGAAGGCTCCGGACGCCCGGCCCCGCCTGAACCCGGGCCGGGCGTCCGGTCACCCCACCGGGCGGCCGGGTCTCCCCCGTGACTCGGCCGTCCGGCTCCCATCCACTAACGTGCCGTTCCGGTCGACCGGAACGGCACGTCAGTGCTCGTTCCCCAACGCGGTACGAAAGGCAGGGCACGGGGGATGAACATCGACTGGGACCGGCGGACCTGCGCGCGCAAGGGCCATGTCACCTACGCGCCGGACGACCCCCGGCTGCGGGTGCGGCTGCACGCCCGGACGGAGCTCGGGGACGTCTGGCGCTGCCTGCGCTGCGGCGACTTCGTGCTCGGCGAGCCGCACGCCTCCGGGCCGGCCGAGGACGCACCGCTGGTGCCGCGCGGGAAGGTACTGCGGGATCTGTTCGTCCTGCGCTTCCTGGCGGTCGAGCGGGCCGTGCGCGGGGTGTTCATCGTGCTGGTCGCGGTCGCGGTGTGGAAGTTCAGCAACAGCCGGAACGCGGTGCGCCGGCTCTTCGACGAGTACCTGAACGTCTTCCGTCCGGTGTTCCGGCACTTCCACTACGACCTCGACCACTCCCCGGTGGTCGGTTCCGTGCAGAAGGTCTTCGGCTACCGGCACTCCACACTGCTGCTGGTGGCGGTACTGCTGCTGGCCTACGCGCTGATCGAACTGGTCGAGGCGGTGGGCCTCTGGTACGCCAAGCGCTGGGCGGAGTACCTGACGGTGGTCGCCACGGCCGCCTTCCTCCCGCTGGAGATCTACGAACTCACCGAGCACATCAGCTGGCTGAAGATCGCCACTCTCGTCCTCAACATCCTCGCGGTCCTCTACATCGCGCTGACCAAGCGCCTGTTCGGCCTGCGCGGCGGGCGCCGCAAGTTCGAGGAGGAGCGGCACAGCGCCTCGCTGCTGGAGGTGGAGGAGTCGGCCGGGGTGGCCGCCCACGGCTGACCCTTGCCTTGACGCCGACGTCAACACCTACCGTCGTACCCATGCGAATCGGCGAGCTGGCCGCACGGGCCGGGACCACCACCCGCGCCCTGCGCTACTACGAGACGCGGGGGCTGCTGCCCGCCCGGCGCGACGGCAAGGGACACCGCACCTACGACGAGGGCGACCTCAGGCTGGTGCGCCAGATCCGGACCCTGCAGGACTGCGGGTTCGACCTGGAGGAGACGCGGCCGTTCGTGGAGTGCCTGCGGGCCGGGCATCCCGAGGGCGACTCCTGCCCGGCGTCCCTGGTGGTCTACCGGCGCAAGCTGGACGAGCTGGACGCGCTCATCGGGCAGCTCACGGCGGTGCGGGAGACGGTCGCCGGGCAGCTCGCGCGGGCCGTGGGGGTCCCCCCGCTCGAGCGAAGCCGAGAGTGGGGGAGGGCCCGGGAGGCGCTGGCCGCCGAGTCGCTGGTTCCGGGCGGTCCGGAACCCCTGTGCGAACTGGGAGGGCTGGAGAAATGATCAAGGCTGCGGGTGTGGCCGAGGTGCGGGACGCGGACTTCGGGACGGAGGTGCTCCGGGCGGATCTGCCGGTGCTGGTGGAGTTCACCGCCGACTGGTGCCCGCCGTGCCGCCAGATGGGGCCGGTGCTCAGCGACCTGGCGTCCGAGCAGGACGGCCGGCTGAAGGTGGTGCAGCTCGACGTGGACACCAACCCCGAGACCACGAACGCGTACAAGGTGCTGTCGATGCCGACGTTCATGGTGTTCCGGGACGGTGAGCCGGTGAAGGCGATGGTGGGGGCACGACCCAAGCGGCGGCTGCTGGAGGAGCTGGCCGACGTGCTCTGAAAGCGGTCCCCGCACACCAAAAAATCCCCTGAGCAATTGCGCTCGGGGGATTTCTCTGCGTATATTCAGTGATTCGCGACTTCAATTGGGCGAAGGCGCGGCGAAGTTCACTGAGCAGAGTATATCCGGGCGGGAGCGGAATTGTCAAACACCGAATTTCCAGACGGTGAATTGCGGCGCGAGCAGGAATTCATCGACGGACTGTACGCGCGCGTCGACGAACTGCGCGGCGAGGCCGAGACCTCGGTCGCGGACGCCCTCGCGCAGGGCGACAAGCCCATGCAGGCCCGGCTGGAGCGGGACATCCTGGTCGCCGAGCGCTCCGGGCTGCTCGCCGCGCTGAACGCGGTGGACGGCTCGCTCTGCTTCGGCCGGATCGACCTGACCTCCGGTGTCAGCCATCACATCGGCCGGATCGGGCTGCGCGAGAACGACGCCGAGCGCACCCCGGTCCTCATCGACTGGCGGGCCGACGTCGCCCGCCCGTTCTACCTGGCCACCGGCCACACCCCGATGGGACTGCGCCGCCGGCGGCACCTCACCGTCGAGGGCCGGACCGTGACCTCGCTGCACGACGAGATCCTCGACCTCGGCGACGCCACCCGCACCGGCCACGAGGACCCCAGCGGCGACGCCGTCCTGCTGGCCGCGCTCGACTCGGCGCGCACCGGCCGGATGAGCGACATCGTGCAGACCATCCAGGCCGAGCAGGACGAGATCATCCGGGCCCCGCACCGCGGGGTGCTGGTGGTCGAGGGCGGCCCCGGCACCGGCAAGACCGCCGTGGCGCTGCACCGGGCGGCCTACCTGCTCTACGAGCACCGGGAACTGCTGGCCCGCCGCGCCGTGCTCATCGTCGGGCCCAACCCCGCCTTCCTGGGCTACATCGGCGAGGTGCTGCCCTCCCTCGGCGAGACCGGCGTGCTGCTGGCCACGGTCGGCGAGCTGTTCCCCGGGGTACGGGCCACCGCCACCGACACGCCCGAGGCGGCCGCCGTGAAGGGCCGCGCCGACATGGCCGACGTGCTCGCCGCCGTCGTACGCGACCGGCAGGCCCTGCCCGATCCGGTCATCACCGTCGAGCACGACCGCGAGGTGCTGATGCTGGACGACGGACTCGTGAGCGTCGCCCGTGAGCGCACCCGCGCCGCCAAGCTGCCGCACAACGCCGCCCGCGAGTACTTCGAAAGCCACATCCTCAACACGCTCACGGAGCTGTACGCCGAACGCGTGGGCACCGACCCGTACGACGGCGGCAGTCTGCTGGACCCCGCCGACGTCACCCAGATCCGCGACGAACTCGCCGAGAACCCGGAGGTCTGGTCCGCCATCGACCGGCTGTGGCCCCGGATCACCCCGTGGCGGCTGGTCGCCGACTTCCTGGCCGAGCCGGACGGCTACCTGCCCCAGGCCGACGCCGACGTGGTCCGCCGCCCGGTGACCCGGGCCTGGACCGTCGCCGACGTACCCCTCCTCGACGAGGCGGCAGAACTCCTCGGCGAGGACGACCGGATCGCCAGAAACCGTGCCGAACGCGAGCGGGAGACCCAGGTCGCGTACGCCCAGGGCGTGCTCGACGTCTCCTACGCCTCCCGCACCTACGAGTTCGAGGACAAGGACGACGCGGACAGCGAGGTCCTGTCCGCGCACGACATCATCGACGCCGAGCGGTTCGCCGAGCGGCACGAGGAGGCCGACCACCGCAGCGCCGCCGAGCGGGCCGCGGCCGACCGGACCTGGGCCTTCGGCCACATCATCGTGGACGAGGCGCAGGAGCTGTCGCCGATGGCCTGGCGGCTGCTGATGCGACGCAGTCCGACCCGCTCGATGACCCTGGTCGGCGACCCCGCCCAGACCGCGGAGGCGGCCGGTGTCGGCTCCTGGGCGGACATCCTCGCCCCCTATGTCGAGGACCGCTGGGAACACACCCGGCTCGGCGTCAACTACCGCACCCCGGCCGAGATCATGGACCTGGCCGCGGCCGTGGTCCGCGCCGAGCACCCGGACTTCGAGCCGCCGAGCTCGGTGCGCTCGACGGGGGTACGTCCCTGGGTGCGGGACGCGGGCGGCGACCTGCCCGGCGCGGTCGCCAAGGCGGTCGCCGAACTCACCCCCACCGAGGGCCGGCTCGCGGTCATCGCCCCGCGCGAGCTGCACCGGGCGCTGGCCGCCCGGCTCGACGGGGTGACGGCGGGCGCGGAACCCGACCTCACCCACACCGTCGTCCTCCTCGACCCGCGCCAGTCGAAGGGCCTGGAGTTCGACTCGGTCCTGGTCGTGGAACCGGCCCGCTACGGCACGAGCGACCTCTACGTGGCCCTCACCCGCGCCACCCAGCACCTCGGCGTCCTCCACACCGGCGACCTCCCGGCGGCGCTGAAGGCGTGACCAGCCCGCCGGCGGTGCCGGGCGAGATCAGCTCCTCCGGCGGCGCTGAAACCGAACCAGCCCCTCCGGCGTTCGAGGAGCGGGGGTGGCGGGGGGGCCGCCCCCCCCCGCGACTCCGGGTGTGTCACTTGCTGTTCTGGCAACCGCGCTTGACGGCACCGGTGGACAGCTGCTTCATGATGTCGGCAGAGATCATTTTCCTGCTCCTTCTCGCGATTCCCGAGCGCCGGTCAGGCGTTCAGGGTGAATATCGACGGCTGCTGATCCTCGGATCAGCAGGCCATGCTCACCACGGTGCCGTGGGTGACCTTCTTGGACGACGGCTTGGCGTACTTGCGCATGAAAAACACCTCCTTCGAGGACATGGACGAGAGAATTCCCGGACGCAGAACCGGCACCGGCAGATCCACCGAATCGAAAACCGGCTACCGGCGTCCGCAACTCCAGCACGGCACCCGCTCCGCCGGCTTCAGCAGTCGACACATGCAGGAAGGCTGGGATTCCGGTTTGTGCACACCCTCACCTGATTCCCGATCCGGGATATTCGGCGCGGCAATCTCTGCAACCGCTCGTCATCATTCTTGCCGCATTCAACAGGGCGGCACCAGACGTTTCCCCTGGCACAAAAGAGCCTGACATTTTTGTGTCGCACTTTCGGCAGCCGGATGGAATGCTTGCCACGCGGCCGAATACGCCGGCGCGGGTGACCCGCGCGGTGTCCCGGGTCAGAGGATTCCGCGCTGCACGGCCCGCTGTCCGAGCTGGAACCTGCTCTGCGCGTCGAGGTGCTGCGAGACCCGGGTGAGCATCCGGCGTTCCGTGCGCAGCGAGACGCCCAGTTTGCGGGCGGCGGCATCGTCCGTCAGTCCCTCGCCGAGCAGTTGCAGCAGGGCGAGCTCCGGCGGGGTGATGGCGGCGTCACCGGCCGCCGTTCCCGCGGTCAGCGGCACGGCGGTGGCCCAGACCGCCTCGAAGAGTGAGGACAGCACCGCGATCAGGGCGGGCTGGGTGACGACCAGCGCCTCGTGCTCCTGGTCGTCACCCAGTTGCACGACGGCCGTTCTGCGGTCGACCAGATGCAGCCGGGCCGAGAGGGAGGACACGGCCCGAACGGCCACGCCGTGCTCCGCCAGCGTTCTGACGCGACGCAGGATGTCGCTGTCGCCGCGGACCCGTTCGGAGCACAGCGTGCGGACCGTGACGGACCGGGAGGCCAGGCCTGCGTCACCGAGCCGTGCCCCTTCGGGCCCCCCTTCGGCACCGGGGCCGTCCGGCAGGCACAGCACGGCCTCGTGGCGGGCCGTGGCCATCAACTCCCGGATACGCGCCCGGATCGCGGGCTTTCCGTGCAGCCGCTCGACGGCGAAGCCCGATGCGGCGGCCGGCCTCGCCGTGGTGGCTTCGGCCGAACGCCCCGTAGGACGCCGGACGCTCTCGAAGTCGCCCAGGCCGCCCGCGAGGCGGACGGGTCGCCGCGGCAGGACCGCCGGACCGCCGGGATACGCGTACGCCGGTTGCGCGACCGTGGCCTCGGGTACTCGGTCGTCGGTCAGTACCAGTTCTCTCTCCCGCCACCGGAACGGTTCCGTCCCAGGGCGCTGGGCAGGCTCAAACATGCGGTGTCCCCCATCCATGTTCGTCTTACTGATCGCTCCGGCCTCGCCGGAGAGGTGGCCGGCCCACTCGGACCGGGCCGGCGACCGGGTGGTCCGCCGGGGCGGCCCGTCGTCGGCCCGGCGGCATGCCGGCCGGGATGCGCGGTGCCCGGCCGCCGGTGTCCGAGGAGACGGCCTCGCCGGTGCTCATCGGGCGTCCTTCGCCGCACGGCTGGAGGGTGCGCGCCGGTCGGCCGGAGGGGCGGCGGCGGCCGGCGCCCCGCCCGTCTCCGGCCACGGCGCGCTGAAGCCGAGTTCGTCCGACATGTCACGGGCCGCGGCCAGCACGGTCCGCACGGCCGTCTCTCGGTCCGAGGGATCGTGCATGCGGCTCCCCGCCGCGGCGAGGGTGACACTGGCGGCGACCGCTCCGGTGGAGGTGAAGATCGGCGACGCCACCGCCCACACGCCGCGGTCCAGTTCGTCGTCGCACACGTCGTAACCGCGTGCCCGGACGAGCGCGAGATGGTCCAGGACCGCGTCGACGGTGGTCGGTGTCTCCTCCGTGAAGGCGGTCAGCGGGCGCCGGTCGAGCAGGCCGCGGACCTTCGTCTCGGGCCAGTAGGCCAGCAGCGCGCGCCCGGCCGCGGCGGCGTGCAGCGGCATCTCCTGCCCTATGCGTACGAACAGGCGCAACGGATGACGGCCCTCGGCCAGCGCGACGCACACCGGCCGGTCCCCGATCAGCTCGGTGAGGAACACCGTCTCACCGCTCGCCTCCGCGGCCGCGACGACCGCCCGGTGCGGACTGACGAGAAGCGCCGACTGGTGCTGGCTCTGCTCGGTGAGCTGACGGGCGATCGGTCCCAGGAAGTACCGGCGGTTCAGCGTCGAGCGGGTGACGAAGTCCTCCTCGGCCAGGGTGGCGAGCAGACGGTGCAGGCTCCCGACCGGAATACCCAGCTCTTCATGCAGCTCCTGCAGCGTCGCACCCCTCGGTCTGGGTGCCAGGGCCCGCAGGACGCTCAGAGCGCGGACCACGACTTGCATGAAGATCTCCTAGGTTCGTTCCTGGGCAGCCGGCGGTGGCGCGACTGTGCGCCGAACGGCCGGAGGCCTCGCTCCGGGGCATCCGGCACACGGCAGCGGCGATCACCGGTCCGGTACCAGGAGGACACCGGCCTCCGCGCCGCGTCGGCGGAGCGTTTCGGCCAGGGGCACGCCGAGCGAGGGCAAGTGCCGCTTCCGTACCGGATGATGCTGTCCGGTCACGGGGAACCGCGATGCATGCGCCCCCTCCGCCATGCGAAAGCTCCCCCTCCACCTCACGGAATGACGCAAATATGCGCTGACGGATCAATCACCGTCAAGAGCCGTCGAGGCGCGTTGACCGCCGTCGACGCCGCAGGCGAAATCGCAGCTCACGGACACTGCTCCCATTATTTCCGGGTGGCGGACCCCGGCGGGCGGAAATCTTTCGCGACGCGGAATCCGTCGCTTGGTATGCATCTCGCAAAGAACGGCCGGGGGGCCTCTTGACGGGCCGTCCCACGGGACGTCCGGAGATCACCGAGATCACCGTCCGGGGCCCGCCCGACCGGCCGGGCTGCCGCACTGTCCGACCGGCGCGGACGCCGGCGGGCAGCAGCCCGGCGCAGCCACTGCCTAGCTGTGCGGGCACTCCTTCCAGGCCAGGTGGTACACCGTGCTGATGTCGCCGTCGGTCGAGTCCATCGTCATGAAGCTGACCTTGCCGGGGTTGGCGCTGCCCGCGTTCACCCGTAGCTCGGTGTTGATGTTGAAGTTGCGCAGCACTCCGCAGGGCGCCCAGACCAGTTGGGCCCAGTCGGTGCTGTCGGTCGCCTGCCAGTCGTCGTTGTAGGCGCCGCCGAACGGGTGGGTCCTCGACGCGGTGTTGGACGAGCCCTGGAAGTAGTACGACGCCTTCTGGGTGGCGGTCGCGCCGGGCTGGAGCGAGAGGAAGCCACGGTAGTCCGCGCTGGCGACCGCGTACGTGAAGCCCTGCGGGACGTGCACGACCAGGTTGAGCTGGCAGTTCTTACGGAAGGCCGTGGGGTCGGAGTTGCCGCCGGCCTGGGCCAGGTAGTCGCTGTAGGTCACCGTGAAGGCGGTGTTGTCCGGGGAGACGGCGACGGCGGCCGTGCCGGCCGGACAGCCGGAGCCGTTCACCGTGGCGACGTCGATGACGATCTTGTCCGGAGGCGGGTCGTCGAAGACGGACGAGGGGGACTGGGCGGGTAGCGCGGTGGTGAGCAGAGCGGCTACGGCGCCGCTCAGCAGGAGTCCACCAGCCATGGTTTCTCCAGGTTGTCGAGTGGGGGGTTCGACCTCCGACCCATCCGTTCACCATTGAAGAAACTGTGTTGGACCTGTGAAGGAAGGGGAGGCGATGGGCATCGTAGGAAGCCCCACTCCGGCCCGGCAGGGCGAACTCCGGCCATTCACACCGGGCTTTTCACGCACCGCACCCCCCGGCATCCCACCCGGCTCTCAGGGGTTCTCAGGGGTTCTCCCAGGCCGCCGGTTCCGCCGCCAGCGCCCGTACCGGCTCGGGCAGCGCGCCGGCCGCGAGGTCGGCGACGGTGACGCCCTCCAGGATGCGGCGCACGTTGGCGCGCAGGGCGATCCACAGCGGGAGCAGGGGCTCGGCCGTGCCCGTGTACGCCAGCCCCGTCGGGCGCTCTCCGCGCACGGAGACGATCGGGCCGTCCACCGCCCGGATGACATCCGCCACAGTGATGGCGGCCGCGGCCCGGGCCAGCCGGTAGCCACCGCCCCCGCCGCGCCTGCTGTCGACGACCCCCGCCCGCCTGAGGTCACCCAGGATGCCCTCCAGGAACTTGTGGGGGATGTCCTGCTCGACAGCGATTTCCTCTGCCTTCACCGGGCCGTTACCCTCCCGTACGGCCAGCTCCAGAACCGCCCGTACCGCGTAGTCCGCCCGCGCCGAGATCCTCATGAGTCCATTGTGGGGCGTATCTCCATGGAGAATGGCCGGACCGCGCCCCCGTAAGATCGCCCGGGAGGATCCACCTTGGCGCTCAGCAGACGTACCTTCAGTGCCCTGGCCGGCTCGGCCGCGCTCGGCTTCGCCCTGGGCGGCAGCGGCGGCCCCGGGGCGCCCTCGGCGTTCGCGGCGCGCAGTGTGCCCACCGGTCCGGCGCCGGCCCCGCCGAGCGCCGACGGCGAGCGCCACACGATCGGGTACGACGCCTACTCGCTCCTGGTCGACGGCAGGCGCCTGGTGGTGTGGTCCGGCGAGATGCACCCCTTCCGGCTGCCCAGCCCCTCCCTGTGGCGCGACGTGCTCCAGAAGATGCGGGCGCACGGCTACAACGCCGTGAGCATCTACGTGGCGTGGAACTACCACTCCCCCGCCCCAGGCGAGTACGACTTCACCGGCGTGCGGGACCTCGACCTGTTCCTGCGCATGGCCACCGAGACCGGGCTCTACGTCCTGCTGCGGCCCGGCCCGTACGTCAACGCGGAGATCGACGGCGGCGGCTTCCCGGGCTGGCTGACGGCGGCCGAGGGCACGGCCCGCACCGCCGACCCGGCCTATCTCTCGCACGTGGACGAGTGGCTGACGCAGGTGAACCGGATCGCCCGCCGGCACTTGTTCACCCAGGGCAGGGGCACGGTCCTGCTCTACCAGATCGAGAACGAGTACGACTCCCACGTCGACGAGGCGTCCGGCCGGGACTACATGTCCCATCTGTACAAGAAGGTCCGCTCCGACGGGATCGACGTCCCGCTCTTCCACAACGACAAGGGCCGCAACGGCCACTGGATCCCCGGCTCGTTCGACACGGGCGGGGAGAAGGGCGGCTGGCTCTACGGGTTCGACGGATATCCCTCGCCGGCCCAGGTGCCGCCGGACTGGGGGCACTACGGGCCCGGCGGCCTCACCGGCGGCGCCACCGCCTCACCGCACACGCCCGGCTTCGTGCCCGAGTTCGGCGGCGGCTGGTTCGACCCGTGGGGCGGGGCCTGGTTCGACGGCAAGGGGTACGCCGAGTCCCGGCGCACCCGGGACTCGGCCTACGAGCGCCGCTTCTACCTCACCAACCTCGCCAACGGCCTCACCCTGCACAACGTGTACATGACCTTCGGCGGCACCTCCTGGGGCTGGCTGCCGGCGCCGGTCGTCTACACCTCGTACGACTACGGGGCGGCCATCGACGAGGGGCGCAACGTCACCGAGAAGATGGCCCCGATGCACCAGCTCGGGCATCTGCTGCAGCGCGTGCCCGACTTCGCCCGGCTGGACCGGGCGGCCGACGTCGAGGCCGAGGGGCTGAAGGTCTACCACCTGACCAACCCGGACA
This sequence comes from Streptomyces sp. NPDC058145, assembly GCF_042884245.1. Classification (NCBI taxonomy): domain Bacteria; kingdom Bacillati; phylum Actinomycetota; class Actinomycetes; order Kitasatosporales; family Streptomycetaceae; genus Streptomyces; species Streptomyces sp. NPDC058145. The sequence continues at coordinate 210,186 of NZ_JBHVUH010000013.1, read as the reverse complement.
CGGGCAGCCATGTGTACGTGGCCCGCAACGACGGCTCGGCCCCGGTCACCACCGACCTGCCGACCCACGCCGGCAAGCTGCGGATCACCGTGCCCGCGCGCGACGCCCGCATGCTGACCACCGGGCTCTCCCTCGGCAGCCGGACGCTGAAGTACAGCACCGCGCAGCCCGTGATGTGCCTGACCGCGGGACGGCAGGAGATCGCGGTGTTCGCGGGACGCCGCGACGACATGGCGGAGCTGGTGCTGAAGTGCCCGGTCGAGCCGTACGTCATGCGGCTCGACCCGGAGGCTGCCTGGGCGTTCGAGGGCGACCAGCTGCATGTGAACGTGCCCCTCGGACGGGGCGGCCTGACCCGGGTGTCGGTCGCGCAGGGCGAGAGCGACACCCCGCTGCTGCTGCTCTTCGCCGACGACGCCACCTCGGTGCGCATGTTCCCGTACGACACCCCGTCCGGGACGCTGCTGGTGTACGGCCCGGCACTGCTGCGCCACGCCGAGGTGCGCGGCTCCGAGGTCCATCTGACGGGTGACGTCACCGGGACGACCAGCGTGGAGGTGTGGGGACCGCGCGGCATCACCAGCCTGGTGTGGAACGGGCGCAAGGTGCCGACCCGGGTCACCATGTCCGGCAGCCTGATGACGACCGGGCTGCTGCCCGCCGCGCCGGCGGTGGCGCTGCCCGCGCTGGGCGGCTGGAGGATGCGGACGGAGAACCCGGAGGCGGGCCCGAACTTCGACGACTCGAAGTGGCGGGTCGCCGACCGGACCACCTCGTACAGCACGACGCCCGTCCCGAAGGGCGGGCCGGTGCTGTTCGCGGACGACTACGGCTTCCACTACGGGGACGTCTGGTACCGGGGCACCTTCACGGACGCCTCCGGCCTCGAGGAGATCTCGCTCGCCTACACCACCGGCACCCAGGGCCTGCTGATGGCATGGCTGGACGGGGAGCCGCTGGGCACCCACCGGATGCCGGTGCCGGACAAGAACACCACCATCCGCAAGGGAAGCTGGGACGCCACGGCGGTGTTCCCGGTGGCCGATCGGCTGCGCGGGTCCGGCCGGCACGTGCTGTCGGTGCTGGTCCGGCGCATGCAGCACGACCAGGACGGCAAGGCGCGGGACACCCACAAGGTGGCCCGCGGGCTCACCGCCGCCCTCTTCGAGGGGGTCTCGCCGAAGGTGACGTGGCGCATCCAGGGCGAGGCGGCACCGGACCCGGTGCGCGGGCCCCAGAACAACGGCGGTCTGTTCGGCGAGCGGGAGGGCTGGCACCTGCCCGGCTTCCCCGACCGCGACTGGAAGCCGGTAGGCCTCCCCCGGGCCGAGCGGCGGCAGGGCGTGACCTGGTACCGGACCACGTTCCGGCTGTCCGTGCCGGGCGACATCGACGCCTCCATCGGCCTGACCCTGGAGGACGACCCGTACCGGGCCTACCGGGCGCAGATCTTCCTCAACGGCTGGAACATGGGCCAGTACATCAACAACGTCGGCCCGCAGCACACCTTCGTGCTGCCGAACGGCATCCTGCGCACCCGTGGCACCAACACCCTGGCGCTGGCGGTCCTGTCGGAGTTCACCACGGAGGCCGGTCCGGGCAAGGTGGGCCTGACCCTGCTGGGCAGGGCGGCCGGCGGGACACCGGTGACCCCGGTGCCCTCCCCCGGCCGCTGAGCCCCGCCGCTACGCCAGCCGGATCACGTTCCAGGACAGCGGCTCCAGTACGGCGGTGAGGACGCCGTCGGTGAGGGCGGTGCCCTGGACCTGGTGCGGGGTGACCCGCTCGGGGTGGTCCAGGGTGTTGCGGGCGTCGGGGTCGGCGTCCGCGAGCGCGCTGTGCCCGGTGACGGTGGTCAGGTCGAGGCCGTTCAGGGCGACTTCGAGCGGCAGCGGTGCGGTGCGGCCGCGGTTGACCGCGAAGACGGTGACCGTGCCGTCCGCCGCGCGCACGGCGGTGGCGTGCAGCAGGTCGGTCTCGCCGTACTTCCGCGTCTCGTACGTCGGCGAGTCCACGCGGACGTCGAGGACCTCGCCGCGCCCGTACCGGGAGGCCTGCGCGAACGGGAAGAACGTCGTCTGCCGCCAGGCCGGGCCGCCGGGCTCGGTCATGATCGGGGCGATCACGTTGACGAGCTGGGCGAGGCAGGCCACGGTGACCCGGTCGGCGTGCCGCAGCAGGGCGATCAGCAGCGAGCCGAGGACGACGGCGTCGGTGACGCTGTAGTTGTCCTCCAGCAGCCGGGGGGCCTCGGGCCAGTCGCCCTGGTCGATGGTCCGCGCGTGCTCCTCCCACTTGGAGAGGTACCAGACGTTCCACTCGTCGAAGGAGAGGTTGATCCTCTTCTTCGACTTCAGACGGGCGCCGACGTGGTCGGCGGTGGCCACCACGTTCTCGATGAACGACTCCATGTCGACCGCGGAGGCGAGGAAGGAGTCCAGGTCGCCGTCGACGGGCTCGTAGTAGGCGTGCAGGGAGACGTGGTCGACGAGTTCGTACGTCTCCTCCAGGACCGTCGCCTCCCAGCCGGCGAAGGTCGGCATGGCCTGGCTGGAGGATCCGCAGGCGACCAGCTCGACGCCGGGGTCGAGCCGGCGCATCGCCCGGGCCGTCTCGGCCGCGATCCGGCCGTACTCCTCGGCCGTCTTGTGGCCGGTCTGCCAGGGGCCGTCCATCTCGTTGCCGAGGCACCACAGCCGGATACCGAAGGGTTCCTTGTCGCCGTGGGCGGCGCGCAGGTCGGCGAGGGCGGTACCGGCGGGGTGGTTGGCGTACTCCTGCAGTTCCAGGGCCTCGGCGACGCCCCTGGTGCCGAGGTTGACGGCCGTCATGGGCTCGGCCTGGGGGCCGATCTTCCGCAGGAAGGCGATGTACTCGGAGAGGCCGAACCGGTTGGTCTCCGTGGAGTGCCAGGCGAGGTCGAGCCGGCGGGGGCGGTCCTCGACGGGGCCGACGGAGTCCTCCCACCGGTAGCCGGAGACGAAGTTGCCGCCGGGGTAGCGGATCGCCGTCACCCCGAGCTCGCGTACCAGGTCGAGGACGTCGGTGCGGATGCCTTCGGCGTCGGCGGTGGGGTGGTCCGGCTCGAAGATGCCCGTGTAGACGCAGCGGCCGAGGTGTTCCACGAAGGAGCCGAACAGGCGGGGGTTCACTTCGCCGATGGTGAAGGCGGGGTCGAGGGTGAAGCGGGCGGTGCGGCTGCTCATGGGGGCCTTTCGGGCGTGTGTTGGGTTGAACGAACCTCACAGGCGGCCGAAGGGCCGCCGAGTGCGTGGCCGCGGGCATGCGTGCCCACGTGGCCGCGGGCATGCATGCCTCCCCAGCGCCTTGAAGGCATGGGGGCCCAGGGCGGCACGGGTGGGCGCAGGGGCACCCCGCCGGCGCGGGCGAGCGAGAACGCCCCGCGTCGGCGGCAATCAACGGCGCCCCGCCGGCACGGGCATGCGAAACCACCCCGCCCAGCGGCGATCAGCCTCACCCCGCGAACGCCGGCTGCGGCACCCCCCGCCCAACCCCCGGCACCACCAGCACCGACCCGGACATGGGATGCGGCGCCGACAGCCCGACCCGAGCAGTGGTGATGTACAGATCCGTGAAGTCCGTCCCGCCGAACGCGCAAGCGGTCGTCAGCGAAGCCGGCACCTCGACCACGAGATCCAACTCACCACCCGGCGTGTACCGCCGCACCGCACCCCCACCCCACAGCGCCACCCACACACAACCGTCCGCGTCGACCGTGAGCCCGTCGGGGAACCCCGCCCCCTCCTTGATCTCCACCAGCGGCCGCCGCCCCCGGACGGCACCCTCCGCGTCGTGGTCGAAGACGTCCACCCGCCGCGTCGGGGTGTCGGCGTAGTACAGCAGCCGGCCGTCCGGGCTCCAGCCCAGGCCGTTGCTGACGGTGACCTCGGGCAGCACCGTCCGCACGTCGCCGTCGCCGGTCAGACGGGACAGCGTGCCGCCCCCCGCCGCCTCGTCGTACCGCATCGTGCCGGCCCAGAGGGACCCGTCCGGGGCCACCGCCGCGTCGTTCGCGCGGCGGCCCGGGACCGGCTCGCGGTGCAGCCAGCGGAAGGCGCCGTCCGGGTCCAGCAGTCCGACGCCGTCCCGCAGGTTCAGCACCAGACCGCCGCCCGCCCTCGGCTTCGCCGCGCCGACGTGCTGCTCGGTGGTGCGCGCCGTACGGCGCCCGGAGGAGGGGTCGTAGGTGTGCACGCGCATGCCGAGGACGTCGACCCAGAGGAGACGGCCCGTCGCCGGATCCCAGGTCGGACCCTCGCCCAGCTCCGCCTCGGCCCGTACGGCGACCTCGTAGGCCGCCCCGGACCCGGCCCTCACGCCGTCCCCCGGTGACCCAGCCGCTCGGACAGCTCCGCCGCGCCCTTGGCGGCCAGCTGCTCCAGCTCGACCCGGCGCTCCTCGCTCCAGCGGATCATGGGGACCGAGACGGACAGCGCGGCGACCACCCTTCCGGCGCGGTCGCGCACCGGGGCCGCCACACAGGACACGTCCGGGTTGGACTCGCGGCTCTCCACCGCGATGCCCCGCTCCCGGATCTCCGCGAGGGCCTCGCGCAGCGCGCCGGGATCGGTGATGCTGTTGGGCGTCATCGCGGTCAGCCCGGCGTCGTCCGGTATCCGCGCGGTCAGCTCCTGCTCGGGCAGCGAGGCCAGCAGCATCTTGCCGACGGAGGTGCAGTGGGCGGGCAGCCGGCGGCCGGCGGCCGACACCATGCGCACGGCGTGCGTGGAGTCGACCTTGGCGATGTAGATGACGTCGGTGCCCTCGAGGATGGCCACGTGGACCGTCTCGTCGCAGGTCTCCGCCACCGAGCGGGCCACCTGCTGGCCCTCGGCCGCGAGGTCGAGCTGCTCGGCGTACCGGCTGCCGAGCTGGTACGGGCGCACTCCGAGCCGGTACCGTCCGGGCTGTCCCGGCACGGGCACGATGTACGAGCGTGCGGCGAGCGTGGTGACCAGCTCGTGCACGGTGGTGCGCGGCAGTTGCAGCTTGCGCACGATGTCGGGGGCGGAGAGCGTCCCGTCACCGTCGAGGAACAGCTCAAGAATGTCGAGAGCCCGGGTCACGGCAGGCACGAGGCGTCCCACGTCCGGCCCCCTCCCTTGGGTTAAGCGCCTGTGTTCGAGATTTCAACAGGCGATCGGCATGACGAACACAGGCTAGCCATGCGCGGTTGCCCGGGCAATGGGCCCGACCGCCTCCACGGCACCATGGGTGTCATGCGTCTCGACTTCCAGCTCGTGCTGCTGCGCCGCATGGCCGACCACAACCCGGACCTGGTCGACGAGGCCCGGCGGCGCCTCGGGGCGTCCATCGCGGAGATGCGGGAGGCCAACAAGCGCTGGCAGGCGATGGTCCGCTCCCCAAGGTCCCGGTCCGCCGCCGCCCGCTACCGGTCCGTCCTCGGCGAGCCGGAGTCGGTGGTCCCGCGCCGCCTCGGGGACGTCGACTGCGAGGCCCGGCGGTGGGTGCTCCCGCTCTGGCCGGACCTGCGTTTCGAGGTGCTGGTCTCCCCCGACGGCGCGGTCTGGAACGAGTGGCTGGTGCGCGCGCCGGACGCCCCCGCCCCTGCCTTGCGCACCCTGGACGACCTCACCCCGTGGTCCTGCACGGTCGACGAGGCCGCCCGCGCCTTCGCCCCGGCCCGGCCGCTGGAGGGCACGGCCCCCACTCGGTGGGGTCTGGCCTTCTCGGCACCCGGCCGGGACGGCGTCCGGCACCAGGTGGCCGCCGAGTTCACCTGGGGACTGCTCCAGCGGACGGCGGTCCGGGACTGAGGCCGGCTCCGTCGTCGGAGGCCATGGCCCTGGCGGGGCATCGGCCCCAGCCGCTACGCACTGGCCTGGCGCCGTGAGGACGAGGACCGGCCCCTGGTCCGGGCCTACGCCGAGGCCTGCCGGGCCACGGCCCGGGGTCGCGGGGTCCTAGGACCCCGCCGCCGCCAGGATCGCCTCCGTGACGTGGGGCAGGGAGGCGGGGTGCAGGAAGAGGAAGAGGTTCGGCTCCACCAGTTCGAGCTCCATCACCCGGGGCAGGCCGTCGTCCCCGTCGACGAGGTCCACGCGCGCGTACAGCAGTCCGGACGTGCCGGGCACGGACGCCAGCGCCTTCTCGGCGACGGCGAGTTCGGCCTCCGTGGGCTGCCAGGGCTCGAGCTCAGGGTGGGCCACCTTGTCGGCGTCGTACGGGGTGCCGGGCGCGAGGACGGCGCCCTTGCGGCTGGCGTGCAGCAGGCGCCCGCCGAAGAACTGCAGCGCTCGTTCCCCGCTGACGTCTATGTTCCGCAGATACGGCTGCACCATCGCGGTGAAGCCCTCCGCGTGCATCCGTGCGAGCTGCCCCACGGCCGTCTCGTGCCGGTCCGGCGTGTAGCGGGCGGCGAACCGGGCGCCCGCGCCGGAGGTCGGCTTGATCACGTACTCGTGCCCGCCGGGCAGCTCGGCCGGCTCGCCGGGCGCGATGTAGCGGGTCTCGACGGTCGGCACGCCGGCCGCCGCCAGCTCGCCGAGGTAGCGCTTGTCGGAGTTCCAGCGCACCACGGCGGCCGGATTGGCCAGCCGGGTCAGGCCGCCGACCCGCTCCACCCACGCCCCGAACTCCCCGGCGCGCCAGCTGTAGTCCCAGGTCGAGCGGATGACGACGAGGTCGTAGCCGCCCCAGTCGGCCGCCGGGTCGTCCCAGTACCGGGCCTCCGCCTCGGCCCCCGCCTCCCGCAGGGCGCGCACCAGCGCGGGCAGGTCGCGGTCCTTGCTCGGCCGGTCGCCGGGGTCGTAGGTGGCGAGGGCGATACGGGGCACGGCGGGCTCCCTGTCGTACGGCGGTTCGATCAGCTGCGAGGCTAACAACCGCGCCGGGAACCGGGACAGCCCATTTGACCTTCACCTTTGGGGAAGCCCCAGCATCGGTGGCGGAAGCGAGGAACGCGGCGTTCTCCGGAACGGCGTTCTCCTGACGACGGGATTCCTGTGGAGCTGAGATCCGTATGGAGCTGCTGACGATAGGCGCCTTCGCCAAGGCGAGCCGGCTGTCGCCGAAGGCGCTGCGGCTGTACGACGAGCTGGAGTTGCTGCGGCCCGCTCGGGTCGACCCGGACACCGGCTACCGGTACTACGCGGTGGAGCAGCTCCGGCGGGCCCGGCTCGTGGCCTGGCTGCGGCGGCTGGGCATGCCGCTGGCCGAGATCCGCGCGGTGTGCGCCCTGGACGCGGTCGATGCCGCACACGAGGTCCGGGCGTACTGGGCGCGGGTCGAGGCGGAGACGGCCGTCCGGCGGGATCTCGCCGCGTTCCTCGTGGACCAGCTGACCGGAGAGTCGAGAAGGGACCACACCACCATGCTTGAACTGCGTTATGCCGCCCACTCCGACCGTGGGCACGTCCGCCCGTCCAACCAGGACTCCGTGTACGCGGGCCGCAGGCTGCTCGCCGTGGCCGACGGCTGCGGCCCGGCGGGGGCGTCCGCGAGCAGCGCGGCCGTCGAGGCGCTGAGGTTCCTGGACGAGGGGGAGGAACCGGGTGCCGGCGATGTGCTGAACCTGCTGGAAGACGCGGTGCGTTCGGCCGGCGAGGCCGTACGGGACCTGGCGGACGGCGGCCCGGAGGTCGGCTCCACGCTGACGGCGCTGCTGTGGACGGGCTCGAAGCTGGCGCTCGTGCACATCGGGGACTCGCGGGCGTATCTGCTGCGGGACGGGGGGCTGTTCCGGATCAGCCACGACCACAGCGTCGTGCAGTCGCTGATCGACGAGGGACGGCTGAGTCCCGAGGAGGCGGAGAGCCATCCGCAGCGCGCCCTGTTGCTGAAGGCGCTCGGTATCGGCGGTCCGGCGGTGGCCGCCGATCTGCGGCTGCAGGAGGCCCGGGCGGGCGACCGGTACCTGCTGTGCTCGGACGGTCTGACGGGGGTCGTGGCCGACGCGCGGATCAAGGAGCTGCTCGCCGGTGAGGCGGACCCCGAGCGGGCCGTACGGGTGCTGATCGACGCGGCCAACGCGGCGGGCGGCCCCGACAACGTGAGCTGTGTCGTGGCCGATGTCGTCCTTGCCGCCGCGCCATCGGTCCCGGTCGGCTAGAAGTGCCGTATGGCGACTGACGGCACCGACGCGTACAGCGGTGCGGCCGGGCTCCCGTCCCTCGTGCGGGACGCCCTGGCCGCCGCCCGCGCCCACGGCTTCCCCCACTCCTGCCGGCCCGAACAGGGCCGTCTGCTGCACGCGCTGGCGGGCGGGGCCGGGGCCCGGATCGGGGAGACCGGCACCGGGCTCGGGGTCGGGCTGGCCTGGCTGGCCTCCGGGGCCCGGCCGGGCGTGCGGCTGTACAGCGTGGAGCGGGACCCCGAGCGGGCGCGGCTCGCCGCCGGGGTCTTCGCGGACCGGCCCGGGGTCACGGTGCTCACCGGCGACTGGCGGCGGATCGCGGAGCACGGCCCGTTCGATCTGCTCGTCCTGGACGGGGGCGGGCAGGGCAAGGCGCCGGGGGACGAACCGGCCGACGTGGCGGAGCTGCTCGCGCCCGGCGGGACGGTCGTAGTCGACGACTTCACCCCGGCCACCTGCTGGCCGCCGCTGCACGAGGGCGTGGTGGACCGGGCGCGGCTGCACTGGCTCGGGCATCCCGCACTGCGCTCGGCCGAGCTGCGGCTCGCGGCGGATCTGAGCGCCGTCGTGGGAACGCGGCGGCTGGTGTAGGAAGGGAGGACCGAAGCCCCCGAGTCCAAGGAGTGCGCCGCGTGTCCTCCCTCTTTCCCGCCCTGGTGGACGGCCCGGGCAAGCGCAGCGATATGGGGGTCCCCCCGGACGAAGTCTGGGGGAGGATCGCCCTGCGGTTCGGCGAGCGGTCGCTGACGTACGGCGCGCTCGCGGGCGCCGCGGGTGCGGTCGCCGCGCGCCTGAGCGGTGCCGGCCGGGTCGCCGTGTGGGCGACCCCGGAGCTGGAGACCGCCGTCGCGGTGACCGGCGCGCTGCTCGCCGGGGTGGCCGCGGTGCCGCTGAACCCGAAGTCGGGCGACAAGGAACTGGCCCACATCGTCTCCGACAGCGCGCCGAGCCTGGTCCTGGCCGCACCCGGCGCGGAACTCCCGTCCGCCCTGGACCACTTGGAGCGGCTGGACGTCGACGCCGGCCGCACCGCCCCGCTGCCCGAGGAGCGGGCCGGTGACGGCGACCCGGCGCTCGTCGTCTACACCTCCGGCACCACCGGCCCGCCCAAGGGCGCGGTCGTCCCGCGCCGGGCCCTGGCGGCGACCCTGGACGCGCTCGCCGACGCCTGGCAGTGGACCGACCGGGACGTGCTGGTGCACGGGCTGCCCCTGTTCCATGTGCACGGACTGGTGCTGGGCACCCTCGGTCCGCTGCGCCGGGCCGGCTCGGTGCGGCACCTGGGGCGGTTCAGCACCGAGGGCGTGGCACGCGAACTGAACGACGGCGCGACCATGCTGTTCGGGGTGCCGACGATGTACCACCGCATCGCCGAGGCCCTGCCCGGCGACCCGGAGCTGGCCAAGGCGCTCGCCGGGGCCCGGCTGCTGGTCTCCGGCTCGGCCGCGCTGCCCGTGCACGACCACGAGCGGATCGCGGCCGCGACCGGCCGCCGGGTCATCGAGCGGTACGGCATGACCGAGACACTGATGAACACGAGCGTGCGGGCCGACGGCGAGGCCAGGGCCGGTACGGTCGGGGTGCCGCTGCCGGGCGTGGAACTGCGTCTGGTGGAGGAGGACGGGACGCCGATCACCGAGTACGACGGGGAGAGCGTCGGCGAGATCCAGGTGCGCGGCCCGAACCTGTTCACCGAGTACCTCCACCGGCCAGACGCCACCGCCGCCGCGTTCACCGCCGACGGCTGGTTCCGCACCGGCGACATGGCGGTGCGCGAGCCCGACGGCTACGTCCGCATCGTCGGCCGCAAGGCCACCGACCTGATCAAGAGCGGCGGTTACAAGATCGGGGCGGGTGAGATCGAGAACGCGCTGCTGGAGCATCCGGGGGTGCGGGAGGCGGCGGTCACCGGGGAGCCGGACGCGGACCTGGGCGAGCGGATCGTGGCCTGGATCGTCCCCTCGGACCCGCAGGCGCCGCCGTCCGACGCGGAGCTGGCCGATCACGTGGCCCGGCGGCTCGCCCCGCACAAGCGCCCGCGCGTGGTCCGTCACCTGGACGTCCTTCCCCGCAACGACATGGGGAAGATCATGAAGCGGGCGCTGGTGGCCGATGCCTGAGCGGCTGTCGGCACGGGAGTTCCTCGCGCTGGTCGCGGACGAGGCGAGTTTCCGCGAACTCCCCTGCGCCACAAGGACCTACGAGACCGACGGTCCCCTCGCCTGGGACGGTTACGACGCCGCGCGCGCCGGTGCCGCCGCGCGCACCGGCGAGGAGGAGTCCGTGGTGTGCGGCACCGCGAGCGTCGGCGGCACCCGGGCCGTGCTGATCGCCTTCGAGTTCGGCTTCCTCGGCGGCTCCCTCGGCGAGCGCACCGGCGACCGGCTGGAGGCCGCGTACCGGCACGCCCGCGCCCACCGGCTGCCGGTCGTGCCGCTCGTCGCCACCGGCGGCAGCCGGATGCAGGAGGGCATGCTCGCGCTGACCCAGCTCCAGCGGGTGGCCCGCGAGTCGGCGCTCACCCGGGAGGCGGGGCTGCCGCAGATCGCGGTGCTGCGGGACCCGACGACCGGCGGCGGCTGGGCCACCCTGGGCGCCGGGGCCGACGTGATCCTGGCGCTCCCGGGCGCCCAGGTGGGCTTCGCCGGTTCCCGGGTACGGCCGCCGGACGCGGACCCGGCCGCCTACACGGCGGAGGCACAGGTGGCCGCGGGGTCGGCGGACGCGGTGGTGCCGCCGGCGGAGCTGCGGCAGACGCTGGGTCGCTGGCTCAGGCTGCTCACCACCCCGGCGCGGGAGGCCCCGGCGCCGCACGCCCTGGGCGCGCCCGCCCTCCCGGACACCGGCTGGGAGGCCGTGGTGCGGGCCCGCTCCCCCGAACGGCCGCGCGCCCAGGCCTATCTGGACGCCTACTTCACCCGCCGGGTGACCGTCCGCGGTGACCGCTGCGGCGGCAGCGACCCCGAGGGCATCCTGTGCGGCTTCGGCGAGCGGGACGGCCGTACGGTGGCCTACGCGGCGCAGACGGGGGCGGCGACCCGGCCCGCCGGGTACCGGACCGCGGCCCGGCTGATCCGGCTCGCGGACCGGCTGGACGTCCCGGTGCTGACCCTGGTGGACACCCCGGGTGCGGCCAACGACGCCGAGGCCGAGCGGCAGGGCGCCGGGGCCGCGATCGCCGAGGTGTTCGGCGCGGTGGCGGCCGCCCGGGTGCCGATCACCACGCTGGTCATCGGCGAGGGCGGCTCCGGCGGGGCGCTGGCGCTGGCCGCGCCCGGGAACACCTGGGCCACCCCGGACAGCTACTTCTCGGTGATCGCCCCGGAACTGGCGGCGGCGATCCTGAAACGCCCGCCCGGGGAGGTGGAGGCGACCGCGGGACAACTGCGCATCCGCCCCCAGGATCTGGTGGAGCTGGGCGTGGTCCGGGGCATCATGTACCACCCCGGGCCCTGAGGATCGCGTACGGGCTCGCGGAGCGGGGGCGGCCTGTGCACCGCCCCCGCCGTGCCGGTTACCGCACCCCCACCGCCCGGGTGATCTCCTGGGTGACCGAGCCGCCCCTGTCGTCGTGGGCCGAGGCTCGCAGGGAGACGTCGGTGGCGTCGCGGGGCACGGTCAGGGTGCCGTGCCAGGAGGCGTTCCGGTCCGCGGTGAGCCGGACCGTCCGCCATGTGGTGCCGCCGTCGTAGGACACCTCTAGCCTGCCGCCGCCGAGGGTTCCGGTGCCGGCGGCCTTCGCCACGTAGGAGGCGGCGATCCCGACCGGTACGCGGTGCCCGGTGGGCACCGTGCCGGCGAGGTCGGTGTCGACGTCGAAGGCGAGGTTGATGAGCGGCAGGTAGGTCCAGCGGTCCTCCGGTGTGGCCGCCGACCGGAACGTCCACTCGCTGTGGCCCTTGGTGCCGGGTTTCCAGAGGCCGGGGTCCAGGGCGGTGTCGGTGACCACCTTGTAGGTGTGCTCGTCGGCGGGCGCGTCCCACACATAGGCGCCGGAGCCGGTACGCCGGTCGACGAGCGTGCCGTCCAGGTGGACGGCGGTGGTCTGGGTCATCCCGCTGCCCTCGCTCCACACGTCGCCGAAGCCGGTGTGGTCGGGGCCGGAATCGCCCCAGCCGGGGGTGTTCAACTGGATCTGGTTCCCGGAGCGTTGCTGTCCCCAGCCGAGACCGGTGCCCAGCCACGGGTGCCACACCGGACGGAACCAGTCCAGCTCCGGCCGTGATCCGCCGTCGTAGCGCACCAGTCCGCTGCGCTCCTCCAGCGCCCCGTCGCGGGCGGTGACGGACTCGTGCCACAGCTGGCCGGGGCCGGTGGAGACGTAGTCGGTGCGCTCGGAGGGCAGGTCGACGCGCTCCTGGAAGCCGAGGCCCAGGGGGAAGGTGCCGGTGATCGAGTACCGGAACTCACCGCCGCTCGCCGGTTCCGCGGCGTGGAACCGGGTGTGCACGGCGGCCAGTTGGCGGCCGGAGGGCGCGTAGGTGAGGTCCCGGTCCGGGATCGCGCCGGGGTGCCCCTCGGACAGGTCGTACACATAGGGGGAGTTGCGGGTGCCGGTCATGTCGACCTGGCCGGCCGCCCGCAGCCGGGCCGCGTCCGCCGCGCTCACCGTGGCGATCTGCAACGGCCGGTCGGCGTTGTCGTCCGTGCCCCACCAGGCCATCAGCCGGCCGGGGGCGTCGTCCGTGACGAACAGCGCCTTCGCGCCAGCGTCCTGGGCCGCCCGGGCCAGCGCGGCCGGGTCGGCGCCGTCGGCCAGGTGCGCGAGCACCGCCTTGCCCTCGACCCCGGTGAACGGTCCGTCGCCGACGTCGGTCAGCGACAGCCTCGTGCGGCCCTCGATGAGCGAGCCGCCCGCCTGCACGGTGGCCTCGCCGATCCCCCTGACCTCCAGCAGCGGCCTGGCGAGCCGCCACACGGTCCGGTACTCGAAGGCGCCCTCGGTGACCTTCGCGGTGGGGGTTGCGAAGACGCTGTCGTAGGTGAGCGGTACCTGGACGGCGCCGAACAGGTCGGCGCCGTTCGCCGTCCGGTCGTACTCCATGAGCAGTTGCCGGGTCTCGGTGCGCCGACGGACGTCCGCCTTCACCTCCCGCAGCTTCCGTCCGTCGAGGGTGACCTCCTGGTCCCGGTCGAGGGTGATCTCCGGGGCGGCGAGGAAGCCGAGGCCGAGCGAGTCGGCGCCGTGGCTGCCGCGTACGTCGAGGAAGGAGGCCAGGCTGTACGTGCCCGGCTTCAGCCGCAGCTTCAGGGTGCCGGAGCCGCCGACGTGCGCGGGCTGGGCGTCCTCGCCCGCGGCGAGCCGCTGCACGGCGAGGTCGGCCGCGGTGGCCGCGCCCGCGCGGTCCTTGACGTGGACGGTGAGCGTGTACCGCTCCTCCTCCTTGACCAGCCCGAACACGGTGTGCGCGACCGGAGTGCCGTCCGGCGCGGAGGCCACGACCTGCCCGCCGCTCTCGCCGACCGGAGCCTTCGCGCCGTCGCCGGTGACGGTGGTGGAGGCGGTGCCGTGCGCGGGGACGGTCAGGGAGGAGTCGGCAAGGGTGGCGACACCCTCCGGTCCGCCCTCGACGGCGAGAGTCAGCCGTATGTCCGCGTCGGAGGAGTTGCGGTAGGTGAGGGTACGGGTGACCGGCTTGTTCGCGTCGTACGGCCAGCCGTGGAAGCCGAGGTCGGCGCTGCCGGTGGCGGTGACCTCGGCCTTGACGGCGTCCGGCACGCTGACCCGCCCGGCGCCGAGCACGTAGGGGGACGCGTCCAGCCGCGTGGAGCTGGACATCAGCGCGTCCTTCAGCCGGGCGCCGGTCCAGTCCGGGTGGGCCTGGGCGAGCAGGGCGGCCACCCCGGCGACGTGCGGGGTCGCCATGGAGGTCCCGCTCATCGTGGTGTACGGCCCGCTTCCTTCGACGAGTTGGGAGCGGGCGGCGAGGATGTCGACACCGGGCGCCGAGAGGTCCGGCTTGAGGGCGTTGTCGCCGTACCGGGGTCCCGCGCTGGTGAAGTAGGCCGCCTGGTCGCCGGAGTCCACCGCGCCGACGGTGAGGCCGGCGTCGGCGGCGCCCGGCGAGCCTATGGAGGAGGGTGCGCCGGTGTTGCCGGCCGCGATGACGAAGAGGGCGCCGGTCTCCGCGGAGAGGGTGTTCACGGCCCGCGCCATGGGGTCGGTGCCGTCGCTGGCCTCGGTCGAGCCCAGACTCATGGAGATCACCCGGGCGTGCACGTCCCGCGCCGCCCACTCCATGCCCGCGATGATCTGCGACTCGCTGCCCGAGCCCTGGTCGCTGAGCACCTTGCCGACCGCGAGCGTGGCCCCGGGCGCGACGCCCCGCTCCCTGCCGTCGGAGGCGGCACCGCTGCCGCCGACGGTGGAGGTGACATGGGTGCCGTGGCCGTTGCGGTCGGCGACCTCCTCGCCCTCGATGAAGCTCCGGCTGTCGGTGACCCGGTCCTTCAGGTCGGGGTGGGTCAGGTCGGCGCCGGTGTCCAGCACGGCCACCGTGACGCCCTTGCCGGTGAGGCCGGCGTCCCAGGCGGACGGTGTCCCGATCTGGGCGTTGCTCTCGGCCATGTCGGCCTTGACGCGCCCGTCGAGCCAGACCTCGTCCACGCTCCCGCGCCTGGTGAAGGACCGCCAGAAGGTGCGCCCCCGGGCGGCCTCGACGGCGGCCCCGCGCAGGCTGGGCAGCGACCGGGTCCGCTCGGCGCCGGCCGGGGTGGCGGCACGCGAGCCCTTGCCGTAGGTCACGATCAGCGGCAGCGCGTCCGCCTTGGTGTCGGTGAGCCCCTGCCGGATGAGCCCGCTCACGTCGAACAGCCGCCGGTCCAGGCTGCCGGCCCGCAGGTACGGCTGCGCCTCGTCCGGTACGACGGTGACCACACCGCCGTTCACCTGGGTCCGCACGGCACCGGTGGCCCCCTGGGGCCGCCGCACGGTGACCGTCCTCCTCCCCTGCCCCAGGTCGGTGACGGTCACCTTGTCGCCGGTGACGAGGGTGACGGTGGTGGCGGTGTCCGGGGTGCGCCGTGCCGCGGTGACGGCCTGCTGCGCGACCGCCGGCCCGTTCGGCAACAGGGCGATCACAAGCCCCGCCGACAGCAGGGCCGCCCCGCGTCTGACTGGTCCTCTGGTCATCCACGCCTCTTCTCGTGTCGAGCGCGTCGAGTGCTGGGACGAGTGTCATGTGCCGCGTGGGACAGGGGTGTTGAACGGTCATGGCGGAAAGGCGTCCTGGCGGGTTCCCGCCGGCGGCGGCCGGGGCGAGCGACGGAATCCGGGACACCGCCGGTGGCCTTCCGTCACAATGGAGCCGGCCGCGGGGCGAGAGCACGGGGGGCGGAGCGCACTATGGGCAGACTGGTGGAGTTCACCACGGAGGACGGCGCGGTCGTCGTCGTGGAGACCGCGGAACCGGCGACCGGCACACGGCTCGTCTCGCGCGGCCAGAACCCCGCCGCGCAGGCCGCACGCACCTTCGAGGGCACCCTGGACGGGGTCCGCGCGGCCGCCCAGTCCGCCCTGCGCGTCTTCCGTGACGGCTCCCTGCGCCCCGACTCCGTCGAGCTGGAGTTCGGCGTGAAGCTGACCGCGGAGGCCGGGGCGATCATCGCCAAGGGCGCCGCGGAGGGGCAGTTGGTGGTCCGGCTCGGATGGAACTCGGACCCGGCGGCCCCGGAGACACCCTCCACCGCCGCCGTAGTTCCGGAGCCCGCTTCCCGCTCATGAGAGGGCACGCCTGGCACGCCCGGATCGAGTGCGGGGGCTCGGTGCTCGGCGCGGGCTTCCTGGTGGCCCCGAACACGGTGCTGACCTGCGCTCATGTCGTGGCGGGCGGCTCCGCCGGGCTCACCGTGTCGTTCCCCGGCCGCCGCGACCTCGCGGGCGTACCGGCGACCGTGGCCGTGCACGGCGGCTGGGCGGGCGGTGACACCGACCCCGGCGACCTCGCCGTGCTCGAACTGGCCGACCGGGTCCCGCTGAGCCCGGCCGGCTTCGCCCCACCGGGCGCCGAACAAGGCTTGCCGGCGCCGTCGTTGGAGGCGTACGGCTTCCCGGAGGGCTATGACGGTGACGGCCAGATCGCGGAGTACCGGGCCGTGTCCGCCCAGCGGATCGCGGACGAATGGGTGCAGTTGGAGGCCGTCACCGGGCACGGGCAGCCGCTGCGGCACGGGTTCAGCGGGGCCGCGGTGACCCTGAAGGACGGCCGGGTGGTCGGCATGGTCGCCCAGATGGCCGCCGAGCCGGACGTCCGGGTCGCGCGCATGCTGCCCACCGAGGTGATGGCCCGCTACTGGCCCGCACTGGGCGAGCTGGTCCCGGCCCTCGCCGACGGCCCGGACCCGGTGCGGCGGCTGTACGCGCTGGTGCGGCGGGCCGAGGCGGAGGGACTGGAGTGCAGGCCGGACCAGCTTTTCGTGGACGCCGTGGGCGACTTCGGCCCGGAGCCCCCGCCGGGCGGCTTTCCCTCACTGCCCGCGGCGGTCGGCTATGTGCAGTGGGAGGTCCCGGAGCCGGCCGAGGCGCTGACCAGGTTCGCCGACCGGCTCACGGAGCTGCTGGACGGGCCCGTCGCGCCCACCGCACCCGCCGGGCCGGACCCGGACCAGGCCGGGTGGGCGCCGATCCTCGTCGAGATCGACCGCAGCGGCGCGGGCCAGGACCAGGTCACGGTCGCGGTGTCGGCGTACCGGGAGGGGCGGCGCCGGCCCGTCGGAACGGTCCGGCTGACGCGCGCCGAGGTGCAGCGGTACGTGCAACGGGGCATCGACGAGGCCTTCACCCATCTCGCGCCGGACGCCGAGGAGTTGCTCACATTCGTGTTGCCCCGCGACTGGCTCGACCTGCCGGTGGCGCACTGGGCGTGCAGCGCGGACGACCCGACCCCGCTGGGCTGCGCCCACCCCGTGGTCGTCACCGAGGGCGCCCGCCACCGGAGCAACCGGCTGCGGCACCGGCTCGGCAAGAAGTGGCAGCGGCTGTCGGCGGGCTCCGCCACGGCCGTGCACCGCGTGGACTGCGGCACCCGGGAACACCCGTTCGGCCTGCGCAAGCGCCTGCGCGAAACCGGCGCGGACCTGGCGGTCTTCGCCGGGCCGCCCAGCGCCGTGCCCGAGTACTTCGAGGTGGGCCTGAACATGCCCGTACCCATCCTGCTGTGGTCGCGCTCGGGCTGCCCCGACGGCGCCGGGCACCGCGCCCCCTGCGCCGGCAGCGCGTTCCTCGACGCCCTCATCACGAGCCTCGAGGGCGTTCCACCGGCGGAACTACCCGGTCACATACAGACCTTGCGGGAGGACGCACTGGCGGACGACGAACCCGAACGGCACTGGGCGCGGGACATCCAGCTCCTGTGGGACGACCCCCGCTGCTTCCCCGGCCCGACCGCCAGCCTGCACTCGCCCGTCGCCTGACCCGCAGAGAAGAAGGACCGCGCCCCATGCCCCTGTGGCCCGTGTACACCGGCACGAAGGAGCCCCACGACGGCATCGCCCTGCTGCCCGACCCGCCACCCTGGCGGGCCTTCGACGGCGGCCCGGCGCTGGCCACACCCGCCGACGGCGCCGACACCACGGCCACCTCGCCCGACCGCAGGCACCGCGCCGAGACCTACCGGGCCACCCCGCAGGCGGTGCAACTGGTCAACGCGGCCCTCTACCTGCGCCGCCCCCTGCTGGTCACCGGCCCGCCCGGCACCGGCAAGTCCTCCCTGGCCTACGCGGTGGCCCGGGAGCTGAAGCTCGGCCCGGTGCTGCGCTGGAACATCACCAGCCGCAGCACCCTGCACGACGGCCTCTACCAGTACGACCCGCTGTCCCGCCTGTACGCGGCCCGCCAGGCGGCCGCCCGGCCCGCGCCCGGCGCACCGGACCACGCCGAAGGCATCGAGGACCATCTGCGCCTCGGCCCCCTCGGCACCGCCCTCCTGCCGTACGCCAGGCCCCGCGCCCTGCTCATCGACGAGATCGACAAGAGCGACCTGGACCTGCCCAACGATCTGCTGAACGTGCTGGAGGAGGGCCAGTACGAGATCCCCGAACTGCTCCGCTCGCACGACGTGGGGAACCCGCGGGCCGAGGTGATGATCGACGGCACCCATGAGCGCGTCCCGGTCGAGCGCGGCCGGGTGCGCTGCCGCGCCTTCCCGTTCGTCGTGCTGACCAGCAACGGCGAGCGCGAGTTCCCGCCCGCCTTCCTGCGCCGCTGTGTCACCCTGCGGCTGCGCCAGCCCGACGACGCCCACCTCGCCGACATCGTCCGCGCCCACTTCGACGGCGAGCCCGACGCCTACGCCCAGACCCTGATCAGCCGGTTCCTGTCCCGGGTGAACGGTGGCGACCTGGCCACCGACCAGCTCCTGAACGCCATCTACCTGGCCCGCTCCTCCGACCTGCCCGCCGATTCCCTGGACGAGCTGGCGGGGCAGCTCATGCCCTACCTCGGTGAGGCCCACCGACCCGATGGCTTCTGACGCCCGCGGTCCCATGGACCCGCTCGCCCGCCTGGCCGACGTCCTGGCCGAGGCGGCGGGCGGAGCCCGCCCCACCCCTGTGGAGCTCGCGGAAGTGCTGTGGCTGGCACGGCAACTGCAGCCCGAGGCGCAGGAGCCCTCGGACCCGGCCACGCGGCCGGCGCGGGACGCCGGCGACGTACCGCGGAAGGAACCGCCCCGGCCGCCCCAGCCCGACCCCCCGGCCCACGACCACCCGGCACCGCCCCCCGTGCCCGCGACACCGCCGGCGCGCCCCCAACAGCCCCGCGTCCCGCTCCACCTGCCCGCCCGTGGCACGGGAACCGGCCGACCCAACACCGCCCTCCGGGCGCCCGCGCCCCCGATGCTCCGTCACCCCCTCGGGCTCCAGCGCGCCCTGCGTCCGCTCAAGCTCCGCACCGACGCCCCGACCGGTCACCGGCTGGACGAGCGGGCGACGGCCGACCGCATCGCCCGTCTCGGCGCGGCCCCCGAATGGTGGCTGCCGGTGCTGCGGCCCGCCCGCGAGCGCCGGCTGCGCCTGAACCTGGTGTACGACACCGGGCCCACCATGCCGGTCTGGCGGCCCCTGGTCCACGAACTGCACACCGCGCTGGCCCAGTCGGGCGTGTTCCGCACGGTGACCCCGGCCCGGCTGGAGCCCGACGGCACGGTGCACGGCGCGTACGCCCCCGCCGACGGCCGTACGGTCACCCTGGTCATCAGCGACTGCATGGGCCCGCAGTGGCGGCCGGGCCCGGCCGGGGCCCGCTGGGGGGCGACGCTGCGCCGCTGGTCGCACCGGCTGCCCGTGGCCGTCGTCCAGCCCCTGCCCGAGCACCTGTGGCGCGACACCGCCCTGCCCGCCGAGCCCGGGCTGCTGACGGCCCCGGGCCCGGCCGCGCCCGCGGCGACGCTGACCTTCACACCGTACGACGCGGACCCGGCGCCGTACGCCGAACACGGGTCCGTCCCGCTGCCGGTGCTGGAGCCGGACCCCGGCTGGCTGGCGAGCTGGGCGGGGCTGGTGGCCTCGCCGGGCGGCAGCCCGTTCCCCGGCTCGGCCGCGCTGGTGGGCCGCCCGCTGGACCCGGCGGACCGCACCGACCTCGCCCGGCTGTCTCCCGAGGAGCTGGTTCTGCGTTTTCGCGCGGCCTCGTCCCGGGAGGCTTTCCGCCTGGCCGGGCATCTGGCCCTCGGCCGCCCCGACCTGCCGGTCATGCGTCTGGTCCAGCGCGCGGTCGAGCCCGATCCGCGTCCGCAGCACCTGGCCGAGGTGATCCTCAGCGGGCTGCTCGCCGCCGCCCCGGGCCCGCCGGGCTCGTACGCCTTCCGGCCCGGCGTCCGTGACCTGCTGCTGCGCTCCCTCCCGCGCTCGTCCCGCGCCGGTACGGCCGAACTGCTCGCCAGGGTCGGCGCCCTGATCGAGGAGCGGGCCGGTTCGGCACCCGGTGAGTTCCGGGCGGTGACCCCGGCGGCCGGCGGCGCGCAGTCGGCCCCGGCGGACGGGGCGGCGTTCGCGACGGTACGGCCGCACAGTGTGCGGCGGCTGGGCGGCGGCGAGGTGCTGCCGCCGGCGCCGGCGAGACGGTACCGGCTGTTGCGGCGGTTGTCGCCGACCGGGACGGTCTGGCTGGCCGAGGACCGCGAGGCGAACCGGAATGTGGCGCTGCGGCTGCACGGCGCGTTCGCGGATCCGGAGTGGCAAAGGGCGTTCCTGAGGGCCGCGGAACGCCTGAAGGGGCTCCGGCATCCGAATGTGGTGACCGTCCACGACGCCGGCATCGTCGACGACAGCCCGTACGTCGTGATGGAGTATCTGGACGGAATACCGTTGAACGCCCTTGCGGCACCGAATGGTTACCGGCTCCCGGCGCCCCTGGCCGTGTCGGTCGGATCGCAACTGGCGCGCGGGCTGCGGGCCGTTCACGGGGCCGGCATCACGCACGGTGGTCTCGGCATGTCCCGGGTGGTGGTGCTGCCCGACGGACAGGCCAAGCTCAGCCTCTTTGAACCCGGCCGGTCCTCCGGACCCCTGGGAAGGGGCGTCGACCTGCGCGCGCTGGGCGAGCTGATGCTGCTCCTCGCCGCCGGCACCACCCGCGTGACGCCGCCCTTCACCGCCGCCGAGATGCGCCACCTCCCAGAGCCGGTGCGACATCATTACGCGCTCGCCCTCACCGCGCTGATGTCATTCTCGGACACCCGGCAAAGGGCGGGCATCCCGCTGCTCGACAGCGCGGAAATGCAGACGACGGCCCGGAAGTCGTACGTCCGGCGGCGCTACCGCCTTCTCGGCCCGGTGGCGGTCGAACGCGCGGGCGCGGAACAGCCGCTCGGCGCCACCGGCCGGGCGATGCTGGCCATGCTGCTGCTGAGGAACGGCCGTGCGGTGACCCGCGAGGAACTGCGGGCCGGGCTGTGGGCACCGGGCGAACCGCCGAACGGTGTGGTGGACCCGGACCGCGTCGCCGCCCAGGTGGCCGCCGCCGTGGGCCCCGGCGCGCTGGCGAAGCTCCCCGACGGCTACGCCCTGCACACCAGCTCGGACTCCGTGGACGTGAAGGAGTGGGCGGAGCTGCAGAGCACGGCCGAGGCGCTGGCCGCCCAGGGTGAGCCGGTCCGGGCCCGCGATCACCTGGAGACGGCGCTGTCGCTCTGGTACGGCGCGGAGCCCCTCGCCGGCGTCCCCGGCCCCGCGGCCCGCGCCGCCCGCCCCCGCCTGGTCCAGCTCCGGCACACGCTCTGTCGCAAGCGTGCCGAACTGGACCTGGAGCTGGGCGAGTACGACCGCGCCGCCAGGGACCTCACCGCCCTCCTGCACTCCCACCCCGCCCGTGAGGACTACCGCCGTCTGCTGCTGATCGCGCTGCGCGAGCTGGGCCGTCTCGAAGAGGCGCTGGAGGTGTTCCAGGAGTACGAGCTGACCGGGGGCGCCAACCCCGAGCTGCTGGCCCTCGGCCACGAGCTGCGCCGTGACCACGCCGACTCCAGGGATCCGGGCGGCCCGCGCCCGGCGGCGACCGACCCGGCGACGACCGACCCCTACCCGAACGACCTCGCGGAGGAGGGCCCGTTCCCCACCGAGGACGACCTGCCCTCCGTGCTCTACGATCCGGACGACTCGCCGCGGGAGGCGCCGCTGCCGCAGAACGAGGTGCCGGAGAGCCTGTTCGCCGAGGAGCCGGCCACCGCCGCGTCGGCGCCGTTCCGGGTGGCGGCCCTCTTCGAGTACGCCGACGGGCCCCGCGGCCCGGACGACCTGGCGGCGCTGGGCCGGGCGGTCACCCGGCTGCTGATGGCCGGCCGGCTCGATCCGGGCCGTTACGAGATGCGCGCCCTGGACGGCGGGTACGCCGTGCTGCTGGGCTCCGGGGCGCCGGTGCTTCCCCTGCTCACCGTCACACTGCGGGAGTTCGCGGACCGGGTCGCGGAGACCGGCGGCTCACGCTGGCGGGTGATGTTCCTGAACGGCGACGACGAGGAGGGGGCCTGGCCGCCCCCGAAGGGCCTCGCCGACGACGTCCTCATGGCGAACGGGGCGCAGGGCGTCGCCGTCCTCTCCCCCTCGCTGTACCGGGAGCTGCTGGCGAGCGGGTACGACGGTCCCGCCCCGCAGGCCCTGACGCCGGGGGGCGCCGGCGACGGCTGGTACGTCCTCGCCCACACCCCGCGGCCCGGGACGGTCGGCCCGGTCCACGGCCCGTTCCCGCTGCCCCTGCGGCTGCCGTTGCCCGAACCCACGGGCCGCACCCGGAGCGTGGTGTACGCCGCGCTCGGCCCCGGGCTCACCCTCGACCGGCGTGACGGAGCCGCGTTCTACTACGAGGTGGATCTCACCGAGCGCCGCACGCCGGTGCGGGAGCCCGGGCCGCCCACCGACGGGGCCCGGGTGTTCGAGGCGGTGGGAGAGGTGGTCTGGCGGATCACCGACCCGGTCGCGGCCGTCCGGTCCGGCGCGGAGCGGAACGCCACCGAACTCATCGCCGGGCACCTGCGCGAGTGCCTGCGCGACATCTCGCTCGCCTACCCGGCCGGCTACGCGCGCCAGGCCCAGGCCGCGCTCGACGAACGGCTCGGCCGCCTGGCACCGGCCGGGTACACGGCCCGCTGGTCGGTCGCCCTGACGCCGGTGGCCGCGCCACGCGCTGCCCCGTCGCCGACGCCGGGCGAGCGGCGGCTGGCAGGAGCGCTGCGCGCGGCCCGGGCCGTCATCCTCGGTTTCGACGGCACGCTGACCCGGCTCGGCACGGACCCGGGCGACCTCGTGCACCGGTATCTGCCGGGATCGGCCGGCCGGTTCGAGGATCCGCTCGATCTGCTCCGCCCGGCCATGCCGGGTTCGGTGAGCGCGTCGATGGAGGGAGAGCTGGCGGCCCGGGAGCGGACGGCCGCGCACCGGGCGACACCCGTCCCGGACGCCGACCTGCTGGTACGCACCCTGGCCGCCAAGGGCATGCCGCTCGCGGTCGTGACCGACTGCGACACGAACGCGGCGGTGACGTACCTGCGCCGCCGCGGCCTCATGGACTGCCTGCCCGGGGGTGTGCACGGGCGCCACGGGCCGGACAGTGCGCTCATGCCCGACCCTCGGTTGCCGCTGGAGGCCGCCCGGCAGCTCGGCGCCGACCCGCGCGACTGCCTGATGATCGGATCCAGCGACTTCGAGCGGGAGGCCGCGGGGGCCGCGGGCATCACATTCGTGTACGTCGACTCCGTGCCGCTGGACGTATTCGCGCCCTCTCTCCTGGTGTCGGTGGAACTCCTCCCCCTCCTGCGCGCCGCGCGGACCCTCTGAACCGCGTCCGGCGCCCGACCCCCCGTTCAGCGGCACCCCGCCCGGCCCCCTCCCGCAGGCGCGCCGTCGGCGTCCCCCGGAGGATGTGGAGGAAGCCACCGTCCCGGCCTCCACGGCCCTGCGCACTCGGGAGGATCCGTCGTGACCGTCAGCCTGGAGCAGTTGCGTCGCTGTCACTTCGCCGTCGACCTGGGCGCGGCCCGTACCCGGGTGTATGTGAAGGGTGCCGGTATCGTCGTCGATCAGCCCTCGGTCGCGGCCGTGAACACCCGGACGGGCGCGCTGATCGCGGTGGGCGATTTCGCGGAGAAGATGACGGGGCGGACGCCGGGCTACATCAAGGTCGTGCGGCCCGTCTCCGGCGGCACGGTGGTCGACATCGAGATGGCGCAGCGCATGCTGCGCCAACTGCTCGGCGACAAGGTGCGCCGTGCCCTGCGCCGCAAGCCCCGGCTGCGGGCGGCGGCCTGCACCCCGCACGACGCGGACCCGCTCGCCCAGCGGGCGACGATCGAGACACTGGTCGGGCTGGGGGCGCGCCGGGTCGAGCTGGTGGACACGCTGATCGCCGCCGCGGTGGGGTGCGGGCTGCCGGTGGAGCAGCCCGAGGCGACCATGATCATGGTGTGCGGGGCGGCGACCACGCAGGTCGCCGTGCTCGCCCTCGGCTCGCTCGTCACCGCCGAACGGATCCCGGTCGGCGGGGAGGCCGTCGACAACGCGATCGTGCAGCACCTGCGGCTCGAGCACCGGTTGCTGCTGCCCAGCCAGGCGGTACGGCCGCTGCAGCTCGCCCTGGCCGGCGCCGGGCTCGCCCTGGACGGGCCGGCTCTGACGGAGATCCACGGGCGGGACGTGGTCACCGGACTCGCCCGCAGTGTGCGGGTCAAGACGGCGGCCGTCCGCAACGCCATCCAGCCCCAGCTGACCTCGGTCCTGGACGGCATCGGCAAGGTGCTGCGCGAGTGCCCGCCCGACCTGGTGGCCGACCTCGCCGACTGCGGGCTCGTGATGGTGGGCGGCTCCGCCCTGCTGCCCGGCCTGGACCAGATGCTGCGTCAGGCGACCGGCATTCCGGTGCACATCGCGGAACGGCCGGAGCTGTGCGCGGTCCAGGGCCTCGGCGCCATGCTGGAGGGCACCGTCGAACCCCTCGTCCTGAACCCGCGCGCCGCCTGAGCGGGTGGCCCGACGGGACGGACGAGCAGGGCCCGCCAGGACGTGCGAGCCGGCATTCTGACGGGACGGACGCGCGGGTTCCCTACCGGGACAGGTAGCTGCGGATCGTCGTACCGGACTCCGCCGTGTGCGTCCGGACCAGGTCGGACAGCAGGTTGACCAGGAGCAGTCCGCGGCCGCCGCGCCGGTCGCGGGCGGCGGGACGTCGGCCGGCCAGCGGGTCGGTCAGGCTGCCCCGGTCCCGGACCTCCAGCAGCATGTGGCCGCCCTCGGCCCACGCCGTGAGCGCGCCCGTGCCGCCGCCGTGGACCACGCTGTTGGTGGTCAGCTCGGCGGTGATCAGGGACAGGTCCTCGAGCCGCAGGCCGGTCAGGCCGAGCCGGCGGCCGTGCTCGGTGACGAGGTGCCGGGCCCTGGAGAGGGAGCCGCTGCCGTAGGTGAGGGTGAGGACGTCGGGCCCGGTGACCGGGGTGAGCGACAGCGGCCGGTTGTAGCGGGCGACGACGCCCTCGGGGTCGTAGGCCTCGCTGGGACGAGGCTCCGTGGCGCCGGGCGGAATGACGACGGGGTGGGTGGCGTGGGCGTCGGCGAGCGCCCGCTCGTCCAGGCGTGCGGTGTCGTAGGGGCACAGGATGGTGACCTCGCGACCCCCGAACGCCGCGTTGATGAGCGCCTCGTGCTGGGCGCAGGCGGGGTACTCGGCGGCGCTGCGGCCCGCCCACACCGGCTCCCCGACGATGCGCACGCGCCGGCCGGGCGCCCCGCCGTCGGCGAAGGCGTGCAGCACGCCGGGGATGATCCGGCCGGGGTTGCGTCCGGCCTCCCGCATGTCCAGGCAGCGCACGGCGTCGGCGTCGGCGCCCAGCGCGTCCCGGATCAGCCGCAGGTTCTCCCCTGGCACGGCGACCGCGACCGGCTCACCGGCGGCCAGGCCGGCGCGCACGAACGGCACGGTGCCGGCGAGGTACTGCTCGGTGTCCGCGTAGAAGAGGGCGGGGTGCGTGAAGGGTTCGCGGGCCGTGGTCATGACGGCGGCACGTCCGGGCAGCGCACCGCGGCCGGCGGTGCGGTGGCGGCCGTCGGGGACCAGTCCGGCTCCGGCACGCTCACGACACCTCCCTGCGGCTCTGGAAACACGGGCCCCAGTATGCGCCCCGGTGTCGCCGCGCGGGGGTGTAGGCGCCGGGAGGCGAGGGCAGGCGAGATGCGAGCCACGAGGACCGAGGCAGGGCGGAGACATGACCTCAGCGGCACGAGACTCGCACACCGGACGGCTGGACGCACTGGTCGTCGAGGGTCGGACGGTACGTGACCGGGCTTTGCTCAAGGCGCGCGGGGAGCTGGTCCTCGGCTGCGCGGACACGATGGCGAGAGCCCTGGCCGCCCTCCCCGCGGACGTCGGCCGGGTCGAAGTGGACATGAGTGACGTGTCCTTCATGGACACCTCGGGCCTGCGGTTCCTGGACGTGCTGGGCGAGTACGGGCGCCGGCGCGGCGTGCCGGTCGCGCTCACGGGCTGGCAGGACCAGCCGCGCCGGGTGCTGGAACTGGCGGGCCTTGACGACACCGACCCGCTGCCGGCCACGCCGTTCGCCGGCTCGCCCGCCCGCGGTGCCTCCGTGATGGCCCGTGAGCGGGCCGAGCAACTGCGGCTGCTGCGGGCGGAGATAGCGCAGTTGCGGCACGCGATCGACTCCCGCCCGGTGATCGACCAGGCGCGCGGCATCCTGATGGCCGCTCACTCCTGCACCCCCGAACAGGCCTGGCACATCCTGCGGGAGGCCTCCCAGCGCACCAACACCAAGCTGCGCGAGGTGGCCGGCGCGCTCTCCGCGAGCACGGCGCCCGACGGCCCCGCGCCGCCCGAGGCCCTGCGTGCCGCACTGCGCGCGGCGGTGGCCCGCCATGTGCCGCCGGCCCACGACGACCGGTGACGGCGGGCGCGGCGGTCAGTACGGGAGGACGCGCCCGGAGGGCGTCCTGCGGTCGATCTCCTGCTCGCGCGGGGCGGCGGGCCGACGAATGACACGTACCCGGATACGACGGTCCATGACGCCCTCCTCCTGCCGGCGGCGCCCCCGCGGCGGCTCCCGGTAGGAGGTGCGTGCCCAGCGCAGGGCATGTCCAAGCCAAAATCACGGCAAGTCATGACCGTTCGAGGGTGGTTGTCCGAGCTGCTTGACGAACCCGAACGATCCGTCGGGCTGCCGACGGTCGGACGGCCGGCGGCTCGTTGGCCGTGATCATCGGCGTCCTCGGCGGGGCGCCGGATGATGAGACGTTTCTGCGGGAGTAGTACTGAGTGGGGCGGGTGGGACTCGAACCCACGGCCGACGGATTATGAGTCCGCTGCTCTAACCGGCTGAGCTACCGCCCCATAGCGGCGTGTCGCGTACATGTGTGCGCGCCGTCTGCCGCAGCATAGCCGCTCATACGATCTCCTGCTTCGGATGGTCGGCTTCCGCGCTGCTTCCTGACCTTGAGGACTTCCCCAGGTCGGCGGCGGTTCCCAGGGGCATGAAAAAGGACCCCGGAGGGTCCTCGTTCAACGCGCTCCCCCGACTGGACTCGAACCAGTAACCTGCCGGTTAACAGCCGGCTGCTCTGCCAATTGAGCTACGGAGGATCGAAGCTCCCCCGACTGGACTCGAACCAGTAACCTGCCGGTTAACAGCCGGCTGCTCTGCCAATTGAGCTACGGAGGATCGCTTCGTTGCATCGAACGCACCTACCTGGGTATTCGCCAGGGGGCGGGCGCTCGCTGCGACACATACATTAGCGCAAGCAGGGGGGTGCTCCGCCAATCGGTTCTCCCCGGCGCCGACGCCGCACCAGAGACCTCAGACAAAGGGAAGGGTGGCAGCCATGCGCTACCGGCTTACGTTCCTCGCCGGAGTGGCCCTCGGTTACGTGCTGGGCACGAGGGCCGGACGCGAGCGCTACGAGCAGCTGAAGAAATCGGCTCGCCGGCTCGCGGAGAACCCGGCCGTGCGGAACACCGCGGAGACGGCCGCCCAGCAGGGCCGCCAGTACGCGGGCAAGGCGTTCCACACGGTCAGCGACAAGGTGGGCGACCGGGTCCCCGCAGCGGTCGCCCAGCGCGTGCGCTCCCTGCGCGAACGCAACGTGAACGGCACTCCAGAGGACGACTGGGGCACGAGCAACACGTAACGCTCTTGCGGCACCACCGCTCCCAGGGCCGAAGCAAGCGCCGCGATGCGGCAGAATTTTCGCCATGGGGATAGTCGCCGGCTTGGACAGCTCACCCGATTTCACGCGCATCGTGGTCTGCGACACGGACACCGGAGCCGTGCTGAGGCAGGGGTATGCCCCGCATCCGGTCGAAACGCCGGACGGCGGCGGGCGCCCGAGTGACGTGGACCCGCAGGCCTGGCTGCTGTCCCTGGGCGAGGCCGCGGGTGGCGGGCTGCTGGAGGGTGTGCAGGCCATCGGGGTCTCGACCCAGCAGAACGCACTGGTCCCGCTGGACGCCCAGGGCAACACCGTGCGTCCGGCGCTGGTCGGCGCGGACAAGCGGGCGCAGGTCGCGGCGGCCGACCTGGTCGACGCGCTGGGCGGCCGGGAGGCCTGGGCCCTGGCCGTGGGGTCCGTACCGCAGGCCGCGCAGCCGGTGACCAAGCTGCGCTGGCTCGCCAAGAACGAACCCGAGAACGCGCAGCGCACCGCCGTGCTGCTGCAGGCCCACGACTGGCTGGTCTGGCAGCTTCTCGGGCGGCCGGTGCGGCGGACCACCGACCGCGGCGGGGCCTCCGGCACCGGGTACTGGTCCGCGGCCACCGGCGGCTACCGCCCCGACCTGGTCGAGCTGGCACTGGGCCACCAGGTGATGCTGCCCGAGGTGATCGGCCCGTCGGACGCGGCCGGCACCACCCCGGAGGGGCTGCTGATCTCCGCCGGGACCGGGGAGACCATGGCCGCGGCCTTCGGGCTCGGGATCGGGCTCGGGGACGCGGTCGTCTCCCTGGGGGCGTCCGGTTCCGTGATGGCAGTGCACCCGGAGGCGCTCGCCGACCAGTCCGGGATGATCACCTCCCTGGCCGACGCGACCGGCATGCATCTGCCGGTCGTGACCACCCTGAACGCCGTGCGCACCCTGCGCGGCACCGCCGAACTGCTCGGTCTGCCCGATCTGGAGAGCTTGTCCGACCTGGCGATGAAGTCGACGCCGGGGGCGCACGGGCTGGTGCTGCTGCCGTATCTGGAGGGTGAACGGACACCGCTGCTTCCGCACACCGCGGGCACGCTGGCCGGACTGCGGCGCGAGTCGATGAAGGCCGAGCATCTGGCGCGGGCCTCGTTCGAGGGCATGCTGTGCGGACTCGCCGACGCGCTGGACGTGCTGCGCGGGCGGGGCGTCGAGGTGCGGCGGGTCTTCCTGCTCGGCGCGGCCGCGGAGCTGCCCGCCGTACAGGCCGCGGCGCCGTCGCTGTTCGGCGCGCAGGTCGTCGTACCGCAGCCCGCGGACTACGCGGCGATCGGCGCGGCCCGGCAGGCCGCCTGGGCGCTCGGCGTGTCGCAGGGGGCGCTCGACCCGCGCACCCCGCCGGCCTGGCACGGCGCGGCCGCGCAGGTGCTGGAGCCGGGCAAGGAACTGGCCGTGGGGCAGGCGGTGCGGCAGCAGTTCGTGTCGGTGCGGGAGCAGACCCACCCCGGAGCGTTTCGCCCGTGACCGCCCGAACCTCCGGGGCACGGGGCACGCCGATGGCTTAATCGGTTGAGGTAACACGGGTGGAGTGTCCGACGATAGGGGCGAAGGGCACATCGACCAGCCCCTGTCGCCGACTCCGAGAGACGTAGCGTGCTCATACGACTTCTGCGTACCTATCTCAGACCCTATAAAAAACCCATAGTGCTCCTGGTGCTGCTGCAGTTCCTGCAGACCTGCGCCACCCTCTACCTGCCCACGCTCAACGCCGACATCATCGACAACGGTGTCGTGAAGGGTGACACGGACTACATCCTGTCCTCCGGTGCCCTGATGATCGGCATCTCGCTGGCGCAGGTCGTGTGCAACATCGGCGCCGTGTACTTCGGTGCCCGGACCGCTTCCGCGCTCGGCCGGGACGTGCGCGGCGCGGTCTTCGACCGGGTCCAGTCGTTCTCCGCCCGTGAGGTCGGCCACTTCGGCGCGCCCTCGCTCATCACCCGAACGACGAACGACGTGCAGCAGGTCCAGATGCTGGTCCTGATGTCGTTCACCCTGATGGTGTCGGCGCCCATCATGTGTGTCGGCGGAATCGTGCTGGCGCTCGGTCTCGACGTGCCGCTGTCCGGGGTGCTCGTCGCCGTCGTGCCGGTGCTCGGCATCTCCGTGACGCTGATCGTGCGCCGGCTGCGGCCGCTGTTCCGGTCCATGCAGACGCGCCTGGACACGGTGAACCGGGTGCTGCGCGAGCAGATCACCGGCAACCGGGTGATCCGCGCCTTCGTCCGGGACGAGTACGAGCAGGGCCGGTTCGGGAAGGCGAACGGCGACCTGACCGAGATGCAGCTGGCCACCGGCCGGATGCTCGCCCTCATGTTCCCGATCGTCATGACGGTGGTGAACGTGTCGTCCATCGCTGTGGTCTGGTTCGGCGCCCACCGCATCGACAGCGGCGGGATGGCGATCGGCGACCTGACCGCGTTCCTCGCCTATCTGATGCAGATCGTCATGTCCGTGATGATGGCCACCTTCATGTTCATGATGGTGCCGCGCGCCGAGGTGTGCGCCGAGCGCGTCCAGGAGGTCCTGGGGACCGACTCGAGCGTGGTGCCGCCGGTCGCCGCGGTGACCGAGCTGCGCCGGCACGGGCATCTGGAGATCCGGGGCGCGGGCTTCCGCTATCCGGGTGCCGAGGAGCCGGTGCTGAAGTCCATCGACGTGGTGGCCCGGCCGGGCGAGACGACCGCCGTGATCGGCTCGACCGGCAGCGGGAAGTCGACGCTGCTCGGCCTGGTCCCGCGGCTGTTCGACGCCACCGAGGGCGAGGTGCTCGTGGACGGCGTGGACGTCCGCGACGTCGACCCCGAGCTGCTCGCCGGGACCGTCGGGCTCGTGCCGCAGAAGCCGTACCTGTTCGCCGGGACGGTCGCGACCAACCTGCGCTACGGCAATCCGGAGGCCACCGACGAGGAGCTGTGGCAGGCGCTGGAGGTGGCGCAGGCCAAGGACTTCGTCACCGAGCTGGAGGGCGGGCTCGACGCGCCGATCGCGCAGGGCGGCACCAACGTCTCGGGCGGTCAGCGGCAGCGGCTCGCCATCGCCCGCACGCTGGTGCAGCGCCCGGAGATCTACCTCTTCGACGACTCCTTCTCCGCGCTGGACTACGCCACCGACGCGGCACTGCGCTCCGCGCTCGGCCGCGAGACCGCCGAGGCGACCGTCGTGATCGTCGCCCAGCGGGTGGCCACCATCCGGGACGCGGACCGGATCATCGTGCTGGACGAGGGACGGGTGGTCGGCACCGGCCGGCACCACGAGCTGATGGCGACCAACGAGACCTACCGGGAGATCGTGCTCTCCCAGCTGACGGAAGCGGAGGCCGCCTGATGGCCGGGCCCATGGGACGCATGATGGCCGGGGGCGGCCCACCCGACCAGCGCTCGATGGACTTCAAGGGCTCGGGCAAGCGGCTCGTCGCCCAGTTCAGGCCCGAACGGGTCACCATCTGCGCCCTGCTGCTGTGCGTGGTCGTCAGTGTGACCCTCAGCGTGCTCGGCCCGAAGATCCTCGGCAGGGCCACCGACCTGGTCTTCGCCGGCATCGTCGGCCGGCGGATGCCGGCCGGGGCCACCAAGGAGCAGGTGCTCCAGTCGATGCGCGAGCGCGGCCAGGGCCGGATCGCGGACATGCTCAAGGGCACCGACTTCACCCCCGGCCAGGGCATCGACTTCGGTGCCGTCGGGCACGTGCTGCTGCTCGCGCTCGGCACCTTCCTGGTCGCCGGTCTGCTGATGGCGGTCGCCACCCGGCTGGTCAACCGGGCCGTCAACCGCACCATGTACCGGCTGCGCGAGTCCGTGCAGACGAAGCTGTCGCGGCTGCCGCTGTCGTACTTCGACAAGCGCCGGCGCGGTGAGGTGCTCTCCCGGGCCACCAACGACATCGACAACATCGGGCAGACGCTGCAGCAGTCGATGGGTCAGCTCATCAACGCGGTGCTGACCATCATCGGCGTGCTGGTGATGATGTTCTACGTCTCCTGGCTGCTGGCGCTGGTCGCGCTGGTGACCGTTCCCCTGTCGTTCGTGGTCGCCACCCGGGTCGGCAAGCGGTCGCAGCCGCACTTCGTGCAGCAGTGGCGCACCACCGGCAAGCTGAACGCGCACGTCGAGGAGATGTACACCGGGCACACCCTGGTGAAGGTGTTCGGCCGGCAGGAGGAGTCGGCGAAGCAGTTCGCCGAGCAGAACGACGCGCTGTACGAGGCCGCGTTCCGGGCGCAGTTCAACAGCGGCGTCATGCAGCCGCTGATGATGTTCGTGTCGAACCTGAACTATGTGCTGGTGGCGGTCGTCGGTGGCCTCAGGGTCGCGTCGGGCGCGCTGTCCATCGGTGATGTGCAGGCCTTCATCCAGTACTCGCGGCAGTTCTCGATGCCGCTGACTCAGGTCGCGTCGATGGCGAACCTGGTGCAGTCGGGTGTCGCCTCGGCGGAGCGGGTCTTCGAACTCCTGGACGCGGAGGAGCAGGAGGCGGACCCGGTGCCGGGCGTGCGGCCCGAGGAACTGCGCGGACGGGTGTGCCTGGAGCACGTGTCGTTCCGGTACGACCCGGAGAAGCCGCTGATCGAGGATCTGTCGCTGACGGTGGAGCCCGGGCAGACGGTGGCGATCGTCGGCCCGACCGGTGCGGGCAAGACCACACTGGTCAACCTGCTGATGCGGTTCTACGACGTTTCCGGCGGGCGCATCACGCTGGACGGGGTGGACGTGCGGCGGATGTCCCGGGACGAACTGCGGTCCGGCATCGGCATGGTGCTGCAGGACACCTGGCTGTTCGGCGGCACCATCGCGGAGAACATCGCCTACGGTGCCGGAGTGGAAGGGGGTGCGCGAAGCGCACCCGATCAGGGTGGTGGCGGGCGACGGGCGGGCGTCACCCGGGGCGAGATCGAGGAGGCGGCCCGGGCGGCCCACGCCGACCGGTTCATCCGCACCCTGCCCGACGGCTACGACACCGTGATCGACGACGAGGGCTCCGGGGTCAGCGCCGGTGAGAAGCAGCTCATCACCATCGCGCGGGCGTTCCTGTCCGACCCGGTGATCCTGGTGCTGGACGAGGCCACGAGTTCCGTGGACACCCGTACCGAGGTGCTGATCCAGAAGGCGATGGCCAAACTCGCGCACGGGCGGACGTCGTTCGTCATCGCGCACCGGCTGTCGACGATCCGGGACGCCGACACCATCCTGGTGATGGAGAACGGCTCCATCGTCGAACAGGGCGCGCACACGGAGCTGTTGGCGGCCGACGGGGCGTACGCCCGGCTGTACAAGGCGCAGTTCGCCCAGGCCGTGGCCGAGGTGGACTGATCCGTGGCGGGGGCCGCTCACGCCGCGGGCGGCCCCGGTCAGTCGAGGTAGCCCCGCAACTGGTCCGCGAACGTGTGGTCCCGGAGCTTGTTGAGGGTCTTGGACTCGATCTGCCGTATCCGCTCCCGGGTCACGCCGAACAGGCGCCCTATCTCCTCCAGGGTGCGTGGGCGGCCGTCGGCCAGGCCGTAGCGGAGCTGGACGACCTTCCGCTCGCGCTCGCCGAGGGTGGAGAGCACGGCCTCCAGATGCTCCCGGAGCAGCAGGAAGGCGGCCGACTCCACGGGGCTCGCGGCGTCGCCGTCCTCGATGAGGTCGCCGAGGGCCACCTCGTCCTCCTCGCCGACCGGGGCGTGCAGGGACACCGGCTCCTGGGCGAGCCGCAGCACCTCGCGGACCCGCTCGGGCGGCAGGTCGAGCTGGGTGGCGACCTCTTCGGGGGCGGGCTCGTAGCCGCGTTCCTGCAGCATGCGGCGCTGGACGCGGACGACCCGGTTGATCAGTTCCACCACGTGCACGGGCACCCGGATGGTGCGGGCCTGGTCGGCCAGGGCACGGGACATGGCCTGCCGGATCCACCAGGTGGCGTAGGTGGAGAACTTGTAGCCCCGGGCGTAGTCGAACTTCTCCACGGCCCGGATGAGCCCGAGGTTGCCCTCCTGCACCAGGTCGAGCATGGTCAGACCGCGGCCGATGTACCGCTTCGCCACCGACACCACGAGCCGCAGGTTGGCCTCGATCAGCCGGCGCTTGGCCATCCGGCCGATGACGACGAGCCGGTCCAGGTCGTGCGCGAGCCGGCTGTCCAGGTCGGGGGTACTGCTCAGCTTCTCCTCGGCGAACAGCCCGGCCTCCACCTTGCGGGCGAGGTCGACCTCCTCGGCGGCGGTGAGCAGCGGGATGCGGCCGATCTCGCGCAGGTACTGGCGGAACAGGTCCGCGGACGGGCCGGCGGTCTCGGTCCGCCCGGCGACCGCGGGCCCCGCGGGCTCGGCGGGCTCGGCGGCCTCCTCCGGCTCCTCCGTCAGCGCCTCGGCGGGCGGCTCCGCCGGCTCACCGGTCTGCTCCTGGGCCGCCTCGGGGTGGCCGAAGGCGCGGCTCTGCGGGGGGACGGCCACGAGGACTCCGGACTCCGCGCCGGGCCCGTCCGCCGTGGCGCCGGCGCTGCTGTCGGTCTGGGTGAGGGTCTGGGTCTGCACGGGGGGCGACCTCCAGGATGATCGCTGCTCGGAGGGTTGCGGCAGCGGTGCTTCGGGAGCGGAGAGTCGACGGCATGCGCTCCTGGGGCAGGCACCGGGGGCTCGGGCACCGCCCCCAGTGTGGGGTAAGACACATCCCTGCCACGAGGGTCGTGCGGTGACTTTTTGCGTCCGGTCCGTGACTCGGCGGTTACCCGGCTCGCCGGACTATGCGACTGGCAACTGCGGACCGCCGGGGCTCGTGGGGCGGCCCCTCACAGTGCTGACGCGCCCCGTTCGCGCAGGGCCTGGTCGTACTGCTGGAGGACCCACATCTCGTTCTGCACGGCGGCCAGTTGGGCCGGGTCGCCGCCGGTGGACAGGCGGGTCAGCTGGGACTGGATGTCGTGGATGCGGCGCTCCACGGCGCGGCGGCGGATCTGCACCAGCACCGTGCCGGCGTACGTCTCGTCCACGGTGCGGCGCAGGATCGGCTCGACGGCCAGTTCGGTGACCATGGCGCGGGCGGTGTCGTCGGGCGCGGCGTCCCGGACGCGGACCAGGTACTCCTGCCCGTCCTCGACGCCGTACTCGGCGCCGCCGGCCTCCGCGATGGTCTGACGTACGGCGGCGTAGGGCGGCGCGGTGAACTCGTCCACGCCGTACGCGTCGAAGGCCGGGGAGACCAGGTCGGGGCGCTGGAGGGCGAGCTTGAGCAGCTCGCGCTCGGCGGCGTAGACGGGGTTGCGCAGGGTGAGGGCCGGGCCGGACGGGCCCGCGGTGCGGGGCCCGGTCTCCCACTGCTGCTGCGGGCCGCGGGGCTGCTGCTGGGGCCCTCCCTTGCCGCGTTCACGGGCCCAGCGGGCGAGCTGGGCGACCCGCTTGACCACGAACTGGGTGTCGAGGATGCCGAGCATCCCGGCCAGCTCGACGGCGACCTCGTGCTGGGCGCCGCTGTTCTTGATGCGGGCGACGATCGGGGCGGCCTCGTCCAGGGCGGCGGCCCGGCCGGCCGGGGTGTCCAGGTCGTAGCGGGCGACGATCTGGCGCAGCGCGAACTCGAAGAGCGGGGTGCGCGGTTCGACCAGGTCGGCGACCGCCTCGTCGCCCTTGGCCAGGCGCAGCTCGCAGGGGTCCATGCCGTCGGGGGCGATGGCGATGTAGGTCTCGGCGGCGAACTTCTGGTCGTCCTCGAAGGCGCGCAGGGCCGCCTTCTGGCCGGCCGCGTCGCCGTCGAAGGTGAAGATCACCCGGGCGGAGCCGTTGTCCATGAGGAGCCGGCGGAGGATCTTGATGTGGTCGCCGCCGAAGGCCGTGCCACAGGTGGCGATGGCCGTGGTGACCCCGGCCAGGTGGCAGGCCATGACGTCGGTGTAGCCCTCGACGACGACGGCCCGGCTGGTCTTGGCGATGTGCTGCTTGGCCAGGTCGATGCCGTACAGGACCTGGGACTTCTTGTAGATCGCCGTATCGGGCGTGTTCAGGTACTTCGGGCCGTTGTCCGCCTCGTACAGCTTGCGGGCGCCGAAGCCGACGACCTCGCCGCCGATGTCCCGGATGGGCCACATCAGACGGCCGCGGAACCGGTCGATGGGGCCGCGGCGACCCTCCTGGGCGAGGCCGGAGAGGAGCAGTTCCTTGTCGGTGAAGCCCTTGCCGCGCAGATGGCGGGTGAGGTGGTCCCAGCCCTGGGGGCTGTAGCCGACGCCGAAGTGGACGGCGGCGGCCTGGTCGAAGCCGCGCTCGGCGAGGAAGACGCGGCCGGTCTCGGCCTCGGCGCCGTTGGCGAGCTGTTCGGCGTACCACTGGGCGGCGATCTTGTGCGCCTCGACCAGGCGGATGCGCTCGCCGCGCTGGTGGGCGGGGTTGTACCCCCCCTCCTCGTAGCGCAGGGTGATGCCGGCCTGGGCGGCGAGCCGCTCCACCACCTCCGAGAAGGAGAGGTGGTCCACCTTCATGACGAAGGTGATGGTGTCGCCGCCCTCCTGGCAGCCGAAGCAGTGGAAGAGTCCCTTGCTCGGGCTGACCTGGAAGGACGGCGACTTCTCGTCGTGGAAGGGGCAGAGCCCCTTGAGGTTGCCGCCACCGGCGTTGCGCAGCTGGAGGTACTCGGAGACCACGGCGTCGATCGGGACCGCGTCCCGTACCGCCTTCACGTCCTCGTCGTTGATCCGTCCTGCCACGATGCGATTCTACGGGGCCGGACCGACACTCCCCGGCGCGCTGCCCGGCTCCCGGCCGGGGGTCCGGGGGCTGCCCCCCGGAAATCGCGGCACGGGGCTCGTGCGACGGTCCCGGCGCCCGCGGAGATCAGGAACCGAGGCCGTCCAGGGGCACGTGGGGGTCGGCGAGCGCGTCCGTGTCCACCCGGGCCCCGGAACGGATGAGGTTCTGGATGGGCTCTGTGACATCCCACACGTTCACGTTCATTCCGGCCAGGACCCGGCCTTCCCGGACCCAGAACGCGATGAACTCCCGCTTGCCCGCGTCGCCCCGGATGACCACCTCGTCGTACGACCCGGGCGGCGCCCAGCCGCTGTACTCCATGCCCAGGTCGTACTGGTCGGTGAAGAAGTAGGGCACGCGGTCGTAGGTGACGTCCTTGCCGAGCATCGCGCGGGCGGCGACCGGGCCGCCGTTCAGGGCGTTGGCCCAGTGCTCCACGCGGAGCCGGGTGCCGAACAGGGCGTGCGGGAAGGAGGCGACGTCGCCGGCCGCGTGGATGTCCGGGTCGGACGTCCGCAGCCGTTCGTCCACCACGACCCCGCCCCCGTGCGCCCGGTCGGCCAGTTCAAGACCCGCGGCCTCGGCGAGGGCGGTCCGCGGGGCCGCGCCGATCGCCGCGAGCACCGCGTGGGCGGGGTGCTCCTCGCCGTCGTCGGTGCGGGCGGCGAGGACCACACCGTCCTGGCCGACGATCTCGGTGAGCCGCACCCCGAAGCGGAAGCGGACGCCGTGGGCACGGTGCAGCTCCGCGAAGACGTTGCCCAGCTCGGGACCGAGGACGCCGTGCAGCGGGGTCGACGCGGGCTCGATCACGGTGACCTCGGCGCCGTACTCGCGGGCCGCCGCCGCGACCTCCAGGCCGATCCAGCCGGCGCCGGCGATCACCAGGTGCCCGTTGTCCCGGCCGAGCGCGGCCAGTACGCCCTTGAGTCGCTCGGCGTGGGCGAGGCGGCGCAGATGGTGCACGCCCGCCAGGTCGGTGCCGGGGATGTCGAGGCGGCGGGGTTCCGCGCCGGTGGCGAGCAGCAGCTTGTCGTAGTGGACGAGGGTGCCGTCGTCGCCGAAGCGCACGGTCTTCGCGGCGCGGTCGATCCGGTCGACGGTCTGGCCGAGGTGCAGCTCGACGTCGTTGCGCGCGTACCAGGCGGGCTCGTGCACGAAGACGCTGTCCCGCTCCTCCTTGCCGAGCAGATAGCCCTTGGACAGCGGGGGTCGCTCGTACGGGTGGTCGCGCTCGTCACAGATCAGTATCACCCGGCCGGTGAAGCCCTCCGCACGGAGCGTCTCGGCCGCCTTGGCGCCGGCGAGGCCGCCTCCGACGATGACGAATGTCTGATCCGCGTCGACCACTTGATGCCTCCTCGTAAGGGTGCCGCCATATGCGAGCGTCCCGCACTGGGCGTGCTGCGGGAAGAGGGAGTGCCCCGATCAGGCCACTGGGGGGGCACTTACCCGCTGGATATGCCCCGTCAGTCTCGCGTGCAGCGAGCGGGCGGAGGCGTCGGTCAGGGAGGCGATCTGGTCGACGATCACCCGCTTGCGCGCGTGGTCGTCGGGCGCCTCGTCGAACAGGGCCCGGAACTGGGGGTCGAGGCCGTCCGGCGCGCGGGCGGTGAGCGCCTCGGCCAGCTCGGCCACGACCACCCGCTGGTCGGCGCGCAGCCGCTCCTGCTCGGCGCGCTGCATGACGTACCGGTCGGCGACCGCCTTGAGGACCGCGCACTCCATGCGGGTCTCGCGGGGCACGACGAGTTCGGCGCCGTAGCGGGTGAGCCGGCCGCCGCCGTACGCGGCCCGGGTGGCGCCCTCGGCGGCCAGGCAGAACCGGCCGATGAGCTGGCTGGTGGCGTCCTTGAGGCGGGCCTGGGCGACCGCCGTGCCGTTGTAGCCGTGCGGCCACCACTCCTGGTCCTGGAGCCGGTCGAGGGCCTCGGCGAGCTCGGCGGGGTCGGTGCCCGCGGGGACGTACCGGCCGACGGCGACCTCGAACACCGCCTGCCGCTCGGGTTCGGCGTGCAGGCAGTTCGGGTCGAGGTGGCCGGCGTGCAGCCCGTCCTCGACGTCGTGCACCGAGTAGGCCACGTCGTCCGCCCAGTCCATGACCTGCGCCTCGAAGCAGGTGCGGGAGCCGGGGGCGGTCTTGCGGACCCAGTCGAACACCGGGCGGTCGTCCTCGTACACGCCGAACTTCACGGACGCCGGGTCGGTGGGATGGGCGCTGCGCGGCCAGGGGTACTTGGTGGCGGCGTCGAGGGCGGCGCGGGTGAGGTTGAGGCCGACGGAGCCCTCGGGGGTGAACCGCTTGGGCTCGATGCGGGTGAGCAGTCTGAGGGACTGGGCGTTGCCCTCGAAGCCGCCGCAGTCGTCGGCGAACTCGTTCAGGGCCTGTTCGCCGTTGTGGCCGAAAGGCGGGTGGCCGAGGTCGTGGGAGAGGCAGGCCGCTTCGACCAGGTCGGGGTCGCAGCCGAGGGCGGCGCCCAGCTCACGGCCGACCTGGGCGCACTCCAGGGAGTGGGTCAGGCGGGTCCGGGGACTGGCGTCCCAGGCCTGGATGGGGGTCCCCCCGCTCGAACGAAGTTGAGAGTGGGGGAGGGTCCCCGGTGTGACCACCTGGGTCTTGCCGGCCAGGCGGCGCAGGGCCGCGGAGTGCAGGATGCGGGCGCGGTCGCGCTGGAAGGCGGTGCGGCCCGGTCGTTTGTCGGGTTCGGGTGCCCAGCGTTCGACCGACGTCGGATCGTAGGCCGAGAGGGGTGCGGTGCCGGTACCTGCGGTGCCTTCCATGGCTCGACAGTACGGTGCGGTGGTGACAATCGGGGCGTGCCGGGCGCCTGAGCGTCTGCCGGGGTGTGTCGAGTCGCGGGTGCGGGTGTGTTGTGGCCCGGTCGCGCCCACGCGGCGGAGCCGCATGTCGATACGGTCCCGCGCCTCTGAGGGTGTTTCCGCCACCCCTGGTCTCAGGCCGACGCCAGGTCCGCCTCCGTCAGTGCCTGTGTCCGGTCGTAGCGGTGCAGGACCAGGCGGGCCATCGCCTCGTGGGCGCCCAGGGGCTCCGAGGCGATCCAGAGTGCCTGGCGGGCGCACTGTGTCGCGAAGCGGCCGGGGGCCGTGAAGCAGGAGGCGATCGCCACCCGGTGGCGGCCGCGTGCGGCGAGTGCCCGCACCGCGGTGTCGACCGTCGGGGTGGCCGCCGAGGCGTAGGCCGGGATCACGGGGACGCCGAGACGGTCGGCGAGCAGGCGGGCCGTGCGGCGGGTGTCGGTGGCCGAGTCGGGGTCGCGGGAACCTGCCGCCGCGAGGACGACCGCGCCCGTGCGGCGCGTGGCGGCGTCCTGAGCCGGGGGCCAGCCTGCCTCCAGCAGGCGGGCGTGCAAGGTGTCCACCAGGAGCGGGTGCGGGCCCAGCGGGGCGGCCACGCGCGTGCGTGCGGGCGAGGCGGCGGCCATCTCGGGGATGTCCCGCTTGACGTGGTAGCCCCGGCCGAGGAGCAGCGGTACGAGGATCGCGGGGGACGCTCCGAGTGCGGCCAGGGTGTCCGGGAGCAGGGGCTCGTTCAGCTCGATGTGGCCCAGGTGGACGGGGAGGCCGGGGCGCTGCTCGCGCACCCGGTCCCGCAGGGCCCGTACGGTCCGCAGCGCGCGCGGGTCGCGGCTGCCGTGGGCGACCAGGACAAGGGCCGGCGGGGCAGGGGCAAGGCGGCGGCGTCCGCTCGGCGACACGAGCCCGAGCCGGTCGGCGAGCCGGCTGCTGATGCTGTTCATGAGGTGCGCCGCGCTGTCGAGGTGGAGGGTGGGCTCGTCGCTGGGAGGGTTCGACGCCGTCATGGAACGATCCTGACGTCGGTTCGTTGCGCCGCCGTTGCCGGACGGTCACGGGTATTTTCCGCGACTTCACCTCGTACGGATGCACGATGTGAGGGCGAATCGGAGCGTCGAGGCGAACCGGATCTCCGTGAGCCGCGTCCTCCTGGTCGGAACCGATCACGGGGGGACCGCATGAAGACGCGCCGACCGCGGCTGCCGCGCACCCGCAGGGGGTGGCGGCGGCTGGTGCAGGCCGTGATGTCCGGGTGCGTGCTGGCGCTGCTGCCGGCGACCTGGCTGTACGTGTCGACGGCGGACCGGCTGCGGACCGCGGCGGACGTGCCGCGCACCGAGGTCGCGGTGGTGTTCGGGGCCGGGCTGTGGGACGGGGAGCCGTCGCCGTACCTCGCGCACCGCCTGGACGCGGCGGCCGGGCTCTACCGGCAGGGGCGGATCGAGGCGGTCCTCGTCACCGGGGACAACAGCCGCAAGGACTACGACGAGCCCGACGCCATGCGCGCCTACCTGACCCGGCACGGGGTGCCGGACGCGCGCATCGTCAGCGACTACGCGGGCTTCGACACCTGGGACTCCTGTGTGCGGGCCAGGAAGATCTTCGGGGTGGACCGGGCGGTGCTGATCAGCCAGGGCTTCCACATCCGGCGGGCGGTGGCGCTGTGCGAGGCGGCGGGGGTGGACTCGTACGGCGTCGGGGTCGACGCCAAGCACGACGTGACCTGGTATTACGGCGGCACGCGCGAGGTGTTCGCGGCGGGCAAGGCGGTGCTGGACGCGGTGTTCCAGCCGGATCCGCGGTTCCTCGGGCCGAAGGAGCCCGGCGTCACGCGGGCGCTCGCGTCCGGCCGGTGACCGGGGCCTCACGGCGGGCGGGCGGGCACGGGGAGGTCGGCTTCCCGGCCGTGTAACAAGGAGCCGCCGCGGGCCGTAACACTCCGGAAGCACGCTGGTCGGCATGGAGACCACCTCGACGCCCACCCACTGCCCGTACTGCGCCCTGCAGTGCGGGATGAACATCACGCCCCTGCCCCAGGGCGGCGTCGGGGTGACCGAACGGCCGGACTTCCCGGTGAACCGG
Source organism: Streptomyces sp. NPDC058145 (assembly GCF_042884245.1). Taxonomy (NCBI): domain Bacteria; kingdom Bacillati; phylum Actinomycetota; class Actinomycetes; order Kitasatosporales; family Streptomycetaceae; genus Streptomyces; species Streptomyces sp. NPDC058145. The sequence goes on along the minus strand of NZ_JBHVUH010000013.1, from coordinate 168,789 downwards.
GGCGCGCTGTGCGGCAAGGGCCGTACGGCCGCCCAGGTGCTGTCGCCGGCGGCCCGGCTGACCTCGCCGCTGGTGCGGTCCGGGGGACGGCTGGTGGAGGCGGGCTGGGACGAGGCGCTGGACCGGATCGCCGGGGCCCTGTCGTCGGTGCGCGCGCACGGCGGGCCCGACGCGGTGGGAGTGTTCGGCGGGGGCGGGCTGACGAACGAGAAGGCGTACGGGCTCGGCAAGTTCGCGCGGGTGGTGCTCGGCACCTCGCAGATCGACTACAACGGCCGGTTCTGCATGTCCTCGGCGGCGGCCGCCGGCACCAGGGCGTTCGGCCTCGACCGGGGGCTGCCGTTCCCGCTGGAGGACATCCCGCGCACCGGCTGCGTCGTCCTGGTCGGCTCCAACCTCGCCGAGACGATGCCGCCGTCGCTGCGCTTCTTCAGCGAACTGCGCGACAACGGCGGCACGCTGATCGTCGTCGACCCGCGCCGCACCAAGACGGCCGAGCAGGCCGACCTGCACCTGGCGCCCCGGCCGGGCACCGATCTCGCCCTCGCGCTGGGCCTGCTGCACCTGGTGGTGGCCGAGGGCCGCACGGACGAGGAGTACATCCAGGAGCGCACGTCCGGCTGGGAGGAGGCCCGGGCGGCGGCGATGGCGCACTGGCCGGAGTACGTGGAGCGGATCACGGGGGTGTCCGTTCCACAACTGCGGCAGGCGGTACGGATGTTCTGCGAGCCGGAGTCCGCGATGGTGCTCACGGCGCGGGGGCCCGAGCAGCAGTCCAAGGGGACGGACACGGTGGGCGCGTGGATCAACCTGTGCCTGGCGACGGGCCGGGCGGGCCGTCCGCTGTCCGGGTACGGCTGTCTGACCGGGCAGGGCAACGGGCAGGGGGGACGCGAACACGGCCAGAAGGCCGACCAGTTGCCCGGCTACCGCAAGCTGGAGGACCCGGCGGCGCGGCGGCACGTGGCCGAGGTGTGGGGCGTGGACCCGGACAGCCTGCCCGGCCCGGGGCGCAGCGCGTACGAGCTGCTGGACGCGCTGGGCACGGACATCCGGGCGCTGCTGCTGATGGGGTCCAACCCGGTGGTGTCGGCGCCGCGGGCGGCTCATGTGGAGGAGCGGCTGCGCTCGCTGGACTTCCTGGCCGTGTGCGATGTCGTCCTCTCGGAGACGGCCGAACTGGCGGACGTCGTCCTGCCGGTCACGCAGTGGGCCGAGGAGACGGGTACGACGACCAGCCTGGAGGGCAGGGTCCTGCTGCGCCGCCGGGCCGTCGCCCCGCCCCCCGGGGTCCGCAGCGACCTGGAGGTACTGCACGGCCTGGCCACCCGCCTCGGCGTGGAGAAGGGCTTCCCGACCGACCCGGAGGAGGTCTTCGGGGAACTCCGCCGCGCCAGCGCGGGCGGCCCCGCCGACTACTCGGGCATCACCTACCGCCGCCTGGCGGACGAGAACGGCGTCTTCTGGCCATGTCCGGAGGTGTCGGCGCAGGGCGCCGCCGGTACGGCCACCAGGACCCCCGCACCGGACGGACCCGCCTCGCCCCCCGCCCACCCCGGCACCCCCCGCCTCTTCCTCGACCGTTTCGCCACCGACGACGGCCGGGCGCGGTTCGTCGCCGTGGCGCACCGGGCCAGTGCGGAGGAGCCGGACGCGGAGTATCCGCTGCTGCTGACCACCGGCCGGGTGGTGTCCCAGTACCAGTCGGGGGCGCAGACCCGCAGGGTGGCGGAGCTGAACGCGGCCGCGCCCGGCCCGTTCATCGAACTCCACCCGCGCCTCGCGGCCCGCCTCGGCGCGGCCGAGGGCGACCCGCTGGCGGTGATCTCCCGGCGCGGCCGCGCCGTGGCCCCCGCCCGCATCACCACGGCGATCCGCCCCGACACGGTCTTCATGCCCTTCCACTGGCCGGGCGAGGGCCGGGCCAACACCCTCACGAACCCGGCCCTGGACCCGACATCGAAGATGCCCGAATTCAAGACATGCGCGGTACGGGTGGAGCCCCTCGGGCCACAGGCCTAGAACGCCAGAAGGCCTCCGAGTCGAGTCCCCCTCAGCCGCGTTCCAGCCAGTCTCCGCCGGCGATCCGCCGCCCCCCGGCCCGCAGGCGGACGGCGATGGCGGGGGCCGCCAGGTAGACCCAGGCCCGGATTGTCGTGCCGTTGGGGCGTTCGATGGGGCGGGGGACCCGTTCGTAGAGGTTGTGGGGGTTGCCCGGGGTGTATTCCTCCAGGCGGTCGAGTTCGGTCAGGAGTCCGGCGTAGGACCGCGGTGACGCGGTGACGAGTTCGCCGCTGACCGTGCCGCCGGGCTCCTCGACGGCGTAGGGGTAGCCGGGGCCGTCGTACAGCGCCGCGCCCGAAAATCGTCCTGGTTCCGCCCGGTCCGTCCGGCCGCGCAGGAAGAGGTCGTGGTTGCGCTCGCCGGGGCGGAGGGTGCCGTAGACGAAGAACGGCAGGGGGTCCAGGGCGTCCGGAGTGGTCACGGAAACGATTCTCCTCCTGCGCTGCCTTCTCACACATCTCCATGAAGGCGCTATGGACATGACATGTCATGGCCCCTTAAATCTCAGTCAACACAGCGCCCCCGCCCCCACGCCTCGAAGGCGCCTCCCCAAGGAGACAGATGAGTCGGATACGTCAGCACGTCCGGGGTTCCCGTCGTCTCGCCACCGCCGGCGTCGCCGCCACCACGGCGACCCTCCTGGCCGCCGCGCTCTCCCCCGCCGCCCACGCCGACGGCCGCCCGACCCGGGCCACCGCCGTCGAGAACGCGGCCTCGGCCATCGTGGCACAGGCGAAGAGCCTCGGCCTGACCTCCGCCCAGGACACCAGCGTCCGGGACGTGATCGTCGACAACAACGGCACCCAGCACGTCCGGTACGACCGTACGTACCATCAGCTTCCGGTGCTCGGCGGTGACTTCGTCGTCCACCTGGCGCCGAGCGGTGACTACCGCAGCGCCGACCGCGCGACCAGAACCAGGATCTCGGTTCCCTCCACCACCCCGAAGCTGTCCGCGCCCAGGGCCGCCGACCTCGCGGTGAACGCCCTGCGGGCCGCCAACCTCGGCGAGAAGCTGCGGCAGGTGAAGGCCAAGCCCGAGCTGGTCGTCGACGCCCTGCACGGCGCCCCGAAGCTCGCCTGGCGCACCAACGCCGTCGGCCAGGACTCGCTCGGCAACCCGGTCGCCCGGACCGTGCTGACCGACGCCCGCACCGGCGCCCAGATCGACGCCTGGGACAGCATCGAGACGGCGACCGGCGACGGCAAGTCGCTGTACAGCGGGACCGTGCCGATGGAGACCACGCAGTCCGGCTCCTCGTACCAGCTGAAGGACCCGACCCGCGGCAACACCTACACCGGTGACGCCGAGGGCAAGACCGACCTGTGCTTCTTCGGGATCTGCTTCAGCCGGGCCCCGGCGACCCTGTTCACGGACGCCGACAACCACTGGGGCACGGGCAGCACCGCCGACCGCGCCTCGGCCGCCGTCGACGCCCAGTACGGCACCAACGAGACCTGGGACTACTACAAGAACGTCCACGGCCGCAACGGCATCGCGGGCGACGGCAAGGGCTCGTACAACCGCGTCCACTACGGCAGCAACTACAACAACGCCTTCTGGGACGACAGTTGCTTCTGCATGACGTACGGCGACGGTGACGGCAGCACCTTCGGGCCGCTGGTGGCGCTGGACGTGGCCGGGCACGAGATGAGCCACGGCGTGACGTCGAAGACGGCCGCGCTGACCTACTCGGGCGAGTCCGGCGGCCTGAACGAGGCCACCTCGGACATCCTCGGCACGATGGTCGAGTGGTACGCGAACAACTCCTCCGACCAGGGTGACTACCTCATCGGCGAGAAGATCGTGAAGCCGGGCTTCGGCAAGGCGGCCCTGCGCTTCATGGACAAGCCGTCCAGGGACGGCAGCTCCGCCGACTACTGGAGCTCGTCGGTCGGCAACCTCGACGTCCACTACTCCTCGGGCGTCGCCAACCACTTCGCCTACCTGCTGAGCGAGGGCAGCGGCGCGAAGACCATCAACGGCGTCGACTACAACTCGCCGACGTCCAACGGCTCGACGGTCACCGGCATCGGCCGGGACAAGGTCGGCAAGATCTGGTACCGGGCGCTGACGGTCTACATGACGTCCTCCACGAACTACGCGGGCGCCCGCACGGCCACTCTGAACGCCGCCAAGGACCTCTACGGCGCGGGCAGCGCGGAGTACAACGCGGTGGCCGCCGCCTGGAGCGCGGTCAACGTCAACTAGGTCCCGCCGATACGCGCGTTGGGCGGCCGTCCCGGTCCAGTGGGTACCGGGGCGGCCGCCCTCTTCGCGCGCCGTACGGCGCGGCCGGTCCGCTCCCACCCGCCGTGGCGGCCGGTGACGAGGCGGTGCCCGCCGCCACGCGGGTACCGGTCACCCGTTCACCCCCGCCCCGCGCTCCATTCGTGTGCTCTTCCCCGAGCCCCTCTCAAACGGCTCTGACCAGCCACGATTCGCCTTCGCTAGCCCGTGTGGGGGTCTTGCGCGCCACCCGTTCGGCACGTTCCTGAATGAACGTCAGGGAGCGCCGCGGCCCGACTGCGATTCTCCTCGGAAGGGCAGGGGCGTGCCCCTGAACGAGTCGGAGGAACGAGACGGACAAGCCCTGGGGAGCACCATGCGACGCACCGCCCGTCTGCTGACCGGTACCGCGCTCGCCGTGGCCACGGCGGGACTCGCCACGGCACCGGCCCACGGCAGCGCGGCTCCGGCGGCGGCTCGCCTGCGGGGCGCTCCGGCCGCGGCCGGGACCGACAGCCTGCAGGTGAACCCGTCCACCGCGGTGCCGGGCGGCCGGGTCACCGTGAACACCGCGGCGTGCGGCGAGAAGGGCACCGCGATCGCCGACCCGGGCGCGGTCGGCACCGGGACCTTCATGCTGGCGCCCGGCACGCACGAGGGTGAGGCGATCGGCGAGTTCCGGGTGCCACCGGGCGCCCAGCCGGGGACGTACGAGATCGTCGCGAAGTGCGCCGAGGGCGACCGGCAGGTCACGGGCGACCTGGTGGTGGCGCTCAGCACGGCACGGATGGGCGCGGAGCACGAGCAGGTGCGGCCGCGGGGAAGCGTGAAGACGGGGGTCGGCGGCGCACTCGGCACCGACCCCGTGCAGACCGCGGCGGGCGTGACGGCTCTGGCCGTCGCCGCCGCGGGCGGTACCTGGCTCCTGCATCGCCGGGCGAGAGGCGACGGGATCTGACGGACACCCTCCGCTGTCCGTCCGCCGGTACCGCACATCCCGCCCCCTCCGGGTCCGACGCCCCTCGCGGCCCGGAGGGGGAGGGGGTCCGCCCCGTGGTGGGCCGATCCGTTTTCGAAGGGCCCGTTCGGGGTGCGCCCCGGGGAGAGGGGATCTCATGCGCAGAGTCGGGGACACGGCCATAGCCGCCGTCACCGTGGTCGCCCTCGGCTCGGGGGCGTGGCTGCTCAGCGGCCCGGGCGTGACGCACGCGCCGCCGCAGCCGCCCGCCGCCGAGGGCCGGCCCGACCCGGGTGAGGAACGGCTCGGGGCCACCGCGCTGGCGCCCTCCCCGCCGACCCGGATACGCATCCCGTCGATCCGGGTGAACGCCCCGCTGACGGGCCTGGGCCTCACCTCCGCGGGCAGCCTGGACGTGCCGCCCGCCGGGAACAAGAACCTCGCCGGCTGGTACGAGGCCGGCACCACCCCAGGCGAGACGGGCACCGCGATCGTCGCCGGCCATGTGGACAACACCGAGGGCCCGGCCGTCTTCTACGACCTGGGCGCCCTGAAGCGTGGAGCCACCATCGAGATCGACCGGCGCAACGGCGGCGTGGCCGTGTTCACCGTGGACGCGGTGGAGGTGTACCCGGCCAGCGCCTTCCCCGACGACAAGGTGTACGGCGCGGCCGAGCGGCCCGAGCTGCGGGTCATCACCTGCGGCGGCGGCTATTCGAAGGCCACCGGCTACCAGGGCAACGTGGTGGTCTTCGCCCACCTGACCGGCAGCCGCTGACGACCGCCCCGGGGCCGGTGAAGCGGGCCCGCCCCGGCATCAGCGCACCTCACAGCCCTCCCCCGGCGCCCGGCGGGACCCTCACACCCCCGCCCCGGCACCGCTGAGGGCAGCGTTCCCCGTGGGAAACAGGGGTGATGCCGACGGGTAACGTCGAAGCCGCACGCTGCGTTGCATGACCTCGAATACGCGTGTGGTGGTGATCGGCGCCGGCCTCGCGGGCGTACGGCTCGCCCGGCGGCTCGGTGAGCTGGGCACGCCCGCGCTGCTCGTCGGCGAGGAGGAGCACCGGCCCTACAACCGGGTGCTGCTCGCCGAGGTGCTGGCCGGGCGGTACGCCCCGGAGGTGATCGCCCTCCCCGCGCCCGGCGGGCTCCGGCGCGCCCGGGTCACCGGCATCGACCGCGCGGCCCGGCGGCTGCGGTGCGCCGACGGCTCGCTGATCGGATACGACACCCTGGTGCTGGCCACCGGCTCCAACCCGGTGCTGCCGCCGCTGCGCGGGCTGTTCATGGACAACTACCTCGCTTCGGCACACCGGGCAGGGGGTCCGGCCCGCTCCTCAGGCGGTGGGTCCGGAGGTTGCCCCCCGGAAGGGCAGAGCACCGCCGACCGCGGGCTTCCCGAGGGCGTCCACGCGTTCCGCACCATGGACGACTGCCTGGGCCTGTCCAAGGCGGTACGGCCGGGCGCGCGGGCGGTCGTCGTCGGCGGCGGGCTGCTCGGGGTGTCCGCGGCCCGTGCGCTGGCCGTGCGCGGCGCGCAGGTGGTGCTCGCCCAGCAGGCCGAGCGGCTCATGGAGCGCCAGCTCGACCCGAACGCCTCCCGGCTGGTGCTGCGGCATCTGACGGACCTGGGCGTCGAGGTGCACACCGAGTGCCGGGTGCGGGACGTGGCCTGCGTCGGCGGCGCGGTCCGCTCGGTGGAGATGGCCGACGGGTACGCCCTCGACGCCGACCTCGTGGTCCTCGCCTGCGGGGTCCACCCGCGCACCGGTCTGGCGGAGCAGGCCGGCCTCGCCGTCCGCAAGGGCGTCCTCGTCGACGACGAGCTGCGCACCTCCGACCCGCACATCCACGCCATCGGCGACTGCGCCGAGCACGACGGCACGGTCTACGGCCTCGCCACCCCGGCCCTGGAACAGGCCGAGGCGCTGGCCGCCCTGCTCGCCGGCGATGCCGGCGCCCACTACTCGGGGACCCGTTCGCTGACCCGGCTCACCCTGACCGGACCCGACTCCCCCTTCGACCTGGCCGCGTTCGGCGAGACCGAGGCCCGCCCCGGCGACGACGTGGTCCAGCTCGCCGACGCCACCCGGGGCACCTACCGCAAGGTCGTCGTCCGCGACGACCGCCTGGTCGGCGGGGTCCTGGTCGGCGAACTCGGCACCGTCGGCGCGCTCGCCCGCGCCTGGGAGGGAGCGGAGCCGCTCCCCGGTGACGGTCCCCTGCTTCACCTGCTCACCAACGATGGAGGCTCCTGATGACCGCCACCCTGGGGGCCACCCCCACGATCGTGCTCGTCGGCCACGGCATGGTCGGCCAGCGCTTCCTCGAAGCGCTCGCCGAGCGCGGCCTGACCGCCACGCACCGCGTGGTCGTGCTGTGCGAGGAGCCGCGTCCGGCGTACGACCGGGTGCAGCTCACCTCGTACTTCTCGGGCCGCACACCCGAGGAACTGTCCATGACCGACATGGAGTTCATCAAAGACCACGGCATCGAGCTGCATGTCGGCGACCCGGCGGAGACGGTCGACCGCGAGGCGCGGAAGGTGACCGCCCGCTCGGGTCTGGTCATCGGCTACGACGTCCTCGTCCTGGCCACCGGCTCCTACCCGTTCGTGCCGCCGGTGCCGAACAAGGACGCCGCCGGCTGTTTCGTCTACCGGACCATCGAGGACCTCCTCGCGATCGAGGAGTACGCGAGGACGAGGGCGACCACCGGCGCGGTGGTCGGCGGGGGTCTGCTCGGTCTGGAGGCGGCGGGCGCGCTCAAGGGCCTCGGACTCACCTCCCACATCGTGGAGTTCGCGCCGCGCCTGATGCCGGTGCAGGTGGACGAGGGCGGTGGCGCGGCGCTGCTGCGCACCATCGAGGGCATGGGCCTGAGTGTGCACACCGGTGTGGGCACGCAGGAGGTCCTCGTCGGCGAGGACGGCGCGGTCACCGGCATGAAGCTGTCGGACGGCTCCGAACTCGCCACCGACATGGTGGTGTTCTCCGCCGGTGTCCGCCCCCGCGACCAACTCGCCCGGGACTGCGGCCTGGCGGTCGGCGAGCGCGGCGGCATCACCGTCGACGATCAGTGCCGTACCGTCTCGGACCCGCTCGTGTTCGCGATCGGGGAGTGCGCGCAGGCGTCGGACGGCCGGGTGTACGGCCTGGTGGCCCCCGGCTACGAGCAGGCCGAGACCGTGGCGGCGACCATCGCCGAGAACGAGGCGTCCTTCACCGGCGCCGACCTGTCCACCAAGCTGAAGCTGCTCGGCGTGGACGTGGCCTCCTTCGGCGACGCGCACGGCACCGCCGAGGACTGCCTGGACGTCGTCTACTCCGACTCCCGCGCCGGCCTGTACAAGAAGCTGGTCATCGGCCGGGACGGCACGCTGCTCGGCGGCGTCCTGGTCGGCGACGCGGAGGCGTACGGCACCCTGCGGGCGCTGACCGGTTCGATTCCCCCCATCTCCCCCGAGTCGCTCGTCCTGCCCGCCGGAGCGGACTCGGGGGCTCAGCTCGGCCCGTCGGCCCTGCCGGACGAGGCGATCATCTGCTCCTGCCACAACGTCAGCAAGGGCACCATCCGCGGCGCGGTCACCGAGCACCGGTGCACCACCGTGCCCGAGGTGAAGAAGTGCACCAAGGCCGGTACCGGCTGCGGCAGTTGTGTGAAGGTGCTCGGGCAGCTCGTGGCCGCCGAGCTGGAGGCGTCCGGCGTCGAGGTCGACAAGGGCCTGTGCGGCTGCTTCGCCCAGACCCGCGAGGAGCTGTACGAGATCGTCCTCGCCCTGCGCCTCACCTCCTACCAGGAGCTGCTGGACCGGTACGGCCGCGAGGGCGCCCGAGGCGGCGACGGCTGCGAGGTGTGCAAGCCGGCGGTGGCCTCGGTCATCGCCTCGCTCGCCCCGGCGATCGGCGCGAGCGGCTATGTGCTGGACGGCGAACAGGCGGCCCTGCAGGACAGCAACGACCACTTCCTCGCCAACCTGCAGAAGAACGGTTCCTATTCGGTCGTGCCGCGCATCCCCGGCGGTGAGATCGCGCCCGAGAAGCTGATCGTGATCGGCGAGGTCGCCCGGGACTTCGGCCTCTACACGAAGATCACCGGCGGTCAGCGGATCGACATGTTCGGCGCCCGGGTGGAGCAGCTCCCGCTGATCTGGGCCCGTCTGGTGGACGCCGGCTTCGAGTCGGGCCACGCGTACGGCAAGTCGCTGCGCACGGTGAAGTCCTGCGTGGGGCAGACCTGGTGCCGCTACGGCGTGCAGGACTCGGTCCGGATGGCGATCGACCTGGAGCTGCGCTACCGGGGCCTGCGGTCCCCGCACAAGCTCAAGTCGGCCGTCTCGGGCTGTGCCCGGGAGTGCGCGGAGGCCCAGTCGAAGGACTTCGGCGTCATCGCCACGTCCAACGGCTGGAATCTGTACGTCGGCGGCAACGGCGGCGCCACCCCGCGCCACGCCGACCTGCTCGCGCAGGACCTGTCCGACGCCGAACTGGTGCGGCTGATCGACCGGTTCCTGATGTTCTACGTCCGTACCGCCGACCGCCTCGAGCGCACCTCCACCTGGCTGGAGCGGATCCCCGGCGGCCTGGACCACGTACGGGACGTGGTGGTGCACGACTCGCTCGGCATCTGCGACGACCTGGAGGCCCTGATGCGGGCCCATGTCGCGCACTACCGGGACGAGTGGGCCGAGACCATCGACGACCCCGAGAAGCTGGCCCGGTTCGTGTCCTTCGTGAACGCCCCGGACACCCCGGACCCGGTGGTCGCCTTCGTGCCCGAACGCGACCAGATGAAGCCCGACCTGCCGCTGCTGTCCATCGGCCTTCGACCGGCCGACGACGTTCTGGAAGGAAGCGCCCAGCGATGACCCTGGCACCCGAGACGACCGATCTGCTGGTACAGCTCCGGCTGGAGGACGGCTGGTTCACCGTCTGCGACCTGCACCGGCTGGTGCCCGGCCGAGGCATCGCCGCCCTGCTGCCGGACGGCCGCCAGGTCGCGGTGTTCCGGGACCGCGCGGACCGGCTGTACGGCATCGACAACCGCGACCCGTTCGGCGGCGCCGCCGTCCTCTCCCGCGGCCTGACCGGCACCCACCAGGGCCGCCCGTTCGTGGCCTCCCCGCTGCTGAAGCAGCGCTTCGACCTGGAGACCGGGCAGTGCCTGGACGACGAGTCGGTCCGGGTGACGGCGTACCGGGTGCGCAGCGCCTGAGGCGGCGGGCGGGAGGGTGGTGCCCGGGCCCTTCGGTGGCCCGGGCATCGCCGTCCCGTCGTCGGCCGGTCAGGTCCGCAGGGCGTCGTACGGCACACCCGTCAGCCGCACCGAGGCGTCCCAGAGCCGTCGCGCCGCCTCGTCGTTCAGGGTCCAGGGCGCGCGGCGGGAGGGTGCCGGGGAGCCGCGCCACATCGCGAAGGACGGCCCCCAGAACGAGTCGGGCCGTACGCCGGGCGCGGTCGCCGCGTACAGCGTGGGCAGCGCGCCCGCCTCCGCCGGCTGGGCGAAGATCCGGTTGCCCAGCTCCATCATCCGCTCGGCGCCCCGGCGCCCCTCGGCGCGCGGCCCGGCCGTCTGGAGGTTGGTGGCCGCGTACCCCGGGTGCGCGGCGGCCGCGACGGCGCCGGAGCCATGGGCGGCCAGCCGGCGGCACAGCTCGTGCGTGAAGAGCAGGTTGGCGGTCTTGGAGCGGGCGTAGGCGGTCCAGCGCCGGTAGTGCCGCTCGCTGTTGAGGTCGCGCGGGTCGATGTTGGCGAGGACGTGCATGAAGCTGGACACGGTGACGATCCGGGCGCCGGGGGTGGCCAGCAGGGCGGGCAGGAGCAGTCCGGTGAGCGCGAAGTGCCCGAGGTGGTTGGTCCCGAACTGCCTCTCGAACCCGTCGGCGGTCGTGCCGTACGGCACCGCCATCACGCCGGCGTTGTTCACGAGCAGGTCGAGCCGGTCGTACGGCAGCCCGGCCGTGAACTCCCGGACGGACGCCAGGTCCCCGAGGTCCAGCCGGCCGAGCTCCACCCGGGCGCCCGGCACCTCGCCCCGCAGCCGCTCGACGGCGTCCCTGCCCCGCGTCTCGTCGCGGCAGGCGAGCACCACCCGGGCCCCCTTGCGGGCCAGCTCGCGCGCGGTGACGTAACCGAGCCCGCTGTTGGCGCCGGTGACCACGGCGGTGCGTCCGCTCTGGTCGGGGATGTCCTGCGCGGTCCAGCCCATGCGGGCCCCTCCTCACGGCACAGGGTGGACGGGCCGACGGCTCGGCCCGGAACCTGGCGGGTCCAGCGTAGGCGCCGGGGACACGGTTCCCGCGGCGACATGGCGGCCGGAACGCGGCGGAGGGGCGGCACCCCCGCACAGGGTGTAAGAACAGCAACCTGAGCTGGGAACCTTCCAACTGCCGCCTCTCCCAGGGCACCTTCAGCGCGGCTTCCCTCATGCCGGCAGTCAGGCCTTCTTGATCAAAAGTGAGGTGTAGAGGGCTCGGCAGCTTTCCCGTCCTCCAAGCGGGTCGATCTCCCAATGGAAGACCTCCGGGCAGATTCAGCCCTCCGCGCTCTGTTTGCGCGACCCCTGGCATTGTCATATGGTGGCAATAAGTGACCTTTTCACGCCTCGTAAAGCCGCCCCGTACTCCGCGGAGGCGCGGTTGAGAGGATCCGTGATCTCCTATGTGTATGCGTGTCAATTAGGGAAGCTCGCGGCGGAATTTCATCCCTTAACCCGCAGGCACAGTTATCACATTTCGGCAATATCTCCTCCCGGTTCGAATTCCGGGCAGTTCCCGGTTCCTCGATCCCACCGTGATGCGCTATGTGGGCATGACTTCTGATCAAAAGTCTGATCAACAAGTTGGAGGGGCGTCGAAAAATGACCATGAGCCTGACCGAGCTGCGCACCCTCGCCAAACAGGCCGGGTTCACCGACAATGACATCGAAATCGCGGCGGCCGTCGCCATGGCAGAGTCCAAAGGAGACCCAGGCATCATCGGAGACCAGGGTCTGGTCGACCACAAGTGGGGGCCGTCCATTGGTCTCTTCCAGATACGCTCCCTCAAGCATCCAGGGCAGTTCTCCCCACCGGACACGCTCAGGATTGAGGGAAAGCTCAAGGACCCGCTCTACAACGCCAAGACGGCAAAGGCCATCAAGGACGCACACAACTGGAACCAATGGTCCACGTTCGTGAGCGGGGCCTACAAGAAGTACATGGATGGCGGGCCCGTCGGCCCCACCAACTTCGAACCGTTCCCTGGGGCGTCGTTCTTCCACACCGGTCGGAAATCGCCGATCATCGCCGCAATGCACCGTCGGCTCGTCGCCGAAGGCTGCGACCGGTACCAGTCGAGCGCCAACACCGACGTCTGGGGCCCGGGCGATGTGAAGTCCTACGCCGCCTTTCAGCGAAAGCTCGGCCTCGCAGGTGACGATGCCAACGGCATCCCCGGCAAGACCAGCTGGGACAAGCTGCAGGTCCCCAACGTCTAGAGGTCGAGGCCATGGCGTCGCAGAAGCGAGTGGAGGAGCGGCGACGCGAGAATTCCTCCCCGGTCGCTCGTCGAACGTGAACCAGCGACGCGAATCTGTGGAACTCAAAGGACAGCGTCATGCCCGAGAAGAACTTCGACGACGAGGACGTGAAGGCGGCCCTCGAGAAGACCGATACCGGCGATGGACCCGGAACCGACAACCTCGACGGCCTTCCGGAGAGCGACTTCGTCGCTTTCGCCGAGGACGACGTCGAGAACGACGCGGAGGACTCCAAGTGACCGCCACCATCGCTTACGACCGTGCCGTCTCGAACCTCATCGACGAGCTCAGCGCGACGGGCCACGTCACCCACAAGTCCTACAGGAAGACGTCGGTCACGCTGCACCACAACGGCGCCCGGCTTTCTCACCTGGGTGTGCTCAACGTCTGGAAGACGCGTCCGGCTTCGGCCCACTTCGACGTGGACGCCGCCGGTGCCGTCGCTCAGTACGTCAAGGTGAACGAGTACGCCTGGGCCGTCGGCGACACGGCCGGCAACCAGAGCACCATCAGCATCGAAATGGCGAACGATACGCTCGCGCCCGGCTGGACGATCACCGAGGCCACCTGGAAGAACGCCGCACGTCTCGCCGGCTGGCACTTCGCCAAGGTGATCGGCGAACGCCCCAGCAGGAACAACCTCTTCTACCACCATCACTGGTCCTCGACCGCCTGCGCCGGCCCGCACATGGACAAGATCTACGACAAGGTCCTCGCGGCGGCTCAGGAGGCGTACGACCACTTCAAGGATTCACACCCCGCCCCCGGGCCGCACACCGAGCCGTTCCCGGGTGCGTCGTTCTTCCACACCGGACGGAAATCGCCGATCATCGCCGCAATGCACCGTCGGCTCGTCGCCGAAGGCTGCAACCGGTACCAGTCGAGCGCCGACACCGACGTCTGGGGCCCGGGCGATGTGAAGTCCTACGCCGCCTGGCAGCGGAAGCTCGGCCTCGCAGGTGACGATGCCAACGGCATCCCCGGCAAGACCAGCTGGGACAAGCTGCAGGTCCCCAACGTCTGACCGTCCTCGCTGATGGATGCATCGAGCAGCAGTCCGGGAGGCACCGGGTCAGAGTTCATACACGGAGAGGCGGCACCCCCCGCACAGGGTGCCGCCCCTCCTTGGTGCGCCGGAGCCGCCGCCGATCGGTCTTGAGGGTCGGGGACCGACGACGGCTCCGGGGCCGGTGGGGGTCAGCGGTGGTCGCTGCCCGCCGACTGGGTGGCCGCCCGGCCCGCCTCCAGGCGGGCGACCGGGATGCGGAACGGGGAGCAGGAGACGTAGTCCAGGCCGACCTCGTGGAAGAAGTGGACCGACTCCGGGTCGCCGCCGTGCTCGCCGCAGACGCCGAGCTTGAGGTCGGGCCGGGTGGCCCGGCCGGCCTGGGCGGCCGCCTTCACCAGGGAGCCGACGCCGTCCCTGTCGATCGTCTCGAACGGGCTGACGCCGAAGATGCCCTTCTCCAGGTAGGCCGTGAAGAAGCTCGCCTCCACGTCGTCCCGGGAGAAGCCCCACACCGTCTGCGTCAGGTCGTTGGTGCCGAAGGAGAAGAACTCGGCGGCCTCGGCGATCTGGCCGGCGGTCAGCGCGGCGCGCGGCAGCTCGATCATCGTGCCGATGGCCAGCTTCAGGCGAACGTCCGTCCTCGCCTCCACCTCCGCGATGACCTGGTCGGCCTCGTCGCGGACGATCTCCAGCTCCTGGACCGTGCCGACCAGCGGGATCATGATCTCGGCGCGCGGGTCGCCCTTGGCCGCCTTGCGCTCGGCCGCGGCCTCGGCGATGGCGCGGACCTGCATGGTGAACAGGCCGGGGATGACCAGGCCGAGACGGACACCGCGCAGACCGAGCATCGGGTTCTGCTCGTGCAGGCGGTGGACCGCCTGGAGCAGGCGCAGCAGGTTCTCGTGCGGCTCCTGACGGGCCTCGGCGAGGGCGACGCGGACGGAGAGTTCCGTGATGTCGGGCAGGAACTCGTGCAGCGGCGGGTCGAGCAGGCGGATGGTGACCGGCAGGCCGTCCATCGCCTCGAACAGCTCGACGAAGTCCTTCTTCTGCAGTGGCAGCAGCTGCTTCAGGGACTCCTCGCGCTCCTCCTCGGTGTCGGCGAGGATCAGGCGCTCCACCAGTTCCCGGCGGTCGCCGAGGAACATGTGCTCGGTGCGGCACAGGCCGATGCCCTGGGCGCCGAAGCGGCGGGCGCGCAGCGCGTCCTCGGCGTTGTCGGCGTTGGCGCGCACCCGCAGCCGGCGCTTGCGGTCGGCGAAGGCCATCATGCGGTGCACGGCCTCGACCAGCTCGTCGGCGTCGTCGGCGCCCGGGTGCATCCGGCCCTCGAAGTACTCCACGACCGGGGAGGGGACCACCGGGACCTCGCCCAGGTAGACCTTGCCGGAGGAGCCGTCGATGGAGATGACGTCGCCCTCCTCGACGACGTGGCCGCCCGGCACCGTCATCCGGCGGCGCTTGGTGTCGACCTCCAGCTCCTCGGCGCCGCAGACACAGGTCTTGCCCATGCCGCGCGCGACCACGGCCGCGTGGGAGGTCTTGCCGCCGCGCGAGGTCAGGATGCCCTCGGCGGCGATCATGCCGTCCAGGTCGTCGGGGTTGGTCTCCCGGCGGACCAGGATGACCTTCTCGCCCGAGCGGGACCACTTGACGGCGGTGTAGGAGTCGAAGACCGCCTTGCCGACCGCGGCGCCCGGCGAGGCCGCGATGCCCCGGCCGACCTTCTCGACCTTGGCGGACTCGTCGAAGCGCGGGAACATGAGCTGGGCGAGCTGGGCGCCGCTGACGCGCTGCAGCGCCTCGGTCTCGTCGATCAGGCCCTGGTCCACGAGCTGGGTCGCGATCCGGAAGGCGGCACCGGCGGTGCGCTTGCCGACGCGGGTCTGCAGCATCCAGAGCTGGCCGCGCTCGATGGTGAACTCGATGTCGCAGAGATCCTTGTAGTGGTTCTCCAGGGTCTCCATGATCTGCATGAGCTGGTCGTACGACTTCTTGTCGATGTTCTCCAGCTCCGCGAGCGGGACCGTGTTGCGGATGCCCGCCACGACGTCCTCGCCCTGGGCGTTCTGCAGGTAGTCGCCGTAGACGCCCTGGTGGCCGGAGGCGGGGTCGCGGGTGAAGGCGACGCCGGTGCCGGAGTCGGGGCCGAGGTTGCCGAAGACCATGGAGCAGATGTTGACGGCGGTGCCCAGGTCGTGCGGGATGCGCTCCTGACGGCGGTACAGCTTGGCGCGGTCGCCGTTCCAGGAGTCGAAGACCGCCTTGATGGCGAGGTCCATCTGCTCGCGCGGGTCCTGCGGGAAGTCCCGCCCGGCCTCGGTCTTAACGATCTTCTTGAACTTGGTGACGAGCTTCTTGAGGTCGGCCGCCTCGAGGTCGGTGTCGACGGTGACCTTCTTGGCCGCCTTGGCGGCGTCGAGCGCCTCCTCGAACAGCTCGCCGTCGACGCCGAGGACGGTCTTGCCGAACATCTGGATGAGACGGCGGTAGGAGTCCCAGGCGAAGCGGTCGTCGCCGGCCTGCTTGGCCAGGCCCTGCACCGACTTGTCGGAGAGACCGATGTTCAGGACGGTGTCCATCATGCCCGGCATGGAGAACTTGGCGCCGGAGCGGACGGAGACCAGCAGGGGGTCGTCGGCCTGGCCGAGCTTCTTGCCCATCTTCTGCTCGAGGGCGTCGAGGTGCGCACTCACCTCGTCACGCAGTGCCACGGGCTCCGAGCCACTGTCGAGGTAGACCTTGCAGGCCTCGGTGGTGATCGTGAACCCGGGAGGGACCGGGAGGCCCAGGTTCGTCATCTCGGCGAGGTTGGCACCCTTGCCGCCGAGGAGATCCTTGAGGTCCTTGTTGCCCTCGGTGAAGTCGTAAACGAACTTCGTTACGTGGGGTTCTTTGTGTTCCGACACGGGTCTCGACTCCTTGAGGCCGCGGTGGCTGCCCTGACGGCGAGGAACATACCCAGATCGAAGGCCCCTGGGTACGTCCACTTGTGCGTCATGCGCCCGTAACCACGCGTCCGCCAGTGGATTGAAAGTCAAGGCTTGGCAAGTGGAGACGCCTCGATGTTTTCACTTCTTGAACGCATCCATGCCCACAGGGGCGGTTATTCGCTCATGTGAGCAGCTCCTGGCACGTTTGATTTCGATCGATGAACGATCAAAGGGTGGCACCCAGTGCCACCCTTTGGAGAAGTGCAGTCGCTCCCGAACCGCTCATCTGAGCGCAGCCCTTATCAAGGGTGGCGAGAATCACGCTGTCACACAGAGCCGGATTTCACCATGCGGACGCCGAAACGCCCGGTTCACACGCCGAGCGCGATGAGCCGTTCCTCCACCCGCTGCGGCGCGTAGAGGTGCTCCACGACCAGCGCACCCGCGCCGACCAGCGCGGCCCGCTCGCCCAGCCGGGACGTCACGACGTCCAGGTGGGCGGTGGAGCGGGGCAGCGCCCGCTGGTAGAGCAGCTCGCGCACGCCGGTGAGGAAGGGGGTTCCGGCCAGATCCCCGGCGATCATCAGCACGCCGGGATTGAGGAGGGTCACGACCGTCGCCAGCACGTCGCCCACCCGTCGCCCCGCCTCCCGGGCCAGCGCGGCCGCCTCCGGGTGCCCGGCGGCCAGCAGGTCCCGTACGTCCGAGCCGGAGGCGGCCGGCACCCCGGCCTCCGTCAGCCGCCGGGCCACGGCGCCGCCGCTGGCGACGGCGGCGAGACAGCCGTACGAACCGCACCGGCACAGCGCCTCCGCGCCCACCCGGATGTGCCCGATGTCGCCCGCGCCGCCGTCCACGCCCCGGTAGATCGAGCCGTCGACCACGACACCGGCGCCGATGCCGGTGGACACCTTGACCAGCACGAAGGCCGCGCAGCTGGGGTGCCCGGTGCGCTGTTCGCCGTACGCCATGAGGTTGGCGTCGTTGTCCACCAGGACCGGGACCGCGGGGGCGCCGGTGTGCTCGGTGAAGGCGCGGGAGAGGCGGCCTCTTATGTCGTAGCCGTCCCAGCCGGACATGATCGGCGGCTGCACCACCCGGCCGCTGTCGCGGTCCACCGGCCCGGGCACCGCGAGCCCGATGCCGCAGACCTCCTCCGCCCGGTGCCCCGCCTTCACCAGCGACTCGGCGAACCAGCGGCCGAGTTCGCCGAGCACCGCCTCGGGGCCGTCCTCGATCACCAGGGTGCCGGAGTGCTCGGCGAGGATCTCGCCGGTCAGGGTGAGGACGGCGGCCCGGGCGTGCCGGGTGTCGAGATCGGCGGCGAGGACCACGGCGTGGGAGTCGTCGAACTCCAGGGTGATGGAGGGGCGTCCGCCGAGCGGCGAGCCGACCGGACCGCCGGCGCCCTCGCGCAGCCAGCCGGCCCGGAACAGCCGGTCGAGGCGCAGGCCGACGGTGGCGCGGGACAGTCCGGTGGCCTGCTGGAGCGCGCCGCGTGTCACGGCCCGCCCACTGCGCACCAGTTCGAGCAGATCGCCGGCGCTCGCCTGACTTCCGCTCTTCCCGGTCCTGCCCGGCCGTCCGGTCATACGCACCCCCTTGTGTTTCCCAAGCCTGCATTACATATTGAGTTTTGCGTGTTAAATAGACGTAACCCTGCGGTAGCCATAGCCAAACCCGGTCGGCCGGACGTCTTCGGGGAGCCCCGAGTGGATCGCACTGCCCAGCTCACTGCCCGTCTCCCGGAGCGGGAGTTCGCATACGATCCGCCGGCGTCGGCGTCGTCCCTGCACGCCGGGGCCGCCCGGGTGCTGGAAGAGAACTGGACGGGCACGTCGACGGTCCCCTCCCGCAGCCTGTATCCGCACCAGTGGTCGTGGGACTCGGCGTTCATCGCGATCGGGCTGCGCCATCTGTCGCCGTTACGGGCGCAGACGGAGCTGGAGACGCTGCTGGCGGCCCAGTGGGGCGACGGGCGCGTCCCGCACATCGTCTTCAACCCCTCCGTACCCCTCGACGCGTACTTCCCGAGCCCCGACTTCTGGCGCTCCTCGACCGCTGGGCGCGCCGCCGGCGCCCCGCGCACCGTACAGACGTCCGGCATCGTGCAGCCACCGGTGCACGCGCTAGCGGCCTGGCTGGTGCACCGCGCCGATCCGGGCCTGTCTCGGGCGCGCGGCTTCCTGGCCCGGGTGTACCCCCGGCTGGCCGCCTGGCACCGGTATCTGCTGCACCGGCGGGACCTGGGCGGGGGCGGGCTGGTCTCCGTCGTGCATCCCTGGGAACAGGGTATGGACAACAGTCCCTGCTGGGACGCCCCGCTCTCCCGGGTCACCCCGGCCCCGGCCCGCTCCTTCCGCCGCGCCGACCTCGACCACGGCGCCCCGGAGGACCGGCCGACGGATCTGGACTACGGGCGGTACGTGCGGCTGGCGGCGGACTACCGCGACGGTGGGTACGCGGACGGCGGCGGGGAGTTCGCGGTCGAGGACCCGGCGTTCAACGCGCTGCTGATCGCCTCCGAGCAGGCGCTGGCGCGGATCGCCGGGGAACTGGGGGCGGCCGGCACCGCCCGGCACGCACGCGCCGAGCGGTTGACGGCGGCCCTGGTGGAGCGGCTGTGGGATCCGGCGAGCGGCCTGTTCCGCTGCCTGGACCTGCGGGGCGGGGGCCACATCCCCGAGCGGAGCGTCTCCGGTCTCGTCCCGCTGCTGCTGCCGGGTCTGCCCCGGGAGACCGCGGGCGCGCTCGTCCGCACCCTGTGCGGACCGCACTTCGGGCTGGGCACGAGCACCGAGCTGGTCCCGAGCTACGACCTCCTCGGCGAGGCCTTCGACGGGCACCGGTACTGGCGCGGCCCGGCGTGGTTCAACACGAGCTGGCTGCTGGAGCGGGGCCTGCGCGCCCACGGCCACCGGGAGCGGGCCGACGCGCTGCGCGCGGCGGTGCTGCGCCTGGCACAGGCCGGCGGCTTCGCCGAGTACGTAGATCCGCACACCGGCGAGGCCTGCGGCACGACCGATTTCGCCTGGACGGCCGCACTCGCGCTGGACCTGCTGCACCGGGGCCCGGGGGGCGACGGCGCGGCCGGGGCCGGGGACACGGCCGACATGAGGGACGACGGAGGGGACCGGGGATGACGGATCGGCAGCATCTGCTTGTGCACGGGGCGACGTTCGCCGCCGTGGGCGACCGGGGTGACATCAGCGGGGTGCGCGGCGGCAGCGCCCCGGACGGCTTGTTCGTACGCGACGCCCGGCACCTCAGCCGATGGCAGCTCACCGTCGACGGCGCGGTGCCCGAGGTGCTCGCCCCGGTCACGGACGGCGACGCGGCCCGCTGTGTGCTGGTGCCGCGCGGCGGCCGGCAGGAGCCGCCCGCCTGCACCCTGTTCCGGGAGCAGGCGGTCGGCGACAGCTCGTTCGTGGAGTTACTGCGGGTGACCGGCAACCGCCCGGTGCCCACCACGGTCCGCCTCGCCATCACCGTCGACGCCGACTTCACCGACCAGTTCGAGCTCCGTTCCGACCACCGCACCTACGCCAAGGCCGGCGCCGTGCGCTCCCGCGTGGTGCTGGACGACGGGATCGAGTTCACCTACCGGCGTGCCGAGTGGCACTCCGTCACGACCATCACGGCCGACCCCGCCCCGGACGCCGTCGAGGAGACCGGCACCGGCGCCCGCCGCCTGGTGTGGAATCTCGACCTGGAGCCCCACGGCACCGCCGAACTGGTGCTGCGCGTGATGGCCCGCCCGCACGGCGACCGGCGTGCTCTGCGCGTGCCCCGCTCCCCCGCCTCGGTGAACGAGCAACTCGTCGCGGCGGAGGGCCGGTTCGTGGAGGGCGTGGCCTTCCCGACCGGCTGGCCGGAGCTGGCGGCGGCCTGTGCCCGGGGCCTCGCCGACCTGGCCGCGCTGCAGGTCCCGGCGACCGGACCGGACGGCGAGGAACTGCGGGTGCCGGCGGCGGGCGCCCCCTGGTTCCTCACCCTGCTCGGCCGCGACGCCCTGCTCACCTCCCTGTTCACGCTGCCGTACCACCCGCGGCCGGCCGCCGCCACGCTGCTCGCGCTGGCCGCGGCCCAGGCGACCGGCGCCGGCGCGTCCTCGGTCGCCCAGCCCGGCAAGATCGTGCACGAGGTACGGCACGGGGAGCTGGCGCACTTCGGGCAGGTGCCGTTCGGCCGGTACTACGGCTCGGTCGACGCCACCCCGCTGTTCCTCGTCCTGCTCGGGGCGTACACCGAGGGGACCGGCGACACCGCCCTGGCCCGGCGCCTGGAGCCGCACGCCCGCGCGGCGATCGGCTGGATGCTGGACCACGGCGGGCTGACCTCGCGCGGCTATCTCGTCTACCGCGCCGACGAGGGCGGCCTCGCCAACCAGAACTGGAAGGACTCCCCCGGCGCGATCTGCTGGGCCGACGGCACCCGGCCCACCGGGGCGGTGATGGCGGCGGGCGCCCAGGGCTACGCGTACGACGCGCTGCGCCGCACCGCATGGGTGGCGCGCACGGTGTGGGGCGACGAGACGTACGCCGCCCTGCTGGAGCAGGCCGCCGCCGATCTGCGGGACCGCTTCCAGCGGGACTTCTGGATGCGCGAGCCCTCCTTCCCGGCGCTGGCACTGGACGGCACCGGCCGCCAGGTAGACGCGCTGGCCTCGGACGCCGGACATCTGCTGTGGTCGGGGCTGCTGGACAAGGAGTACGGGGAGGCCGTCGGACGGCGTCTGCTGGAAGCGGACTTCTTCTCCGGCTGGGGCGTCCGCACGCTCGCCTCGGGCCAGCCGGCGTACCACCCGCTCTCATATCACCGCGGCTCGGTCTGGCCGCACGACAACGCGCTGATCACCCTGGGCCTCGCCCGCTACGGCCTGCACGACGAGGCCCGTACGGTGGCGCACGCGCTGGTCGACGCGGCGACGGCCACCGGGCACCGGCTTCCGGAGGTGCTGGCGGGCTACGGCCGCGACACCCACCCGGAGCCGGTCCCCTACCCGCACGCGTGCGTCCGCGAATCCCGCTCGGCGGCGGCCCCGCTCGCCCTGCTCACGGCGGTCGGCGGGGCGTAGCACTCCGTGCGGACGGAGATCCGCGCCGTGGCGGTTGCCCTGGTCAGTGCACCGCGGACCGTCGGTGGCTGATCGCGCGGTTCCCCGCGCCCCTGCCGGGCGCGGCAGTTTGCCCGGTGTTTGCCCAGTGCCGTGAACAGGGGCGGGCGAGCGCCCGTACGACATGGACGGCGGGCCAGGCGGGCCGGGGTTGCTTCGGCCCTGCCCATCCTCCCAGCGTGGCCCGCCGCCTCCGTCACGGGTCTCGCACGGAAGGACCTCCGGGTTGCCTCAGCACACGAGTACGCGCCAGTCACCGGATACGGCCGGAGGAAACGAGGCCGTCCTCGACGAACAGGAGCAACGGGAGGAGACCGAGCAGGCCGATCGAGCCGAGCAGGCCGAGCAGGCCGAGCAGGCGGATCGACCCGGGCAAGCCGATCAGGCCGAGCAGGACCAGACCGCCGACGAGCCCCCCGCCCCCGAGGTGCCCAACCCCGTCCGCCGGGTCCGGGCCGCCTGGTCCGCCCGTGCCGGGCGCTGGCGGCAGGCGCATCCGGCGGCCGCTCAGGGGCTGTCCGTGACCGTCACCGTGCTGGCCGCCGCCCTGGTCGTCGCCGCGCTGGTGCTGCCGAACACCGTGGTCGGGCTCGGGCCCGCCAAGTTCACGCGGATACCGGGCGAGGCGGTCATCGGGGCCGCCGTGCTGCTCGCGCTGCCGCGCCGCCCGCGTGTGGTGCTGGCCGCCGTGGCCGGCGTCGCGCTGGCCGCCATGACCGTGCTGAACCTGCTCGACATGGGGTTCAACCAGTACCTGGGCCGTCCCTTCAACCCCGTCCTGGACTGGACCCTGCTCGGCGACGCGCAGTCGTACCTGGAGGACTCGCTCGGCCGCACGGCCACCCTGGCCGCCACCACCGGCGTGCTCGTCCTCGTGCTGCTGCTGGCCGTCCTGCTGGCCCTGGCCACCGTCCGGCTGGGCAACCTGCTCGCCCGGCACAGCGCGGCCGCGACCCGCGGCACCATGGTCGCGGGCGTCGTCTGGATCACCTGCTCCGCCCTCGGCCTGCAGATATCCGGTGTGCCGGTCGCCTCCGACCGCACCACCACCGCGCTGAAGGTCGAGTCCCGCCGGGTCTCGGACACCCTCAAGGACGAGGCGCAGTTCCAGAAGGTCGCCGGCGAGGACCGCTTCGGCAACACCCCGGGCAGCCAGCTCGTGCCCGACCTGCGCGGCAAGGACATGGTCTTCACGTTCATCGAGAGCTACGGCCGCAGCGCCATCGAGGACCCGGTCATCGCCCCGGGCGTCGACACCACCCTGGACGCCCGCACCAAGGCCCTCGCCAAGGCCGGGTTCCACGCCAGGAGCGGCTGGCTGACCTCCGCGACCTACGGCGGCAGCAGCTGGCTCGGCCACTCCACCACCATGTCGGGCCTGTGGGTCAGCAACCAGCAGCGCTACCGCACGGTCATGGCGAGCGACCACCTCAGTCTGACCGAGGCCTTCAAGAAGACCGGCGCCTTCGACACCGTCGGCGTCATGCCGGGCGTGCAGAAGGGCTGGCCCGAGCAGAAGTGGTACGGCCTCGACAAGGTCTACAACGCCTTCCAGCTCGGCTACCGGGGCCCGAAGTTCAGCTGGTCGACGATGCCCGACCAGTACGCGCTCCAGCAGTACGAGGAGCGGGTGCACAGCAAGCGCCCGGCCGACGGGAAGTCGCGGATGTCACTGCTCATCCTGACCTCCAGCCACCAGCCCTGGGCACCGGTGCCGAAGATGGTCGACTGGGACGAGCTGGGCGACGGCGCGGGGTTCAAGGACATGGAGGCCGCGGGCAACAGGCCGGCCGACATCATCGCCGACACCACCAAGTCGCGTGAGCAGTACGGCAAGTCGATCCAGTACTCGGTGACGGCGCTGACCGAGTGGCTGGAGCGCCACGGCACCGACGACACCGTGCTCGTCTTCCTCGGCGACCACCAGCCGATCGCCCGGGTCAGCGGCAACCACGCCAGCCGCGACGTGCCCGTCTCGATCGTGGCCAAGGACCCGAAGGTGCTGGACCGGATCGCCGACTGGCACTGGACGGACGGCCTGCGCCCCGCCCACGACGCCCCGGTGTGGCGGATGAGCTCCTTCCGCGACCGCTTCCTGACGGCGTACGGCTCGGTCCCGCACCCGAAGAAGGGCTGATCAGCCGCCGGAGGTGTCCAGCTCCGCGTCCTCGCCGACACCCGCGCAGTCGTACGGGTCCTTCAGCCAGCCGTCCGGCAGCACCACACGGTTGTTGCCGGACGTACGGCCGCGGGGCCCGTCGGCGCCGGTGGGCCAGGGCTGGTCGAGGTCCAGCTCGTCGAGACCGGCCCGCAGTTCCTGGAGCGAGGAGGTGATCGCGAGCCGCTTGCGCATCTCGGAGCCGACCGCGAAGCCCTTCAGGTACCATGCGACGTGCTTGCGGAAGTCGACGACGCCCTTGGACTCGTCGCCGATCCACTCGCCCAGCAGGGTGGCGTGCCGGACCATGACGTCGGCGACCTCGCGCAGGGAAGGCCGCGCGACGGCGTCGGTACGGCCCTCGAAGGCGGCCACCAGGTCGGCGAACAGCCACGGCCGGCCGAGGCAGCCGCGGCCCACGACCACTCCGTCGCAGCCGGTCTCGCGCACCATGCGCAGCGCGTCCCCGGCCGACCAGATGTCGCCGTTGCCGAGCACCGGGATCTCCGGGACGTGCTCCTTCAGGCGGGCGATGGCCTCCCAGTCGGCGGTGCCGCCGTAGTGCTGGGCGGCCGTGCGGCCGTGCAGCGCGATCGCCGTGACGCCCTCCTCGACGGCGATGCGGCCGGCGTCGAGGTAGGTGATGTGGTCGTCGTCGATGCCCTTGCGCATCTTCATCGTGACGGGGAGGTCGCCGGCGCCGGAGACCGCTTCGCGCAGGATGGCCCGCAGCAGGTTCCGCTTGTAGGGCAGTGCGGATCCGCCGCCCTTCCGGGTCACCTTCGGGACCGGGCAGCCGAAGTTCAGGTCGATGTGGTCGGCCAGGTCCTCCTCCGCGATCATGCGGACGGCCTTGCCGACGGTCGCCGGGTCCACGCCGTACAGCTGGATCGAGCGCGGCTTCTCGGTCGCGTCGAAGTGGATCAGCTGCATGGTCTTCTCGTTGCGCTCGACCAGCGCCCGGGTCGTGATCATCTCGCTCACGAACAGGCCCTTGCCACCGCTGAACTCTCTGCAGAGCGTGCGGAAGGGAGCGTTGGTGATACCGGCCATGGGGGCCAGGACCACCGGCGGCCGGACGGGGTGCGGGCCGATCTGGAGGGGGGACTCGGGCGTGGGCATTCCCCCATTGTCACGTATCCAAGGAGATCATGTAACGGTCATTAGTTAACCGCACTATCGAAGTCCCGTACCATGAGCCTCATGCCCGAGCTCAGCCACCGCCGACGTCTGCTCGTGCTCGCGATCTGCTGCATGAGTCTGCTGATCGTGAGCCTCGACAACACCGCTCTGAACGTCGCGCTGCCGTCGATGCAGCGCGAGCTGCACGCCACCACCTCCGGCCTGCAATGGTCGATCGACGCCTACACGCTGGTACTGGCCTCGCTGCTGATGCTCGCGGGCTCCACGGCCGACCGGATCGGCCGCAAGCGGGTCTTCATGACGGGCCTGGTCCTCTTCTCCATCGGCTCCCTGCTCTGCTCCCTCGCGCCGAACCTGGAACTGCTGGTCGTCTTCCGCATGGTCCAGGCGGTCGGCGGCTCCATGCTCAACCCGGTCGCCATGTCGATCATCACCAACACCTTCACCGACTCCCGCGAGCGAGCCCGTGCGATCGGCGTGTGGGGCGCGGTGGTCGGCATATCCATGGCGGCGGGCCCGCTGGTCGGCGGCCTGCTGGTGGAGTCGGTCGGCTGGCGCTCGATCTTCTGGGTCAACCTCCCGGTCGGCCTCGCGGCCCTGCTGCTCACCCTGCGGTTCGTCCCCGAGTCCCGCGCGCCGCGGGCCCGCCGGCCCGACCCGGTCGGCCAGCTCCTGGTGATCACCCTGTTCGGCTCGCTGACGTACGCGATCATCGAGGCGCCGAACTCGGGCCTCGGCACGGTGGCCCCCTTCGGCGCGGTGGCCCTCGTGGCCCTGCTCGGCCTGCTCGGATATGAGCCCCGGCGCGAGGAACCCCTCATCGACCTGCGCTTCTTCCGCTCGGCTCCGTTCAGCGGGGCGACGGTGATAGCGATCAGCGCGTTCGCCGCGCTGGGCGGCTTCCTGTTCCTGTCCACGCTGTACCTGCAGAACGTGCGCGGCCTCGACGCCCTGCACGCGGGCCTGTGGATGCTGCCGATGGCCGCGCCGACGTTCCTGTGCGCGCCGCTGTCCGGCCGGCTGGTGGGCAGCCGGGGACCGCGACTGTCGCTGCTGGTGGCGGGCGCCGCGATGACCGTGAGCGGCGTGCTGTTCGCGGCCTTCGAGGCGGAGACCGCGAACAGCACGCTGTTCGCCGGGTACGTGCTGTTCGGCATCGGCTTCGGCTTCGTGAACGCGCCGATCACCAACACGGCGGTGTCGGGGATGCCCAGGACCCAGGCCGGCGTCGCCGCCGCAGTCGCCTCCACCAGCAGGCAGCTCGGGCAGACACTGGGCGTCGCCGTGGTCGGCGCGGTACTGGCCGCCGGGGTGGGCTCCTCGCCGTACAAGGACACGTTCGTCGCGGCGGCCCGGCCCGGGTGGTGGATCCTCGCGGGGTGCGGTCTGGCCGTCCTGGTCCTCGGCTGGGTGACCAGCGGCCGCTGGGCCCGGCGCACCGCCGAGCGGACCGCCGACGAGCTGGAGTCGGCGGACCTGAAGGACGCGGTGGGGGTCACGGCCGGCTCCTAGGAGCGCTGGGACTCCCAGGGTCCGCGCGGACCGGTCGCCAGTTCGTACAGCCTCTCCAGGCGCTCCCGTGTCTCCTCGTTCTTCGGTGTGTACGTGACCAGCCGAGGCCCCGCCTGCGGGCCCAGCCACAGGTCCGTGTGCTCCAGGGTCAGATGGCCGACGTACGGGTTGAGGAACTCCTTGGTCTTGGAGCGGTTGCCCACGACCTCGTAGCGCTGCCAGTTCTCGCGGAACTCCGGGGACTCGCACTCCAGGCGCTTGAGCAGCATCTTCCAGGCGGGCTCGCCGAGGTGGCCGGCCATGGACGCGCGGAGCCGGGCGGCCATCAGGCGCATGGTCTCCTCCAGGTGCACGATGGCCGCCTGCCAGTCGCCGTTGGTGTACACGAGGAGCATGCAGTTGCGGTCCTCCGGCGGGACCGCGTCCAGGTCGCCCATGAGGCGGGCGTAGGTGCGGTTGTACGCGAGGATGTCGTACCGGCTGTTCTGGACGCAGGCCGGGAACGGCTCCAGCGCGCGCAGCGTCTCGCGCAGGGCCGGGGTGACGCTGGGGCAGCTCGCGGCCGGTGTCGGATCGGCGGCCGCGGCGAGCTGGAAGAGGTGGGCGCGCTCGCTGGCGTCCAGCAGCAGGGTGCGGGCCAGGGCGTCCAGGACCTGGACGGAGACCTGGATGTCCCGGGCCTGTTCGAGCCAGGTGTACCAGGTGATGCCGACCGCGGAGAGCTGGGCGACCTCCTCCCGGCGCAGACCGGGCGTGCGGCGCCGGGTGCCGCGCGGCAGCCCGACCTGCTCGGGTGCGATCCGCTCGCGCCGGCTGCGCAGGAACGCGGCCAGCTCGTGCCGCCGGATCTCCGCGCCGCGCGGGGGCCGAGGGATGGCGGTCACCTGTGCAGTCGTCGTCATGTCTCCAGGGTGCCGCCCCGCGGATCCTGTTGCCAGGTACTTCTTCTACCAGGATCAGGACACTCTGGTACCAGTCTGAGCGCGGGCGCAGGCTCGGTGCCATGACAGAGACCGTCACCACTCCCGCCGTCCGTGCCCGGGCGGCCGCGCCGCCCGCGCTGAGCGGGCCGGGGCTGTTCACCGTTCTGCTGGCCGCGGCGCTGCCGCTGGTCGACTTCTTCATCGTCAATGTCGCGCTGCCGACCATCGGCGCCGATCTCGCCGCGGGCGAGGCCGTGCTGGAGCTGGTCGTGGCCGGGTACGGGGTCGCCTACGCCGTGCTGCTCGTGCTCGGCGGCCGGCTCGGGGACCTGTTCGGGCGGCGCCGGCTGTTCCTCGGCGGGATGGCCGCCTTCGGGCTGACCTCGTTGGCCTGCGGGCTCGCCCCGGGCGCCTGGAGCCTCGTCGCGGCGCGGGTCGCGCAGGGCGCCTCGGCCGCCGCGATGCTGCCGCAGGTGCTCGCCACCATCCAGGCCGCCACCAGCGGCACCCGCCGGGCGAAGGCCATGAGCCTGTACGGCGCCACGGCCGGGCTGTCCATGGTGGCGGGCCAGATCCTGGGCGGCCTGCTGGTCGCGGCGGACATCGCCGGAAGCGGCTGGCGGGCGATCTTCCTCGTCAACGTCCCGGTCGTCCTGCTGGGGCTGGTGCTGGCCGTGCGGTACATGCCGGAGACCCGCTCGCAGCGCCCGGAGCCCGTCGACGTATCCGGCACCGTCCTGCTCGCCGTGTCCCTGCTGACCCTGCTCGCCCCGCTCACCGAGGGCCGCGCGGCGGGGTGGCCGCTGTGGACCTGGCTGTCGCTGGCCGCGTTCCCGTTCGCGGCGGCCGCGTTCTACGCGGTGGAGCGGCGGGCGGACCGGCAGGGGCGGACCCCGCTGGTGCCGCCGAGCCTGTTCGCGCTGGCGTCGCTGCGGCGGGGGCTGGCGCTGATGCTGCCGTTCTCGATCGGCTTCAGCGGGTTCATGTTCGTCATCGCGCTGGCGCTGCAGCGGGGGGCCGGGCTCGGTCCGGTGCCGGCGGGGCTCGCGCTCGCGCCGATGGCCGTGGCGTTCCTGTTCGTCTCGCTGGCCGGGCCGCGCCTGATCGCCCGGTACGGCACCCGGGTGGTCACCGCAGGCTCCGTCCTGCAGGGCGTGGGCGTGCTGCTGATCGCCCTCGCCGCCTGGCGGGACTGGCCGCACCTGGGCTTCGGGGCGCTGCTGCCGGGCGCGGCGGTCGCCGGTGCCGGACAGGCGCTGCAACTGCCCAACGTGCTGCGGATCGTGATGTCCGAGGTGCCGCCGACCCGGGCCGGGGTGGGCAGCGGTGTGATGGTCACCACCCAGCAGTCGGCGTTCGCGCTCGGCGTGGCCACCCTCGGCACCCTGTTCCTGACCCTGGTCCCGCACCAGGGCATGCGGGACGCGCTGGTCATCACGCTGCTGGTGCAGCTCGCGGGCATCGTCCTGACCGGCCTGCTGAGCCTGCGGCTGCCCCGCCGGGTCGGCTGAGCCGGCCACGGCCGGCGCAACCAACCGCCGGGGAGACCCCGTTGATGTTGGACTTGCTGCACACTCCTTGCGGTCGGACGTGCCGGACACGGGGAGGCGTCATGTCGCGGGACAACAGCACTAGCAAGGTCAGCCGGTGGGACCAGCACGGCCGGGAGCACGTGGTCCGGGTGCGGCGCACCGGCGTGCAGCGCACGATCGGATGCGACACCTGCGGCTGGTCCAGGAGCGCCCAGTTCCTGCCCTGGCTGAAGGCCGAGGAGCATCTCGCCGAGGCCCACCAGGCGACGGTGGACCCGGCGGGAACCCGGCAACCGTCACGCTGACGGCCGGTGATGGGCTCCTGACGGCTGCCCGCCCCTCGAGCACGCCCCGCGCACTTCGTCACGGCTCACGTGCGCCTTCCGCGCCTCGTTTCGTCCGGGAACAGTTGCTCTCCTGCGAAGGGGGGCGCATGAGCGGGGACGACCGGGCAACCGAACTGAGTGAGGCCATCGAGGCGGTCCGCGCGGGTCTGCAGACGGCCGCGGAGGCCGGTGCGGGGGAAGGCCTGCGGTTCCAGGTTGAGCAGGTGGAACTTGAGCTCACCGTCGAACTGAGGCGGTCCGCGCGGGGCGGAACCGGGGTGCAGGCCTGGGTGGTGAGGGCCGACGCGGGCCGTGAGCGGTCCGCCGGCAGCACACACCGGCTGAAGATCGTGCTGCAGGTGGCGGAGGGCAACCTCATCCACTCCGCACGGCCGGGCCGTGGCCTGGCGGTTCCGCCGCCCGCCAACTCCGGTGCGGACGGGGGTGGATCGTGACCGACTGGAGGCGCGTCGCCGCCATCGAATCAGCCGGCGGGACTTCGTCCGGGTACCGGATCACCCCGCATCTGGTGCTCACGACGGGACACGGGATCCCGGACCCGGCATCCGGCGGCGAGGTGAGAGTGGCCTTCATGCTCTCGCCACGACAGCGGTGGAAGGCGACGGTCGTGTGGCACAGCCGCTACGGATGCCGGGAGGGCGACTCGTTGAGGCAGATCGGCCGTTGTAAGCACAAGCCCCCCGCTCACGAAGCGGCCGAATCGCTCGATCTCGCCCTCCTCTGCGTCGACGCGGGGACGGACGGCGCCCGGGAACAGACGCCGGTTCGCTGGGGGCGCTTCGCCACCGGTCAACGGCAGGAAACCGAGGCTGTGTGTTTTCCCAACCGCCAGCGGTATCAGGGGTATCTCGACCCGTACGGCGTGCGGGGGACGATCGAACCAGTGACCGGGTACTGGACCAACTTGTACACACTGCATGAGCGTGGTGACTCCGCAGCACATGGCGTTCAGGACTGGCAGGGAATGTCCGGAGCTGCCACTTTCATCTCCGGCTTCTTCGTCGGATGTGCGCAGACCTTCGACCGCACCGGCTTCAAGGTCATGCCCGCCGCCCGCATAATGCTCCACCCCTGTGTACGCGCCTGGATCAAGAAGGACACCGGAGTGCCTCCCGCCGTGGAGCCGGTGGACCTGCGCCATGTGTTCACCGCACCACCCCCCCGACCCCGTACACCGGCCCAGCTCCTCGACCCCGAGGTGGAGGCGACACCATTCCACGGCTCCCGCGATCTGATCCGTGAACTGGCCGATTGGTGCCGCGACGCCGGGGACACGGGAGTGCGGCTCCTGACCGGGCCCATGGGGGTCGGTAAGACCCGCACCGCTGTGGAGTTGATCCGTGAGCTGACGCTCGGCCCTGAAAAATGGGCTGGGGCAGCGGGATTCCTGAGACAGAAGATGCACAGCGAGCAGGAGTGGGAGCGCATCTTCGAGACGGTGCAGACCAGATTGCTGCTCGTCGTGGACCGCGCGGAGGCTCGCGACAAAGCTGATATCGAGGCACTGCTGGACGCGGCGGACCGGCACAGCGACCGGGTCCGCGTCCTGCTGATCGCGCGATCGGCCGATGCTTATGGCAATCGGTTTGTTCCCGATCCCGTGCCCGTTCTTGAAGTAACGCATGATCTGTACGCGGCGTCCCGAGACGCCTTGGACCACCACTTGGGCGCCGTGAAGCCCTGGCGCGCGTCGGCAACCATCTCCGAGCGACTTTCGGCACTCCCGCAGTCAGGGAGTCCGGCAGAGATTCAACTAGCCGCTCTCACCCAGCTACTGGGGGAGCGCGGCCTGGCTCACCTCGCTGAGGACTCCCGCATGGTGCTCCTCGACATGGAACGGCAGTACGTGCGATCCGCCGTCTGTCAGCGGCTGCCCCGGGTCGACGAGGACCTACTGGATCTCGTCCTGACTTCCGTGGCGCTTTCTGAGGGGCGTAGTGAAAGCGAATCGGCGCGGGACGTCCTTGAGGCCCTGCGGTTCCGGTACCGGCACATCACGGGCGCCGAGGGACTGCAGACCGACTACCGGGTGGTCCTCGAGGTCGACGCGATCCTGGAATCGCTGAGCAGCCTTTACCCCCCGCGCGAGGCGGTGCACCACGGCAGCTTTCCCGGGGCCGTGATCGCGGCTCAGATCGTTCGCGCGTGGGGAAGACAACGGAGCCGGGAATTTGTCTCCCAGCTACTGGAAGATGAGACGCGGTTCAGCGCCGACTGCGCCTTGGAGGAGGTGCACTGCCTGTTCCCGGACACGGCCAACGGGCTTCGCTCACCCGAGGCGGAACGGCCAGAGCCCGAGGCCGACGTCTCACTGGCGGATCTCTTCGGCGATTCCGACGACGATCTCCCGGAGCCGGACGAGTACCGTAACGCCCCAGAGCTCGGCTCGAACAAAACCGATGTCGCCATCAAGTACGAGGGCTTTGACTCACACGACAACTATGGAACTTGGTCCTGGCCGGAGGTCGGGAACCATCACGTGACCGGCCTCGAGGAGGAGCGCGAGTTCGAGGGGCGTGACATCGACGGACTCAACGGCCCCTGATAAAGATGATTCGGCGCACCCACCGCCGCGCACCGCAGGCGCTCAGTCCCGTCCGTCGGCCGCTCGCAGCCCCCGCAGCAGCAGGTTCACCACCGCTTCCAGCTCGGCTTCTATGCCGGGCTCCCGCCACTCCCGGGCGTAACACGGGTCGTGGAAGCGGCCGGTGGCCTGGAAGACGGCGCGGGCCGTGGTGGTGGGGTCCGCGGGGGCGAACGCGCCCGAGGTCGTGCCCGCCTCGATGATGCGGGTGAGCTGACCGGTCAGGTCGGCAAGGTGGTCGCCGACCACCGTGCCGTTCTCGTCGGTGAGCACGGTGTAGGTGGCGAACAGTTCCGGGTCGTCGCCGGCCTTGTGCCGCTTGGCCTCGAACAGGGCCGCCAGCCAGTCCCGCAGCCGGTCCTCGGGGGCGCCGGCCCCGGCGGCGATGCCGGCCAGCCGCTCCGAGGTGCGGTCCAGCCACCGCTTGGTCACCGCCTCACGCAGCGCCGCCTTGGTACGGAAGTGCCGGTAGACGCTGCCGTGGCTGACGCCGAGCGCGCGGGCCACGTCGACCACGGTGGCCTTGGCCGGGCCGTGGCGGCGCAGCACCTCCTCGGTCGCCTCGAGGATGCGCTCGGCGGTCAGGGTCTCGCTGGTCGGTGCCATGCCTTAGACCGTACCGGGGAGCGGGATCAGCGCTCGCTGTCGAGGAGTGCCATCTGCGCGCTCGGGTAGCGGTCGCCCGCCGCCGCGTCCGCCGGGACGGCCTCCTCGATCGCGGTGAGGTCGGCCTCGTCCAGGGTCACGTCCAGCGCGCCCAGGGACTCGGTGAGCCGCTCGCGGGTGCGGGCGCCGACGAGCGGCACGATGTCCTCGCCGCGCGAGAGCACCCAGGCGATGGCGATCTGCGCGACCGTGACGCCCTTCTGTTCGGCGATCTTGCGCAGCGCCTCGACCAGGTTCAGGTTGTGCTGGAGGTTCTCGCCCTGGAAGCGGGGCGAGAAGGCGCGGAAGTCGGTCGCGGCCAGTTGCCGGTCGCTGGAGAAGTGCCCGGAGATCAGGCCGCGGGAGAGCACACCGTAGGCGGTGACGCCGATGCCGAGCTCCCGGGTGGCCGGCAGGATGTCCCGCTCGATGCCCCGTGAGATCAGCGAGTACTCGATCTGGAGGTCGGCGACGGGCGCGGTGGCGGCGGCCCGGCGGATGGTCTCGGCGCCGACCTCGCTCAGGCCGATGTGCCGGACGTACCCCTTCTCGATCAGCTCGGCGATCGCGCCGACGGTCTCCTCGATCGGGACGTCCGGGTCGAGGCGGGCGATCCGGTAGACGTCGATGTGGTCCACGCCGAGGCGCTGCAGGGAGTAGGCGGCGAAGTTCCGCACGGCGGCGGGCCGGCCGTCGAAGCCGCTCCAGTTGCCGTCCGGGTCGCGCAGGGCGCCGAACTTCACGCTGAGCAGCGCCTTGTCCCGGGCCGCCGCCGGGGCGGTGCGCAGGGCCTCGCCGACCAGCATCTCGTTGTGGCCCATGGCGTAGAAGTCGCCGGTGTCCAGCAGGGTCACGCCCGCGTCCAGAGCCGCGTGGACGGTCGCGATGGACTCGGCCCGGTCGGTGTCGCCGTACAGCGCGGACATGCCCATGCAGCCGAGGCCGAGGGCGGAGACCTGGGGGCCGGTGTTTCCGAGGTGTCGGGTTCGCATCGTCATGCCCCCACCCTGCCATGACGGATGACAGATTTCAATATCTGTCACTCCATACTTGTCACTCACTTCGGCGACGGCACCCTCGGGCGAATTGGTCCAGACCTATTGACGGAAGGTCTGGACCAGAGCACTGTCATGCCTACGACACCTCACCGCACCCCCACCGGGAGGCTCCGCATGCTCCGCCGCACGCTGCGACTGCTCACCGCCGCGCTCACCACCGCCGTCCTCGCCCCGCTCGCCGTCGCGACCGCCCCCACCGCCTCCGCCGCCGACACCTGCGCGGTGAAGTCACGGCCGGCCGGCAAGGTGCTCCAGGGCTACTGGGAGAACTGGGACGGCTCCGCCAACGGCGTCCACCCGCCGTTCGGCTGGACCCCGATCACCGACTCCCGCATATCCGCGCACGGCTACAACGTCGTCAACGCGGCCTTCCCGGTCATCCGCTCGGACGGCACGGCGCTGTGGGAGGACGGCATGGACAGCGGCGTGAAGGTGGCCACGCCCGCCGAGATGTGCGCCGCCAAGGCATCCGGGCAGACGATCCTGCTCTCCATCGGGGGCGCGGCCGCCGGCATCGACCTGTCCTCCGGCGCGGTCGCCGACCGGTTCGTCGCGACCATCGTGCCGATCCTGCAGAAGTACAACTTCGACGGCATCGACATCGACATCGAGACCGGCCTGGTGGGCAGCGGGGACATCAGCCGGCTCTCCACGTCCCAGGCCAACCTGATCCGCATCATCGACGGGGTGCTGGCGCGCATGCCGTCCGGCTTCGGCCTGACGATGGCCCCGGAGACCGCGTACGTCACCGGCGGCAGCGTCACCTACGGCTCGATCTGGGGCGCGTACCTGCCGGTCGTCAAGAAGTACGCGGACAACGGCCGGCTGTGGTGGCTGAACACGCAGTACTACAACGGAAGCATGTACGGCTGTGCCGGCGACTCCTACCCGGCGGGCACGGTGGCGGGCTTCACCGCGCAGACCGACTGCCTGAACAAGGGGCTGGTGGTGCAGGGCACGACGATCAGGGTGCCCTACGACAAGCAGGTCCCGGGCCTGCCGGCCCAGCCGGGCGCGGGCGGCGGCTACATGTCCCCGTCCCTCGTCTCCCAGGCCTGGCGGCACTACGGCACCTCGCTCAAGGGCCTGATGACCTGGTCGGTCAACTGGGACGGCTCGAAGAACTGGACCTTCGGCGACAACGTCAGGTCCCTGCAGGGGCGTTGAGCCCCCGGCCGCGGCGGACACGGCGACGCCCACTCCCCGGCCGGGCGAACCGGCCGGGGAGTGGGCGCGAAGTGTGAGCCGCGCGGGCCTCAGCAGCCCAGGAGGCGCTGGGCCAGGTAGCCCTCGATCTGGTCCAGGGACACGCGCTCCTGCTTCATGGTGTCGCGCTCGCGCACGGTCACCGCGTTGTCCTCGAGCGTGTCGAAGTCGACCGTCACGCAGAACGGCGTGCCGATCTCGTCCTGACGGCGGTAGCGGCGGCCGATGGCGCCTGCGTCGTCGAACTCGATGTTCCAGTTCTGGCGCAGCGCCTGGGCGAGGCCCTTGGCCTTCGGCGACAGCTCCGGGTTGCGGGACAGCGGGAGCACGGCGACCTTCACCGGCGCGAGGCGGTGGTCCAGGCGGAGCACCGTGCGCTTCTCCATCTTGCCCTTGGCGTTGGGCGCCTCGTCCTCGACGTACGCGTCGAGCAGGAAGGCCAGCATGGTGCGGCCGACACCGGCCGCGGGCTCGATGACGTACGGCGTCCAGCGCTCCTGGGCCTCCTGGTCGAAGTAGGAGAGGTCCTGGCCGGAGGCCTTGGAGTGCGCGCCGAGGTCGTAGTCGGTGCGGTTGGCGACACCCTCGAGCTCGCCCCACTCGCTGCCGCCGAACTGGAAGCGGTACTCGATGTCGGCGGTGCGCTTGGAGTAGTGGGAGAGCTTCTCCTTCGGGTGCTCGTACCACCGCATGTTCTCAGTGCGCAGGCCGAGACCGGTGTACCAGTTCCAGCGCTGCTCCATCCAGTACTCCTGCCACGTCTCGTCCTCGCCCGGCTTGACGAAGAACTCCATCTCCATCTGCTCGAACTCGCGGGTGCGGAAGATGAAGTTGCCGGGCGTGATCTCGTTGCGGAAGGACTTGCCCATCTGCGCGATGCCGAACGGCGGCTTGCGGCGCGAGGTGGTCTGGACCTGGGCGAAGTTGGTGAAGATACCCTGGGCGGTCTCGGGGCGCAGGTAGGCGACGGAGCCGGAGTCCTGGGTCGGGCCGAGGTGCGTCGACAGCAGACCCGAGAACTGCTTGGGCTCGGTGAACTGGCCCTTGTTGCCGCAGTTCGGGCAGTTGATGTCGGCCAGGCCGTTCGCCGGGGCGTGGCCCTTCTTCTCCTCGTACGACTCCTCGAGGTGGTCGGCGCGGAACCGCTTGTGGCACGAGGTGCACTCGGTCAGCGGGTCCGTGAACGTGGCGACGTGACCGGAGGCGACCCAGACCTCGGGGGCCAGGATGACGGACGAGTCGATACCGACCACGTCCTCGCGCGACGTCACCATGTAGCGCCACCACTGACGCTTGATGTTCTCCTTGAGCTCGACACCCAGCGGTCCGTAGTCCCAGGCGGCACGCTGTCCGCCGTAGATCTCACTGCAGGGGAAAACGAAGCCACGGCGCTTGCTCAGGCTGACGATGGTGTCGATCTTGTCGGCGGCCACGGTGCTCTCTT
The DNA here is from genome assembly GCF_042884245.1 of Streptomyces sp. NPDC058145. Classification (NCBI taxonomy): domain Bacteria; kingdom Bacillati; phylum Actinomycetota; class Actinomycetes; order Kitasatosporales; family Streptomycetaceae; genus Streptomyces; species Streptomyces sp. NPDC058145. Next base: position 132,407 of record NZ_JBHVUH010000013.1, on the reverse strand, counting down.
CATTACGACGACGGGCGTTGAAGCGAGATGCTTCCAGCGAATGATTCAGGTTACCGGCGCAGGCTCCCCCACAACCAAATCGGCCCCCCGTCCACGGTCTCACCCGGGGCGTTGTTGACAACGGTTTCCATTTTTGTTGAAAATGACTGTCATGAACGAACGTCGACGCCGCGCGTCCTCCCGAATAGGCACGGCCGGCCCCGCGGTCGCGGTCGCCACCGCGCTGGGCCTGGCGACCCTCACCGGCTGCTCCACGGACAGCGCCGCCGCGGGCGACCCCGGCAGGTTCGACGTCGTCGCGTCGTTCTACCCGATGGCCTTCCTGGCCGAGCGGATCGGCGGCGGCCACGTCGACGTCACCACGCTCACCTCCCCCGGGCAGGAGCCGCACGACCTGGAGATCAGCCCCAGGCAGATCGGCCGGCTCGAGCAGTCCGACGCCGTGCTGTACCTGAAGGGCCTGCAGCCGAGCGTCGACGACGCGGTGGCCCTGTCCCCGGTCCGGACCAAGATCGACGCGGCCTCGCTGACCACCCTGGAACAGCACGGCAACGAGGTCGGCGGCCACGCGGCCGAGCACGACACGCACGAGGGCGAGGAGTCCGGCGGCAAGGACCCGCACATCTGGCTCGACCCGGTGCGCTACGCCCAGGTCGCCGAGGGCGTCGGCAGGGCTTTCGAGAAGGCCGACCCGGACCACGCGGCCGACTACCGGAAGAACACCGCGGCCCTGGTGAAGAAGCTGGACGCCCTGAACACACGGTTCAGGGACGGCCTGGCGAACACGGACACCAGGGTCTTCGTCACCACCCACGCCGCCTTCGGCTACCTCGCCCAGCGCTACGGGCTCACCGAGGAGGCCATCAACGGCCTCGACCCCGAGTCGGAGCCCAGCGCCGCACGGATCAGGGACCTGCAGCGAATGGCCGGGGCCGACGGCGTCACCACCGTCTTCTACGAGACGCTCGTCAGCGACCGGACCGCGAGGACCGTGGCGAACGACGCCGACCTGCGCACCGACGTCCTGGACCCGCTCGAGGGCATCACGTCCAAATCCCGCGGCACGGACTACTTCTCGGTCCAGGAGGCCAACCTCAAGGCGCTCCAGCGGGCCCTGGGCGCCAAGTGACCGGCAGGAAGGACCAGATCATGGACGAACCCGTCATAGCGATGCGCGGGGTGACCGCCGAACTCGGCGCGCGTCCCGTGCTGCGCGGCATCGATCTCACCGTGCGCCGCGGCGAGGTGGTCGCGCTGCTCGGCGCCAACGGCTCCGGCAAGTCCACGGCGATCCGCACGATCATCGGCCGGGTGCCGGCCGTCGGCGGCACGATCGAGTTGTTCGGCACCGCCCGCCGCTCCTTCCGCGACTGGGCGCGCGTTGGCTACGTACCGCAGCGCACCACGGCGGCCGGCGGGGTGCCGGCCACGGTGAGCGAGATCGTCTCCTCGGGCCGGCTGTCCCGCACCCGCTTCGGCCTCTTCCGCAAGGCCGACCGGGAGGCCGTGCGCCGCGCCCTGGAGCTGGTCGGCATGGCGGACCGCGCCGGGGACTCGGTGAACGCCCTCTCGGGCGGCCAGCACCAGCGGGTGCTGATCGCCCGCGCCCTGGTCGCCGAGCCCGAGCTGCTGATCATGGACGAGCCGATGGCGGGCGTCGACCTGGCCAGCCAGGAGGTGCTGGCCGCGACCCTGCGCGAGCAGGTCGCCCAGGGCGCCACGGTCCTGCTCGTACTGCACGAACTGGGCCCGCTGGAGCCCCTGATCGACCGGGCGGTCGTCCTGCGCGACGGCTGCGTGCTGCACGACGGCCCGCCGCCGAAGGCGCTGGGGCAGCATGCCCTCCCCGGCCACGACCATGTACACCCGCACGCGCCCGCGGGCACCGAACCGATCCGCACGGGACTGCTGAGCTGATGGAATTCCTGAACTACGCCTTCATGCAGCGGGCGCTCGTCGCGGCCGTCCTGGTCGGCGTCACCGCGCCCGCGATCGGCATCTACCTGGTCCAGCGCCGCCAGCCCCTGATGGGCGACGGCATCGGGCACGTGGCGATGACCGGCGTCGGCCTCGGCTTCCTGCTGAACGCATCCCCGGTCTGGATGGCCACGGCCGTCTCGGTGCTCGGCTCGGTCCTGATGGAGCTGATCCGCTGGTACGGCAGGACGCGCGGCGACATCGCGCTCGCCATGCTCTTCTACGGCGGCATGGCGGGCGGCGTGATGTTCGTCAACATCGCGCCCGGCGGCTCCAACGCGAACCTGACCTCGTACCTGTTCGGCTCGCTGTCGACGGTTGCCCCGTCCGACGTGACCGCGATCATGGTGCTGGCCGCTTTCGTGGTCCTGGTCACCCTGGGGCTGCGCCGCCAGTTGTTCGCGGTCAGCCAGGACGAGGAGTTCGCGCGGGTCACCGGTCTTCCGGTGCGCGCGCTGAACCTGCTCACCGCGGTCACCGCGGCCGTCACGGTGACGGTCGCCATGCGGGTGGTCGGGCTGATCCTGGTCTCCGCGCTCATGGTCGTGCCGGTCGCCGCCGCCCAGCAGCTCACCCGCAGCTTCGCCGCGACCTTCGCGATCGCCGTCGCCCTCGGCATCACCGTGACGATCAGCGGCACGATCACGTCGTTCTACCAGGACGTGCCGCCCGGCGCGACGATCGTGCTGCTGACCATCGCCGCGTTCGTCGCGCTCACCGCGGCCGCCGCTCCGCTGGCCCGGCGGCGCGCCCGCGCGGCGGCCGCGGCACGGCCGGCCGGGGATCCCGCGGAGTGCTCGATTCCGGCCGGACGCGCGGCCGCGGACGGCATCGGCGTCTGACCGCGGGCGGCCCGGGCTGGCACAATGGCCCGGGCAGACGCTGGACGAGGAGGCAACCGGTGACGACCGCAGGACCGCCCGTGAAGGGCCGCGCCACCCGGCAGCGTGCCGCTGTGGCGGCGGCCCTGGACGAGGTCGACGAGTTCCGCAGCGCGCAGGACCTGCACGACATGCTCAAGCACAAGGGCGACGCGGTCGGGCTCACCACCGTGTACCGCACCCTGCAGTCCCTCGCCGAGGCGGGCGAGGTCGACGTCCTGCGCACCTCCGAGGGCGAGTCCGTCTACCGCCGCTGCTCCAGCGGCGAACACCACCACCACCTGGTCTGCCGCACCTGCGGCAAGGCGGTCGAGGTCGAGGGCCCGGCGGTGGAGAAGTGGGCGGAGGCCATCGCGGCCGAGCACGGCTATGTGAACGTGGCCCACACGGTGGAGATCTTCGGCACGTGCGCGGACTGCGCCGCGGGCTGAGCGGAAGCGCCGCGGCGCCGTCGGGGCCGCGGACCGGCCGCCGGCCGCGGGTCCGCCACGGCCGGTCGCGCCCCGCGGCCACGCCGCGGATTCACGCCGCCACGCGCCCCTGAGGTGCCGCACTGCCGGTTTTCCCGGCGCGCTCGAGATGGCGGTCCAGGAGCGCGCGCAGCCGGTCGGCGTCGCCCGGGTCCCCCAGGCCGTGCTTGGGCAGCATCGTGAACCCGGTGGCGTACTTGTCGGCGCTGAACAGGACGAACCCGCGCGGGGTCTCGACGTAGCGGGGCTGTGCGGCCCAGGTGACGGACGCCGTGGTGGTGTCGGTCGCCACCGTGACACCCGCCTGGGTGACGGTCGTCCGGAACACACCCTGACGCTCGGTCAGCCGGTGGAACTGGCGGGCCTGCAGCCACGGCGACAGCGCCAGCACGACGGCGCCCAGCGCGATCCCGGCCATGGGGGCGGGCGCGACACCGTCGGCACCGGTCGTGATGACGATCACCTCCCCCACGAGGAGGAAGCCCATCACGTAGGGCAGCCAGAGCTGGAACCGCCCGCGTCTGCTCAGCCGCAACCGCGCGCGCAACGCCGATGTGAAGTCCTCGACGGCCGGCCGGTACACCAGCTCCACGGCGTCCTGCGCCGCTTCCCGCCCCATGCTCATGTCCATGACCATGACCATGAGGCGGGATCGTACCGGGCGGAGATCAGTCCTCCTCGGTGCGGCCTTCCATCGCGGCGAGCTCCTCGTTGGGGATCGCGCCGCCGAAACGGCGGTCGCGGGAGGCGAACTCGATGCAGGCCCGCCACAGGTCGCGGCGGTCGAAGTCGGGCCACAGCACGTCCTGGAAGACCATCTCCGCGTAGGCGCTCTGCCAGAGCAGGTAGTTGGAGGTGCGCTGCTCACCGCTGGGGCGCAGGAAGAGGTCGACGTCCGGCATGTCCGGGTAGTACAGGTACTTCTGGACGGTCTTCTCGTTGACCTTGGACGGGTCGAGCCGGCCCGCCTTCACGTCCTCGGCGAGCCGCTGCGCCGCATCGGCGATCTCGGCCCGGCCGCCGTAGTTCATGCAGAAGTACAGGGTGAGCAGGTTGTTGTCCTTGGTCTGCTCCTGGGCGATCTGGAGCTCCTTGGCCACCGACCTCCACAGTTTGGGCATACGGCCCACCCAGCGCACCCGGATGCCCAGCGCGTCGAGCTGGTCGCGGGTCCGGCGGATGAAGTCGCGGTTGAAGTTCATCAGGAAGCGGACCTCGTCGGGCGAGCGCTTCCAGTTCTCGGTGGAGAAGGCGTACAGGGAGATGTTGCGGACGCCGATCTCGATCGAGCCCTGCAGCACGTCCAGCACCCGCTCGGCGCCGACCTTGTGCCCCTCGGTGCGGGGCAGCCCCCGCTCCTTCGCCCAGCGGCCGTTGCCGTCCATGACGATCGCCACGTGGTTCGGTACCAGCTCGGCCGGGAGCTTCGGCGCGCGGGCACCGGACGGGTGCGGCTCGGGCGCCCTGTACTCGCGGCGCCGGCTTCCCAGGATCCCGCGTACCACCATGTGCTCCTCGACTCCCTCTAGCTCTCTGGCTCTTCTCGCGCTTACTTCTCGACATACCGGAGCGAGCGCAGCCCGCGCTCCAGATGCCAGTGCAGATAGGCGGACACCAGCCCGCTGCCCTCCCGGACGTACCGCGCCTCGCACGCGTCCGCCGTCTGCCAGTCTCCCGTAAGCAGCGCGCCCAGCAGCACCAGGGTCTGCGGGGAGGGCACGACACTGCCCGGTACCCGGCAGTCGACGCAGACCGAGCCGCCGGAGGCGACCGAGAAGAACCGGTTCGGGCCGGGCATCCCGCACTTCGCGCAGTCGCCGAAGCTGGGCGCGTAGCCGTTGACGGCGAGCGAGCGCAGCAGGAAGGCGTCGAGGACGAGGTGCGGGGCGTGCTCGCCGCGGGCGAGGGTGCGCAGCCCGCCGACGAGCAGGAGGTACTGCTGGACGGCCGGCTCGCCCTCGTGGTCGGTGAACCGCTCGGCGGTCTCCAGCATGGCGGTGCCCGCGGTGTAACGGGCGTAGTCGGCCACGATCGCGCCGCCGTACGGGGCGATGGTCTCGCTCTGCGTGCACAGCGGCAGCCCGCGTCCGACCAGCTCACTGCCCCGCGCGAAGAACTGCACGTCGACATGGGAGAACGGCTCCAGCCGGGCCCCGAACTTCGACTTCGTCCGACGCACACCCCTGGCCACGGCCCGTACCCGGCCGTGCCCGCGGGTGAGCAGCGTGATGATGCGATCCGCTTCGCCGAGCTTCTGGGTCCGCAGGACGATGCCGTCGTCGCGGAACAGACTCATGGCTCCATTCTGCCCGCCCGCACGGGCCGCCGGGCCCGCGGGCGGTTCTTCAGGCCACCGGTTCCCCGTGTCCGGCCGTGCGGGCGCTGCCGTAGGCCGTCTCGGCGTGGAGCCGTTCGGCGTGGGTGGCCACCCGTACGGCCCGCGGGTCGCAGTCCCACTCCCGGCCGCCGCCGTAGGGCCGCAGCTGTACGTACGGCCCCTCGTGCCCCATGACGACGCCGAGGCGTCCGGTACGGGTGTCGACGGCACACGAGCCGACGGGGAGATTCATCGCGTCCACCTCCGGTGGCTCCCCTGCCTCTGGCAATTTCACGCTTCGCATGCCCCTGGTGGCCCAGCGTGTCTACACTCGGCCGGAGTCTGCCCGCGGCGCCGCCTGCCGAGCCGCGTCAACTCCGCGCCCAGCGCTGCCGTTTGGCCGCCATTGGCGCGACCTGTGGCGGCTGGGCCAACGGCTGGGCCATTCGTGTGCGATCCCTTGACCGCCCCTGTGGGCCCTCCTATGGTCGCGCTGACGAATCGGACGTAGAACGTCCCATCTCCCCCCTCTCCCCGCCTTGCCCCGACCTCCCGACCCTGCTGGAGGAACCGTGCGCGACGACGTGACCCCCGACGTGCCGGCCCCGCGCCGCCGGTCGTTCCTGACGTACACCGGGGCGCTCGGCGCGGCCGCCGCCCTGCCGCCGGCGCTGGTGGGCTGCTCCGCCGGACCGGAGTCGACGAACGACACCGGAGGCGGGGGCGCCGGCAAGGACCGCACCCTGACCGTGGTGATCGGGTACGGCAACGACGGCAGCTGGGATCCGACACAGACGGCGTCCGCGTTCTGCATGGCCGCGAACAACCACATCTACGAGGGGCTGCTCGACACCGACCCGATCTCCCGGGTGCCGTACCCGGCGCTCGCCACCGCGGTGCCGACCGACCCCGGCGCCACGGCCTGGCGGTTCACCCTGCGCACCGGGGCGACCTTCCACGACGGCAGGCCCGTCACCGCCGACGACGTCGTCTTCGTCTACGACCGGATCCTCGACCCGCACACCCAGAGCCTCGCCAAGGGCTTCTTCGCGAGCTGGCTGAAGGAGGTGCGGAAGGTGGACGCCCGGACCGTCGAGCTGGTCCTGAGGTTCCCCTTCCCGGACGGGCTCGCCCGGCTCACCCTCGCCAAGATCATGCCGAAGCACGTGTTCTCCCGGCCCGGCGCCTGGGACGACGCGATCAAGGGGCTCGCGGTGGGCTCCGGACCGTACCGGCAGACCGCGCACCACCCGAAGTCGAACACCACCTTCGAGGCGTACGACGCCTACAACGGCCCCCGCAGGCCGGCGTTCAGGCGGATGAACTGGCTGACGATCGTCGACGCCGCGCCCCGCGTGGCGAAGATCTCCGGGACCGGCGCGGGCGCGCAGATCGCCGACAACATCCCCTACGCCAACATCCCGCGCCTGGAACAGGGCGGCCTGAAGGTCGCGGGCGGGTCCGGGATGAACAACCTGTTCCTGATGTTCAACACCCGGCACAAGCCCTTCGACGACGCGCGCGTCCGGCAGGCGCTGCACTACGCCATCGACACCGAGAAGATGGTGCGGGTCGCGCTGAAGGGGCACGGCAGGCCGTCGACGTCGTTCCTCGACGAGGGCAACCCCGGCTACCGGCGGGCCGGAACCGTCTACGACCACGACCCCGCGAAGGCCAGAGCGCTGCTGAAGGCCGCCGGGGCCGAGGACCTGGAGATCGAGATCCTCGCGGTCAACGTGAGCTGGATCGTGGACTGCCTGCCGACCATCAAGGCGTCCTGGGACGCCGTCGGCGTGCGGACGACCCTCGCCCCGCAGGAGACCACCGCCGTGTTCACCAAGATGGACCAGAAACGGGACTACCAGGTGGTGGCCGCGGCCTCCAACCCCAATCAGTTCGGGCTCGACGCCGACCTGATCATGCACTACAACTACGGCCCCGAGAACCTGTGGATGCGGTACACCCGGTGGGCCGGCCACCCCGTCGCCAGGCAGTTGTTCCGGGACATGGACCGGGCGACCCGGGAGCCGGACCCGGCACGGAAGAAGACGATGATCCAGGACTACATCGACGTCGTCGCCGAACAGGCCGTGCTCTACCCGGTCGTCCACAACGAGCTGATGACCGCCTGGGACCCGCGCCGCCTCACCGGGATAAGGCCGCAGCCCTACCCCGGTGTCAACCTCCTGCGGGCCCGGTGGGTCTGACGGCATGACGGCCGTCGTCCGGATCCTGCTCCGCCGCGTCGCCCTGCTCGTACCGCTGCTGCTCGGGATCGTGCTGTTCGTGTTCCTGGTGATGCGGTTCTCCGACGCCGACCCGGCCTCGGCGTTCTTCCAGGGCGCGAACCCGACCCCGCGGCAACTGCACGACTTCCGTGAACGCAACGGCCTGCTGGACCCGCTCCCGGTGCGGTACGTCCACTTCGTCGGCGACCTGCTCCACGGCGACCTCGGCACCAGCGCCCTGACCCGCGCCCCGGTCGCCGACCAGGTGACCACCGCGCTGCCGCTCACCCTCCAGCTCGCCTTCCTCGGCCTCGGCATCGCGGTGGTGCTGGCGCTGGCGGCCGGCGTCACGGCGGCCGTGTACCGGGACCGGCTGCCGGACCAGGTCATCCGGGTCGTCTCGCTGGTCGGGGTCGCCGCACCCGGCTTCTGGCTGGCGCTGCTGATGATCCAGTACCTGGCCGTGGACCGGGGCTGGTTCCCGACCGGCGGCTACGTCAACCCGGCCGACTCGCTCACCGGCTGGCTGAGGACCATGGCCCTGCCCGCCTTCGCGCTCTCCCTGCCGGTGGCCGCACAGCTCACCCGGATCGTGCGGACCTCGGTGGTGGAGGAGCTGGACAAGGACTACGTGCGCACCGCGATCGGCAGCGGGCTGCCGCCCCGGGTGGTCGTCGGGAGGAACGTGCTGCGCAACGCCCTCGTCAACCCCCTCACCGTGCTGGGGCTGCGCGTCGGCTATCTGCTCGGCGGCGCGGTCGTCATCGAGACGATCTTCTCGCTGCCCGGCATGGGCAAGCTGATGATCGACGCCGTGCGCAACGGCGACCCGGCCGTCGTCCAGGGGGCCGTACTGACCACGGCCACCGGGTTCGTCGTCGTCAACCTCGTCATCGACATCCTCTATCTGCTCGTCAACCCGCGTCTGAGGGCGGCCTGATGGTCACGCGCGCACACCTCGCCGAGCGGCTCTCCCGGCCCGGCCTCCGGCTCCGGGGATGGCGCCGGCTGCCACCGCCGTCGAAGGCGGCCGTCTGCTTCCTGGTCCTGGTCGTCCTGCTCGCCGCGCTCGCCCCGGTGCTCGCCCCGGACGACCCGCTGGACCAGCTCGACCCGGCCGGCGGCACCGGCCACCCGTCCGCCGCGCACTGGATGGGCCAGGACAGCCTCGGCCGGGACGTCCTCAGCCGGCTGATGTACGGCGCCCGCTGGTCCCTCGCGATCGGGCTGGGCGCGACCGCGCTCGCGCTGGTCGCGGGGGCGGTCACCGGCGCGGTGGCGGCCACCTCCCGCAAGGCCGTGGACGAGACGCTGATGCGCTGCCTCGACGTGGTGATGGCGTTCCCCGGGATCGCGCTCGCCGCCGTGCTGGTCGCCGTGTTCGGCGGCGGGATCGGCGTGCTGATCTGCGCGATCGCGTTCCTCTTCACCCCGCCGGTGGCGCGGGTGGTGCGGGCCAATGTGCTCGACCAGTACGGCGAGGACTATGTCACCGCCGAACGCGTGCTCGGCGCCCGCACCCCGCACATCGTGCTGCGCCACGTGGCCGTCAACTGTGCCGCTCCGGTGCTCGTGTTCTGCACGGTCCAGGTCGCCGAGGCCATCGTCTTCGAGGCGTCGCTGTCCTTCATCGGCGCCGGTGTAAGGCCCCCTGACCCGTCCTGGGGCAGTGTCATCGCCGACGGCAAGAACATGGTGCTGACCGGCGGCTGGTGGGCGACCGTCTTCCCCGGTCTGCTGATCCTGCTGACCGTGCTGTCGCTGAACATCCTCTCCGAGGGCGTGTCCGACGCCTGGGCGGCCCCGGCGGCCAGGGAGGTCACGGCGCCCGAGGACCGCCTGGGGGCACCGGAGGACCGTCTGGAGGCACCCGAGAACCGTCTGGAGGCGGCGGAGGACCGTCTGGAGGCGCCGGAGCCCGGCACCGGCGAGGTGCAGCCGCTGCCCGGCCTGGCCGAGGCCGCGCGGCGGCTGCGTTCCCGGGCCCGGCCCCGGCCCGCGCCCGGGCCGCCGGTGCTCGCGGTGGAGAACCTCGCCGTCGGCTTCCCCGGCCGGCACCGGGGCGTGGACATCGTGGATGGGGTCGGCTTCGAGGTGCACGCCGGCGAAGTGCTGGGTCTGGTGGGCGAGTCGGGCTGCGGCAAGTCGCTGACCGCGCTCACCGTGATGGGGCTCCAGCCCCGGGGGGCCCGGGTGCGCGGGCAGATCCGCTTCCGGCAGCGCGACCTGCTCGCCGAGCCAGCCCGGGTACGGCGCCGGCTGCTCGGCCACGAGATGGCGATGGTCTACCAGGACGCCCTGTCCTCGCTGAACCCGGCGATGACCGTCCGCGCCCAGCTCAGGCAGCTCGTCCGGCGCGGCGGCCGCCGCACCCCGCAGGAGCTGCTGTCGCTGGTCGGCCTCGAACCCGGCCGCACCCTGCGCAGCTATCCGCACGAACTCTCCGGCGGCCAGCGCCAGCGCGTCCTGATCGCCATGGCCCTCTCCCGCGACCCCGCCCTGATCGTCGCCGACGAGCCGACGACCGCCCTGGACGTCACCGTGCAGGCCCAGGTGATGGAGCTGCTGCTGCGGCTGCGCGAGGAGCTGGGCTTCGCGCTGGTCCTGGTCTCGCACGACCTGGCGCTGATCGCCGACGTCACCGACCGGGTGGCGGTGATGTACGGCGGGCGGATCGTGGAGACGGGCGTGACCGCCGACCTGGTGGCGGCACCGGCCCACCACTACACGCGCGGCCTGCTCGGCAGCGTGCTCTCGCTGGAGTCGGCCGCGGAACGGCTGACACAGATCAAGGGCGTCGTACCGGCACCGGCCGGCTTCCCGGCGGGCTGCCGCTTCGCCGACCGCTGCCCGCGGGCCACCGGGGTGTGCCACACCACGGTGCCGGTCCTCACCGGCACGGCCACGCACACGGCCGCCTGCCATCACCCGGCCGTGGCGCTGACGTCGGCGGAGAGCGAGGAGGCCCTGCGGTGAGCGCTGTCGTGGAGGTGCGGGACGCACCACAGGGCGTCGTGCCGGCATGGGCGGGCCGCTGCCCGGCCGGTCCCTGCCCACCGGTGACCGAGATCTGCCGCACGCCCACGGAGGAGACCCCCGCTGTGACCGCTGTCGTGGGAGTGCGGGACGCACCACAGGGCGTCGTACCGGCATCGGCGGGCTGCCGCCTCGCCGACCCCTGCCCACTGGCGACCGAGATCTGCCACACGTCGACGCGGGAGGCGCGGCCGTGACCGCTGTCGTGGAGGTGCGGGACGCCCATGTCGTCCACCGGGCCCGCACCGGAGGCTTGTTCACCCGCGACCGGGTGTACGCCCTGACCGGCGCCGATCTCACCGTCGCGCCCGGTGAGACGGTCGGCGTGGTCGGCGAGTCGGGGTGCGGGAAGTCGACGCTGGCGAAGGTGCTGGTGGGCATCGAGCGGCCGGTCTCCGGGTCGGTGTCGTTCCGGGGCCGCGACCTGTGGTCGATGCCGCCCGCCGAACGCCGGGCCACGGCCGGGGCGGGCACCGGCATGATCTTCCAGGACCCCTCGACGGCCCTGAACCGCCGGCTGACGGTGCGCAGGGTGCTGCGCGATCCGCTGGACGTCCACGCGCGCGGCACCAGGGCGGAACGGGAGGAGCGCGTCGCGGAGCTGATGGCCCTGGTGGGCCTCCCCCGGGCCCTCGCCGACGCCCTGCCCGGGCAGCTGTCCGGCGGACAGCGCCAGCGGGTCGCCATCGCCCGGGCGCTCGCCCTCGACCCCGCCCTCGTCGTCGCCGACGAGCCGACCAGCGCGCTGGACGTCTCGGTCCGCGCGCAGATCCTCAACCTGCTGCTGGACCTGCGGGAACGCCTCGGGCTGGCCCTGGTGTTCGTCTCGCACGACATCCAGACGGTGCGGCGGATGAGCGACCGGGTGATCACCATGTACCTCGGCCGGATCGTGGAGGAGACCCCGGCCGGCCGGGGCACCGGCGCCGTCCGCCACCCCTACACCCGCGCCCTGTTCTCCTCCACGCCCGGCCTGCTGGACCCCGTCGACCCGATCCCGCTGACCGGCCCGGTGCCGTCGGCGACCCGGCCGCCGAGCGGCTGCCCCTTCCGCACCCGCTGCTGGAAGGCCGACGAGCTGTGCGCGCGGGAGATGCCGGAGTTCTCGGCCGCGTCGCGGCCCGGACACCGCTACCGCTGCCACCATCCTGTGCAGGAGGACCAGCCGATCCGCGACCCAGTCCGCCAGGAGCCGTGAATGACCTTCCCCGCCCCGCTCACCGGTGTCGTCCCGCCCGTCTGCACCCCCCTGACACCGGAGCGCGAGGTCGACGTGCCTTCGCTGCTGCGGCTGGTCGACCATCTGGTGGCGGGCGGGGTGCACGGGCTGTTCGTGCTCGGGTCGACATCGGAGGCGGCGTTCCTGACGGACCGGCAGCGCCGGCAGGTCGTGGAGGCCGTCGCCGGCCACGCCGGCGGACAGCTGCCCGTGCTCGCCGGGGCCATCGACATGACCACCCCGCGCGTCCTGGAGCACGTTCGGGCGGTCTGCGCGGCGGGGGCGGAGGCCGTCGTCGTCACCGCCCCCTTCTACGCCCGCACCCACCCCGCCGAGATCGTCCACCACTACCGCCGGATCGCCGCCGCCAGCCCGGTCCCGGTGATCGCCTACGACATCCCCGTCGCCGTGCACACCAAGCTCCCCGCCGAGCTGGTGCTGGGCCTGGCCGCCGACGGGGTGCTGGCCGGGCTGAAGGACTCCAGCGGGGACCTGGCCGCGTTCCGGGAAGTCGTCACCGGTGCCCGCGCCACCGCCGGGTTCAGCGTGCTGACCGGCTCCGAGCTCATCGCGGACTCCGCGCTGGCGCTGGGTGCCGACGGGGCGGTGCCGGGGCTGGCCAACGTCGACCCGCACGGGTACGTCCGGCTGTACCGCCTGTGCCGGGCGGGCGACTGGGAGGGCGCACGAGCCGAACAGGAACGGCTGTGCGCGCTGTTCGGCATCGTCGGGGTGGGTGATCCGGCGCGCATGGGCGGCAGCTCCTCGGCCCTGGGCGCCTTCAAGGCGGCCCTGCACCTACGGGGAGTCATCGCCTGCCCGGCGACGGCCGAGCCCCAGGTGCCGCTGTCGGGGGACGAGGTGGCCCGGGTGGGCAAGTTGCTGGCGGCGGCGAGGCTGCTGTAGGGAGGGGTGGACGTGATGGGCTCCAGGGCGAATTCTCATGGAACGTCAGAAGCCAGGTATACGCGGGTACGCGCCAATCGCATCGACGAAGCCACGAAATGAACGCCCGACCCTGTGCCACCCAAGGAAACTTTGATCGCTTCCCCGGGCACAGTCACGAAATCGACCTCCCGGGCTTCTCGCATACCCCATCCGTTGACCTGGAAGTCCGTCACGCCGGAAAACAACAGATAGAACTCGAATCTGTTGTAGGCCACCTCGCTCCATTCCAATCTGGGGCATGAAGGCAGCCTCATTGTATCGAACCCTACGGTCACGGAATTATCGCGCTCATCAGCGTGAACGTAGAAAAGCTCACAGTCATCGAGAGCGGGCGAGTGGCCCTCGTAAAGCCCACCCAGCACCGATGGATCCCCCACGAGCCGCTGCCACTCAGATGCGGCCATAGTAGGTCCTCTCCCAAGTCTCGGGCAGGGAAACGTGCCGACGAGTATCAATTCGACTCACAAACGAATGCGGACCGACGTCAGACCCGTCCACACCGGCCCTGAAAGCGCTTATATGGCCTACGAGAACCGAATCACTGCAGCGGAATTCGAGTTCCAACCCGTCGCCATGAAAGCCAATATGAAGACGCTTCACTTCTTCTCCGTGGACCGCCGTCACACGACAGACCGCAGGCGGATGCCACTCCCGAATCGAGAGATCCTCGACCGCCAAAAATTGCAAGTGACACTGCACCGTATCCAACCCTGCAGCCTGCCATTCCTGCGGGGGCGCTTCAGGAAACTCCGGCAGGTCGGCGCGAATGATCAAGGTGGGGCCACGCCAGTTGATATTGAATGAGCGGACCCTGATGGCCTCTCCGATTCTTGGCACATGACCATAGATCCCTCGGAGCGCATCAGAATTCAGCAGGAATTCATCAACGGTCATAATAGTAGTGCTCCTCACATCCGGGAACCTGTCCATTCCGAGTATCCTCGAACGGTCGCACGTGAACGTGCGACGGTTGGTAACCAGGCTCGCCTGGCTTCTGATGCCCGAACCAGTGGTCCTGGAACACTATAAGGTCCTCTCCATTGGGGTGCTCGTAAACCTCCTCAGTATAAAAGATGGGCTGATGATCCTCCGTCATGAGTTGCGGAGAACCTTGCCATTCTGGCCCCCGCGCCGAGACAAAGTTGTTCACATCTATGGGCTCGGCACCTTCAGGAATTCCCGCTTCGCGCAATGCCTTAGTTTTTGCTTCATCGAGCGTCCGGCCTGCCTTTGCCGGGTAGTCCGGGGCCAGACCCAGTGGATCTGCCCCGACATTGGGGTTGTGGACGTACGCAGTTGGGTTCGGGGCAGGGGCCAGACCAAGCGGATCAGGAGTGAGGTATCGAGCGGTTTCAGAGTCGTAGTGGCGGAAGTAGTTGTAGTGGAGGCCGGTTTCCGGGTCGTAGTACTGGCCTGGGAAGCGTAGAGGTGTGTAGGCGGTGCTGTTGGCTGCCCATGCTGTTGTGCCCCATAGGGTGCTTCGGGTGCGCCAGGCGATGTTGCCGGTTTCGTCGATGAGTTCGCTGGGGGTGCCGACCAGGTCGGTGACTATGGCGAAGAAGCGGGAGTCGATCTCGTCCTGGGTGGCGTCGGCCGCTGTGATGCGTTCGGTCTGGGCGAGGGGGCGCAGGCCGTGGTGGTCCCAGGTGAGGGTGACCGGGTTGGGGAGGTCCTCGGACGTGGTGGTCTGCTCGCACAGCGTGGTGCCGTCCCAGGTGAAGTCCACCCTTTCCAGCACCGTTTCGCCGTCCTGGGCCAGGCGGAGTTTCGCTGTGCGGCGGCCCAGGGGGTCGTAGGTGTAGCGCCAGCGGGTGCCGTCCGGGGTGGTCACCGCTGTGAGGCGGTCCTCGGGGTCCCATTCGTAGCGCCAGGTGTCCGGTTTGCGGGACAGGCGGGTCTTCTGGCGGAGGGTGATGCGGCCCAGCGCGTCGTGTTCGTAGCGGACGTTGCCCGCCCTGGTGATGCGGGTGCCCACGTACGTGCGCGAGCCCGTCGCCTCGCCGCCCGGGTGGCCGGTCGGCCACTCGGCCTGGGTCTGGTTGCCCGCCTCGTCGTAGGCGTACCGTTCCGTCCAGCCGGCCGCGTGCACCGCCGTCACCCGGCCTGCCGCGTCCAGGTCGAAGCGGCGGGAGCCGGACAGGTGGTCGTCGATGCCGATCAGGTTGCCGTCGGCCCGGTAGGAGTACGTCCGGTGCTGCACCGTTCGGTCCCCGACGCCGGTCACCGACTGGGTCGTCAGGCGGCCCAGGGGGTCGAAGGTGTGGTCAAGGGTGATCGTCCCGCCGATGTGGCGGGACAGTTCGCGGCCTGCCTCGTCGTAGGTGAAGTCGATGGCATGGCCCGAGGCGGCCACCATGCCGGTGCGGCGGCCCGCGGCATCGTACGACCAGGTCGTCGTGGCACCGGTCGGGGTCGTGCGGCCGGCACGGCGACCGAGGGCGTCGTACGTGTACGTCAGGATGCGGTCGTTGACCGTCTCGGAGTGCAGGCGGCCGTAGCGATCGCGCAGCAGCGTGAGTGTCGTGCCGTCCGGGCCTGTCGCCTGGGCGAGTCGGTCGGTGAAGTCGTAGGCGTAGGTCGTGACCTGGCCGGCCGCGTCCTTGCGGAGTACCTGGCCGAGGTCATTGCGTTCGAAGGTCAGCGTCTCGCCGAGAGTGTTTCTGCGTGCGGTGAGGCGGCCGGCGGGGTCGTAGGTGTACGCAAGCGTGCGGTCGTCGAAGTCGGTCTCGGTGAGCAGGCGGCCCGCCGGGTCGTACTCGTACGTCCAGGTCAGGCCCTGCGGGTTCGTGACCTTCGTCAGCCGCAGTTCCATGTCGTGGGCGAACTCGTAACGCACCCCGTCCGGGCCGGTGCGCGCCGTCAGCAGGTCGAAGTGGGTGTACTCGAAACGGGAGACGCCGCCCAACGGATCGGTGTGGCTCGTGCAGTTGCCCTCACCGTCGTACGCCCACGTCTCCGTCGTGCCGTCGGGCGCCGTGCGGCGGGTCAGATGGCCCTCGACCGTCCATTCGAGACGCGTTGTGGCACCTGTGGGGTCCGTGACTGCGGTCGGGCGGCCCATCGCGTCACGTGCGTAGCGGGTCGTGGCACCCAGCGCGTCCGTGACCTCGACCGGAAGGCCCGCGCGATCACACACGATCGTCGTCGTGCTGCCCAGGGGATTGGTCACAGAGGTCAGATGGCCGGCCTCGGTGTACGTGAAGTGGGTCGTCCGGCCCGCCGGGTCCGTCACCGCCGTGCGGTTGCCGCGCTCGTCGTAGGTCTGACGGACCACCGAGCCGTCGGGGTTGACCACCTTCACTGGGAGGCAGAGTTCGTTGTACTCAGCTCGTGACTCACGGCCGTCCGGGCGTGTGACCGCTGTGGGGTTGCCGGACTCGTCGTAGTGGAAAGCGGTCCGATGGCCCAGGGGGTCGGTATGGGCGAGGAGACGGCGATAGCGGTCGTGTTCGAACCGGGTCACCGCGCCGAGTGGGTCGATCTCTGCGACCACCTGGCAGTCGTCGCCGATCAAGTAGCGGCGGGTGTGGCCCTCGGCGGTGGTCGCGGTGGTTACGCGCAGACCGGTCTCGGGGTCGATCTCGTCGTAGGACAGACGCAGGGTCATGTGGCCGTGCGTGCCACCCTCGGCTATGCAGCGATCCTGGTCGTCGTACGTGTAGGTGTAGCCGCGATCGTTCGTGTCCGTCCACGAGACCACACGGCCCGCCTCGTCGTACGTGAAACGCAGTGGCAGGCCGGAGGAGTTGATGACCTCCGTCAGGTTGCCGTCCGTGTAGCCATAGCGCTTCAACTCCTGCCCGGTGCTTGCCAGGTGCAGAGCCGTGACCCGGTCCGCCTCCGTCGATATGCGCACGTCGTGGCCTGCGCTGGACACGATCCCGAGGGGGGTGCCCTCGGAGTCGTACTCGAAGGTGAGCCAGTTGCCGTTGCGGTCGTCGACCTGTTCCACAACGGCGAGATTCTCGCCCCGGTCGGCGAAATGCCAGGTGCGACGGGTTCGCGGGTCTGTGACGGAGTAGCCGCCGTCCACGCGGTCCAGGGGCCAGCGCGGGCCATGGCTCGGCAGCGTGGGCAGACCGGGGGCCGGGTGCGGGTAGGCGAGGAGCATGCCGTCCTCGGTTACGAAGACGACGCCCTCGGAGTCGACTTCCAGGCGCTGATCGATGGTCGACGACCAGGACGGGCCGAACCAGCGGCCGAAGCGGTAACCCGACTCCACACGCCGCTTGAAGACCAGAGGCAGCACGCCGGGCAGCGTCACGTCGGTCTGGGGCAGGTACATCTTGCCGGTTGTAAGATCAACCGGATCCGTCGGGTCCTTTTCGACCTTTTGGCCGGGTTCGGCAGTGTCGTGCTCGCTGGGCCTGTTCCTAGCGGTCTCTGCTGCGGAGTCGCCGCCCTCACCCTCGGCACCCGCCTCCGCCGCCCCCCGTTCCCCGGCTGCCGCCTCCTCCGCACCCTTCACACCGTCCTCGGCCACCCTGGCCCCGTCGACGGCCGCGGACTCGGCTCCCGCCTCCGGAATGAGGAACTGCGGGAGGAGTTCGCCTCCGACGCCACCGGGATCCTCAAGGAAGGAGTTCCAGAGCTGATTGCCGGTCTGGTTGGGGTGGGTGACGAAGTGGACTGCTCCACCGAGGAGCTGCATTTTGGCCTGGAGGGCTTCGTAGGGGTGCGTGATCGCGTACGGATCGAGCGGGTTCGCGTTGCGGGCCAGGTTGTTCAGGTCACCGAGTCCGCGCATGAAGCCGCCGAAGAACCGCATGTCCTCCGTCTTGGCGGCGTCCCAGGCGTCGGCGCCGTCGAGTTTGAGCTGGTTCAGGGCCGACGGCTCATGCGGAGCGTCCCGCAGGGCGGCACGCAAGCGGTCGGCGGCCTCCGCGGCGAGGTGGGTGCGCTGCCGTCGGGCGTCGGACAGGATCTGCTCGGCCGCATGCTTGGCCCCATCCCCCGGGTCCTGCTCCGACGGCTTCGGACCAGGATCCTTCTGCCCCAGCTCGACGGCGAGGTTGTACGTCTGCACCTTCTGCCGGTGCTCGTCCGAGGCGGACGTACCCTCCCGGTACTTCGCCACCGCCTCCCGCGCCTGGGCCTGCGCCCATTCCACCGTGTGCGCGAAGTTCTCCAGGGCCTCGGCGGCCTGCCCGCACGCCTCGCCGGCCTGCCGCCACTTGACCTGGTGCGTGGCGAACTTCTTACGGAACGCGTCGGCCGCCTCCCCCCTGAACTCCGAGGAGTCGAGCTTGCGCATGCCGGTCGCGACAGCGCCGAAGGATTTTCCGAAGTTCCGCAGATGGCCCGCCGTCTCACGGAGCTTGGCCGGGCTGCCGTGGATCAGCTCCTTCGGCTCCTCGGTCTCACCCAGCTGCTGCTCGTCCACGTGCGCGCCCAGCTTGGACGCGGTCTCATCACCCCAGTCGTCGACCTTGTCGGCCACACCGTGCGCACCCACATAGTCGAGCGTGTCCCCCACACCATGGGCGCCCTCGTCGATGACATGACCCGTCGCCCGTTTGGCGTGGTCGTAGCCGGACTTCACCGCCCCGGTGACACTGTTGAACTTGCTGGTGAACGACATCAGCCCTCACCCCCGCCCTGCGGACGCGGCCCCAGCAGCCCCTCCAGGGCGGCGTCACGGCCCCCGTCGTTCCCCCCGGCCCCATCCGCGAGAGACGAGGTGACCGGGTCACCCGGCATCTCGGCCGTCCCGACGTCCCAGAGCATGCTCTTGCCCGTCTCTTTGACGGAGTGCGTCAGGTTCTCGCGGTCCTTGTCGCCATAGCCCGTCGTCAGCGCGGCATGGTTGATCTGGTCCAGACTCTCCTTCTCCACCTGCTCGTTGGAGGCGAAGGGATCACCGGCGACGGAGTTGTAGGCGACCTTCAACGAGCCCTTCACATACTCGTCCGTCTGGTGGAAGGTGCCGGCCGCGAGCCCCATCGCCTCCGCCAGCGCGTTGCCCTCCCGCATCAGATCGCGTACTCCCCACTGCCAGCGCTCGCAGAAGGTGTGCAGCATCGCGCCCAGCTGGTCGTCACCGACCTGCATGCCGTCCATCTCCAGACCGGCGAAACCACGGCCCGCCCCCGCCCAGCCCTTCATCGCCCCCAGCGAATCCAGCTCGGTCAGGGATGCGTTGATACCCTCCGCGATCAACTTCAGCCCCCGCACCTGCAGATCCTGCTGTCCGCCCCCGCTCGGCGTCGTCATGACCGTTCCTCCCCCGTCAATCGTTCGGTCCCGGCATCCGAGTCCGAGTCCGTGTCCGTGTCCGTGTCCGTGTCCGGCAGACCAAGCACGCGAGATCCGGTTACGCCGTCCGGCCGGTCCACCGCCACCGCCTCCGGCACGATCCCGACGACCGGGGGCAACACCAGCCCCCGCTCCCCGTCACCCGCGTCCACCAGCACCCCGCACGGCAGCCCCATCCCGGCCACTGCGGGTACGCCCGCATCCAGCACCGCGGCACCCCACACCGCGCGGTACCGCCACGCACGGTCGCGCTCCCCGCGCGCCAGCGCATACCGCGCGAGCGAGCCCTCGTCAGTGAACGCGAGCAGCCAACGCGCCCCCTGCGTCTCCACCGTCAGAGCGGCATCGTCCTCGCCGTACGGGACGAGCACCCGGCGCCGCCGAAACTCACCCAGGCGAGCGCGGAACCGGCGACGGTGAGCCCCGAGCCGCACGGCCTGTTCCGCGGAGAGCGGCACGTCCTGCCGATCGGCCGGCTGGGCGGCTGCGGATTCCTGGGCGGCCGTCAGTGCGGGCTCGATTCCCCGTACAGACTCAGAGACGACCTGATTTGCGACAGCGAACGCATCGGACTGTGACTGCGGCTGGACTGCAGCGGGAGGCAGCGGCACACGGTCCGCATGCAGGACCGTATGCTCCGCGATATCCGACAGAGCCGACCTGGGTGGATACGCCTCGGCCTCGCCTGTCGCCCCCGTCACACCCGTAGATCCTGTCGACTCAGCGCTGCCCACAGCGCCTTCCCCCTCGCCGGCAATGTCTTGAAACGTTCGGCTGATTTCACTCAGCGAACGATCTCCCATGCTCACATGTTCGAGTTGATGCAAGCAACGTCCGTCGGCTCAACAACGGGCAAAGGATGGCCAACTGCCTCTGCAGTCGCGGCGGTTCCTATCGCGGCCCGCCTCCGTCGTGCTCCTGGCGCAGGCCACGAAGGTCAGCGCGTGGTTCGCGCCGACAGCCGACGGAACTCGATCGTCTCGTACGGCCCCTTCGTCCCCGTCTCGTACAGCAGCCCGACCGTGTCCGCGTCGACCCGGACGAGGTCGGAGTAGGCGGCGGGCCGGTCGGAAACGGTGAGTGCCCTGGCGAAGGTCCGCCCGCCGTCGCTGCTGTGCCACAGCGCCATCGCCCGGCGGGCCGTGGGCACTGAGGGCGCGGAGAACAGCAACGGGGCTTGCGCGCCCGGTAGTTGCAGAACGCTGCCCTGGACCACCGGGACGTCGTTCAGCGTGCTCTGGACGGCGTAGGGGCCGTCCAGGGTCTCGCCCGCGTCGCTCGACCAGGCGTCGAGCCGGTTTCCGGGGCTGCTGCCGTTCTGGTCGCGGGAGGAGAAGTACAGGCGGCCGTCCGGGAGTTGGGCGGCGCTGGTCTCGTTGGCGTTGGTCACGCCGTCGTAGCCGTCGTCCACGAAGCCCAGGTGCCAGGTGCGGCCGCCGTCGTCGCTGTAGAGGGCGTGGGCGCCGTAGTACCGGGGCTCCTGGCCGGTGTCGGGGGAGCCGGGCGGCGGCGCGGCGGAGTGGTCGGCGGGGACGAGGAGGCGTCCGGCGTGCGGGCCACGGGTCAGTGCCAGGGCGTGGCCGGGGCCGGTCGCGTACCAGCGCCAGTCCGGCGGCTTCACCGCGGCCGTGATGTCCCGCGGAGGTGTGAAGCGGCGGCCGTCGTCCTGGCCGCGCTGCACGAACACCCGGCGGCTCTGTGCGGGGGTGACCTCGCCGCGCATGATCTGCGCCTCGGTCACCGCCCCGCTGTTGTACGAGGTGACGAGGACGACCGTGCCGGTGCGCGGGTCGACCACGGGTGCCGGGTTCCCCCGGGTGTCACCCTGCCCGGCGGCCACCACCGTCAGCGGCCCCCAGGTGCAGCCGCCGTCGGCGGAGCGGCGCAGCACGACGTCGATGTCGCCGCTGTCCCCGGCGCCGTCGTGCCGGCCCTCGGCGAAGGCCAGCACCGTGCCACGCCCGGTGACGACGGCCGCGGGGATGCGGTAGGTGTCGTAGCCGCCTTCTCCGGCCGTGTACGGCACCGAGGAGACACAGCCGGGCGCGGACCGGGCGGGGTGGACGGCGGTGAGCGGGGCGAGGAACGCGGTGGCGACGACGAGGGCGCGGCTCAGCGGGGTCACGGCTCCATGCTCCCCGCACTCACCGGTCGTTGCTCACGGGCTTGCCCCAGGAGTGTCAGGACGGCGTCCGGGCGGCGGCCAGCAGCCTGCTGACGTCGTCGGCGCAGATGGTGAGGGCGGCGCCGACGGTGGTGAGGGCGTCGCGTTCGGCGGGGGTGTAGGGGCCGTCGGCCAGGGCGATGCGGGCGGCGTCGAGGAACAGGGACTCGCGGCCGGCCGGGGCGAGGTGCGGGGCGAGCGGATCCAGGGCCTCGTGCAGCTCTATGGCGAGGCTCGCGCCGCACGGTCCGCCGAGGATCCGGCCGGTGTCGGCGGCGAGTGCATCGACCAGGGCGGCCAGCCGGTCCTCGGTGCACTCCTGGAAGCCGGCGGCGCGGACGGTGCCGGTGGCCGTCTCCAGGGCCGTGCGGGCGGAGGTGCCGCCCGCGGCGAGGACGGCGAGGGCGACGGTGTGCACCGCGTCGCGGAGCATCGCGGAGAAGCGGCGGGTGGTGGGGTGGTCGAGGACCTCGGTGCCGTAGTGGTGGCCGCAGGCGGCGCACTCCACGACCGGTCCGGTGGCGCCGCGCGGCAGCAGGGGCACGCCGAGGAGGGTGAGGCGGCGGCGGCCGGAGAGCCGCTGGTAGTTGCGGTCGCCCCCGCAGCCCGGGCAGTAGAACTCGCCGTCCCCGACGGGTGTCCAGGCGGTGCGGGTGCCCAGGATGCGCGCAGCCCTGGCGGCACGGCCGTCTCGTCCCCGTACTGGCAGCACGTCGCACCTCCGTAACCGCGCGGCAACATCGCAGCGCTTGCGTGATGTTAGCCACATCCCGGAGGCTGAGTCAGTACCCCGTACGAGACCTTTCCGTGACCTGCTCGGCGCGATGGCCGATATACGACGGGGCCCCGGCCGCCGTATACAGCGGCCGGGGCCCCGAAAAGCCCGGTCAGAGGGGTCAGCGGGCCGCGCGGTTCACCGCGGAGACGACGGCCTTCAGCGACGCACGCGTCGTGTTCGCGTCGATGCCGATGCCCCACAGAACCTTGTCGTCGATCGCGCACTCGATGTAGGAGGCGGCCTGCGCGGAGGCGCCCTCGCTCATCGTGTGCTCCTGGTAGTCCAGCAGGCGTACGTCGATGCCGATGGACTGCAGGGCGTCGAAGAAGGCGGAGATCGGGCCGTTGCCGGAGCCGGTCAGGACGGTGTCCTCGCCGTCGACGGTCGCCTCCACGGTCAGCGTGTCCACGCCGTCCGTGTCCGTGGTCGACTGGCCCGTGCGGACCTGGATGCGGCCCCACGGGTTCTGCGGGTTCGGCAGGTACTCGTCCTGGAAGGTCGCCCAGATGTCCTTCGGCGTGATCTCGCCGCCGTCGGCGTCCGTCTTGGCCTGGATGAGCCTGGAGAACTCGATCTGCATCCGGCGCGGCAGGTCCAGCTTGTGGTCGTTCTTCAGGACGTAGGAGACACCGCCCTTGCCGGACTGCGAGTTGACCCGGATGACCGCCTCGTAGGAGCGGCCGACGTCCTTGGGGTCGATCGGCAGGTACGGCACCGCCCACTCGATGTCGTCGACGGTGACGCCCTTGGCCTTCGCGTCGGCCTCCATGGCGTCGAAGCCCTTCTTGATGGCGTCCTGGTGGGAGCCGGAGAAGGACGTGTAGACCAGGTCGCCCACGTACGGGTGGCGCGGGTGGACCTCCATCTGGTTGCAGTACTCCCACGTACGACGGATCTCGTCGATGTCGGAGAAGTCGATCTGCGGGTCGACGCCCTGCGAGAACAGGTTCATGCCCAGGGTGACCAGGTCGACGTTGCCGGTGCGCTCGCCCTGGCCGAACAGGCAGCCCTCGACGCGGTCGGCGCCGGCCATCAGCGCCAGCTCGGCGGCGGCGACGGCCGTGCCGCGGTCGTTGTGCGGGTGGACGGACAGGCAGACGTACTCGCGCCGGGACAGGTTGCGGTGCATCCACTCGAACCGGTCGGCGTGCGTGGACGGCGTCGAACGCTCCACCGTGGCGGGCAGGTTGAGGATGATCTCGCGACCCGGGCCCGGCTGGTAGACGTCCATCACCGCCTCGCAGACCTCCAGCGCGAAGTCCAGCTCGGTGTCGGTGAAGATCTCCGGGGAGTACTGGTAGCCGAACTCCGTCTCCGGGCCCAGCAGTTTCTCGGCGTACTCCATCACCAGGCGGGTGCCGTCGACGGCGATCTGCTTGATGTCGTCCTTGGAGCCGCGGAAGACGACCCGGCGGAACACCGGAGCGGTCGCGTTGTACAGGTGGACGGTGGCCCGCCTGGCGCCCTTCAGGGACTCCACGGTCCGCTCGATCAGGTCCTCGCGGGCCTGGGTCAGGACGGAGATCGTCACGTCCTCGGGGATCGCGCCCTCTTCCTCGATGATCGAGCGTACGAAGTCGAAGTCGGTCTGGCCGGAGGCGGGGAAGCCGACCTCGATCTCCTTGTAGCCCAGCGCCACCAGCTGGTCGAACATCCGGCGCTTGCGCTCGGGCGACATCGGGTCGATCAGGGCCTGGTTGCCGTCGCGCAGGTCGGTGGAGAGCCAGCGGGGGGCGACGGTGATCCGCTTCTCCGGCCAGGTGCGGTCCGGGATGCCGACCTGCTCGTACCGGCCGTACTTGTGGATCGGCATGGAACTGGGCTGCTGGCGGTTCGCCATGATGCGTGGGCTCCTCAGGGTGTCCGGATGTCCGAGTGGACGGCCGACGACGCAACGCCAGAGCTCCGCGGGGAGGGGGTCGGCCTTGTCTACAGGCCCTCGCCGCGGCAGCTAAGGAGAAGCAGCCCGAAACGCATGATGCTCCGCAGCCTAGCCGAGCCGCACCGGATGCGCGGGCCTGTCCCAGTATGCGGGACCGCCGGGACCAATCGGACATAAAGTGTGTGATCCCACTCGGCGACCACCATCTCTTACCACTCCGTGACGCAGCGCGACGACGAATGTCCGGGTATTTCACCAATCATGGTTGCGAGTAGTGACAGTGGTGTCACACAGTGCGATGGTGCCGAGTATGACCACCAACGGGGGCTTCGAGCCCGTCTTCTGCACGATCGTCCCGCCGCACGTCCTCGACCGGCTCGCGCAGGCCGAGGACTCCGCGCTCTCCGGCCCCGCCCGCCGGTCCCTGGAGCACGACGCCTACCAGCGCACCAAGCGCCGCCTGACCACGGTGCTCGGCGCGCCCGCCGTCGCCCCGCCCATCGGCGCCGCCGCCGACCGGCCGCACCGCACCGTCTACGACGCCCGGCACCGGCAGGACCTGCCCGGCGCCAAGGTCCGCGAGGAGGGCTCCGAGCCGGGCACGGACGCCTCGGTCAACCGCGCCTACGCGGGTCTCGGCGCCACCTTCGACCTGTATCTGAAGGCCTACGGCCGTAACTCCATCGACGGCGAGGGTCTGCCGCTGGACGCCAGCGTGCACTTCGGCACCGACTACGACAACGCCTTCTGGAACGGCGAGCAGATGGTGTTCGGCGACGGGGACAACGAGATCTTCCTGGACTTCACCATCCCGGTCGACGTCATCGGCCACGAGCTGACCCACGGCGTCACCCAGCACACCGCCAACCTCACCTACTTCGGCCAGCCAGGCGCGCTCAACGAGTCGCTGTCCGACGTCTTCGGCTCGCTGATCAAGCAGTACAGCCTCGGCCAGACCGCCGCCGAGGCCGACTGGCTGATCGGCGCGGGCCTGCTCGCCCCGAGCGTGCACGGCACCGCCCTGCGCTCGATGAAGGCACCGGGCACGGCGTACGACGACCCGAACCTCGGCAAGGACCCGCAGCCGGCGACCATGGAGCACTACGTCCGCACCGGCCGCGACAACGGCGGCGTGCACATCAACTCCGGCATCCCCAACCACGCGTTCTACCTGGTCGCCACCGCCATGGGCGGCCACTCCTGGGAGAAGGCCGGACAGCTCTGGTACGACGTGCTGACCGGCGGCGAGCTGAAGCAGCAGGCCCTGTTCACGGACTTCGCCACGCTGACCGTCAAGGCGGCCCGCGAGCGGTACGGCGCAGGCGACGAGCTCGAGGCCGTGCGCAAGGCCTGGGAGCAGGTCGGGGTGCGGACGCTCTAGTTCCGTACTAGACAGGCACCCATGCGTATTCAGGTACGGCGCACGGGCGGTTTCGCGGGCATCGAGCGCCGGGCCGAGGTGGACACCTCGGCCCGGCCCGACGACCGGGAGTGGCAGTCCCTGGCCGAACGGGTCCTGGCCTCCGGCAGGCCCACGCCACCGGCGGGGGTACCGGACGGCTTCGCCTACGAGATCACGGTCGACGGCCGCACGGTGTACGCGGCCGACCCCCGACTGACCGAGGAACAGAGGGAGTTGATCACGAGGGTGCTGAAGGAGGGGGCCTAGCCGCCGCGCGCGCCAGTTCCCGCCGGGGCGTTGACTTCCGTTACCGGCGGTACGGATGATCCGGGCCATGGCGACTGACGCAGGCAAGGCGATTCCCCGTTTCCCGGCCGGCTTCCTGTGGGGCGTGTCGACCTCGGCCCATCAGATCGAGGGGGCGGCCGACGAGCGGGAGCCGTCCGTGTGGGACGTGTTCACGGCCGGGCCGGGGCGGGTGAAGGACGGTTCGACGGCGGCGGTGGCCTGCGACCACTACCACCGCTACCGGGAGGACGTGGCGCTGCTCGCCGGGCTCGGCGTGGACGCGTACCGCTTCTCCGTGTCCTGGCCCCGGGTGAACTCCCCCGGCGGCCTCGACTTCTACGACCGGCTGGTGGACGAGCTGTGCGCGGCGGGGGTGCGGCCCGTGCCCACCCTCTTCCACTGGGACCTGCCGGCCGGCCTGGACTGGCTGGAGCGGGACACGGCCGCCCGGTTCGCCGAGTACGTGTCCCTGGTCGCCGGACGGCTCGGCGACCGGGTGGGCAAGTGGATCACGCTCAACGAGCCGGCCGAGCACACCCTGCTGGGCCACGCCCTCGGCGTGCACGCCCCCGGCCGGAAGCTGCTGTTCGACGCGCTCCCCGTCGCCCACCACCAGCTCCTCGCCCACGGCCTCGCGGTGGGGGCCCTGCGCGCGGCCGGGGCGGCGGACATCGGCATCGCCAACTCCCACGGCCCGACCTGGCCGGCCTCCGGGGACCCCGCCGACCAGGAGGCGGCGGGCTTCTACGACCTGCTGCTCAACCGCCTGTTCGCCGAACCGGTCCTGCTGGGCGCGTACCCGGAGGGCGTCGGCGAGCTGATGCCGGGGGACGTGGAGTCCGACCTGTTGGTCATCTCCGCGCCGGTCGACTGGTACGGCGTCAACTACTACGCCCCGGCCGGGGTGGGCGCCCCGCAGGGCACCGCGACCGAGTTCGGCGGTATCGACATGCCCGCCGAACTCCCCTTCTCGGTACGGCGGATCGAGGGCCGCCCGGTGACCGACTTCGGCTGGCCGGTGGTCCCCGAGGCACTGACGGAGCTGCTGACCGGCTTCCGCGACCGGTACGGCGACCGGCTCCCGCCGATCGTCATCACCGAGAACGGCTGCTCCTACGAGGGCGTCGACGACCAGGACCGGATCGCCTACCTGGACGCCCACATCCGCGCCCTGCACACGGCACTCGAGGCGGGCGTCGACGTCCGCGGCTACTTCGTCTGGTCGCTGATGGACAACTTCGAGTGGGCGGAGGGGTACGCGCGCCGCTTCGGTCTGGTGCACGTGGACTACGAGACGCTCGAACGCACTCCCAAGGCCTCCTACCACTGGTTCCGGGACGTGCTGCGGGCACAGAGATGACCGCCGCCGCCTCCGCCGCCCTGGCCGAGCCCGTCGAGCCGGTCCGCCCGGGCTGGACGGCGGCGCTGGCGCTGGCCAACGGGGCGATCTGGGTGGGCTGGTTCGGCCCGCTGCAGATCCTGCTGGCCTCCCAGGCGAAGGACTTCGCGCCCGGCGCCGGAATGCCGAAGGAGACGATCCTGGCCTGGGTGACCGGCGCGGGCGCGGTCGTCTCGCTGCTCGCCAACCCGCTCTTCGGCGCCCTGTCCGACCGCACCACCGCCCGCCGGGGCCGCCGTACCCCGTGGATCGTGGCCGGTGCGGCGGGCGGCGCGCTCTCCCTGCTGCTGCTCGCGGGCGCGGACGGGGTGTGGACGATGGCACTGGGCTGGTGCCTGGCGCAGCTCACCCTGAACGCGGCCTTCGCGGCGGTGACGGCGGCCGTTCCGGACCGGGTGCCGCGCGGCCGGCGGGGCGCGGTGGGCGGGTGGCTGGGCGCGGCCCAGATCCTGGGTGTGGTCGGGGGCACGGGTCTGGCCACGGCGGCAGGCGGCATCGCGGCCGGGTACGTGGCGTGCGCGGTGTTCACGGCGGTGGGCGTGCTGCCGTACGTGCTGCGGTACGAGGATCTGCGGCTGGCCGGGGCGGACCGGCCGGCCTGGTCCTGGCGGGCCTTCCTGGCGGGCTTCTGGCTGAGCCCGCGCCGCCACCCCGACCTGGGCTGGGCCTGGCTGACCCGCTTCCTGATCAACCTCAGCAACGCGCTCGTCCTGCTGTACCTGCTGTACTACCTGCGGGACCGCCTCGATTACGACGATCCCGAGGAGGGCGTGCTGATCCTGACGGCCGTGAACGGTCTGACCCTGCTCGCCACGGTCGTCGTGGGCGGCGTGTGGTCGGACCGCACGGGGCGCCGCAAGCCGTTCGTGATCTGGTCGGGCGTGCAGATGGCGGTGGCGACGGCGGCCCTCGCCGCCTGGCAGACCTGGCCCGGCGCGATCGTCGCGGCGGCGGTCCTCGGGGTCGGCTTCGGGGTGTTCACCTCGGTCGACTTCGCGCTGATGACCGACGTCCTGCCGAAGGCGCTGGACCGCGGCAAGGACCTCGGCGTGATCAACGTGGCCAACGCGCTGCCGCAGGTCGCGGCGCCCGCCCTCGCCGCGCCGATCGTGACGTACCTGGGCGGCTACCGGGTGCTGTACGTGGTGGCGGCCGTGATCGGTCTGGCGGGGGCGGTGCTGGTGCGGCGGATCAGGGGCGTGGAGTGAGTGTCACAGGGCGCCGGCGTCCCGGGCGCTCCACAGGGTCGGGAACCGGGGGCGGTAGCCCAGCTCGCGGCGGATGCGGTCGGTGGAGACGAGCCCGTACCAGGGGTCGGGGTCGGGGCCGTCCGCGGGCGGCTCGGCGCCGAGGAGCTGGTGGATCTCCAGGACCGTGGCCGGGGCGTCGTCGGCGATGTTGTAGATCCGGCCGCCCGCACCGGGGGCGTGGAGCAGGCGCGTCAGCCCCTGGGCGACGTCGGCCACGTGCACGAGATGATGCCGTTTGGTGGCCGGCTGGCTCGCGGTCCAGCGGGTGATGCCGGGCAGGTGCGGGTCGCCATCGCCGTAGACGAAGGCGAGCCGGCCCACCCGCACGTCGAGCCCGTCCAGCGCCAGCAGCCCGCGCTCGGCCTCCAGCTTGGACTCCGGGTACGTCATCCACATCGAGCCGCCCGGCACCGTCGGATCGTCCTCGACGAGCGGCCGGCCGCGCCCGGTGCCGTACGACAGGATCGTGCCGGTCTGGACGAAACGCCGTACCCCGGAGGCGACCGCCGCCCGGCCGAGTTCCACCGCGGCGTCCCGGTTGACCGCCCACACCTCCTCGTCCGGCACACCGCGGAACGAGGCGGCGACGTTGACCACGGCGTCGGCCCCGGCGAGAGCCTTGCCGAGTACGTCGGTGTCACGAAGGTCGCCGACGACGACCTCGGCGCCGAGGTCGGCGAGGTCGGCGGCGCGGGTCTCGTCGCGCACGAGCACACGGATCCGCTCGTCCGGCCGGGACTGGGCGAGCAGCCGGGGGACGAATCCGCGTCCCACCTGTCCGGTGGCGCCGGTGATCAAGGTCAGCATGGCTGGGTTCCTCTCGTTCGGTGCCCCCAGCCTCGGTCTCGTTCGGCGGCGCCGGGAGAGACCTCCCGATCGGGGGACCGGCGGTCCCTGGATAACACCGCCGGACTGCCGCAGCCTTAGAGGGTGAACCGAGCCGAACTCGCCGACTTCCTGCGCCGCGGCCGGGCCCGCCTGGAACCGTCCGACGTGGGCCTCGCAGCCGGCGCCCGCCGCCGTACCCCGGGACTGCGCCGGGAGGAGGTGGCTCAACTGGCCGGGATGTCCGTCGACTACTACACCCGGCTGGAACAGCGCCGCGGCCCCCGCCCGTCCCGCCAGATGCTGACGGCGCTGGCGCGCGCCCTGCGTCTGACCGACGACGAACGGGACCATCTCTTCCACCTGGTGGGCGAGGAGCCCCCGCGGCGGGGCGCGGCCTCCGCGCATGTGCGCCAGGGGCTCCTGCTGGTCCTGGACCGGCTGTACGACTCACCGGCCCAGGTGGTGACGGACTGCGGCACGGTGCTGGCGCAGAACGCCCTGGCCAGAGCACTGGTCGGGGACGCGCTCGCCCGTCCGCCGCGCGAGCGGAACCTGACGCGGCGGTTCTTCCTGGACCCGGCGGCCCGCGACCTCTTCCCGCCGGAGGACCTTCCGGCACACGCCTACGACCACGTGGCCAACCTCCGCGCGGTGGCCGCGGCCCGTCCCGACGACCCGGAACCGGCCGCCCTGGCGGCCGAACTGCGTTCGGCCAGCGAGGAGTTCGCCCGGCTGTGGGAGGCGCACGAGGTCTCCCTGCGCCGTCCGTCCACGAAGCGCTTCGTGCACCCGGTGGTGGGCCTGCTGGAACTGGACTGCGAGGTCCTGCTGAGCCACGGACGCCATCAGCACCTCATCATCCACACGGCCCGCCCTGGCACGGAGTCGTACGAGAGGCTGCGGCTGCTGCGGGTGGTGGGGCTGCAGGACATGACCCCGGCGAGCCCGTGAGCCCGTCCGGGGATGCCCTCAGAAGCCCAGCCGGCGCAGCTGCTTGGGGTCCCGCTGCCAGTCCTTCGCCACCTTGACGTGCAGGTCCAGGAAGACCGGCGTACCCAGCAGCGCCTCGATCTGCTTGCGGGACTTGATGCCGACGTCCTTCAGCCGCTTGCCCTTGGGCCCGATGACGATGCCCTTCTGGCTCGGGCGCTCGATGTAGAGGTTGGCGTGGATGTCCAGCAGCGGCCGGTCCGCGGGGCGGTCCTCGCGCGGGAGCATCTCCTCCACGACCACCGCGATGGAGTGCGGCAGCTCGTCGCGGACGCCCTCCAGGGCCGCCTCGCGGATGAGTTCCGCGATCATCACCTGCTCGGGCTCGTCCGTGAGGTCGCCCTCGGGGTAGAGGGCGGGGCCCTCGGGCATCAGCGGGATCAGCAGGTCGGCCAGGAGGTCCACCTGCTTGGCGCCGACGGCCGACACCGGCACGATCTCCGCCCACTCGATGCCCAGGTCCTTGCCGAGCTGGTCGATCGCGATGAGCTGCTCGGCCAGGGTCTTGGAGTCGACCAGGTCGGTCTTGGTGACGATGGCGACCTTCGGGGTCTTGCGGATCCCGGCCAGCTCCTTGGCGATGAAGCGGTCGCCGGGACCGATCTTCTCGTTCGCCGGCAGGCAGAAGCCGATCACGTCGACCTCGGCCCACGTCGTCCGCACGACGTCGTTGAGCCGCTCGCCGAGCAGGGTGCGCGGCTTGTGCAGCCCCGGGGTGTCCACCAGGATCAGCTGGGCGTCGGGGCGGTGCACGATCCCGCGCACCGTGTGCCGCGTGGTCTGCGGCTGGTCGGCGGTGATCGCCACCTTCTGCCCGACCAGAGCGTTCGTGAGGGTGGACTTGCCCGCGTTGGGGCGGCCCACGAAGCAGGCGAAGCCGGCGCGGTGGACGGTCTCGCCCGACGGCTCGGATGACTGGGTACGAACGCTCATGGCGTTCATTGTCCCTGATCCACGGGACCGCGCCGTACCAACGGCCGTCACCGTCTCTTGATGTGAGCTTGACGAAACCCCTACGCAACGAAACGTCACCGAAACACACCCGTACGCAACCGGAAATGCCGACCGGTGACCCTCTGACGAGCCCCCACACCGTTGGAGACGCCCATGACCCTCGCCGCAGCCCACGTCGACACCGGCGACACCGCATGGCTCCTCGCCGCCACCGCCCTCGTCCTGCTGATGACCCCGGGTCTGGCCCTCTTCTACGGCGGCATGGTGCGCACGAAGAGCGTCCTCAACATGCTGATGATGAGCTTCGTGTCGATCGCCCTGGTGACGGTGGTCTGGCTGGCGGCCGGCTACTCGCTCGCCTTCGGGGACGACGTCTTCGGCGGGCTGATCGGCGGCCTGGGGCACTCCGGCATGAGCGGGATCGGCCCGGGCAGCGTGCACGGCACCGTTCCCACCCTGCTCTTCGCCACCTTCCAGCTCACCTTCGCGATCATCACGGCGGCCCTGGTCAGCGGCGCCGTCGCGGACCGCACGAAATTCTCCGCCTGGCTGGTGTTCGTCCCGGTCTGGGCGCTTGTCGTATACGTTCCCGTGACCCACTGGGTGTGGGGCCCCGGCGGCTGGATCGTGGACCGGCTCGGGGCGCTCGACTTCGCCGGCGGCATGCCCGTGGAGATCACCTCCGGTGCGTCCGGACTCGCCCTGTGCCTGGTGCTCGGGCCCCGGCTCGGGTTCAGGAAGGACGCCATGCGGCCGCACAACCTGCCCATGGTGATCCTCGGCGCCGGTCTGCTCTGGTTCGGCTGGTTCGGCTTCAACGCGGGCTCCGCGCTCGGCGCGAACGGCCTCGCCGCGGCGGCCTTCCTCAACACGCTCGCGGCCGGCTGCACCGGCCTGCTCGGCTGGCTCTTCGTCGAGCAGAGGCGCGACGGCCACCCGACCACCCTGGGCGCGGCCTCCGGCGCGGTGGCCGGGCTGGTCGCGATCACCCCGTCCTGCGGCACGGTCTCCCTGCTGGGCGCGCTGGTGGTGGGCCTGGCCGCCGGTGTCGTCTGCTCCTACGCGGTGAGCTGGAAGTTCCGGCTGAACTACGACGACTCGCTGGACGTCGTCGGCGTCCACCTGGTCGGCGGCATCATCGGCACCCTGCTGATCGGCCTGTTCGCCGAGAAGGCGATGACCGGTGGCGCCGAGGGCCTGTTCTACGGCGGCGGGCTGGTCCCGCTGGGCAGGCAGCTGCTGGCCGTGGCGGCCGTCGGGGCGTACGCCTTCGGGGTGACGTACGGCCTCGGCAAGCTGATCGACCGGGCGCTGGGCTTCCGGGCGAGTGAGGAGCAGGAGCACACCGGCCTGGACCTTACGGTGCACGCCGAGACGGCTTACGATCACGGGGTCCTGGGCCACGGCGCCCCGGTCAACCACTCCCTCGTCGCCGCCCAGCAGGCCCCCACCCGGAAGGTCGAGAGCCAGGCATGAAGCTCATCACCGCGATCGTCAAGCCGTACCGTCTGGACGAGGTCAAGACCGCCCTGCAGGAACTGGGCGTGCACGGCCTGACCGTCAGCGAGGCGAGCGGGTACGGCCGGCAGCGCGGCCACACCGAGGTCTACCGGGGCGCCGAGTACCGGGTCGACCTGGTGCCGAAGGTGCGCATCGAGGTCGTGGTGGAGGACGCGGTCGCCGACGACGTGATCGACGCGATCGTCAGGGCCGCGCAGACGGGGAAGATCGGGGACGGCAAGGTCTGGGCGCTGCCCGTGGAGACCGTCGTGCGGGTGCGGACCGGCGAGCGCGGCCCGGACGCCCTCTGACGGGCAGCGCCGGGGTCGGCTACTCGGCGGTGCCCGCCGGGGCCGTCCGCCGCACCTCTCCGTCGGGTCCGGCGAGCAGCACCGGCGTCCCGGCCCCGCCGAGGTCCGCCACGGCGGCCCGGTCCTCCGGCGCGACCTCCTCGGTCTCGCTCACCACGGCCGCCGCCTCCAGCGACCGCGCGCCCGAGGCCACCGCCATCGCGACGGCGGTCCGCAGGGCGCTCAGCCGCAGCGAGGGAAGCTGCACCGACCCGGCGGCGTAGGTGCGTCCGGTCTCGTCCCGTACGGCCGCCCCCTCGGGCACACCGTTGCGGGCGCGCACGGAGCGGGCCAGCGTGACGATCTTGCGGTCCTCGGGGTCAAGCGCGTTGCTGTCGGTCATGCCCAGAGCATACGAAGCCACCGCGGGTTCATCCCGCCACGGGGTGTATGGCGTCCCGCCGCCCCTCGGGAGACGCCAGCCACTCCAGCTTCGCCGCGGTGTTCTCCTCGTCCAGCGGAGTGTGCAGCACGATCATCAGATCGGGCCGGGCCGGCACCTTCATCACCGTCGATTCCACGACCAGCGGCCCGACCAGCGGGTGGGTCAGTTCCTTGCGCACCTGCCCCTGGTCCTCGATGTCCCGCTCGGCCCACAGCGCCACGAACTCCGGGCTGCGCGCCGACGCCTCGGTGAGCACCGCCTGGAACCCCTCGTCGTCCGGCCGGGCCGCGCAGGCGGCCCGGAACTGGGCCACGACCGTCCGCGCGTTCCGCTCCCAGCTATGGCTGCGCGACCGGTACAGCGGATCGACGAAGAAGTCGACGAGGCAGTTCTGGGTGATGTCCGGCCGCATGCCGAGGACCAGCGCCGCCGCGTCGTTGTACATCACGCAGTTGTAGTACGTGTCCATGATGTGCGCCGGATAGGGCATCCAGGTGTCGATGAGCCGCCGCAGCCCCTCGCACATGTCCCGTTTCTCCGGCGCCACTTGGGGCGCCGGCGGGTTCATCCCGGCCAGCAGGTACAGGTGCCGGCGTTCGGCGTCGCTGAGCCGGAGCACCCGGGCGACGGCGTCGAGGACCTGCGGCGAGACGGAGATGTCCCGCCCCTGCTCGAGCCACTGGTACCAGGACGCGCCCACCCCGGCCAGCACGGCGACCTCCTCCCGGCGCAGTCCGGGCGTCCGCCGCCGGCCCCCGCCACCCGGCAGCCCGGCCTCCTCGGGGCTGACCCGGGCCCGCCGGCTCATCAGGAACTCCCGCAGCTCGTCCCGCCGTTGACTGCGCATCGCCTCCGCAGCGGCCACGTACCGCTCCTCCCCCGTCGTGTCTGGTGGTGCCACCACCACCATAAGTTCCGACTCCCCACGCGTGTTCCGTTCGCCCGAAGCTCTGTCCATGGCGTTCGACACCACCACTCAGACCACCACCCAGGATCCCGCCCCCGCGGGCGAACCGCTCGGCATCCCCCGGCTGTCGACGCGGGACAGGCTGATCCTCTTCGTCCTGTGCGCGGCCCAGTTCATGGTCGCGCTGGACTTCTCCGTGCTGAACGTGGCCCTGCCCGAGCTGGGCACCGACCTCGGCATGAGCCGCTCCGCCCTGCAGTGGGCGGTCACCGCGTTCGCGCTCCCCTCCGGGGGCTTCCTGCTGCTGTTCGGCCGCGTCGGCGACCTGTACGGCCGCCGGAAGCTCTTCCTGACCGGCCTCGCCCTGTTCGGCGCGGCCTCCCTGCTGGCGACCCTGGCCTGGGACCCGGTGTCCTTCCTCACCGGGCGCGCGCTGCAGGGCCTCGGCGCGGCGGCGATCGTGCCGACGGGCATGTCCCTGCTCACCACCACCTTCCCGGAGGGCCCGGCCCGCGACCGCGCCCTCGGCATCTCCGGCACGCTGCTGTCGCTGGGCTTCACGATCGGCATGGTGGCGGGCGGCGTCCTGACCGACGCGCTCGGCTGGCGCTCCACCATGGCCCTGCTCACCGTGTTCGCGCTGACCGTGCTGCCGCTCGCGCCGGGTCTGCTGCCGGAGTCCCTCCCCCCTCGCCTCAAGGGCATGGGAGGTGCCCCCGTCCCGGACCGCCCGCGCCTCGACGTGCCCGGCGCGGTCACCGTCACCGCCGGCCTGCTGTCGCTGATCTACGCCCTGTCCACGGCCGCCGACCACGGCTTCGGCCGCACCGACGTCATCGCGGCGCTGATCGCCGGCCTGCTCCTGCTGATCCTGTTCACGGCCGTGGAGTCCCGCTCGGCCTCTCCCCTGGTGTCCCTGCCCATGCTGCGCCGCCGCACGGTGGCGTGGGGCAACCTGGGCGGCCTGGTCACCTTCTCGATGATGTCGACGGTGATCTTCGTCCTGACCCTGTACCTCCAGGAGACCCTGCGTCTGTCGGCCTTCGAGACGGGTCTGGTCTTCGGCTTCCAGGGCGCGCTGTCGGCGGTCGCCGGAACGCTGGCTCCCCGGGTCATCGGCCGCTTCGGCGCCCGCCGGACGCTGGTCGGCTCGCTGACCGGACAGGGCGCGCTGATCGCCACCCTGCTGCCGCTGAACGCCGACAGCTGGTCGGTGTGGCTCGCCGCGGCCGCGGTGTCCCTGGCGAGCATGTGCCACCTGGGCGCGATCATCTCGTACGGCCTCACGGTCACCTCCGGCGTCCCGGACGAGGAACAGGGCCTGGCCACCGGCCTGGTGACCTCCACCCAGCAGGTGGGCATCACGGTCGGCATCCCCCTGCTGGGCGTGCTGGCCACCACCTCCCGCGACCTGCTGTCCGGCGTCCACACGGTGCTCGCGCTGGACGCGGCGATCGTGCTGACCGCCGCCGTCCTCGTCGGACTGGGCCTGCGCCGGGGTCAGTCCAGGGTCTGAACGATCTCGCTCCGCGCGGCCGTGTGCACCACACGGCCGCGCGCGCCGTTCACCAGCGCCAGGTAGGGCGACACGTGCCCGCACTCGATGTCGGCGACGATCGGCACCCCGAGCGGGCCGAGGGCGTCGAGGACCGCCTCGTGCTGGGTGAGGGTGCGGCCGTCGGGGGCCTTGGTGCGGCCCACGAGGACGGCGGCGGCGCGGTCGAAGAACCCGGCGAGCCGCATGCCGTGCAGATTGCGGCAGATGGTGTAGGCGTTGTCCTCGCAGGCCTCGACGTAGACGAGCAGGTCGTCGCCGTCAGCGAAGGACCGCGTGTCCAGCAGGCGTGTGCCCGCGAGGTTGACCAGGGTCTCGACGCAGCCGCCGATCAGCCGGCCCTCGACGTCCACGTCACCCGTGCCGTCGAGCCGGGTCCACGTGCCGGCCGTGTCCAGGGTGAGGTCGCGGACCTCCGGGTGGAGCGCGTAGTCGTCCCAGCCGGTGGCGCGGTGGCGGCCGGGCGGGGTCTGGACGAGCGGCTGTCCTTGCGGGGCGGTCACGACGTCCAGCCAGGACAGCAGGCCCTCGGGCGTCCGGTAGGGCGTGTCCATGAGGTTGTTGCCGTGCACGGTGGCGACACCGGTGCGCAGGGTCAGCGGGGTGATGATCGTCGAGATGTCCGACCAGCCGACGACCCAGGTCGGCTCGGCCCGCCCGATCGCCTCGAAGTCGAGCAGCGGCAGCAGGTCGATGGCGGTCTCCCCGCCCCACGGCGGCACCACGGCCCGGATGGTGGGGTCGGTCAGCATCCCGGTCAGTTCGGCGGCGCGTTCGGCGGCCGGGGCGCTGATGTGGGTCGAGCCGTCCATGCACCGGCCAACGACGACCTCGTAGCCGCGCGCTTGGAGGTCCCGGATCGCGACGTCGAGCCGCCCCCGGTGCTCCTTCGCCACTCCGCTGGACGGAGAGGTCACGCCGATACGGTCACCGGGGCGCAGGGGGCGCGGATATCGAACAGTCATGCGCGATTCTGACATGCCGTCAACGGGCCGTGACAAGGCATTTACGGCCGGTCCAGCCGCAGCCGCTCCGCCCTCGGCAGCCCCGCGACGACGAGGTCGTAGGAGTCCTCGATCAGCTCCCGGACCTGGCGGTCCGGCAGACCGCCGTCGACGGTCACGGTGTTCCAGTGGCGCTTGTTCATGTGCCAGCCGGGGACGATCAGCCCCTCGTGCTCTCCGCGCAGCCGCACCGCGTCCTCCGGGTCGCACTTGAGGTTCACCGTCAGGGGCCGCGCGCCCAGCTCCGTCAGGGCGAACATCTTGCCGAGGACCTTGAACACGGAGGTCTCCGGGTTGAAGGGGAAGTCCTCCACGACCGCGTTGAAGGACAGGCAGAAGGCGCGCAGCTCCTTGGGGGTCACCCGGGCGCCCCTCCCTCGACGGGCTTGCCGGCCGGCTCCACCAGCACCGTCACGATCTTGTTCCGGCGTCCGGCCGCCGCCTCCGCGGTCAGCCGGAGCCTGCGCTCGTCGGGGAGTTCGACCTCGGCGGACGCGCCGGCGATGGGGACGCGGCCGAGCGCCTTGGCGAGCAGCCCGCCGACGGTCTCCACGTCCTCGTCGTCGTACTCCTCCAGGCCGTACAGCTCGCCGAGGTCGGTGATGTCCAGGCGCGCGGTGACCCGGTGGCGGTCGTCGCCGAGGTCCTCCACGGGCGGGAGCTCCCGGTCGTACTCGTCGGTGATCTCGCCGACGATCTCCTCGAGGATGTCCTCGATGGTGACGATCCCGGCGGTGCCGCCGTACTCGTCGATGACGACGGCGACGTGGTTGCGCTCCTTCTGCATCTCGCGCAGCAGGTCGCCGGCGTTCTTGGTGTCGGGGACGAAGACGGCCGGGCGCATGGCGGTGGACACCAGGTCGTTCTCGGCGTCGCGGCTGATGTGCGTCTTGCGGACCAGGTCCTTCAGATACACGATCCCGACGATGTCGTCCTCGCTCTCGCCGGTGACCGGGATGCGGGAGAAACCGGAGCGCAGGGCGAGGGTGAGCGCCTGCCGGATGGTCTTGTAGCGTTCGATGACCACCAGGTCGGTGCGCGGCACCATCACCTCGCGCACCAGGGTGTCGCCGAGTTCGAAGACCGAGTGCACCATGCGGCGCTCCTCGTCCTCGATCAGCGACTCCTTCTCGGCGAGGTCCACCATCGCGCGCAGTTCGGCCTCGGAGGCGAAGGGGCCGCGGCGGAAGCCCTTGCCGGGGGTGAGCGCGTTGCCGATGAGGATCAGCAGCGACGGGACCGGGCCCATGATCCGGGCCAGCGGCAGCAGCACGTACGCGGCCGCCGTCGCCGTGTTGAGCGGGTGCTGGCGGCCGATGGTGCGCGGCGAGACGCCGACGGCGACGTACGACACCAGCACCATGACGCCGATGGCGACCAGCAGGGCCTGCCAGGTGGCGGCGAACTGCTGCAGGCAGGCGTACGTCACCAGGGCCGCGGACGCCATCTCGCAGGCGACGCGGACCAGCAGGGCCACGTTCAGATAGCGGGTGGGGTCGGCGGCGACCTGGGCCAGCCGGGCGCTGCCGCGCCGGCCGGACCTCACGGCCTCCTCGGCCCGGAAGCTGGAGACGCGCGCGATGCCCGCCTCGGCGCAGGCGGCCAGCCAGGCGACGACGACCAGCGCGATCGCGCCGATCACGATCTGCGGATTCATACGTGGACCGACCCGCCTACGAGACGGTCGGCGCCGGGGACGGCCCGGTCAGTCCCCGCTCGGACCGCCATCCGTCGACGATGGCGGCCTGGAGCCCGAACATCTCGGCCTTCTCGTCGGGCTCCTCGTGGTCGTACCCGAGCAGATGCAGCAAGCCGTGGACGGTGAGCAGGTGCAGCTCCTCGTCCATGGAGTGCTGCGTCGGCGCTTCGTCGCCCTGCTTCTTGGCGACCTCCGGGCACAGCACGATGTCGCCGAGCAGTCCCTGCGGCGGCTCCTCGTCGTCCTTCGACGGCGGCCGCAGCTCGTCCATCGGGAACGACATGACATCGGTGGGCCCGGGCAGGTCCATCCACTGGATGTGGAGCTGCTCCATGGCGTCGGCGTCCACGACGATCACCGAGAGCTCGGAGAGCGGGTGGATGCGCATCCGCGCGAGCGAGTAGCGGGCGATGTCGAGGATCGCCTGCTCGTCGACCTCGGTGCCGGACTCGTTGTTGACGTCGATCGACATGGGCGTGCTGGTCTACTTCCCCTTGGAACCCTTGGCGCCGGTCCTGCCACGGCCGCCCTGGTGGGGACCGTTCTCGGTGCCGTGCTTGCTGTCGTACATCTCGTACGCGTCGACGATACGGCCCACCAGCTTGTGCCGTACGACATCCTGGGACGACAGCCGGGAGAAGTGGACGTCCTCGACGCCCTCCAGGATCTCCTGCACCTGCCGCAGACCGCTCTTGGTGCCGTTCGGCAGGTCGACCTGGGTGACGTCACCGGTGATCACGATCTTCGAGTCGAAGCCGAGCCGGGTGAGGAACATCTTCATCTGCTCGGCCGAGGTGTTCTGGGCCTCGTCCAGGATGATGAAGGCGTCGTTGAGCGTACGGCCGCGCATGTACGCGAGCGGCGCGACCTCGATGGTCCCGGCGGCCATCAGGCGCGGGATCGAGTCCGGGTCGAGCATGTCGTGCAGCGCGTCGTACAGCGGGCGCAGGTAGGGGTCGATCTTCTCGTAGAGCGTGCCGGGCAGGAAGCCGAGCCGCTCGCCCGCCTCCACCGCCGGGCGGGTGAGGATGATCCGGTTGACCTGCTTGGACTGCAGGGCCTGGACCGCCTTGGCCATGGCCAGATAGGTCTTGCCGGTACCGGCGGGGCCGATGCCGAAGACGATCGTGTGCTTGTCGATCGCGTCGACGTACCGCTTCTGGTTGAGCGTCTTGGGCCGGATCGTCCGGCCGCGCGAGGACAGGATGTTCTGCGTCAGTACCTCGGCCGGGGTCTCCGGGCCGTCGTTCGTCCCGTTCTCGCTGGCCTTGAGCATGGCGATCGAGCGTTCCACTGCGTCCTCCGTCATCGGCTGCCCGGTGCGGAGCACCAGCATCATCTCGTCGAACACGCGCGAGATCAGGGCGACGTCCGCGGGATCGCCGACCGCGCTGATCTCATTGCCCCGGACATGTATGTCGGCTGCCGGGAAGGCCTTCTCGATCACGCGCAGGAGGGAGTCGCCGGAACCCAGCACGGTCACCATGGGGTGCTGGGCGGGGACGGTGAGCTGTGCTCGCGCCTGCTCCCGCGCGGGGATGTGAGCTTGCGATGTCTGAGTCATGGGCCGGCGCTTAAGGCCTGCGGTTCCTCCTCGTCACGGCCGCGTAGCTGAGGGCGGCCTCGCAAGTCCAGAGTACGACGGGCCGCTGACAACGCCGTAGGGCTTTTCCGTGAGAGGACGGCCCCTCGGCGGGGCCGGCCTTCACAGCGCACGCGGTCGAACCGCGGGCGGGGTGGTGCGGCGGGAGCCCCGTACCGTCACGCCGACCGCCCGAACCCGATCGTCGGCACCGCCCGCCGCAGCGGCCACGGCCGGTCCAGCTCCTCGGGCACGAGCGCGTCGAGGAAGCCGTACCGGCGCAGCGCCTCGGGGTTCTGGCCCGGCACCGACTGGACGCGGCGCCACCACGCCCCGATCTCGGACCACCCCGGCGCCGACAGCGAGCCCCCGAACTCCTGCACGGACAGCGCCGCGGTGAGTCCCGCGAGCGCGAGCCGGTCGGCGAGCGGCCGGCCGGCCAGGGTTCCCGTGACGAACCCGGCCACGAACACGTCCCCGGCCCCGGTGGGATCCAGCGCCTCCACCGCGATGGCCGGGACCTCCGCGGTCTCCCCGGTGCGCCGGTCCACGGCGTACGCCCCCTCCGCGCCGAGGGTGACGACGGCCACCGGGACGTGCTCGGTCAGCGCGTGCGCGGCCGCGCGCGGGCAGTCGGCCCCGGTGTACCGCATCGCCTCCGCCGCGTTGGGCAGGAACGCCTCGCAGTGACCGAGGTCCGGGAGCCCGGCCAGGTCCCAGGTCCCGGACTCGTCCCAGCCGACGTCGGCGAAGATCCGGGTCCCCGTGCGGGCGGCCTCCGCGATCCAGGGGGCGCGCTTGCCGGGGGCCAGCGAGGCCACGGCGGCCCGCGCGCGGGGCGGGAAGTCCGGCGCCGGTTCCTCCGGGGGCGGTTCGTGGCCGTGGGAGACCATCGTCCGCTCCCCCTCGTACGCCATGGAGACGGTGACCGGGGAGTGCCAGCCGGGCACGGTCCGGGAGGGCGCGAGGTCGATGCCCTCGCCCTGGGCGAGGGCGTCCCAGCAGTACTCGCCGTAGTGGTCGTCGCCGAACGCCGCCGCGAGTGAGGTCCGCAGGCCGAGCCGGGCGAGCGCGGTGGCCATGTTGGCGACCCCGCCGGGGCTGGAGCCCATCCCCCGGGCCCAGGACTCGGTGCCGCGCACGGGTGCCGAGTCCAGGCCGGTGAAGACGATGTCGAGGAAGACGGTGCCCGTGAGGTACACGTCCCAGGGCGGGTCGCCGGGTGCCCGGAGGGCGGCGAGCGGGTCGACCTGGGCCTGGCCGCGCGCTGCCTGTGTGAGGTGTTCGGGTTCCTCTCCGGCGATCGTGCGGGACGGGGTCACGGTGCGCTCCCTGAGCTGGTGCGGATCTGGCCAGTGTGCACCACTTCCCGCCAGGGGCACGGCCGCTCGCACCGGCGGCGACGTCACCGTCGGGGCGTCACCAGCGGGGCATCACCGGCGTCCGCCACCGGGGTTCGGCCAGCCGCATCGCCGCCGCGTCGTCGCGGTCCCGCAGCGCGCCGTCGTCCCGCGTCCACCGCCGGTGCAGCCGGGCCAGTTCGTCCCGGTCCAACTCGACGCCGAGGCCTGGCGCGTCGGACACCGCGACCCGGCCGCCGGTGAAGGCGAGCCGCTCGGTGAGGACGTCCTCGGACTGCCAGGGGTAGTGGGAGTCGCAGGCGTGGTGGAGGTTCGGCACGGTCGACGCCACGTGGGTCATGGCGGCGAGGCTGATGCCGAGGTGGGTGTTGGAGTGCATGGACATCCCGACACCGAAGGCGGCGCAGATCGCGGCGAGCTGCCGGGTGTTGCGCAGCCCGCCCCAGTAGTGGTGGTCGGAGAGCACCACCTGCACGGCGTCCTCGGTGAACGCCTCCCGGATCTCGCCGAAGGTGGTCACGCACATGTTGGTGGCAAGGGGGACGGGGGTCCCGGCGGACACCTCGGCCATCGCGGAGGTGCCCAGCGTCGGGTCCTCCAGGTACTCGAGGACGTCACCGAGCTCCTTCGCGACCTTCAGCGAGGTCTCCACCGACCAGGCGCCGTTGGGGTCGAGGCGCAGCGGGTGGCCGGGGAAGGCCTCGGCGAGGGCGCGTACGGCGGCGATCTCCTGCTCGGGCGGGAAGACGCCGCCCTTGAGCTTGAAGGAGGTGAACCCGTACCGCTCCTTGAACAGGCGTGCCTGGGCGACGACTCCGGCCGGGTCGAGGGCGGCGCCCCAGTCGTCCGGCTCGCAGGCCACGCCCTCGGGATGCCCGGCCCACTTGTAGAAGAGGTAGGCGCTGTACTCCACCGTGTCCCGGAGCCTGCCGCCGAGGAGCGCGTGCACGGGCAGTCCGAGCGCCCTGCCCTGGGCGTCGAGGCAGGCCACCTCGAAGGCGGACAGCACGGACAGCCGGAGCTTGTCGGCGCTCTGCACGCCCCGCAGCCCGCCGGCGTCCACGGCGCCCCGGACCCGGCTCTCGTCCACGGCGAGGTCCAGCGCGAAGAGTGCGTTCACACCCATGACCGAGCGTCCGGTGAGCCGTTCGGCCAGGGGGTGGGCCAGCTCCAGGTACTTGGTGTCGCCGTAGGTCTCGCCGAGGCCGGTGATCCCCTCGGCCGTGACGACCTCCACGATCAGCCGGGGGGTGTACGGCTGGTGCACGCCCTGGGTGTTGAGCAGCGGCGGGTCGGCGACCAGGATCGGTGTCAGGCGCACCTCGGCGATGGTCAGGTCACGGGTCACAGGGAGGCTCCTACGAGGTCGAGTCCGGCGGTGAGCAGGGCCCTCAGCTCGGCGAGGTCGGCGGGCGAGGGGTCGGTGAGCGGGGCCCGGACCGGGCCGACGCGCTCCCCGCGCAGCCGGGCCGCCGCCTTCACCAGGGACACCGCGTAACCGGGGACGCGGTCTCGGAGTTCGACGAGGGGGACGTAGAAGTCGCGCAGCAGTCTCCCGGTCGCGGCGTGGTCGCCGTCGCGCAGCGCGGTGAAGAAGGCGCCGGCGATCTCGGGGGCGAAGGCGTGCACCGCGGAGGAGTAGGCGGGGACGCCGACAGTGGCGTAGGCGCGGGCCTGGATCTCGGCGGTGGCGGCGCCGTTGAAGAACAGGAAGCCCTCGGGGGCGGCGAGGGTGAGGCGCTGGAGGCGGTCGAGGTCACTGTGGCCGTCCTTGAGGCCGATGACGTTCGGGATGCGCGCGATGCGCCGCAACGACGCCACGGTATAGGCGACCTGGCCGCGCTGGTAGGCGACGATCGGCAGCCGGGTGCGCTCCGCGAGCCGCTCGAGCTGGGCGGCGAGGCCCTCCTGCGGCGCGGCGACGAGGTAGTGCGGCAGTACGAGCAGGGCGTCGGCGCCGGCCTCCTCGGCGATCCGCGCGAACCGGGCGGCCTGCGCCCAGCCGTACCCGGTGCCGGCGACCACGGGCACCCGGCCCGCCGCCTCCTCGACGGCGATGGTGACGACCTGCCGGTACTCCTCCTCGTCCAGGGAGAAGAACTCCCCTGTACCGCAGGCCGGGAAGACGGCTCCCGGTCCGGCGGCGAGCCGGCCCGCGACATGCGCGCGGGAGCCGTCGGGGTCGAGGGTGCCGTCGTCGTGGAAGGCGGTGAGCGGGAAGGACAGCACGCCGCGCGCCATGCCCTCCCGCAGTCGTCGCGCCACGTCCTGCGGACTTCGGTCGCCACCCACCAGACCATCTCCCGTTGTGAATGCCGTCTATGTATGAGAACTGAGGCTAGATACACGAACAGGGAGCCGTCAATGGCGCCCCGACAGCCGGACGGCGACACGGGAGGCGGGGGTTCG
Organism: Streptomyces sp. NPDC058145; assembly: GCF_042884245.1. Taxonomy (NCBI): domain Bacteria; kingdom Bacillati; phylum Actinomycetota; class Actinomycetes; order Kitasatosporales; family Streptomycetaceae; genus Streptomyces; species Streptomyces sp. NPDC058145. The sequence goes on along the minus strand of NZ_JBHVUH010000013.1, from coordinate 88,389 downwards.
GCGAACGCGCGCGTTTACCCGTGATCATTCGACCCAAACACAATAGTGACTCAGATCACTCCAGCTGATCTTTTTCCAGAACCGCGTGCTTGATACAACTTGCTCGCGCGTTCCCGTCCGTCGACGGCCGTCGCCCTCCCCTCTCCCCGGCTCTAGAGCCGCTCCTTCGCCTGCCCTGGGAACGCCTGTGTCCGCCCCCCGCTCCATGCCCTGGCCCCTCGTCGCCCTCTTCACGGCCGGGTATCTCGCCCCGTATCTGCTGCCGACCACCGTCGGCCGGCTGGACACCGGGCTTCCGCTCACCACCACCCAGGCCGGGGCCATCGGCAGTGCCCTGCTGCTGAGTTCGGCGGCCGCGGGCTTCCTGCTGGCCTCCCGGGTCGAGCGGGCCGGCGCCCGCACCCTGGCCCGCCTCGGCCTCACGCTCGCCTTCCTCGGCTACGGCGGGGCCGCACTCAGCGAGGCCGTACCGGCCGTCGTCGTGGGCGCGCTCCTCGGCGGGTTCGGCTCCGGCACGGTCACGGCCGTCGCCGCCAGTGGCATCGCCGCCCTGGGGGCGCCCCCAGCTCGAGCGGAGTCGAGGGACTGGGGGAGGGACCCGCACCGGGCCACCACCTTCGGCCTGCTCGGCGTCTCCGCTCTCGCCGGTGCCCTCTATCTGACGATCCCCCGCCTCGGCCCCGGCCACGGCCTGCCGCTCGCCGCGATCGCCCTGACCGCGCTCGCGGTGTGGCCGTTCACCGGCCGGCTGTCCGGCGCCACGGCCCCGGCCCGCCGTCCGGCCGGGCCCGGCGCCCGGCTGCCCCACCGGCGGGCCGGACTGCTGCTCGCCGCGGCCATGCCCTGCTGGTCACTGGCGCAGAACGCGCTGTGGGGCGTGAGCGGACGCATCGGCCTCGGCCAGGCCCACCTGACCGAGGTCACCGTCGGCGCGGTGTTCGCCGTCGCACTCGGCGCCGGACTGGTCGGCGTGTTGGGCGCCGGGGCGCTCGGGCCGCGCCTCGGCCGGGCCGTGCCGATCGGCGCGGGTACGGCGCTCATCGCGGGCTGCATCGTGCTCAGCGCCTCGGCGACCGGCCTGCCGGCCTTCGCGGCGGGCGAGATCTCCTGGAACCTGCTCTACCCGGTCGTGCTGTCGTACGTCATCGGCCTGGCCGCGTCCCTGGACCCGCGGGGCCGCTGGGCGGTGCTGGTCGGCTCGGCGGCGTCGCTGGGCACGGCGGCGGGCCCGCTGACCGGGAGCGTGCTGGCGGCGGGCGCGGGCTTCGCGGTCATGGGCCAGGTCCTGGCCGTCGGCCTGCTGGCGATCGCGGTGCCGATGACGGTGGTGGCGCTGCGCGCGGGCCGGCTGCCGCTGCCCGTGGTGGAGATCCAGGTGGAGGCCCCGGTCCCGGCCGCGCAGGAGGCGTACGACACCGCCGCCGCCTACCCGAACTCGTACGCCTCCACCTCGGCGAGGTAGCGGGCCCGGCGCTCCTCGTCGTCCTCCAGGAAGGAGGCGAGGAAGGAGTTGCGGGCCAGCTCCCGGAGCCGTTCGTCGCCGAGGCCCAGCTCCGAGCGCACCGCGTCGAAGTTGTCGCCGGCGTACCCGCCGAAGTAGGCGGGGTCGTCGGAGTTGACCGTGCACCGCAGCCCGGCGTCCAGCATCGCGGGCAGCGGGTGCTCGGCGAGCACGTCCACCGTGCGCAGCCGGACGTTGGACAGCGGGCACAGGGTCAGCGGGACGCGGTCCCGGACCAGCCGCTCGACCAGCGCCGGGTCCTCCATGCACCGCAGGCCGTGGTCGACGCGCTCCACGCCGAGGACGTCCAGGGCCTCGGTGATGTACTCCGGCGGGCCCTCCTCACCGGCGTGCGCCACGCGGCGCAGCCCGAGCGCGGCGGCGGCCTCGAACACCTCCCGGAACTTCACCGGCGGGTGGCCGACCTCGGCGGAGTCGAGGCCGACGCCGGTGATCCGGTCCAGGTAGGGCCTTGCCGCCTCCAAGGTCTCGAGCGCCGACTCGGCGGATTCGTCGCGCAGGAAGCACAGGATCAGCCTGGTGGAGACGCCGTGGTTCGCCTCTCCCCCGCTCTCGGCTTCGCTCGCGCGGGGGGACCCCCACCGCCCGAGCCCCCGCCACAGCCCCTCCACGACGGTGCCCATGCTCACCCCCCGGGCGAGGTGGGCCTGCGGGTCGAAGAAGATCTCCGCGTGCCGGACGCCCTGCGCGGCGGCGCGGGCGAGGTAGGCGTCGGCCAGGTCAGCGAAGTCCTGCTCGGTGCGCAGGACGGCCATCAGCTCGTAGTACAGGTTCAGGAAGGACTGCAGGTCCTCGAACCGGTACGCCTCGCGGAGCTGTTCGGCGTCGGCGTAGGGCAGCTCGACACCGTTGCGGGCGGCCAGCTCGAACGCCAGCTCCGGCTCCAGGGTGCCTTCGATGTGCAGGTGCAGTTCTGCTTTGGGGACGGGCATCAAAGCATCGTACGGGGGTTTTATCTCCGTTTCGGAACCGGCACCCGCAGCAGGTCGTACGCCACGGTCAGCTCGCCCTCGAACCCGGCGGCCCGCGCCTGCCGCTCGAACTCCTCCGGGTCCGGGTAGCGCTGGCTGAAGTGGGTGAGGACGAGGTGCCGCACCCCGGCGTCGCGTGCCACGGCCGCCGCCTGTCCCGCCGTCAGATGGCCGTGGTCCGCCGCCAGCGCGGCGTCCTCGTCGAGGAACGTGGACTCGATGACGAGCAGGTCGCAGCCCTCGGCGAGCGCGTGCACCCCGTCGCACAGCCGGGTGTCCATGACGAACGCGAACCGCTGCCCGCGCCGCACCTCGCTGACGTCCTCCAGCGTCACGTCCCCGAGCCGGCCCTCGCGCTGGAGGCGGCCGACGTCCGGGCCCCCGATGCCGTGCGCGGCGAGCCGGCCGGGCAGCATCCGGCGCCCGTCGGGCTCGGTCAGCCGGTAGCCGTAGGACTCGACGGAGTGGGACAGCTTCCGGGCCTCGAGCGTGTACGACGGGGTCGCGGCAAGGATGCCGTCGGCGGCGACCGGTGCCTCGGTGAGGCGGACCGTCTCCCGGTAGGCGGTCGCGTACCGCAGCCGGTCGAAGAAGCGCTGACCGGAGCGCGGGTAGTGCGCGGTCACCTCGTGCGGCACCTGGTCGAGGTTGATCCGCTGGATCACTCCGGCCAGCCCCAGGGAGTGGTCGCCGTGGAAGTGCGTGACGCAGATCCGGTTCAGGTCGTGGGCGGCGACCCCGGCGCGCAGCATCTGCCGCTGGGTGCCCTCGCCGGGGTCGAACAGGATGCCCTCGCCGTCCCAGCGCAGCAGGTAGCCGTTGTGGTTGCGGTGCCGCGTCGGGACCTGGCTCGCGGTGCCGAGGACGACGAACTCACGGACGGACATGACCGGTTATCCGGGGGGCCATTCCAGGCCACGGCCGCCGAGGACGTGCGCGTGGGCGTGCCAGACGGTCTGGCCGGCGCCGCTGCCGGTGTTGAAGACGACGCGGTAGCTGTCCAGCTTCTCCTCGTCGGCGATGGCCTGCGTCTCGGCGAGCACGTCGGCGGCGAGCCGCGGGGCACCGGCGGCGAGTTCGGCCGCGTTCTTGTAGTGGGCCTTGGGGATCACCAGGACGTGGGTGGGGGCCTGCGGGTTTATGTCCCGGAAGGCGACGGTGGTCTCGGTCTCGCGGACGATCGTCGCCGGGATGACCCCCGCGACGATCTTGCAGAACAGGCAGTCGTCCTGCGGTTCCCCTGCCATGCGTGTGCCTCCTCACGCCGGTGATCAGTACCGGGGCATCGTATCGGGGGTGCCGCGGAATCCGGTCACGGCAATTCGGGCGGCGTCCTGGCGGGAGTCGCCTCCAACGCCTCCAGGGCCAGCCTGATCGCCTCGTCCAGTTGGACGTCCCGGCCCGCCGTGTGGTCCTGCGGGCGCTGCACGACCTCGACGTCGGGGTCGACGCCGTGGTTCTCCACGCCCCACCCGGCGCCCTCCAGCCAGAACGCGTACTTCGGCTGGGTGATCAGGGTGCCGTCGACCAGGCGGTAGCGGCTGTCGATGCCGATGACTCCGCCCCAGGTGCGGGTGCCGACGACGGGGCCGATGCCGAGGGCGCGGATCGCCGCGTTGACGATGTCGCCGTCGGAGCCGGAGAACTCGTTGGCGACGGCGACGACGGGACCGCGCGGGGCGTCCCTCGGGTAGCTCTCGGGCCGCATCCCGCGCGGCAGGTCCCAGCCGACGATCCGCCGGGCCAGCTTCTCCACGACGAGCTGGGAGGTGTGGCCGCCGCGGTTCTCCCGGACGTCGACGACCAGCCCCTCGCGGGCGACCTCGATACGCAGGTCGCGATGGATCTGGGCCCAGCCGGGCGCCTGCATGTCGGGCACGTGCAGATAGCCGAGCCGGCCGCCGGACCGCTCGTGGACGTGGGCGCGGCGGCCGGCGACCCAGGCGTGGTAGCGCAGGGGCTCCTCGTCCGCGAGCGGGACCACGACCACGTGCCGCAGATCGCCGCCGCCGGCCGGCGAGACGGTCAGCTCGACGGGCTTGCCGGCCGTGCCGATCAGCAGCGGGCCGGGTCCGGTGACCGGGTCGACCTGCTGCCCGGCGACCGCGACGATCGCGTCCCCGGGGCGCATGGCGACGCCGGGCGCGGCCAGCGGGGAGCGGGCGTTCGGGTCGGAGGTCTCCGAGGGCAGGATGCGGTCGACGCGCCAGCCGCCGTCCTCGTGGCGGGAGATGTCGGCGCCGAGCAGTCCCTGCCGGGCGCCGTCGCCGAAGCCGCCGCGCGGGGTGACGTAGGCGTGCGAGGTGCCGAGTTCGCCCTGCACCTCCCACAGCAGGTCCACCAGGTCGTCGTGGGTGGCGAGGCGGTCGAGGACGGGCCGGTAGCGGTCGAGGACGCCGTCCCAGTCGACGCCGCCCATGTCGGCCCGCCAGAAGTTGTCCCGCATGATGCGGCCCGTCTCGTCGTACATCTGCCGCCATTCGGCGACCGGGTCGACGGTCTGCCGGATCCGGGTGAGGTCGACGGCGATGTTCGAGTCGCTGTCCTCGTCGTCGGAGGCGTGCCGGTCGGCGGGTACGACCCTGAGCCGGCCGTCGCTCCACAGCAGCACCCGTCTGCCGTCGCCGCTGACCTCGAAGTGGTCGGCGTCGGCGGCGAGATGTTCCAGGCGCTGCTGGGCGAGGTCGTAGCGCTCGAGCCGGGTCTTCGGGTCGGGGGCGTCGGGCGTGGCGCGGCCGGAGCCGAGGACGCCGCGCACCGGGTGGCGCAGCCAGAGCACCCCGTCCTTGGCCGCGCGCAGGTTGGAGTAGCGGGCGGCCTCGACCGGGAAGGGCACGATGCGGTCGGCGAGGCCGTCGAGGTCGATCCGGGTCGCCGGGGTGCCCTCGCTGTCCGGCGTCTCCTCCTTGTCGGGAGTGCCGAAGGGCCGGCCGTGCCGCTGCGGTCCGAACGGGGACGGGGTGGTCGCGGCGAGGGTGATCAGGTGCGGGCGGACGCCCTCCACGAAGGCCAGGTCGAAGACGTGCTCGTCGTAGACCGGGTCGAAGGAGCGGCTGGAGAGGAAGGCGAGGTGCTTGCCGTCCAGGGTGAAGGCGGGCGCGTAGTCCTGGAAGCGCAGCGGGGTCGCCTCGGTGACCGACAGGTCGGTGGTGTTGGCGAGGCGGAGCTGGGAGAGGGGGTGGGGCCCGGGGTGGGCCCAGGCGAGCCAGCCGGAGTCGGGTGAGAAGGCCAGGCCGTGGACGTCGCCGTGCTCGCTGCGGGTCACCTCGCGCACCTCGCCGGTCTCCCGCTCGACCAGCAGCAGCCGCCCGTCGTGCGCGGCGACGGCGGCCCGGCTGCCGTCGGGCGCCATGGCCAGTTCCAGGACGCGGCCGAGCCGTCCGGCGGCGAGCCGGCGCGGGGGCGTGCCGAGGGCCGCGCCGGTGGCGGGCGCGAACTCCAGGGCGTCCTCGCCCTCGGCGTCCGTCACCCACACCACCCACTCCTCGCCCTCGGAGCGGAAGGTGCGCGGCAGCCGGGTCCGTACGCCCGGCTGGGCGGCGAGCGCGCGGGCGGGGCCGGAGCGGTGGGTGACCCAGTGGACGGCGCCGCGCACGGCGACCGCGCTGCCGCGCGCGGTGTGGTCGGGCGCGGCGGTACCGAACCAGTGGGAGGCGTTCACCGGGAACGGCTGGAGGTCCACGCGCGGTCCGCCGAGCCGGATGTCCAGCCGGCGCGGCTCGGCGCCGTCGAGGTCGTCCAGCAGCCAGAGTTCACCTGCGCGGGAGTAGACGACCCGGGTGCCGTCGGTGGCGGCGTGCCGGGCGTAGAAGCCCTCCAGCGGGGTGTGCCGGCGCAGGTCGGAGCCGTCGGCCAGGGAGGAGTACAGCGCGCCGGTGCCTTCGTGGTCGGAGAGGAACGCGATCCGGTCGCCTGCCCACAGCGGGTACTCGATGTTGCCGTCCAGCTCCTCGTGCAGCCGGACGAACTCGCCGTCGCCCTCCCGGTCGATCCACAGCTTGCCCGCCGTGCCGCCCCGGTACCGCTTCCACCAGGCGGCCTCGCGGCCCATCGGGGCGGACAGCAGCACGGTGTGCGGGCCGTGGGCGACATCGCCGACCGGCCCGTACGGCAGGGTGGCGGCCGGTCCCCCGTCGAGCGGGACGGCCCGGGCCCAGCTTCGGCGCAGGCTCGCCTGGCCCTGGGTGCTGAGCGCGAGCACCTCGCCGTCCGGGGTCCAGCCCCGCACCTGCGTCCGCCAACTGCCCCAGTGCGTCAGGCGCCTTGCGGGGCCGCCGGCCACCGGGGCGACGTGCGCCTCGGGGGCGCCGTCGCGGGTGGAGGTCCAGGCGACGGCGGTGCCGTCGGGCGAGACGCGGGGGTGGTTCACGGGGACGTTGTCGGCGCTGACCCGCCAGGCACGCCCGCCGTCCAGCGGGGCCAGCCAGACGTCGTCCTCGGCGACGAAGGTCACCAAGTCGCCGTGCGGGTGCGGGAATCGGAGGTAGCCGGAGGATGCCGTCGAAGCCGCCTGAGTCACCCCGTCACTGTACGCAACGACCGGTGTCCACCGCTCCCGGTTCCGATCACTTGCCCTCCACTGGCCAGCAACTGGGGTCCTTCTTGCACCAGATGGTCCGCGTCACGGTCACGGTGACGGTCGGCTGCCCGCCCCGCCGAGTGGGCGGCCGGTACGTCGGACCGGGTGCGGCGTCGCAGTCGCCGAGCCCGCTGACACGGAAGACCTGCCTGCCGCCGACCCTGGCCGTCAGATCCCCGCGCACACAGGCCCCGTCGACGGCCCGGGTCACCTTCCCCTTGACGGTGATCCTCCGCCCGTCCTTGGTCTGCCCCTGGCAGTCGACCGATACGACGGTGCTCTCCGTCGGCGAGGGTGAACTGCCGGACGCCCGGCCGTCCTTGCCGCCGTAGTTGCCGGTGCACGTGAGCCAGCTCACGTCCACATGCCGCCGTTTCAGCTCGGCGGTCGCGGTGCTGTCGGTGGTGTACGCGGCCGAGGCCGAACTCAGGTCCCCCGGCTGACACGCCACCACCGCGCCCGCGCCCATCACCACGAGCGCCGCCACGGCCACACCGCGCACGGCCCGCGGCCGGCGCCGAATCCGCCTCGATGCCCCCATGAAGGGCAGCGTGCCACCACCACCCCCGGGACGGAAGGCCGCATACGGCCACTCACCCGTTCGGGCAGCGACGGCCGGTGTGCTCCCTCGCCGTCAGGGGCGCAGGAGGAGCCATTCCTGGAGTTCCACCAGATTGCCCTCCGGGTCCTCGAGGTGGGCCACGCGCATGCGGTCGGTCATCGGGGCCGGCCCGTGCAGCAGGGTCGCGCCCCGGGCGGTGATCTCCGCGCAGTACGCGTCGAGGTCGTCCACGCGCAGCACGACCAGGGAGCGGTGGCCGGTGGCGGTCTCGCCCAGCTCCGCCAGGACCCCGGCCATCATGGCGCGGTCCTGCAGCGCGATCCCGGCCGAGCCGGCGTGCGGGCTGAACTTCTCGTACGGTCCCTCGCCGGTGCCGGACTGCGGCCTGAGGCCGAGGACGTCGGCGTAGAAGCGGTAGCAGGCGGCGAAGTCGGTGACGAGGAGCCGGACTTGGGCGAGTTCCATGGCGTTCCCCCGGTGCTCAGGACCAGCGGCCGGTGCGGCCGAGCAGGAGGGCCGCCGCGGCGGTGCCGGCGGTGGATGTGCGCAACACCGTAGGCCCCAGCACACACGGCTTGGCGCCCGCCTCCTCGAAGAGGGCCAACTCGTCGCGGGCCACGCCTCCTTCGGGCCCCACGACCAGCACGATCTCGCCCTGCTCGGGGAGTTCGGCGGTGGCGAGGGGGACGCTGTCGTGCTCGAAATCGGAGTGGAGCACGGCGGCGAAGTCGGCTTCGGCGAGCAGGGCGGCGACCTGTTTGGTCGTCGCGGCGTCCGCGACCTCGGGGAAGCGGAGGCGGCGGGACTGCTTGCCGGCCTCGCGGGCGGTGGCGCGCCACTTGGCGAGGGCCTTCTGCCCTCGGTCGCCCTTCCACTGGGTGATGCAGCGCGCGGCCTGCCACGGCACGATCGCGTCGACACCCGTCTCGGTCATCATCTCCACGGCCAGCTCGCCGCGGTCGCCCTTGGGGAGGGCCTGGACAACGGTGATACGCGGGCTGGGTTCGGGCTCCACCGGGAACCCGAAGGGCTCGACCACCAAGTGGTCCTTTCCCGAGGTGCTGAGGACGACCCCGGACGCTCCCCGGCCCTTGCCGTCGGTGATCACGACTTCCTCGCCGGGCTGCAACCGCCGCACCGAGACCGCGTGCCGCCCCTCGGGTCCCGACACCTCGATGGTCGAGCCGGGGCCCACGCCCTCGAGCGAGTCGACGACGAACACCGGCGCGGTCATCGCGCGTCACCCCCGGCCGACAACGCTGTCCGGGCCGCGGCGAGCTCGGCCGTCAGCACCTCCACCAACTGCCCGGCCGGCAGCTCCCGGGCCAGCCGGTGGCCCTGGCCCGCCCACAGCGCCATGCCCTGCGCGTCACCGGCCTTGGCGGCGGCCCTGCGCAGCGGCGCCGTCACATGGTGGACCTCGGGGTAGGCGGCGGGGGCGTAGGGGCCGTGCTCGCGTAGGAAGCGGTTGACCAGGCCGCGCGCCGGGCGCCCGGAGAAGGCGCGGGTCAGTTCGGTGCGCGCGAACAGGGGGTTGGTCAGCGCCTGCTTGTGCAGGGCGTGGGCGCCGGACTCCGGGGTGGCGAGGAACGCCGTGCCCAGCTGGGCGGCGCTCGCGCCCGCCGCGAGTACGGCGGCGATCTGGCCGCCGCGCATGATGCCGCCGGCGGCGACGACCGGGATGCGCACCGCCTCGCGGATCTGAGCGAGCAGCGACAGCAGTCCTATGCCGGAGCCGTCGTTCTCGGGGACGTCCCGGTGGGCGCCCTGGTGGCCGCCGGCCTCGACGCCCTGCGCGATCACCGCGTCCGCCCCGGCCCGCTCGACCGCGCGCGCCTCCTCCGGGGTGGTGGCGGCGACCAGGGTGAACGTCCCGGCGCGGTGCAGGGAGTCGATGACCTCACGGGTCGGGACACCGAAGTGGAAGGAGACCACCGGCACCGGGTTGTCGAGGAGCACGGCGAGCTTGACGTCGTAGCCGTCGTCCCGGCCGCTGTCCGGGTCGCCCAGCTCGGTGTCGTACCAGGCGGCCTCACCGGCGAGCTGGTGGGTGTAGATCTCTACGGCGCCCGCGTCGAAGGGCGCGGCGCCGGCCGCTCCGGTGGAGCCGGCGCTCGCACCGGGATACTCGGGCTGCGGCATGAAGAGGTTCACGCCGAAGGGCCGGCTCGTGAGTCCCCGCAGCTGCTTGATCTCCTGGTACATGCCGTCGGCGGTCTTGTACCCGGCGGCGAGGAACCCGAGCCCGCCCGCCTCGGACACGGCCGCGGCGAGCCGCGGCACGGAGACGCCGCCCGCCATGGGAGCCTGCACGATCGGCCTGGGGAAGAGATCGGTCAGCGCGGAGGACATGCCCGCATGTTGTCACGTCCTGAGGAGAGCGCCGAATCGGGTCTTCCCCATGGCACATGCCACTTTCCGGCCCGCCGAGCCGGGATTCTCCAGGGCGCGTGCGCCTCTCCGGCCCACCGAGTCGGGTGGGGGGTGGGCAGAGGCCGTGGCCAGGGGGCGGGTGCCCCCTGGCGGGGTACAAGGGGCGGAGCCCCTTGCCCTCAGCGTCCGTTGCCCCGGGCCACCTCAGCGCCCGTTGAACGCGTCCTTCAGCCGTGAGAACAAACCCTGCTGCCCCGGCTGAAACTGCCCCAGCGGCCGCTCCTCGCCCCGCAGCTTCGCCAGCTCGCGCAGCAACCGCTCCTGCTCGGGATCCAGCTTGGTGGGGGTGGTGACCTCGACGTGGACGATCAGGTCGCCCCGGCCGCCGCCGCGCAGATGCGTGACGCCCCGGTTGTGCAGCGGGATCGACTGGCCGGACTGGGTGCCAGGCCGGATGTCGACCTCCTCCAGGCCGTCCAGCGTCTCCAGCGGGACCTTGGTGCCGAGGGACGCCGCGGTCATCGGGATGGTGACCGTGCAGTGCAGGTCGTCGCCGCGCCGCTGGAAGGTCGAGTGCGGCAGCTCGTGGATCTCGACGTAGAGGTCACCGGCCGGACCGCCGCCGGGGCCGACCTCGCCCTCGCCGGCGAGCTGGATCCGGGTGCCGTTGTCGACACCGGCCGGGATCTTCACGGTGAGGGTGCGGCGGGAGCGCACCCGGCCGTCGCCCGCGCACTCCGGGCACGGGGTCGGCACGACCGTGCCGAAGCCCTGGCACTGGGGGCAGGGGCGGGAGGTCATGACCTGGCCCAGGAAGGACCGGGTGACCTGCGACACCTCGCCGCGGCCGCGGCACATGTCACATGTCTGGGCGGTCGTGCCCGGAGCCGCGCCCTCGCCGTTGCAGGTGTTGCAGACGACCGCGGTGTCGACCTGGATGTCCTTGGTCGTGCCGAAGGCCGCCTCGTCCAGCTCGATGTCGATCCGGATCATCGCGTCCTGGCCGCGCCGGGTGCGCGAGCGCGGCCCGCGCTGCGACGCCGTACCGAAGAACGCGTCCATGATGTCGGAGAAGTTGCCGAAGCCACCGGCCCCGAAGCCGCCCGCGCCCGCGCCGCCCGACTGGGAGAGCGGGTCGCCGCCGAGGTCGTAGACCTGCTTCTTCTGCGGGTCCGACAGCACCTCGTAAGCGGCGTTGATCTCCTTGAACCGCTCCTGGGTCTTCGGATCGGGGTTGACGTCCGGGTGCAGCTCGCGCGCGAGCCGACGGAACGCCTTCTTGATCTCATCCTGCGACGCGTCGCGGCGCACGCCGAGAACGGCGTAGTAGTCCGTGGCCACTTACGACTCCGCCAGGATCTGTCCGACGTACCGTGCCACTGCGCGTACCGCTCCCATCGTTCCCGGGTAGTCCATGCGGGTCGGTCCGACCACGCCGAGCTTGGCAACCGCCTCGCCGCCCGAACCGTAGCCGACCGACACGACGGACGTGGAGTTGAGTCCCTCGTGTGCGTTCTCGTGCCCGATGCGCACCATCACGCCCGGATCCTTCGCCTCGCCGAGGAGCTTGAGGAGCACGACCTGCTCCTCGAGGGCCTCCAGGACGGGCCGGATCACGAGGGGAAAGTCATGTCCGAAGCGGGTGAGATTGGCGGTGCCGCCGATCATCAGCCGCTCCTCGTTCTCCTCGACCAGTGTCTCCAGCAGAGTGGAGAGCACTGTGGAGACCGTACCGCGATCCTCGTGCTCGAACGCCTCCGGCAGGTCCTCGACCAGGCGCGGCACGTCGGAGAACCGGCGGCCCGCGACCCGGCTGTTGAGCCTCGCCCTGAGGTCGGCGAGGGCCGTCTCCCCGAACGGCGCCGGGCAGTCCACCATCCGCTGCTCGACCCGGCCGGTGTCCGTGATCAGCACGAGCATCACGCGCGCGGGGGCGAGCGCGAGCAGCTCCACGTGCCGCACGGTGGACCGGGTCAGGGACGGGTACTGCACGACGGCGACCTGCCGGGTCAGCTGCGCGAGCAGCCGCACCGTGCGCGCGACGACGTCGTCGAGGTCGACGGCGCCCTCGAGGAAGTTCTGGATCGCCCGCCGTTCGGGCCCGGTCATCGGCTTGACGCCCGCGAGCTTGTCCACGAACAGCCGGTAGCCCTTGTCGGTGGGGATGCGCCCGGCGCTGGTGTGCGGCTGGGCGATGTATCCCTCGTCCTCCAGGGCGGCCATGTCGTTGCGCACGGTCGCCGGGGACACGCCGAGGCTGTGCCGCTCGGTGAGTGCCTTGGAGCCGACCGGCTCCTCGGTGCCCACATAGTCCTGGACGATGGCGCGCAGCACCTGAAGTCTGCGTTCACTCAGCATCCGCGCGCACCTCCAGCATGTCTTCCGCTCGGCCGTTCGGGTCGTCCGCCTGGCACTCTGCGTGTCCGAGTGCCAGCGTTCCCCGGCCAGTGTACGGCCGTGGGGTACTCACTGGGCAAGGTCGGTCCCGCCATAACCCGTCCTACCGTTAGCGTCGCGTTATGACCGTGACTTGGGAAGAGCTGGGGTGGGAGCGGTTGGCCGACGGGGTCGGGCGGTGCCGGCTGCCCGGCTGGGACTGCACGGCGGGCCTGGTGCTCGGGGCGGGTACGGCGCTGATGGTGGACGCCGGGTCGAGCCTCGCCGAGGGCGCGCGGCTGCGGGAGCGGGCGCAGCGGCTCGCGGGACGCCGTGTGACCCATCTCGCGCTCACCCATCCCCACTTCGACCACGTCTTCGGGGCGTCCGCCCTCGCCGGGGCCGAGGTGTACGCGGCGGTCGGCATGGACGCGGTGCTGGCGCACGAGCGCGAGGAGCTGCGCCTGGACGCGGTCAGGAACGGCCTGCCGGTCCCGGACGCCGACGAGGCGGTGGACGCGCTGGTGCCGCCCCGGCACCTGGTCTCCGGGGAGTGGACGCTGGACCTCGGCGACGGGCGGCAGGCGCTGCTGGCCAACGTGGGTCCCGGCCACACGCCCTACGATCTGGCGGTGCTGGTGCCGGGCGACCCGGAGGTCGTCTTCTGCGGCGACCTGGTGGAGGAGTCGGGCGAACCGCAGGCGGGCCCGGACGCGGTCCCGTCCCGCTGGCCGGACGCGCTCGACCGCCTTCTGTCCCTCGGCGGCGAGGACGCGCTGTACGTGCCCGGTCACGGAGCGGTGGTGGACGCGGTGTTCGTACGGCGTCAACGGGACGAGCTGGCGACGCGTTTCGGCGTGTCATGAGCACAGACCCGCCGGTTCTCCTATCGTCATCCGAATGCGCCAGTACACCTCCGATCTGACCCCTCCGTGGAAGAAGTCCCAGCCCGTGCCGGAGGTCGCGGCGGAGCCGGGGCTGGTGGTGGAGGAGCCCGGTACCGGGTTCTGCGGGGCGGTGATCCGCTGCGAGGCGGGCACGGTGACGCTGGAGGACCGCTTCGGCAAGCACCGGGTGTTCCCGCTGGAGCCGCGCGGTTTCCTGCTGGAGGGCAGGGTGGTGACCCTGGTGCGGCCGTCGTCGGGTCCGGCGCGGCCCACCCGTACGGCGTCCGGTTCGGTGGCCGTTCCCGGCGCACGCGCGCGCGTGGCCCGCGCCGGCCGCATCTACGTCGAGGGCCGGCACGACGCCGAGCTGGTCGAGAAGGTGTGGGGCGACGACCTGCGCATCGAGGGCGTGGTCGTGGAGTACCTGGAGGGCGTGGACGATCTGCCGTCGATCGTGGCGGAGTTCGCGCCGGGCCCGGACGCCCGGCTGGGCGTCCTGGTGGACCACCTGGTGCCGGGCACGAAGGAGTGGCGCATCGCCGAGTCGGTGACGAGCGAACACGCGCTGGTCGTCGGCCACCCGTACATCGACATCTGGGAGGCGGTGAAGCCGGCCGGTCTGGGCATCCGGTCCTGGCCCCGCGTCCCGCACGGCCAGGACTGGAAGACCGGCGTGTGCCGGGCGCTCGGCTGGCCGGAGAACACGGGGGCGGTGTGGCAGGCAATCCTGGCGCGGGTGGGGTCCTACAAGGACCTGGAGCCGGAGTTGCTGGGGCGGGTGGAGGAGCTGATCGACTTCGTCACGGGTAGCGGTGGGGTTTGACGCCCTTGTAGGTGCCGAACTCTGTCGTGTCCAGCACAACATCCAGCAGTTCCAACGGCAGCGGTGCCCCGAACCGAGTGGTGCGCTGCACCTGGTAATCAGCCCCTTCGCCTCGTCCGACCGGCTCGGAGTACAGGACACACTGGGCCATGATGGGGTCGACGATCAGGTAGGCGGGCACCTCACCGGCGGCGTAGATCAGTCGTTTGACGCCATAGTCCCGGTCGACGCTGGTTTTCGACACGACCTCGACGACCAGCGTGATCGTCCGGGACGGAAGGAGACGCCCGGAGTCCGGTCCGGCGCCCGCTTCCAGGACCACCAGGTCGGGCACAGGTTCACTGGCTTCGTCGACGATGTCGACGTCCTGCGTCTGTAGCCGCTCCCAGCGCTGCCGCGGAATCTGGTCCATGAGATTGGTGACGATCCGGTTGTGCACCAGATCAGGGCTGGCCATCATCACGATTTCCCCCCGAAGCAGCTCTACCTTGAGCCCCTCGGGTGGCTCGAACCCCGCGAAGAACTCCGCGACTCCACGTTCGTCCACAGCTGTCATCTCCGTGGCCCTCCACATCCGCCGCGTCCTGTCGGCGGCAGCCTACGAATCAGGTTAGGGACCGAACCGGAGTTCCGGGGTGATTCACTCGCCGGAGTGATCAGTCCACCAGGTCGCGCACCACCGCGTCCGCCAGCAGGCGCCCACGCAGCGTCAGCACGGCCCGCCCCTCCTCGTACGGCTCCTTCTGGAGCAGTCCGTCCGCCAGCGCCCGGCGCGAAGCCGCCAGCCCCTCCCGCTTCAGCAGGGACAGGGGGGCACCCTCCCGCAGCCGCAGCTCCAGCAGGATCCGCTCCACTCGCCGGTCCTCGTCCGAGAGCAGTTCCCGGCCCGCGCCCGGGGACCGGCCCGAGGCCAGCGCCGCCGCGTAGGCGCCCGGGTGCTTGACGTTCCACCAGCGCACCCCGCCCACGTGCGAGTGGGCCCCGGGTCCCGCGCCCCACCAGTCCGCGCCCCGCCAGTACAGCTCGTTGTGCAGGCAGCGCCCGGACTCGGAGGTGGCCCAGTTGGAGACCTCGTACCAGTCGAAGCCCGCGGCGGACAGCGTCTCGTCGGCGATCAGGTAGCGGTCCGCGTGGACGTCGTCGTCCGTCATCGGGACCTCGCCGCGGCGGATGCGGCGGGCGAGCTGGGTGCCCTCCTCGACGATCAGGGCGTAGGCGCTGACGTGGTCGGGGCCCGCGCCGATCGCCGCGTCCAGCGAGGCCCGCCAGTCGTCGTCGCTCTCCCCCGGGGTGCCGTAGATCAGGTCCAGGTTGACGTGCTCGAAACCCGCCGCCCGCGCCTCCGCGACGCAGGCCTCGGGGCGGCCGGGGGTGTGCGTGCGGTCCAGGATCCGCAGCACGTGCTGTCGCGCGCTCTGCATGCCGAAGGAGATCCGGTTGAAGCCGCCCTCCCGGAGGGTGGTGAGGTACGCCGGGTCGACCGACTCCGGGTTCGCCTCGGTCGTGATCTCCGCGTCCGGCGCCAGACCGAACTCGTCACGGATCGCCGCCAGCATCCGTACGAGGTCGTCGGCGGCCAGCAGGGTGGGCGTGCCGCCGCCCACGAAGACCGTGCGGACCTGGCGGGGGTCGTCGCCCAGGACCTTCCGCGCCAGCCGGATCTCGTCCGTCAGGGTGTCCGCGTAGTTGTCCCGGGAGGCGAGCACACCGCCGCTGCCGCGCAGCTCGGTGGCGGTGTACGTGTTGAAGTCGCAGTAGCCGCAGCGGGTAGCGCAGTACGGGACGTGCAGGTAGAACCCGAGGGGGCGGCCGGCGGCCCCGGCGAGCGCGGAGGCGGGCAGCGCGCCGTCGTCGGGGACGGGCTCGCCGTCGGGGAGTGCGGAAGGCATGTCCCCCATTGTCCCGTACGGCGGGACTCACCCCGCCTGGAGCACCAGCAGGGCCAGATCGTCCTCGGGCAGGCCGCCGCCGAAGTCGTGCACGAGGCTCCGGATCCGCTCGGCGACCTCCTCGGCGCTCAGGCCCGCGCAGCCGGACAGGGCCCGCGCGAGCCCGTCGCCGTCGTCGAACTGGCGGGAGCCGGAGCGCCGCTCGGTGACGCCGTCGGTGACGCACAGCAGGGTGTCGCCGGGCCGCAGCTCGACGGTCTCGCTGGTGTAGGTCTCGTCCTCGACGACGCCGAGCAGGGTCTGCGGACGGGCGGCGGTGCGCACCTCGCCGTCGGGGCGCAGCAGCAGCGGCAGGGGGTGCCCGGCGGAGGCGAGGGTGCAGCGGACGCCGCCGTCCGCGTGGGGCGTCAGCTCGCCGTAGAGCAGGGACAGGAAGCGGGTCTGCGGTCCGTCCCCGGCGGCCACGGGCCGGCCGCCGGCCGCGACCAGCGCGCGGGCGGCGGCGTCGGCGGCCTCGGTGGCGTCGTCCAGGAGGAGCTGATTGAGCCGGTCCAGGACGTCGGCCACCCGATAGCCCTCGCGGGCGAGCAGGCGCAGCCACGGCCGGGCGAGCCCGATGACGACGGCCGCCTCCGGGCCCTTGCCCTGGACGTCGCCCACCGCGAAGCACCAACGGCCGTCGCCCGCCGGGAACAGGTCGTAGAAGTCGCCGCTCGGGCCGCCCTTGTCGCAGGGCTCGTAGACGAGGGCGCTGCTCATCCCGGGGATCTCGGCGACCGCTCCGGGCAGCAGCCCGCGCTGCAGGACGGCGCTGATGGTGGCCTGCCGGGCGTACTGGCGGGCCGCGCCGATGGCGAGGGCCACCCGGCGGCTCAGGTCCTCCACCAGGCCGGTGACCTCGTCGGGGAACCGGGGCTGCCCGCACCGCCCGAGGACCAGGGTGCCCAGCGGGCGACCGCCGGCGATGAGGCGGAAGGCGAGGGCCGTGCCGTGGGTGCCGAGCGCCTCACCGGGCCAGGGGTAGGGCTCCGGGTCGGGCCTCAGTCCCTCCGGCGGCCGGGGAGGGTCCTTCTCCAGGGCGCGGTGCAGTTCCTCGGCGCGGTCCTCGTCGGCCACCCAGACCCGGGCCGGTGCGCCGCCGTCGCCGCCGCGTACGGTCGCCTCGTCCTCCAGCCACACCGCGCACCAGTCGGCGAGCCGGGGCACGATCAGCCGGCCGGTGAGGGCGGCGACCAGGTTCTCGTCGAGCTGTCCGGCGAGCAGGTCGGAGGCCTCGGCGAGGAAGGACAGCGCGCCCCGGCCGAGCCAGTCCCGGTCGCGTCCGGCGCCCTGTGGCCGCGGGGCGAGGACCTCGGCGATGTCCAGGGCGTGGTCGGGGGCGGGTCCGTCCAGGGGTTCGCCGCCGGGCCGCAGCCGTGCCCACACGGTCTTCTCGCCCCGGCGGTAGGTGACGCCCCAGGACTCGGCGAGGGTGGCGACCAGGCGCAGCCCGCGCCCGTACTCGGACGTCTCGTACGACGCCTCGCCGGTACCGGGGTCGCGCGGGGCGCGGGTCGGATGGCGGTCGCCGACCTCGACAACGAAGGCGCCGGTCGTCTCCAGGCGCCAGTCCACGTCGATGCCGGTACCCGCGTGGACGACGGCGTTGGTGACGAGTTCGCTGACGACGGCCATGGCGTCGTCCACGAGCCGCCGGGGCACCCCGGGGACGTCGGCGAGCGCGGCGCGCACCAGGGCGCGGGCGGAGCCCGGGGCGAGGGGGCTGCCGGGCAGGCCGGCGTGCCCGCGCACCGTCAAGGCGTGGGTGTCGTTCTCCCGCTGCGTCGGTATGGCCGCCATGTCCATGCGGCCAGGGTGACAGACAGGACACGAGCCTAAGCGGTGAGTCACCGAAGCGGGCGGCAACGCGTGGGAACTGTGCTACTGAGGCGTAGGAAGACGGTCAGTTCCGGGCGTGATGCGAAGCGAGTCGTAAGGGGGCGGGGGCCGCACCGGGGTGCGGCCCCCGCCGTCCTCACGCGATGGCGTCAGGATTCCCGGGCCCCCGAGTACATCTCGTCGATGAGGTGCTTGTACTCCCGCTCCACGACGGGCCGCTTCAGCTTCAGGCTCGGCGTGATCTCGCCGTGCTCCACATCGAGGTCCCGGGGCAGCAGCCGGTACTTCTTGATGGTCTGCCAGCGCTGCAGGCCCGCGTTGAGCTCCTTGACGTAGCCGTCGACCATCTCGACGGTCTGCGGCGCGGCCACCACCTCGGCGTACGACTTGCCGTCGAGGCCGTTCTCCTTGGCCCACTGCAGGATCGCGATCTCGTCGAGGGCGATGAGGGCGGTGCAGTAGTTCCGGTCGGCGCCGTGCACCAGGATGTTGGAGACGTACGGGCACACCGCCTTGAACTGGCCCTCGACCTCGGCCGGGGCGACGTACTTGCCGCCGGAGGTCTTGATGAGGTCCTTCTTGCGGTCGGTGATGCGCAGGTAACCGTCGGGGGACAGCTCGCCGATGTCGCCGGTGTGGAACCAGCCGTCGGACTCCAGCACCTCGGCGGTCTTCTCGGGCTGCTGGTGGTAGCCGTCCATGATGCCGGGGCCGCGCAGCAGGATCTCGCCGTCGTCGGCGATGCGGACCTCGGTGCCGGGCAGCGGCTTGCCGACGGTGCCGGTGCGGTAGGCCTCGCCGGGGTTGACGAAGGAGGCCGCGGAGGACTCGGTGAGGCCGTAGCCCTCCAGGATGTGGATGCCGGCGCCGGCGAAGAAGAAGCCGATCTCGGGGGCGAGCGCGGAGGCGCCGGAGACGCAGGCGCGCAGCCGGCCGCCGAAGGCCTCACGGAGCTTGCCGTAGACGAGGGTGTCGGCGACCTTGTGCTTGGAGGCCAGGCCGAACGGCACCGAGTGGGAACCGGTGCGGCGGAAGTTGTCCTGCGAGACCTTGGCGTACTCGCGGGCGACCTCGGCGGCCCACTGGAAGATCTTGTACTTGGCCGCGCCGCCCGCGCGGGCCTTGGCCACGACGCCGTTGTAGACCTTCTCGAAGATGCGCGGCACGGCCGCCATGTACGTCGGCTGCACCACCGGAAGGTTCTCGATGATCTTGTCGACCCGGCCGTCGACGGCGGTGACGTGCCCGACCTCGATCTGCCCGGAGGTGAGCACCTTGCCGAAGACGTGCGCCAGCGGCAGCCACAGGTACTGCACGTCGTCGCCGCTGACCAGGCCGGTCGCGGCGATCGCCTTGGCCATGTACGCCCAGTTGTCGTGCGGCAGGCGCACGCCCTTGGGGCGGCCGGTGGTGCCGGAGGTGTAGATCAGGGTGGCGAGCTGCTCCCTGGTGATCGCGCCGACCCGCTCCTTGATCAGCTCGGGGTGCTTCTCGAGATAGGCGGCGCCGCGCTGCTCCAGCTCGGTGAGGGTGGTCACCCAGTCGCTGGTCTCGACGCCGGCCGGGTCGATGACGACGACCTTGGTCAGCGCGGGCAGCTCGGCGCGCTTCTCCACGGCCTTGGCGAGCTGGGCCGCGTCCTCGGCGATCAGGACCCGGCTGTCGGAGTCGGAGAGGATGAACGCCGACTCGTCGGCGTTGGTCTGCGGGTAGATCGTGGTGGTGGCGCCGCCCGCGCACATGATGCCGAGGTCGGCGAGGATCCACTCGACCCGGGTGGAGGCGGCGAGCGCGACCCGCTGCTCCGGCTGGAGGCCCAGTTCGATGAGGCCGGCGGCGAGGGCATAGACCCGCTCGGCCGCCTCGCCCCAGCTGAGCGACTTCCAGTCGTCGGGGCCCTCCCCGGAGGCCGGGGGTACGGGATGGCGGTAGGCCTCGGCGTCCGGTGTGGCCGCCACGCGCTCCAGGAAGAGGGCAGCCACGGACGGCGGACGGTTCTCGATCAGGGTCTGTGTGTCGCTCACGACATCCTCCGGGGCCCGCGACAATGCGGCTGGCTCAGGTGCGGCTGGGTTGACTCACGGTGGGGTTGGGACTCGTTGTTTAACTCGCGAGTAACTATCGAGCAGGGATCAGGGTAAGGGGCGACCGGCCGCTGCGTAAGGGGCATCGGCTTGTCACTTTCCACGCAGAGCGACGCTACGCACGCGTAGGGGCCCGTCGCACTTTCGCACGACGAGCCCCTCCGTGTCCGTTTTGCGGATGTGACCGCCTGTAACCCCGATTACTTCTTGCCCTTGGCCGACCCCGTGCTGTCATCGCTGGACAGGACGGCGATGAAGGCTTCCTGCGGAACCTCCACGGAACCCACCATCTTCATCCGCTTCTTGCCTTCCTTCTGCTTCTCCAGCAGCTTCCGCTTACGGGAGATGTCACCGCCGTAGCACTTGGCGAGGACGTCCTTGCGGATGGCGCGGATGGTCTCACGGGCGATGACCCGGGAGCCGATGGCGGCCTGGATGGGCACCTCGAAGGCCTGCCGCGGGATGAGTTCGCGCAGCTTGGCGACGAGCCGCACGCCGTACGCGTAGGCCGCGTCCTTGTGGGTGATCGCCGAGAAGGCGTCCACCTTGTCGCCGTGCAGCAGGATGTCGACCTTGACCAGGCTCGACGTCTGCTCGCCGGTGGGCTCGTAGTCCAGCGAGGCGTAGCCGCGGGTCTTGGACTTCAGCTGGTCGAAGAAGTCGAAGACGATCTCGGCGAGCGGCAGCGTGTAGCGGATCTCGACCCGGTCCTCCGAGAGGTAGTCCATGCCGAGCAGGGTGCCGCGCCGGGTCTGGCACAGCTCCATGATCGAGCCGATGAACTCGGTGGGCGCGAGGACGGTGGCGCGCACGACCGGCTCGTAGACCTCGGTGATCTTGCCTTCGGGGAACTCGCTCGGGTTGGTGACCGTGTACTCGGTGCCGTCCTCCATGAGCACGCGGTAGACCACGTTGGGGGCGGTGGCGATCAGGTCGAGCCCGAACTCGCGCTCCAGCCGCTCCCGGATCACGTCCAGGTGCAGCAGGCCGAGGAAGCCGACGCGGAAACCGAAGCCGAGGGCTGCGGACGTCTCCGGCTCGTAGACCAGCGCGGCGTCGTTGAGCTGCAGCTTGTCCAGGGCCTCGCGCAGCTCGGGGTAGTCGGAGCCGTCCAGCGGATACAGGCCCGAGAAGACCATGGGCTTGGGGTCCTTGTAGCCGCCGAGCGCCTCCGTGGCGCCCTTGGCCTGGCTGGTGACGGTGTCACCGACCTTGGACTGGCGGACGTCCTTCACACCGGTGATCAGATAACCCACCTCGCCCACGCCGAGGCCGTCGGCGGGGAGCATCTCGGGCGAGTTGGTCCCGATCTCCAGCAGCTCGTGCGTGGCGCCCGTCGACATCATCCGGATGCGCTCGCGCTTGTTGAGCTGGCCGTCGATGACACGGACGTACGTCACGACACCGCGGTAGGAGTCGTAGACCGAGTCGAAGATCATGGCGCGGGCGGGGGCGTCGGCGACCCCGACCGGCGCCGGGATCTCCTTGACGGCCTTGTTCAGCAGGGCGTCGACGCCCAGGCCGGTCTTGGCGGAGACCTTGAGGACGTCGTCCGGGTCACAGCCGACCAGGTTCGCCAGTTCCTCGGCGAACTTCTCCGGCTGCGCGGCCGGCAGGTCGATCTTGTTCAGCACGGGGATGATCGTGAGGTCGTTCTCCATCGCCAGGTACAGGTTGGCGAGGGTCTGCGCCTCGATGCCCTGGGCGGCGTCGACGAGGAGGACGGTCCCCTCGCAGGCGGCCAGCGACCGCGACACCTCGTAGGTGAAGTCGACGTGACCCGGGGTGTCGATCATGTTGAGGATGTGGGTCGTGCCCTGGTCGGGGCCCTCGGTCGGGGCCCAGGGCAGACGCACCGCCTGGGACTTGATCGTGATGCCGCGCTCGCGCTCGATGTCCATCCGGTCGAGGTACTGAGCACGCATCTGCCGCTGCTCGACCACACCGGTCAGCTGGAGCATGCGGTCGGCGAGCGTGGACTTGCCGTGGTCGATGTGCGCGATGATGCAGAAGTTGCGGATCAGAGCCGGGTCGGTACGGCTCGGCTCGGGCACATGGTTAGGGGTCGCGGGCACGCAGGGTCCTGTCTCTTGAGGCGCCTTATGCCTCGGGTCGGATCGATACGTAGTCTCCATGGTCCCACGCGGAGGGACCGAGGACCGTTTTGGGCCGCTCGCAGGGCCCCTGGTACTGTAGATGGCTGTGCCTCATGCCCTCTCAGCGCGAGGCACGACCAGGAAATTTTGGATAACCGGTACGGGACCCGAGCGGCCCCGCACCTGAACCTGAAAAGGCTCCTTCGTGGCGAACATCAAGTCCCAGATCAAGCGGATCAAGACCAACGAGAAGGCTCGGCTGCGCAACAAGGCCGTCAAGTCCTCCCTGAAGACCGCGATCCGCAAGGCCCGTGAGGCCGCTGCCGCGGGTGACACCGAGAAGGCCACCGAGTTGCAGCGCGCTGCCGCGCGTGCGCTCGACAAGGCCGTTTCGAAGGGCGTCATCCACAAGAACCAGGCCGCCAACAAGAAGTCGGCGCTTGCTTCCAAGGTCTCGTCCCTCCAGGGCTGAACCTCTTTCTGATCTGACCGCCGGAAGGACCCAGAGCGGGCCCTCTCTCATCCGCTCCCGTCCGGCACCCCCGGATTCGCACGCGGCCTGCGTTCGCCACGCGGGTGCGAATCCTCAGTCTTGATCCGCGGGCCCCGGCGCTCTCCCTTCCCCAGGGCGGACGGCGGGGCCTTCGGCATGCCCGGCCTCAGCCCCAGAACTCGTTCTCCTTGTCGACGTCGTCGACGCACTCGTCGATGTCGGTGATCCTGTCGCCGACGATGCGGAGGACAAGGCATCCGTCCACGCGGTGGCGTCTGCCCTCACGCTCGGCGGTGATGTGGTGCAGGGCCACGGCATGGCCCCGCCCGTCGACGAACACATGGCGCAGCTCGGCGCGGAAACTGCCGCCGGTCTCCTGGAAGAGCCTGCGGTACATGCCGATCACCGCGGCCTGGCCCTTGAAGTCGCCCGAGAGCGCGTGGCTGCCGGGCACGTGGTGGGTGACGTCCGCCGTCATCAGCCCGCGCAGGGCGTCCAGGTCGACGCGGAGGAAGGCGTCGTAGGCCTCGCGGACGAGGGTCGCGTGCGGGTGCTCAGCCATGGCGATCGCCACCTTTCAGCGCGTCGGCGATGTACGGCTGATACGTCCGATTCTCCTCGCCGGCCGCCACGGTGCGACTGGATCAGGCCGACCCTCCGGACCCGGGGGGCGGCTGTCATCGGTACCGGCCTCTGGAACGGAGGGGCGCCGCTGCCGACCCCCGGCCCCGGGCCCCTGGAATGGGGGACATCTGCCTTCGGTCCCGGCCCTTGGAATGGGGGTATCTGCCTTCGGTCCCGGCCCTGGGACGGAGGGCACCCGACCTACGGTCCCGGCGGCCCTGGAACAGAGGCCACCTGCCTTGGGTACCGGCCCCTGGAACGGTAGGCCCCCTTGTCAGCCCCTGCCCCTGCCCCTGGCACGCGAGGCGCCTGCTGTCAGCCCCGGCCTCTGGAACGCGCGGCCCGGGCGATGATCACGACCACCTTCTCCAGCGCGTACTCGGGGTCGTCGCCGCCGCCCTTCACGCCCGCGTCGGCCTCGGCGACCGCACGCAGCGCCACGGCCACTCCGTCCGGTGTCCAGCCCCGCATCTGCTGACGCACGCGGTCGATCTTCCACGGCGGCATGCCCAGCTCCCGCGCGAGGTCCGCCGGCCGGCCGCCACGCGCCGAGGAGAGCTTGCCGATCGCGCGCACTCCCTGGGCGAGCGCGCTGGTGATGAGCACCGGGGCGACGCCGGTGGCCAGTGACCACCGGAGCGCTTCCAGCGCCTCCGCCGTCCGTCCCTCCACGGCCCGGTCGGCGACCGTGAAGCTGGAGGCCTCGGCCCGCCCGGTGTAGTACCGGCCGACGACCGCCTCGTCGATCGTCCCCTCGACGTCGGCGACGAGCTGCGACACCGCTGAGGCCAGCTCCCGCAGCTCGCTGCCGATGGCGTCGCAGAGCGCCTGGCAGGCCTCCGGCGTCGCCGACCGGCCGAACGAGCGGAACTCCCCCCGCACGAAGGCCAGCCGGTCCGCCGGCTTGGTCATCTTCGGGCAGGCCACCTCACGCGCGCCCACCTTGCGCGCGGCGTCCAGCAGGCCCTTGCCCTTCGCGCCGCCCGCGTGCAGCAGCACGAGGGTGATCTCCTCGGCGGGCGACCCGAGGTACGCCTTGACGTCCTTGACCGTGTCGGCCGAGAGATCCTGCGCGTTGCGTACGACCACGACCTTGCGCTCGGCGAAGAGCGAGGGACTCGTCAGCTCGGCGAGCGTCCCGGGCTGCAACTGGTCCGGCGTCAGGTCCCGTACGTCGGTGTCGGCGTCGGCGGCCCGGGCGGCGGCCACCACCTCCTGCACGGCACGGTCGAGCAGCAGGTCCTCCTGGCCCACGGCGAGGGTCACCGGGGCGAGAGGGTCGTCATTCGCAGTCTTTCTGGCCATCGCCTACAGCATCCCACGCGGCACTGACAGCGGACCGGCCCGCGCACCCGGACCGGACCCCGGCCTCTCCCCGATCCGAACCCCGACCCGCCCCCGAGTGGAGCCAGGAGTCACGGCTCCTCGCGCCAGCCGTCCCACCGGCCCGCGAACGCGTCCAGCTCGGCGGGGTCGAGCCGGCCGGCCTCGTCGCGCAGCGCCAGCAGCCACTGGGCGTCCTCGGCGTCGTCCTCACCGGCCAGGGCGTCCCGGACCGGCCGAGGATCCTCGTCGATGCCGAAGTGCTCCGCGAGCGCCTCGGCCACCTCCTCGGCGGTGTCGCGGTCGGGCAGCACCAGCACATGTCTCACATCGCTCACGGACACATTCTCCGCCACCGGGCACGGGCCGGTTCAGCCCGCCTGGTTCCCTTGCCGCACCGTCGGCACGGCGGCCAACTCGATCCCGAACCCCTCCCGGTACAACGCCAGCACCTCCTCGTCCGTCGCCGGCTCCCGTGTCTCCTTGCTCCCGTCGGGTGACGTGGTGGTCAGCACGCGTCCGCTGAGGGTGATCCGCCCGCCGTCCTCGGTCACCCGTGAGCACACCAGGGACCGGGTGAAATTCGAACGCGGCGAGGTGCTGTGCCACCAGGCCCCGCCCGTGAAGTCCCCGAGCGCCCGCGGCCGCGTCTCCAGCCGGTACTGCGGTCCGCCGTCCCGCAGCACGTCCAGGTCCGCGCCCCCGGCCGCCGAACCCACCCCGGCACCGGTCACGTCGGCCGGGTCAGGAGCCGCACCGGTCACTCCGGCCGGGTCCGGACCGGCCTCCGTCACCCGGAACGTCCCGCCGGGGTCCGTCTGCTCACCGCGTTCGGCGAGCGCCAGCGGAAGGTGGCTGTGCGCCCCGAACCCGACATCGGCGAGCCAGTCGGTGCCGTCCGCCGTGCGCACCCGTAGCGCGAGATGGTCGTACGGGATGCCGAGGTGCCCCTCGTTCCCGTACACACGTCCCGCCAGCAACGCGACCTCGTAGCCGAGGGCGGCGAGCAACGCCCCGAAGGCGCCGTTCAGTTCGTAGCAGAAGCCGCCCCGCCGCCGTCCGACCACCTTGTCCAGCAGACGCTCCTCCTCCAGGACGATCTCCTCGCCCAGGTGGATGGAGAGGTTCTCGAAGGGGACGGTCCGCAGATGGCGCAGGTGCAGCTCGTTCAGCGCCTCGGCGGTGGGGTGCTGCGGCCGCGCGGCCCCGATGCGGCGGAGATAGGCGTCTGCCTGGGCTGAGTTCATGCGCCCAGTCTGGGCGAAGACCCGCCGCTCAGTCTCTCGTCACCCGCACCTCCCCCGCTGTCCCACCGTTGCCGCCGTCGCCGCCGTCGCCGCCGTCGCCGCCGACCGCGAGCGCCCCGTCCCGGTCGGTGCGCAGCACCATCGCCCCGCCGGCCCGTAGCGCGGCCACGGTCACCGGTGCCGGGTGGCCGTAGGGGTTGTCGGCGCCGGTGGAGATGAGCGCCACCCGAGGGGCGGCCAGCCGTATCAGGTCCGGGTCCTGGTACGCCGATCCGTGATGGGCCACCTTCAGCACGTCCACTCTCGCGAGTCCGGCCGCGGCCGGGGACCGCAACAGGGCCTGCTGGGCCGGGGGTTCCAGGTCGCCGAGCAGCAGCAGCCGCAGCCCGCCGGACCGCACGAGCAGGACGACACTGGCATCGTTCGGGCCGTCGGGCTCCAGTGCCGGTGCCCGGCCCGGGGCGGGGGCCGCGGGTGGCCACAGCACCCGCCAGCTCAGCGCCCCGCTGCGCCGCTCCTCGCCCGCCACTGCCGTGGTGAGCGGGATGTGCCGGAGCGCCGCCTCCCTTCTGACGAACTCGGCCTGGTCGGCCGGTTCCTCGTAGTCCGTGGTCTCGATCGCGGCCACCGAGCGGCCCCGCAGTACACCGGGCAGGCCCGTGACGTGGTCGGCGTGGAAATGGGTCAGGACGAGCAGCGGGACCCGCGTGACGCCGAGTGCACGCAGGCAGTGGTCCACCAGCTCCGGATCCGGTCCGGCGTCCACCACCACCCCGGTGCCGTCACCGGCCGCCAGCACGGTGGCGTCGCCCTGCCCGACGTCGCACATCGCGTACCGCCAGCCCGGGGGCGGCCAGCCCGTGATCACCCGGGTCAGCGGTGCCGGCCGGACCACCGCCAGCAGGAGCAGCACGGCCAGCGCGGCACACCACCAGGGGTGCCGCAGGAGCCGCCGCCCGGCCGACACGACGGCCACGGTGACCGCCGCGAGCAGCAACGCCCCGGACCAGCTCGCCGGCCAGTCCACTCCCGCGCCGGGCAGCGCCGCGCCGGTCCGGGCGATCTTCGCGATCCATCCGGCGGGCCAGCCAGCGCACCACGCAAGCGCCTTGGCCGCGGGCATCGCCACCGGTGCGACGGCCAGCGCCGCGAACCCCAGCACCGTGGCCGGGGCGACCGCCACCTCGGCGAGCAGATTGCAGGGCACCGCCACCAGGCTCACCCGGGCCGACAGCACCGCCACGACCGGCGCGCACAGGGCCTGTGCGGCGGCGGCCGCGGCCAGCGCCTCGGCGAGCCGGGCCGGCACCCGGCGCCGCCGCAGCGCCTCGCTCCAGCCGGGCGCCGGCCCCAGCAGCGCACCGGTGGCCAGCACGGAGAGCAGGAACCCGTAACTACGTGCCAGCCACGGGTCGTACAGCACCAGCAGCAGCACGGCCGTGGCCAGGGCGGGGATCATGGATCTGCGGCGTCCGGTCGCCAGGGCGAGGAGGGCGACCGAGCCGCAGGCTGCGGCCCGCAGCACGCTGGGGTCGGGCCGGCACACGATCACGAAGCCGAGCGTGAGCGCCGCCGCCAGCAGCGCGGTCGCCCGCAGCGGAAGTCCCAGGCGCGGGGCCAGGCCGCGGCGCTCGGCGCGCTGGGCCAGGCCGGGTGGCCCGAGGAGCAGGGCGAGCAGGATCGTGAGGTTGCTGCCGGAGACGGCGAGCGTGTGCGCGAGGTCCGTCTCCTTGAAGGCCTCGTCGAGTTCCGGCGTGATCCGTGAGGTGTCGCCGACGACCAGCCCGGGCAGCAGCGCCCGGGCGTCCGCGGGCAGTCCCTCGGTCGCCTCCCGCAGCCCGGCCCTGAGCCGGCCCGCCAGCCGCTGCGGACCGTTCGGCCCCGCCACGATCTCCGGCTCCGGATCGCCGCGTACGCGCAGCACGGCCGCGGTGCGGTCCCCTCCGGTCAGGGCGGGCGCCAGCCGGGCGGTCACTCGCAGCCGGGTGGACGGCAGCAGTCCGAGCCAGGCCGGGCGCGCCTCGCGCGGGCCCCGCGCGGCGGGCACGGCACCGGCAGGAGGCGCCCTCGGCGCCGGGACGTCCCGGTCCACGACCATCAGAACGGGGCTCCTCGTCCGCACGGTCCTGCCGTCGGCCTGCTCGACGCGTCGCACCTCCGCCCGGGCCAGCACCGCCACCGGTGCCGCGTGGTCGCCCCGCACCCGTGGTCTGCTGAGCCAGGGGTCGCCGCTCAGCTCGATCTCGGCGGTCACGGTGGCGAACCGCCGCGCCGACTCCGGCACCGGGCCCCGCCGTACGTCCGCTCCGTGCAGCCCGGCGGAGGCGGCCGCCGCGGCCACGCACAGGAGCATGGCGGCGACCGGGGCGCGGGACCGGGCGAACCGGCCGGGACCGGCCCAGCGCCGCGCCGACAGCAGAGCGGCCCCCGCGATGCCGCAGCCGACCGCGAGGCCGGCACTCCAGGCCGGCGAGGCGCCGAGCACCACGGCAGCCGTCCCCCAGGCCGCGAGGGCGGGCGGCACCAGACGCAGGTCGGCCGGGGCCTCGGACTCGCCCGGTTGGCCGCTCTCGCGCTGATCCCCGGGAGCTTCCCCTGCGGGCGGCGGTCGTCCCGTTCCGGCCCCTCCCCCGCTCATGGCCGCACCATCGCGCGCAGGTCGGCGAAACGGCGGTCGCCGATGCCGTTGACCTGGCGCAGCTCGTCCACCGAGCGGAAACCGCCGTGTCGGGTGCGGTAGTCGACGATGTGCTGGGCCAGCACCGGACCGACCCCGGGGAGGGTGTCGAGCTGGTCCACGGTCGCCGTGCTGAGGGAGACCGGGGCCGCGGGTCCCGCGCCCGGCGCCGCTCCGCCCGCGCCGGGGCCGGGCGGGGCGGCCGCCGTGCCCGCGGGCGCGCCGACCAGCACCTGTTCGCCGTCCACCAGGAAGCGGGCCCGGTTGAGTCCCTCGGTGCTCACCCCCGGCCGGACCCCGCCCGCCGCGCGCAGCGCGTCGGCCACCCGGGAACCGGCCGGAAGCCGCCGGATTCCGGGCCTGCGGACCTTGCCGCCGACGTCCACGACGATCTCCGGGGCGGGCGCCGTCGAGGCGCCCGTGGAGGAGGCGTTCGCGGCGGAGGCGTCCGTGGAGCGGCCGGACTTCACGACCTCGTCCTTGCCCGCGTACGACGCCTCGGCACGCACCACCTGAGGAGCGCTCACCGTCTCGGTGCGTCCCGCCCAGAAGTGCTGGACGGCGAACACGGCGGCCGCCACGAGCACCACGGCCAGCGCGATCACGCCCCGCCGCTCCACCCCGCACCGCGTCTGCAGCCAGACCGGCAACCGCTCCCGCAGAGCGAGCCCGGTCCGCTCCCGCAGACCGGGTACGAGCCGTCCCGCCGGCTCGAAGCGGCCCGTGACATCCGCCGGTTGTGTGTCGTGGGCGCCGACCGGATCCGCTCCGTGGGCCGCGACGGCCGGCTCGGCCTGTTGAGCAGCCCCGCGCGTCCCGCCAGGAGCAGGGGGTGCCGTGCTCGGCGACCGCAGTCCGGGGGCCGGCCCAGTCACGCTCGCCGTGTTCGCGGGATGGCGGCCGTCCGGCGGGGAGTTGCCCGACTCCGGCCAGTGCACGGCGCGTTCACCGAAGAGGAGTTCCGCGCGGCGGCGCAGTTCCCCGGCGGGTGCGGGCGTGCGGTGACGGGCGCGGGGGCGGTCGGCGGGGCGGCGGTGGATGCGGCCGTCGGAGGAGGGGGCACGGCCCGGTCCACTGGTCGGGGTGGCGGTGCGCGAACGTGATCGAAGTGCCATGCGACGAGGATCGGGCACCTCACCGATCTGCGATGATCTTGGTCAATTCCCGTGGACCGCCGCCCCGTTGTGGAAAACACCACCACCCGCACGAGTGATCACACTCCGCACGAGCACACCGCCGAGCGGCGGCTCAGCGCGGCGAGACGACCGCGCCCAGCAGCCCGGGCCCGGTGTGCGCCCCGATCACCGCGCCGACCTCGCTGACGTGCAGGTCGGCCAGCCCGGGCACACGGTCCCGCAGCCGGTCGGCGAGGGCGGAGGCCCGGTCGGGAGCGGCGAGATGGTGGACGGCGATGTCCACCTCGGCGCCGCCCGCCCGGTCGGCGACGATCTCCTCGAGGCGGGCGATCGCCCGGGACGCCGTGCGGACCTTCTCCAGGGGCTCGATGCGGCCGCCCTCCAGCTGGAGCAGCGGCTTGACGGCCAGCGCGGAACCGAGCAGGGCCTGTGCGGCGCCGATGCGCCCGCCGCGGCGCAGGTAGTCGAGCGTGTCGACGTAGAAGTAGGCGGAGGTGCCGGCCGCCCGCTTCTCGGCGGCGGTGACCGCCTCGTCCACCGTGCCGCCCGCCTCCGCCGTCTCGGCAGCGGCCAGGGCGCAGAAGCCAAGGGCCATCGCGATCATCCCGGTGTCCACCACCCGCACTGGAACCGGTACCTCGCGCGCCGCGAGGACGGCCGCGTCGTAGGTGCCGGACAACTCGGCGGACAGGTGCAGGGAGACGATGGCGCTCGCGCCGGATTCGGCGACCCTGCGGTAGGTCTCCGCGAACATCTGCGGGCTGGGCCGGGAAGTGGTGACCGGGCGCCGTTTCTGCAGTGCCTGGGCGAGGGAGCGGGTCGAGATCTCGGTGCCCTCTTCCAGCGCCCGGTCGCCGAGGACCACGGTCAGGGGCACCGCGGTGATGCCGTGGCGCTCCATCGTCCGTGGCGGCAGGTAGGCCGTTGAATCGGTGACGATCGCGACATGGCGGGACATGAGCTGGAGATTACCTGCCGTGGTGCCGGTACGGCAGACCGGCCCCTGTCCGCCGGTCCCGGTGCGGTCCGGTCAAGTGGTGCTCTCGGGGCGCGGTTTCTTCTGCCAGGGGTAGGCCGCGCGCGGCGAGGGTGGGGTGAGCGCGGCCGGGGCCGGCGCCTCGTCGGCGCGGGGTGCTCGCGGGTCGGGCCCGGACTGCCGGCCGGCGGTGCCGTCGGCCGCGGCGGGGGCGTCCGGCCACGGCGGCGCCTGCTGGGGCTCGGGGCGCGTCCAGTGCCGCAGGGCGCCCGTCTCGATGTCGATCTGCGCGCCGAGCGCGTCCAGGTCGTCCTCGGCGAAACGGTGGGCCCGGTCGCGGGCCGCCCAGCGGAGCGAGTCCGCGGCGCGGGTGATCCGCTCCGTGCGACGGCGCAGCTCGGGAAGGTGCGCGGCGAGCGTCGTCCGGTCCGGCTCGGACTCCAGGCGCTTGAGGTCGGCGTCCAGCTCCTGCCCGTGCGCGCTGAGCCGCTGGAAGAGACCGAGGGACTCCCGGAGCGACTCGTCCTCGGCCACGCCCGCGTGCAGCGCGTCCTGAGTGGCTCGCATCGAGCTGCGCAGCGCGAGCCGCAGCTGGGCGATCTCACCGGCCGGGCCGACCTGGGCGATGGATTTGGCGCGCAGGGTGTGGTCCTCGACCGTGCGGCGGGCCTGCGCGATCGTGCGGTCCACACCGCGCTTGGCGGCGCCGACCGCCTTGACCGTCACGTACGCGCCGAGGCCGATGAAGACCAGGAACAGCAGCGCGAACACGGTGATCACTGTTTCCATGCCGCTCCTCCTCAGCCCGGTGCGGCGTTCGCCGCTGTGCTCTCCACGGTAAACGCAGCGGGCAGGCCCGGGGTTCCGGATAAACCCCGAACCTGCCCGTAGGGGACTACCCCGAGGCGTCCGACACCCCGGCCCCCGCCGCATTCACGCGGCTCCGCGGTCACGCCGGAACGATGTTCACCAGCTTCGGCGCCCGCACGATCACCTTGCGGATGGCCGCGCCGTCCAGCGCGGCGACGACCTTCTCGTCCGCCAGCGCCGCCTTCTCCAGCTCCTCGTCGGAGATGGCGGGCGACACCTCCAGACGGGCCTTCACCTTGCCCTTGACCTGCACGACACAGGTGACGCTCTCGTCCACCACGTACCGCGGGTCGGCGACCGGGAAGTCCCGGTGGACGACCGAGTCGGTGTGGCCCAGCTTGCGCCACAGCTCCTCGGCGACGTGCGGGGCCAGCGGGGCGACCAGCAGCACCAGCGGCTCGGCGACCGAGCGGGACACCTCGCCACCGACCTTGGTCAGGTGGTTGTTCAGCTCCGTCACCTTGGCGATGGCGGTGTTGAAGCGCAGGCCCTCCAGGTCCTGGCGCACACCGTCGATCGCCTTGTGCAGGGCGCGCAGCGTCTCCTCGCCGGGCTCGGCGTCGGTGACGGTGACCTCGCCGGTGTTCTCGTCGACGATGTTGCGCCACAGCCGCTGCAGCAGCCGGAACTGACCGACCACCGCGCGCGTGTCCCACGGCCGCGACACGTCCAGCGGGCCCATCGCCATCTCGTACAGGCGCAGCGTGTCGGCGCCGTACTCGGCGGCGATCTCGTCCGGAGTCACCGCGTTCTTCAGGGACTTGCCCATCTTGCCCAGCAGGCGGGTGACCTTCTCGCCCTGGTAGTAGTACGCGCCGTCCCGCTCCTCGACCTCGGCGGCCGGGACCGCGATGCCGCGGCTGTCGCGGTAGACGTAGGCCTGGATCATGCCCTGGTTGAACAGCTTGTGGAACGGCTCCGCGGAGGAGACGTGCCCCAGGTCGAACAGGACCTTGGACCAGAAGCGCGCGTACAGCAGGTGCAGCACGGCGTGCTCGGCGCCGCCGACGTACAGGTCGACACCGCCGTGCGGCAGGCCCTCGCGCGGGCCCATCCAGTACCGCTCGATCTCCGGGTCGACCAGCTGCCGGTCGTTGTGCGGGTCCAGATAGCGGAACTCGTACCAGCAGGAACCGGCCCAGTTGGGCATGGTGTTGGTCTCGCGGCGGTACTTCTTCGGCCCGTCGCCCAGGTCCAGGGTGACGTTGACCCACTCCTCGTTGCGCGACAGCGGGGTCTCGGGCTGGGTGTCGGCGTCGTCCGGGTCGAAAGTGCGCGGGCTGTAGTCCTCGACCTCGGGCAGCTCCAGCGGCAGCATCGACTCGGGCAGCGCGTGGGCGACGCCGTCCTCGTCGTAGACGATCGGGAAGGGCTCGCCCCAGTAGCGCTGGCGGCTGAACAGCCAGTCGCGCAGGCGGAAGTTGACGGTGCCCTCGCCGATGCCCCGGCGCTCCAGCCACTCGGTGATGCGGGCCTTGGCCTCGGTGACGCCCAGGCCGTCCAGGGAGACCTCGTCGTTGGCGGAGGCGATGATCTTCGCGTCGTGCGATCCGAAGGCGTCCTCCCAGGTGGAGGTGTCCGTGCCGCGGCCGTCGGTCGGCTCGACGACGCAGTGGATCGGCAGCTCGAAAGCGCGCGCGAACTCGAAGTCGCGCTGGTCGCCCGCCGGGACGGCCATGATCGCGCCGGTGCCGTAGCCCATCAGGACGTAGTCGGCGATGAAGACGGGGACCTGTTCGCCGTTGACCGGGTTGGTGGCGTACGCGCCGATGAAGACGCCGGTCTTGTCCTTGGCCTCGGCCTGCCGCTCGACCTCCGACTTGGAGGCGGCCTGCGCGCGGTAGGCGGCGACGGCCTCGGCGGGCGTGGCGTGGCCGCCGGTCCACACCTGGTGCGTGCCCTCGGGCCAGGCCTGCGGGGTGAACTTCTCGACCAGCGGGTGCTCGGGGGCCAGCACCATGTAGGTCGCGCCGAACAGGGTGTCGGGGCGGGTGGTGAAGACCGTGATGCGCTCGCCGTCGATCGGGAAGTCGACGCGGGCGCCCTCGGAGCGGCCGATCCAGTTGCGCTGCTGCAGCTTGATGGCCTCGGGCCAGTCCAGCGCCTCCAGATCGTCCAGCAGCCGGTCGGCGTAGGCGGTGATGCGCATGTTCCACTGGCGCAGCTTTGCCTTGAAGACCGGGTAGTTGCCGCGCTCGGAGCGGCCGTCGGCGGTGACCTCCTCGTTGGCCAGCACGGTGCCCAGGCCGGGGCACCAGTTGACCGGCGCGTCGGAGGCGTAGGCCAGGCGGTACTCGCCCAGGACCTCGGCGCGCTCGACGGCGCTCAGCTCATGCCAGGGGCGCCCACCGGGCACCGCGCGCTCACCGGACTCGAACCGGGCGACCAGCTCGGAGATCGGGCGCGCCGCCCCGGCCTCGTCGTCGTACCAGGAGTTGAAGATCTGCAGGAAGATCCACTGGGTCCACTTGTAGTACTCCGGGTCGATCGTGGCGAACGACCGGCGCCTGTCGTGGCCCAGGCCCAGCCGGCGCAGCTGGGCCTTCATGTTCTCGATGTTCGCCTCGGTGGACACGCGCGGGTGCGTGCCGGTCTGCACGGCGTACTGCTCGGCGGGCAGGCCGAAGGCGTCGAAGCCCAGGGTGTGCAGGACGTTGTGGCCGGTCATCCGCTGGAACCGGGCGTAGACGTCGGTGGCGATGTAGCCCAGAGGGTGACCCACGTGCAGGCCCGCACCCGAGGGGTACGGGAACATGTCCATGATGAACTTCTTGGGCTTGGCGGCCAGCTCGGGGTCACCGGCCAGGTCGCCCTTGGGGTTCGGCGCCGCGTAGGTGCCGTCGACGTCCCAGAAGTCCTGCCAGCGTGCCTCGATCTCGGCTGCCATGGCGGCCGTGTAGCGGTGCGGCGCGGCCACCTCGGCGGCGGCAGCGGGGTTCGTCTCGCTCATGATCCTCAAAGCTCCATCGATCGTCTCTGCCTGCGGCTGCCTGCGGCTGTGACACTCAAGAAACGAAAAATCCCCTCGCACAGGAGGGGACGCCGCGCCGATGCCGACCACACGGTTCGACCGGTGGGTCGGTACTGATCAGCGCGGCCCGCTAAGCAGAAGGCGTACGGCACGCATGGCGCTAGGGTACCGCAGCCCTTGAGCAAGCCGCGACGCGCTTCCGTATGCCTGGTGGACATGACACACAGCCCCGCCACGACTGAACCAAGGTCAGAGATTACTCCGCGTAACAGCCACTAAGGGACACCGTCCCCGACACATTGTCCTTTGATAACAACGCAATAACTCAAAGCTCCTACTGATCGGTATGGCGCCACTTAGAGTTCGGCAGCGGGACCGCTTTCCCGAAACTGCTCGGAGTTGCCCCCATGAACCCTCGTCGTAGTAACAGCTCGCTCCCCAAACCCGGCCGGTCGGCCTATGGGGTGGCATCCGCCGTCGTTCTGCTGCTCATACCCGTGGTCGTGCTGGTCGGAGGCAGCCAGTTCCAGGAGTTCCTGAACTTCGGAGCGGGCGTGCTGTCCCTGGTCTCGCTGAGCTGTTCGGTGATCTGGGGGCTGTTCGCCCAGGACCGGATCTTCCTGAACACGCGCCAGCGGATCGTCGGCCAGGCGGTGCACCGGACGACCGCGGTCGCCTCCATCGCGTTCCTGCTGCTGCACATCACCACCAAGATCGCGCTGGACCACACCAAGCTGATCGCCGCGATCATCCCGTTCTCGCTCGGCGTCACCGGAAGCGGCGGCCTGATCGGCCTGGGCTCGCTGGCGGGTCTGCTGATGATCTTCGTGGGCGTGACCGGCGCCCTGCGCAGCAACTTCGCCACGCCGGCCCCGGTCGCCGCCCGCTGGCGTGCGATGCACATGCTGGCCTATCCGGCCTGGTGCGCGGCGCTGGTGCACGGGCTCTACGCGGGTCGCCAGGCCAAGCCGGTCTTCGTGATCCTCTACAGCCTGTCCCTGCTCGGCGTGATGGGCGCGCTGGCGCTCCGCTCGGCCCCGCGCCCCTTCAAGCGCAAGGTCGCCGACCGGCTCGTGGCCGTCCTGGGCAGCTCGGAGCGGCGGGGGTTCGACGAGCTGGACGCGAGCCGGTCGCGGGTCACCGAGTCCGCGCTGCCGGGCTTCGAGTCCCGGCGCGAGCCGAGGCCGTCGCCCGCCGGCACGCCTGCCGGTCCCGCGTCCGCGCCGCTGTACCAGACCCCCGCCGCCCCGGCCGCCGAGCCCGCGTCCGGTTTCGCGGCCGCCTATCGCGCGGTGTCCACCCCGGGTCGTCCCCAGCAGCCGTTCACGGCCGACCGCACCGCGCGCATGGATCTGCCGCTGGACCTGCAGGCCACGGAGGCGATGCCGCGCGTGGACGGCCCGTCGAGCACTTCGGGCAGCTGGCCGATCCCGTCCCCGCCGCCGGTCGGCGAGGCCCCGCCGTCGGCGTACGACCCGCTCCAGGACACCGGATACAACATCCCGGCCTATGGCAATCCGGGCACCGGCGGATACGGCGGACGTGACGTGTACGACACCGGTGAGACGAACGCCTCCTACGGGACGTACAACTCGGGTGACACGTTCAACGGCGGTCCCGCCACCGAAACAACCCCCGGCGCGTACGACCCGCCGGGTTCGGGCGAACCTTGGAACACGCCTTCCGGAGGCTATAGGTGAACGAGGCCCTGCCCGACGTCCCGGAAGTCCGCGTGGTCGGCCTTCCCCAGCTGACCTCGGGCTTCGACCTTGTGGAGCGGCTCGACCTGCCCATGCACCTGAAGGTGCACGGGCCGCTCGACCCGCTGGGCGGCGAACAGCTCGCCCAGCTCGCCGAGCGCATCGGCCTCAAGGGCCGCGGCGGCGCGGGCTTCCCCTTCCACAAGAAGCTGCGCTCGGTCGCCGAGTCGGCGATCAAGCGCGGGGTGCGGCCGGTCGTCGTCGTCAACGGCAGTGAGGACGAACCGGCCTGCCGCAAGGACACGGTGCTCATCAACCGTGCCCCGCACCTCATCCTGGACGGCGCCCTGCTGTGCGCCGAGGCGCTCGGTGCCCGCACGCTCGTGATCGGGGTCACCCGGGAGTCCACCCAGCGCTCCATGGAGGCCGCGCTGGCCGAACGCGGCCTGAGCAACAGCCGCAGGTCGGCACTGCGCGCTTGGGTGCAGCGCAACCCGGTCCGGATGGTCACCGGCGCCGCCGCGTCGCTGATCCGTTCGGTCGACGGCGGCCCGGCGATCCCGCCCGGCCGCAAGATCAGCGCCTCGCAGAGCGGCGTCGGCGGGGCGCCCACGCTGCTGTCGAACGCGGAGACGTTCGCGCAGCTCGCCATCGCCGCCCGCATCGGGCCCGAGCGCTACGGCAACACCGGCCTGTACGACGAGCCGGGCACCGTCATGCTCACCGTCTCCGGAGCCGTCGCCCGGCCGATGGTGCTCGAGGTTCCCACCGGCGTGCCGCTGCGCTACGTCCTGCAGCTGGCCGGCGCCCCGCCGGTGCCGCAGGGCGTGCTGACCGGCGGCTACCACGGCAAGTGGATCGACGCCGCGACCGTCAACGAGGCGATCGTCTCCCGCAACTCGCTGGACGCGGTGGGCGGTTCGCTGGGCGCGGGCGCGATCCTGCCGATCAGCCAGGAGACCTGCCCGCTGGGCGAGTCGCTGCGAGTGGCCCAGTGGCTGGCCGAGGAGAGCGCCGGCCAGTGCGGCCCCTGCTACCTGGGACTGCCCGCCGCCGCGCGCGGCCTGGAGGACATCCTGAACGGCGGCGGACCGGCCGCCCTTGAGGCGCTGAAGCAGGTCGCGAAGAACGTGAAGCGGCGCGGGGCGTGTTCGCACCCCGACGGCTCCGCGATGTTCCTGGAGTCGACCATCAAGGCGTTCACCGACGACCTGGCCGCGCACGTCCTCGGCAACGGCTGCGGACGGCCCGTGGAGGGCGTGCTGCCGCTCTTCGAGGGGGGCAGGGCCCCGGCGGGCATCCAGGGCGGCGCTGAGCCCGAGGAGACCGGCGGCAGCCGCCAGAAGATCTACGTCGACTGGACGCTGTGCCGGGGCCACGGTCTCTGCGCCGACATCCTCCCCGAGGTCTTCGAACTCGGCGCGGACGGCTTCCCGACGGTGGCGCAGGCTCAGGTGCCGCGCTACGCCGAGGCGAAGGCGCTGCGCGCGGTGCGCCGCTGCCCCGCCCTGGCGCTGCGCATCGAGGAGGAGACCCGCGGCCAGGCGCCGTCACGCAACCTGCCCGTCCTCTCCCAGGGCCGTGGCCGGCGGGCCCTCGGCCGCTGACGACACGACCGCGCGCGACGGGGGTCGTCCGAGCCGGGTGGCCCCCGTCGCGCGTCTGTCGGAACACACGCGCGCGTACGAGCCGTAGAGGATGGCGAACACGTCCGTGACGGGGAACGTGACGGGTAACACGACGAAGGCGGATCATCCGTTCGGATGATCCGCCTTCGATTTCTGTGGAGCTAAGGAGAATTGAACTCCTGACCTCCTGCATGCCATGCAGGCGCTCTACCAACTGAGCTATAGCCCCTCGCTTTGTTCCGCCCGGTCTCCCCGGCGGCGACGCCAACATTACACGGTCCCCGGGGGGCAGTACCAAATCGGTTTCCGTTTGACTCTCATACGGGGGCTAATGTCTGCTTTCGTGACCCTGGCAGCGTTCCCCGGAGCCCGGCGCCGCGTGCCGGTGGCGGCGGGCGCGTGCCTGGTGTCGTTCACGGCGTTCTGGCTGGCCCAGCGGGCCGCGCACGTGTCGATGATCGACCTGATGGTGTACCGGGCCGAGGGCGCCACCGTCCGCGCGGGCGGTGATCTGTACGCGCTGCGGGCGACCGCCGCGCACCTGCCCACCACCTACCCCCCGTTCGCGGCCCTGCTGTTCACGGCGTTGACGCTGCCGGGCACCGTGGTCCTGCGCACGCTGGCCACGG
The DNA here is from genome assembly GCF_042884245.1 of Streptomyces sp. NPDC058145. NCBI lineage: Bacteria > Bacillati > Actinomycetota > Actinomycetes > Kitasatosporales > Streptomycetaceae > Streptomyces > Streptomyces sp. NPDC058145. Next base: position 50,075 of record NZ_JBHVUH010000013.1, on the reverse strand, counting down.
CCGGGAACCTGGTCCTGCTGCTGGTGTTCGTGCGGCTGTCCCTGAGACTCACCGGCCACACACGCGTGGAGACCGTCTGGTGGGTCGCGGCGGTGGCCGTCTGGTGCGAGCCGGTGTGGACGACCCTGCGCTACGGCCAGGTCAACCTGCTGCTGGCCACGGTGGTGCTGTGGGACCTGACCCGCCGCCCCGTCGACGGCCACGGCCGCTGGGCCGGTGCGGGACTCGGGCTCGCCGCCGCGGTGAAGCTGACGCCGGCGCTGTTCGCGGTGTTCCTGCTCACCACGGGGATCGTGGCCCGGCTGCGGGGCGGCGACGGGGAGCCATGGCTGCGTCACGCGCGCGGGGCGGCCGTCGCGTTCGCCGGTGCCACGCTGCTCGCGGCGGCCGCCCTGCCGTACGACTCGTGGCGGTTCTGGACGGACACGGTGTTCCGGTCGGACCGGGTCGGGCACGCGGAGGACACCGCCAACCAGGCCCTGCGCGGCGTTCTGGCGCGCATGCTGCACACTCCCGACCCGGGAGCCGTCTGGACGGCCGGCGTGGCCGTGATGGCCGCCGTGGGGCTCGCGGTGGCGGTGACGGCGGAGCTGCGTGGGATGCGGGCCTGGGCGGTGTGCTGCTGCGCGGTCACCGCGCTGCTGGTCAGCCCGGTGTCGTGGACGCACCACTGGGTGTGGTGCGTGCCCCTGGTGCTGCTGCTGTGGACGCGCGGACACCGGGCGGCGGCCCTGGGCACGGCCCTGGTGTTCTGCTCGTACGCCCCCTGGTGGGTGCCGCACGGCCCGGCGCGGCCCGAACTGCACCAGAGCGGCGCCCAGATGACGCTCTCGGCCCTCTACCCGGCCGCGGCCGCGCTGTTCCTGGCGCTGGCCCGGACCTCGACATCGTTGCCGGAAAGACGGCAGGAGCCGGGGATACGTCAAGCGGTGACGAAGGAGTAGAACCTCTTGAGCGTGCAGTGCTCCTCGAGCAGGCGGCCGTAGATCGGCTCGCCCTCCAGCTCGCGGTAGGTCTCGATCGGGTCGCCTTTTATGATCAGCGCCCGCGCGCATTCCTCGCACCAGTACTGGTAGTCGGGATTGATCGGCTCCATGTCACGGACGATCGGCGTACCACTGCCGCACCAGTCGCACTTTCGCCTGTGTGCACCCATCGATCAGCTCCAGCTGTGGCCGCAGGCCGTGCACACGTAGGAGATTCCGCCATTGTCGCCGAGAACTTGCGCCACATGTCCGGAACCGCAGGAAGGGCAGCTGAGCCGGGTGGTCGTGTCCCGTATCAACGCAGCACCGAGGAGGTGGCCGACCTCCCCAAGGATGCTCGCAGGCATCGCTACTCCTCCCGTCGGGCCGCGCCCCCTTCCGGCCGTTTGATTCTGCCACGGCCGGGCCAATACGGTCAGCGACGCCTCGGTACCGGTCCGGACACGGCGCCCGTCGCGGCTGGGCCGGCCCCTGTCCGCGCGCCCACCGGGAACGCCTCCGTGGAGGTATACGCCCTCGGGACCCCATGTGACTCAAGCCGGTACGGGACCAGTCTGCCCAACACCGCCCCGCCGGGTCAGCCGGACGAGCCGGGAACACGAGGAAAGATCCTCCGGAACAGTCGCCGGAACACAGAGGATCCCGCCCCCCTGAGGGGACGGGATCCTCATCACCGATCTCTGACAACTCGACAGAGTGTCGATCCGTGGAGCTAAGGAGAATTGAACTCCTGACCTCCTGCATGCCATGCAGGCGCTCTACCAACTGAGCTATAGCCCCTTGTCCCACGCGGCGGGCCGCATGGTGTTTCGCCCCGCTCGGCGGGGCGAACAAGAAGAACTTTAGCCTGTGACCTGCCGGAAAGTGAAATCCGGGTCCCCGGGTGGGGAACAGCGGGCCCGGGGGCCGCTCAGTCGTCGTCGCCGAGGACGGGCTCCGGGAGGGTGCCCGCGTTGTGCTCCAGCAGGCGCCAGCCGCGGGCGCCCTCACCGAGCACGGACCAGCAGCAGTTGGACAGGCCGCCGAGGCTCTCCCAGTGCGAGGCCTCGAGGCCGAGGAGCCGGCCGATGGTGGTGCGGATGGTGCCACCGTGGCTGACCACCACGAGGGTGCCGTCCTCGGGCAGCTTCTCGGCGTGCCGCAGCACGACGGGGGCGGCGCGGTCGGCGACCTCGGTCTCCAGCTCGCCGCCGCCGCGGCGGACCGCCTCGCCGCGCTTCCAGGCGGCGTACTCCTCGCCGTGGCGGGTGATGATCTCCTCGTGCGTCAGCCCCTGCCAGACGCCCGCGTAGGTCTCGCGCAGGCCCTCGTCGGGGGTGACGTCGAGCCCGGTGAGGGCGGCCAGCTCGGAGGCCGTGTTCGCGGCCCGTCGCAGGTCGGAGGAGACGATCGCGTCGGGCCCCAGGGAGGCGAGCAGCCGGGCGGCGCGGCGGGCCTGGCCGATGCCGGTCTCGGTCAGTTCGACGTCCGTACTGCCCTGGAAGCGGCGTTCGACGTTCCACGAGGTCTGGCCGTGCCGCCACAGGATGATGCGGCGGCCCCGGCCCCTGCGGTCGGTCACTTCGCCGGTGGCACTCATCGCCAGTCCCCGTCGGGCTCCTCGGCGGCCTCGGCTGCCTGCAGCTTGGCGTGCTCCTGGGCCTTGCCGCGGGTGGCCTTGGCGTCGGCGGGCAGCTCGAGCTCGGGGCAGTCCTTCCACAGCCGCTCCAGGGCGTAGAAGACCCGCTCCTCGCTGTGCTGGACGTGGATGACGATGTCGATGTAGTCGAGCAGGATCCAGCGGGACTCGCGGTCGCCTTCGCGGCGTACGGGCTTGGCGCCGAGTTCCTTCTGCAGGCGCTCCTCGATCTCGTCGACGATCGCCCGGACCTGGCGGTCGTTCGGCGCGGAGGCCAGCAGGAATGCGTCCGTGATCGACAGCACGTCGCTGACGTCGTAGGCGATGACGTCGTGGGCGAGCTTGTCGGCCGCCGCCTGGGCGGCGGTGTTGATGAGATCGAGGGAACGGTCGGTGGCGGTCACTACGCGGCTTTCGGTCGGCGGTCTGTTGACCTCAAGGGTCTCACGGACCGACTGGCGCACCCCACGCGATCACGGCATCGCGTGGGGTGCCCCGGCCGCGGTCAGGAGGAGGCGGGCCGGTAGTCGCCGCCGAGGACGACCGAGACGTCGGCGCCGGAGGACACGGTGCCCTTGGCCACGGAGCCGGCCGGCAGGCCCAGCGTCTTGGCGACCTCGGCGGCGTTCGCCTTGTCGGCGGCGTCGGCGTAGAGCACCTGGGAGGTGGTCCGGGTGCCGGACGCGGTGCCGCCCTCGAGGAAGGTGAAGCCGCCGTTCAGGAGCACCACGCGGGCCTTCTCGGTGTCGTCCTTCACGCCGGTGGCGTTCTGGACGGAGACCCGCACCGCCGATCCCGCGGCGGGGCTCTTGGCGGTGCCGCCCAGGATGTCCTTGACCACGCTGTCGCTGGTCGCGGCGCTCAGGGTGCCGCCGGTCTGCACGGGCAGCAGGGCCGTCCGGTAGTCGCCGCCCTTGGCGAGGTCGGCGAGGCCCGCGAGGAAGGTGCCGAGGTCCTTGTCGGTCAGCGGCGGGTCGAGGATCTGGGCCAGGGTCTGCACGGTGGTGGTGGCGGCCGCCGGCTCGGAGGAGAGCTTGCGGAGCACGCCCTGCATGACCTGCCCGAACCGCTCCAGCTGGGCGTTCTGGGACTCGCCGGACGCGCGGTAGGTGGCGTAGGCGACGGCCATCTTGCCGCTGAGGGTCTGCGCCTTGCCCCGGTGGACCAGCGGCGAGGAACCCTTCTTCTTGCCGTCCGGGTCGGGCACGTCGGTGTTGGTGTCGATGTCGATGTTGCCGACCAGGTCGACGAGGTTCTGCAGGTAGGGGGTGTCCAGGCGCCAGGTGCCCTGGATGCTGGTCCCGAGGACGGTGTCGAGCTGGTCGCGGGTGCCGGAGGCGCCGTCGTCGTCCACGGACTTGGCGAGCGTCGTGGTGGAGCCGTCGTCGCCGCTCAGCGCGAGGGAGTTGGGCAGCAGCACGGTGGTGCCCTGCTTGGTGGTGGTGTTGTCGACCAGCAGTGCCGTGGAGGTGCCGGACCTGCCGGTGTTGTGCAGGTGGACGACGATCACGTCGCGCTTCTGGGCGCCCACCGGCGTGGCCGTGCCCGTCTTGGAGCCGGAGGAGGACAGGCCGGGCAGTTTCCCGGCGTACCAGAGGTAGCCGACGCCGCCCACGGCGACGAGGGCGAGGACGACGAGGAGGGCGATGATCCGGCTGCGGGCGCGGCGGCGGGCCTCCTCGCGGCGCTCCGTGCGGTTCTCCGTGAACGCCAGCCAGTCGATGACGTCCTCGGAGTCGCCGTCCGGCTCCTCGACGAAGGCGAACTGCTCGTCGCCGCGGTCCGGTTCACCGGGGGCGGTGCGGGGCTCGGGGACCTCGGGCTCCCGCGGGGCGGTGGTGCCGCCGGGGCCTGCCTGCTGCGGGATGTAGGCGGTCTGTTCGGCGACCCGGGGGTGCTGCCCGCTTGTCGCCGCCTGCCCGTAGGGGTCGTACGGGGCGGTGGTTCCCTGGGCGCCGGTGCCGTAGGCGTCGTACGGGGCCTGGGAGCCGTAGGGGTCGTAGGAGGGCGTGGCGGGCTGCTGCCGGCCGGTGCCGTACGCGTCGTAGGACTGCGGCTGCTGAGGGCCCGTTGCGTACGGGTCGTAGCCGTAGCCCTGCTGGGCGTACGGATCGTAGGACTGCTGTGGCGCCTGCCGCGCCGGGACCTGCCGGTACACGGGCTGCCCGTACTCGTCGTAGCCGACGAGTTCGTACGGGGCGGCGCCCTGGGCGGCGTCATCCGCGTCGTATCGGTCGTTCACCGGTGCCCCTCTCGGCTCATTCGCCGCGGTACAGCTCGCGCTTGTCGATGTAACGCACGACTCCGTCCGGCACCATGTACCAGATGGGGTCGCCCTTGGCGACTCTCGCGCGGCAGTCCGTCGAGGAGATGGCGAGCGCGGGAACCTCTACGAGCGAGACGCCGCCCTCCGGCAGCCCCTGGTCGGTCAGGTGGTGGCCGGGACGGGTGACGCCGATGAAGTGCGCGAGGGAGAACAGCTCCTCGGAGTCCCGCCAGGTGAGGATCTGGCCCAGGGCGTCGGCACCGGTCATGAAGAACAGGTCGGTGTCGGGGTTGAGGGCCCGCAGGTCGCGCAGGGTGTCCACGGTGTAGGTGGGGCCGCCGCGGTCGATGTCGATGCGGCTGACGGAGAACTGCGGGTTCTCGGCGGTGGCGATGACCGTCATCAGGTAGCGGTCCTCGGCCGGGGAGACCTTCCGGTGGGACTTCTGCCACGGCTGGCCGGTGGGCACGAACACCACCTCGTCCAGCTGGAACTGGGCGGCGACCTCGCTTGCCGCCACGAGGTGCCCGTGGTGGATCGGGTCGAACGTTCCGCCCATGACGCCGAGGCGGCGCCTGCCCGTGTGGGCGGGGCCGTTGCCCGGGCGTGGCACCGGGGTGTGCACCGGGCCGGTGGGCTTGTCCTGCTCTTCCATGCGTGCAGACCCTACCGGCCCGGTCCGAGGGCCCTGGCCGGGGACGGGGTCCCGGTTCAGCGGTCGCGGTTGAAGCGGGTGGTGATCCACAGCAGGAGCAGCAGGATGATCAGCGCGCCGCCGCCGGTGACCGCCGGGTTCAGGCTGTTGTGGTTGCCACCGTGCTCCTCACCCTCGGCGGCGAGGGTGACCAGCTGGGCAGCGGCGAGGTGGAGGCTCATCGGCAGGACCTATCGCGTGTGGGCGGGATGAAGATGTCGGCTCATCGTAAGCGGGCGGCCCGGCGGCGATCACCCCGACTCCGCCGTCGCGGTGGACGCGGGACGTCAACTGCGCCACCGGCGGGGAACTTCCGCGGCCCGTCAGTCGTCCTTCTGCTTGTAGCCGCGCAGCAGGATCCATGCGGTCAGTGCGCAGCCGAGGAACATCACGATCAGAACGATCCGGAGCAGGTTGCCCGATCCGTGCTGCTGGACGGCGGTGCCGGCGGCCTCGGTCAGCCAGGTTGCCGGGGGGCGGTACTCCATGACGTGGTCTCCTTCGCTGTACTGCCCGTCCACGGTATCTCCGCCTAGGCTGGCTCCCGACTCGGGGGCGACAGTGGCACTGACACGCACATGGGGGAAGACATGTCCGACGACGGCCGTGAGCAGACCGGGCACGAGCGCGTGCCGAGCAGGCATCGCAGGCGCTTCCCGGGGATCTCCTCGCGTGCCTACGAGCATCCGGCCGACCGGTCGGCTCTGGTGGCGCTGCGCAAGCTGAGCGGTTTCGACACCGTGTTCAAGGTGCTCAGCGGGCTGCTGCCGGAGCGGAGCCTGAGGCTGCTGTTCCTGTCCGACTCGGTACGTGTCTCGGAGCGGCAGTTCGCGCACCTGCACGACATGCTGCTGGACGCCTGCTACATCCTGGACCTGGAGAAGGTCCCGCCGATGTACGTCACGCAGGACCCGCAGCCGAACGCGATGTGCATCGGTCTGGACGAGCCGGTCATCGTGGTCACCACGGGCCTGGTCGAACTGCTCGACGAGGAGGAGATGCGGGCGGTCGTCGGGCACGAGGTGGGGCACGCCCTGTCCGGTCACGCGGTGTACCGCACGATACTGCTGTTCCTGACCACGCTGGCCCTGAAGGTCGCCTGGGTACCGCTGGGCAACATCGCGATCATGGCGCTCGTGACCGCGCTCAGGGAGTGGTTCCGCAAGTCGGAGCTGTCGGCGGACCGGGCCGGGCTGCTGGTGGGGCAGGATCTGCGGGCCTCCATGCGCGGCCTGATGAAGATGGCGGGCGGCAACCATCTGCACGAGATGAACGTGGACGCGTTCCTGGAGCAGGCCGAGGAGTACGAGGCCGGCGGCGACCTGCGCGACTCGGTGCTGAAGATCCTGAACGTGCTGCCCCGCTCGCACCCCTTCGCCACCATCCGGGCCGCGGAGCTGAAGAAGTGGGCCGGGTCCCGGGACCACCAGCGCCTGATGGACGGCCACTACCCGCGGCGCAGCGAGGACAAGGACGCCTCGGTGAGCGACTCCTTCCGCGAGTCCGCCGCGAGCTACGCCAGCGATGTGAAGACCTCGAAGGACCCGCTGATGAAGCTGGTCACGGACCTCGCGGGCGGCGCCGGCGACTTCGGCGGCCGGGTCCGCCGCGGCTTCGACGGTTTCCGGGGCCCGGCCCCGTCGAAGGACGCGCCGCGAGGCGCCTCCGAGCAGGACGGACCGCAGGACGGACCGCGAGACGCCTCCGAGCAGGACGGGGAGTAGCCGGATCACGGCCCCGGGGCCCGGCCGGGACGTCAGACCTTCGGCGTCAGACCTTCGGCTGGGCCTCGGTGGCCAGCGTGCCGCACAGGGCCGTGGTGCTGTCCGCGGCGTAGGGGTTGGTGCCCGCCGGGCCGCCGCTCCGGGCAGTCTGGCCGGGCAGCAGAGGCCGCAGGTAGGAGGTGGCGTCCTCGGCGCAGGACAGCGGGCCCGCCTGGGTGTAGGAGCCGGCCAGCCGGACCTGGCCCACGCGCAGGTCGTCGCGGGTGAAGCGGAAGGCCAGCTCGCGGCGGACGGTGAAGAGGGACACGGCCGCGTCGGCGGCGGCGCCGGCCGGGCGCAGGGCGTAGACGAAGATCGTGTCGGCGCTGATCTCCAGTGTGGCCGTGTCGGTCTCGGCGGCCCGCAGGGTGCCCTGGGCGCGGATCCGGTCGTCGGCCAGGCGCGCGTGGGAGGGGTCGATGCGGACCAGCCAGCCGGTGGGGGCGTGGCGGCCGTCCGCCGCCGGGTGGTCGAAGCCGCGGTCGAACTGGGCGAGCTGGTCGGAGTCGAGCAGGGCCCGGACCGGGCGGACCTGGCGGCCGGTGAGCACATCGGGGTCGAGGGAGGAGCGGACCAGGTAGTTCCTGGCGATGCTCAGGGCGGCGGTGACCTGGCTGTCCGAGAAGTGGGCGGTGCCGCGGGAGGCGGGCAGCGGGATTCCCGCGGCACCGACCTCGAACTGGGCGGCCGGGCTGTGCGCGTACAGGTACTCGGCGTCGGTGGCGCCCGGCACCTTGCCCCGCGGGGCCAGCGGGATGACGGTCATCCGCAGGGGTTCGACGGTGCGCCGGGCCTGCGGGGAGCCGTAGGGGTGGCGGACACCCATGTAGACCGCGGTGGCGAAGGCGACGGCGATCAGCAGGAGGAGGATCAGGGCCTGCCGGGTCAGCCCACGGCGCAGCGGCGGGCGCCGGCGCACGGCGGGCGAGTGGTCGGTCATGCGCTCCTGTGCGGAGTACTCCTGGAGGCGGGCAGCGCGGACGAACGACTCGTCGAACACGACGGATCGGTACTCGTCCTCGCCACCTGCGGGGCCGCCCTCGGGTGTCCCCTCCGGTGGGTCTCCAGGCCCGCCCATACTTTCAGGGTAGGTTCCGGGGGCCTCCGGTAAACGCACCGCTGTGCGACAACTTCTGACAGGTTCTCACCAGAAACGCGGGGCGGCTTTCAGGGGGATCGCGGGATCGCCGAGACCGCGGGGCGGCCGGTGTCGGCGGAGGCGGAGGGGCGTGCCGCCGCTCCCTGCTCCAGGCCGGTGGATGCGGGTGACGGCATCCGGTCGCGGGTGCCGGAGGAGGCGCCCCGGTAGACGGCGGCGAAGGCCAGCGCGACCATGCCGACGCCCATCACGAGCGCGAGCACCCAGGCGACGGGCCGGTGCCAGCGGACCTGCTTGCCGTAGGGCCAGAAGGCGCCGTGGTGGGCGCCGCGGGCCTGGTCGTCGTCGAATTCGTCGTCGTCCTGATCATGACCGAATCCGGTGCCCTCGACGCCGTAACCGTCGTCGTAGCGGTCGCCTCCGGCGTGGGCGCGGCGGGCTTCCGCCTCGGAGGCCTCGGCTCTGGCCTGGGCCGCTGCCAGGAGGCGTTCGACGGCCGTCGGCTCGTGCACCACGGCCGCCTGCACGAATGCCTCGTCGAATACCACGGAGGCGAACTCTTCGTCCGACACCCCGCGGTCGTGGTCGTCGTCGGGCTCCCAGCCGTCCGAGAACGGCGTGCCCCCCACGTCCTCCGGCACGGATCCAGAGTAGACCTGGGGGGTCAATTTGGGCAGACGGTACGGAAATTCATCCGCCTGCTGAGATGTCTTTCCGTCAGGCCTGCTCGCCGGCGTGCGCGCGGCTCCGTCAGCGGCGTACGTGCCCGTCGCCGGTGACGATGTACTTCGTGCTGGTCAGCTCCGGCAGGCCCATCGGACCGCGGGCGTGCAGCTTCTGGGTGGAGATGCCGATCTCCGCGCCGAAGCCGAACTGGCCGCCGTCGGTGAACCGGGTGGAGGCGTTCACGGCGACGGTGGTGGAGTCGACCAGCTGGGTGAAGCGGCGGGCCGCCTGCTGGGAGGTGGTGACGATCGCCTCGGTGTGCCCGGAGGTCCACAGCCGGATGTGCTCGACGGCCTTGTCGAGGGAGTCCACGACGGCGGCGGCGATGTCGTACGACAGGTACTCGGTCTCCCAGTCCTCCGGGGTCGCCTCGACCACGGTGGCCTTGGCGTCCTTGGCGTGGGCCAGCACGCGCTCGTCGGCGTGCACGGTGACCCCGGCCTCGGCCAGGGCGTCGAGGGCCCGCGGCAGGAACTCGGCGGCGATGTCCTGGTGCACCAGGAGGGTCTCGGCGGCGTTGCAGACGCTGACCCGCTGGGCCTTGGAGTTGATCAGGATCTCGATCGCCATGTCGATGTCGGCCTGCGCGTCGACGTAGACGTGGCAGTTTCCGGTGCCGGTCTCGATGACGGGGACCACGGACTCGCTCACCACGGTCTGGATCAGGGAGGCGCCGCCGCGCGGGATGAGCACGTCGACGAGCCCGCGGGCGCGCATCAGCTCGCGGACGGAGTCACGGCTCTCGCCGGGCACCAGCTGGACCGCGTCCGCGGGCAGCCCGGCGCCGCCGACGGCGTCCCGGATCACCCGGACGAGGGCCGTGTTGGACTCGTAGGCGGAGGCCGAGCCGCGCAGCAGGACGGCGTTGCCGGACTTCAGGCACAGCGCGGCGGCGTCCACGGTGACGTTCGGGCGGGCCTCGTAGATGATGCCGACCACGCCGAGCGGGACGCGGACCTGGCGCAGGTCGATGCCGTTGGGGAGGGTGGAGCCGCGCACCACCTCGCCGACCGGGTCGGGCAGCTTCGCGACGTCGCGGACGTCGGCGGCGATGGCGCGGACACGCTCGGGGGTGAGGGTGAGCCGGTCGACCACGGACTCGCTGGTGCCGTTCTCCCGGGCCTTGGCCACGTCCTTGGCGTTGGCCTCGACGATCTCGCCGGTCCGGACCTCCAGGGCGTCGGCGATGGCGAGCAGCGCGTCGTCCTTCACGGCGCGCGGGAGCGGCGCGAGATCGGCGGCGGCGGCCTTGGCCCGGTAGGCGGCCTGGGTGACCGGGGACATGGAGTCGTACGGCGAGAGCGTGGTCATGGGGGAAGGGTAGTGCGCGGCACCGTGCCGTTCAGCCGTTGTCCCATACCGCGAGACGGGTCAAAAGGGGGTGAAGCCCGCCGTGGAACCTCGCATGGAACCTCGCCGTGACCGGTCCGTTCAGCGGCACCGGCCCGTTCAGAACGGGTGCACCCCTACCGGAGTCGCGGGCGCGGGGCCGTATCCCTCGGCGATGCGCTGGTGGTACGTCTCGCGGTCGATGACCTCGAGACCGACGATCTCCCAGGCCGGCAGTCCGGCGGTCTGCCGGTGCTCGCCCCACAGCCGCAGCGCGACGGCGGCCGCGTCATGGAGGTCGCGGGCCTCCTCCCAGTAGCGGATCTCCGCGTGGTCGCCGGCGTATCTGCTGGTCAGCAGGAAGGGGTGGTCGTGGGCGAGCTGTTCCAGGGCGCGCCGCAGGTCGGGCAGCGGCACCTCCTCCCCGGAGACGCTGAGGGTGACGTGCCACAGGCGGGGCAGGTCCCTGGGCACCTCACGCCGCTCGTAGGCGTCTCCGGCCACGACGCTCGTCAGAGCACCGCGGGACGCCGTCCCGGGGCGCGCTCGTCTCACGACGGCCTCCTTCTCGCATGACCCTTGACGGAACGTGTCCCATCAACATGTCCCCGAGAGAAAGTTGAGCAGGCCGCCGGGCTCCGCGTGGCGGTTTCACGGAACGTCCCCCACCGGGGGCGTTCCGTACGCCCTGTTCTACGAGTGGCTCTACGAGTGCGACGAGTGCAGCAGTACCAGGTCGTCCCTGTGTACGACCTCGCGTTCGTACGCCGGACCCAGCTCGCGCGCCAGTTCCCGGGTCGAACGTCCGATCAGCAGGGGGATCTCCTTGGCGTCGAAGTTGACGAGCCCCCGGGCCACCGCGCGTCCCGTGCCGTCGCGCAGCTCGACCGGGTCGCCGGCGCTGAACTCGCCCTCCACGGCGGCGATACCCGCGGGCAGCAGCGAGGTGCGCCGCTCCACGACCGCCCGGACGGCGCCGTCGTCGAGGGTGAGGGAGCCCTGCGGGGTGGAGGCGTGCTGGAGCCACAGCAGCCGGTCGGCGGAGCGCTTGCCGCTGGGGTGGAAATAGGTACCGGTGTCGCCGCCGCTCAGCGCATCCGCCGCGTGGACGGCGCTGGTCAGCACCACCGGGATGCCCGCGGCGGCGGCGATCCGGGCGGCCTCGACCTTGGTGACCATGCCGCCGGTGCCGACCCCGGCCTTGCCCGCGCTGCCGATCTCGACCTCGGCGAGGTCCCCGGGTCCCCGCACCTCCGCTATCCGCGAGGTGCCCGGCTTGCTCGGGTCGCCGTCGTAGACGCCGTCGACGTCGGAGAGCAGCACCAGCAGGTCGGCGTGGACGAGGTGGGCGACCAGGGCGGCGAGGCGGTCGTTGTCACCGAAGCGGATCTCGTCGGTGGCGACGGTGTCGTTCTCGTTGACGACCGGCAGGGCACCCATCGCCAGCAGCTTGTCCAGCGTGCGGGAGGCGTTGCGGTGGTGGGCGCGGCGGCTCATGTCGTCGCTGGTGAGCAGCACCTGGCCGACTCGGACGCCGTAGCGGGCGAGGGAGGCGGTGTAGCGGGCGACGAGCAGGCCCTGGCCGACACTGGCGGCGGCCTGCTGGCGGGCGAGGTCCCTGGGACGGCGACGCAGCCCCAGGGGGGCGAGTCCGGCCGCGATGGCTCCGGAGGAGACCAGGACGATCTCCCGCTCCCCTCCGCTGCGCACCTTGGCGAGGACGTCGACGAGCGCGTCGACGCGGTCGGCGTCCAGGCCGCCCGCGGCCGTGGTCAGCGACGAGGAGCCCACCTTGACTACGATCCTGCGGGCCGTACCCACGGCTTGCCTTGCCTCGGTCACCTTGCCTGCTGTCCCCTCGCCCCGTACCGGCTGCCTGAGCGGCAATCGCTGTCTGTCCGGCAATCTACGCGAAGGGGGCCGGGCGGTGCGCATCGGTCCAGCCTCCGGACAGGCGCACAGTAACCGTTTGCTCACGTTTCGCGTACGGCAAAAAGGTTGTATCCGTTGCCTATAGAAATTAAACCCTTCACCAATTTAAATTGACCGTTGTGTCACCTACCGTTCGCCACCCGAAGCGCATCCTGCTCAGATCGGGCAAGAGTCCCTATGACGTCTTCTCCGTGGAGGAGGCCCTCCACCAGGACGTCATCGCCACCAACTCCGGCAACCTGATCTTCCAGGACGCCGCGCACAAGATCCTCGAGACGCCGGACACCGAGGTGTTCTCGAACGGCGGACGCACCGAGGTGGCCGCTGCGGCGCGCATCAACGCGGAGTACGACGCGTTCGTCGTACCGCTGGCCAACGCCTTCCGCCCGTCCTTCGAGGTGGCGCTGCAGCGGCTGACCCGCCTCATCTCCAAGCTGCGCATCCCCGTCGTGGTGCTCGGCGTGGGCGCGCAGACCGGTGTGGGCTACGACGCGGCGCGGCTGAAGCGGATCGAGCCGACCGTGCGCGCGTTCTGTTCGGCGGTGCTGGACCGCAGCGCCTCGATCGGCGTGCGCGGCGAGTTCACCGAGACGTACCTGCGGGACATGGGCTTCAAGGACGTCGAGGTCATCGGCTGCCCGTCCCTGTTCATGTACGGCCGCGAACTCGACGTGCGCAAGCAGGTCCCCGGTCTGACGGCCGAGTCACGGATCGCGATCAACGGCTCGCACAGCGCGGTGAGGAAGCAGGGGCTGGGCCGGATCATCAACCGGACCCACGAGCACTACCCCAACCTGCGCTTCATCGGCCAGAACCTCAGTGACGCGCGGCAGCTCCACTGGCGGGACCTGTCGGACCCGAACGCCGCGGTGACCGCGATACCGACGCACCCGGACCACCCGATGTACCGGGAGGACAAGGTGCGGGTGTACGTCGACCCGATCACCTGGATCGACGAGCTGCGCCCGTTCGACTTCTCCTTCGGCTCCCGGATCCACGGCAACATCGCGGCGCTGCTCGCCGGTACTCCCGCGACGGTGCTGTGCGGGGACTCGCGCACGCTGGAGCTGTGCCGGTACTTCGAGATCCCGCACCAGCGCCTGGACAAGGTCGCCAAGGACCCCGAGGCGGCGGACCCGGCGCGGCTGTACGAGCAGGCCGACTTCAGCGGGCTGACCGGCAACCACGCCGAGCGCTTCGAGCGGTTCACCCGCTTCCTGGACAAGAACGGGCTGCAGAACACCTTCACGCACGGCGACGGCGGCGCCGCCTTCGAGAAGCGGATGCGGTCGCTGGCGTTCCCGCCGGGCGTGCGCCCCTGGAACGACGCCGACCTTTCCTCGCTGACCACCCGGTTCGGCTGGCTGCACACCCAGGTCGGCGAGCTGTCCAGGGACAACGACCGGCTGCGGCGGGAGCTGGCCCGGTCGAAGCGGGTCAAGGACGCCGTCCCCGCGCCCGCGGCCTCCGTCTACCGGCGCGCCCGCCGGGTGGTGGGCCGGGCGCTGCACTCGGGCAAGTAGCGCGGCGCGGCACCGGCGGACGTCAGGCCGCCGCCGCGCCGATCCCGCCGCTCGGCAGCAGCCGCCTGATCCTCCGCAGCGCCCGGCGCGGTAGGGAGCGGGCGGCCGGCTCGCGGTAGCCCGGGAAGGCGCGGGCCTCACGGGGTTCGGCGAGATACACGTCGTCGGGGATGCCGGCCGCCTCGGACCGGAAGTGCGGGTAGGCGAGATACAGGCGGGTGCCGCGCTTCTCCAGCAGCGCGGCGGCCTGCTTCCCGGCCCGTACGAACTCCACGACGTCCAGCAGCGGCTCGGCCCGCTGCTCGGCCACCAGGTGCAGCCGCAGCCGCTCGTGGACCTTCAGGCGGCGGGCCACCCCCGGCGTCCAGTAGGCGTCCATCAGCGGCTTCGCCAGCTCGAGCTTGTTCCGGCGGACCGCCTCGCCGTCCTTGAGGAACTTGGGCCCGAACTGCGGCAGCAGGGTGATGAGGAAGGGCCGGACCATCAGGTCGTCGCGCCGGGGGCCGGCCGGGACCATGTCGGCGATCAGCTTCATCAGGGCGCGCGCGGAGTCGAAGCGCAGCGTGTAGCTGCCGGTCTTCGTCACATGCTTGCCGTCCTCGCGGCCCACCAGGTAGTAGCAGGTGTGATCGGCGAGCACCGAGACGCCGTCCGCCCGCAGGTAGGCCTCCAGGGTGAAGAGCGCGTCCTCGCCGGTCCACAGCGATTCGTCGAACCGCATGCCGTGCCGCTCCAGCAGCGCACGGCGGAACAGTTTCTGCGCGCTCAGCGTGAACTTGATGTTGGAGGAGAAGACGTCGGTCCGCTCGAGGGTCCGGCCGAACATCGACTTCGGCGGGGTGCGGTTGACGCCCTCGACCCGGCCGAGGACGACGTCGGTGCCGTTCCGGTCGGCCATGGCGACCATGCGTTCCAGGGCCTCGGCCCCGAGCCGGTCGTCGGCGTCGAGGAAGAAGACGTAGCGTCCGGCCGCCTTGCCGAGGCCGACGTTGCGCGGGCCGCTGGGGGTGCCGGAGTTCTCCTGGCGGACGACGGTGACCGGCATCTCGACGCGGGCCGCGAACTCCTCCAGGTACTCCCCCGTGCCGTCCGTCGAGCCGTCGTCGACCGCGATGACCTCCATGCGGGCCGGGCCGATGGTCTGTGCCTCGACCGACGCCAGGCAGTCGACCAGATACGGCATCGCTTCGTACGCCCCGATGACTACGGTCACATCAGGCTGCGTCACGACGGTCACGGTTCCCCCTTGGTCACAGGATTTTTCCCCCGAATCACATCATTCGCACCCTGTTAGACGGGTACCCGGTGGAGGCGGTTGCCTGACGCCGAGTGATGAGTGAGGCATGCCACACGGAGCGCGGCGACCGCAACCGAAGGTACGCACGGCTGGTAAGAGCTGCTCAGCCGTGCGACAGGGGGCGGTAAGGGAGACGTGAGAAGGGCCGGCCCCCGGAGTTCTCCGGGGGCCGGCCCTTGGGTGGCGGAGTCGTCAGACCGCGTTCACGTCGTCCGTCTCACCGGCGGAGGCGCTCCGCTGACCCGGCAGCGCGTTGGTCAGCTCGGCCGTCTCGGCGGGGTCGACGTTGGCCGCGCCCACCCGCGACTGCTGGCCGACGTTGCGGGTCTCGGCCTTCAGCGCCAGATCGGCGACCGCGGTGTTGAACTGGTCGATGGACTTCGGCTCGTCCGGGCCCAGCAGATACTGCTTGAGCTCCTTGCGGTCCCCGGCCAGCGGGTCGGCGGACGGGGCGCGGACCGCGTCCAGCAGGCCACCCAGCTCGGCCGCGCTGTTGGACAGGATCGTCGCGGCGCGCACGGCCGTGTTCTGCCGCTTGAACTCCTCCACGCCCAGCTCGCCGGAGTCCGTGACCGCGTACGGCTTGCCGCTCGCGATGAAGTCGGAAACCACCGAGGAGATGTCGGAGACCATCGCGTCGGAGACGTTGAAGCAGTCGTACAGGCGCGGCTCGGCACCGGTGATGACCTTGTGCTCGTACGCCGGGAAGGAATTCCAGTAGGCGGCGTTCCACTCGGCGCGCAGCCGGGCGATCTCCTGGTGCCGCTCGACGTCCACGATCCCGTCGCGGGTGGCCTCGGCCTCGTCACCCTTGTCGCCGCCGGCGCCGGCCAGCTCGGCGAGGCGGGCCTCGATCCGGGCCAGCTCGGCCCGGGCCCGCTCCTGCGCGGCGGCGGTGTCGGCGGTGAAGCGGGAGTCGGCGGCGCGCTCGGCGGCGGCCTTCTCGACCAGGGCGGTGACGCGCCGGTGCGCGGCGCCGGCCTGGGCGCTGACGGTGCCGGTGAAGGGATGCGGCTTGTACAGGACACGCACCGGCGGGTCGGCCTCGACCAGCTTCCTCACGATGTTCTCACCGGCGAGCACGATCGAGGTGTTGCCGGGGTTGCCGTCCCAGCCCTCCCAGGTGGGGGCGTACAGCACGGTCGGGATGCGGCCCTCGGGCACGCCCTGCCAGGTGGTGATCGGCGCGAGCTGCGGGCGGCCGACCTCGACGATGTCCTCGTCGCGGACGCCGACGTCGGCGATGGCGTAGCGGTCGCGGCCCGCCCGGCCGGCGGTCCACACCTCGTCGTACACCTTGCTGTACGGGTTGACGCTGGCCAGCTTGTCGCTGTCGCCGTGGCCGATGAAGACGTGCTTCATGGTGGGCACGCGGAGCAGGTGGATGTTCTTGCCCACGTTGGCCGCGTAGAGCGCGACGCGCACCGTCGACAGGTCCAGGTTCATCAGGTGCACCCCTCCGGGCACGCAGATGACGGGGACGGTGGTGGGGGCGATGTTGTTCAGGAGGGCGCGCTCGCGGAGGATGATCAGCGGCCGGGTCTCCAGCTGCTCCATCGTCTCCAGCCACATGTTGACCTGGTACGCGGAGTCCTTGGAGCCGGAGAAGTACAGGACCGTCTCCGGCTTGTAGGCGGCCAGCCAGTCGTCCACGGCGGCGAGCACGGCCTCGGCCCTCGGCGGGGTCCGCCGGCCGCGCACGTACGGCAGCAGCACCGCGACGTACAGGCAGCCGAGGGCCACGGTGAGCCCGGCGCCGATGAAGCCGACGAAGGCGTCGTCCAGCGCTGCGGAGACCAGGAGGCCGGCGACCGCCAACAGGTCGAGGTGCAGCATCTTCTCCGCGGAGCGGTGCAGCAGGCGGCGCGGCGGCGCGTCCGGGATGCGGATGCGGGACTTCAGGTCGATGTTGCGGGTGGCGACCGGCATCCGGCGGCGGTTGCGGATCAGCGTCACGAGCGCGCCATGGGGGGCCTGCAGGCCGTAGAAGGCGATGAAGCAGGCGACCGCGGCGTAGAAGACCAGGTTGTCCGCCAGGGACATCCGGGCCAGCAGCAGGATGAGCAGCAGCTGCCTGATCAGGAACCGGATCGACAGACCGGCCCGGACCTTGCTCAGGCGGTTGATCAGATAGCTGCCCTTGCGGTGCAGAAAGTGGTCCGCCAGGTACGTCACGGCGGCCGCGACCACGAAGGCGTACACGCTGGGGAGGAGCGCGGCCAGCATGAGGCAGGGGAAGCCCAGCATCATGAGGGCCGCCGCGGCCAGCTCGGCCGCGCTGCCCACCCTGGCGACGCGAATAGCGGTGGATATCACGGAGAAACCTGCTCTGGGAGGGGAGAGTGCCGGTTTTGTTCGGTATTGCCGGAATCGAGCGGCGAGCGTGGGCCGTACCGATTTTTAAGAGGTGTACGGACTCAGGCCTCTGCGAACGCCCAATGAATGAGCGAGCGCAGAGGCCTGAATTCCCAAAAGCTATTTACCGCGATTATTACACGCCGTCCTGACGGTCCAGCACCGAGGCCAGAGCCTGCTCGAACCCGGAGGCCGTGGCGGCGCCCGCGGTCGGGTCCTGCTGGCGGACGTCGATGACGTGACCGGTCAGCTCCGACAGCAGCACGTCCAGGGAGGTGCGGGCCACCGCCTCGGAGGAGAGCAGCGAGCCGGCCGGCTCCTGGCCGAAGGCCTTGGTGCGCATCGGGGTCGCGGTGCGCTCGGGGTTGATGCAGTTGACGCGGATGCCCTCGGACGCCCACTCGTCGGACAGCGCCTGGGTGAGGTTCACCATGGCGGCCTTGGTGGAGGAGTAGAGGCTGTACTCGGCGCGGCCGCGGGTGTAGCTGCTGGAGGTGTAGAGCAGGAGCTGGCCCTTGGTCTCCGACAGGTACTTGTAGGAGGAGCGCGCGATCTGCACCGGGGCCAGGTAGTTGACCTTCAGCGCCTCCTCGATGGTGGCGTTGTCGGTCTCGGCGAGCTTGCCGATGCGCAGCACGCCCGCGGTGTTGACCACGTAGTCGATCCGGCCGGTCTCCGCGTACGCCTTGGACAGCGCGTCGTCGACCTCCTCCGGGTTCTCCACGTGGGTGCCGGTGGTGGAGCGGCCCAGCGCGTACACGGAGGCGCCGTAGGACCCGGCGAGTTCGGCGATGTCCTTGCCGATGCCGTAGGAGCCGCCGAAGATGACGACCGTCTTGCCGGTCAGCAGCTCGCGGTAGTCCTCCTCGCCGTTCTGCTCCGGGGCGGCCGTCGAGGCGAGCTGGAACAGCTTGTCGGCGATGAAGACGTCGACCGGCTGGGTCACCTTCATGTTGTACTCGTCACCCGCGACGACGTGGATCGGCACGTCCGGCAGGTACTTGAGCACGACGGAGCAGTCGTCCGTGGCCTGGAAGTTGGGGTCACCGGAGGCGACGTCGTAGGCGCGGCGGATCGTGGACAGCTTGAAGGCCTGCGGGGTCTGGCCGCGGCGCAGCCGGGAGCGGTCCGGGATCTCGGTGATGAACTCGCCGTCCTCGCCGTGCGTGCGCGTGACGATGATGGTGTCCGCCGACGGGATGGCCACGTCCACGGCCTGGAAGCGCTCCAGCGCGGTCACGCAGTCGTCGATGACGCGCTGCGAGAGCAGGGGGCGCACGGCGTCGTGGAAGAGGACGTTGAGGTCCTCGCCCTCGGCCAGGCCCTCACCGAGGGCGGAAATGGCGCGCTCGGTGGTCTCGTTCCGGGTCGAACCGCCCTCGATGACCTTCTTGACCTTGGTGAAGCCGGCCTTGGCGACGATCTTCTCGATGTCCGGCACATAACCGGGCGCCATCAGCACGATGATGTCGTCGATCGAGTCGGCGTTCTCGAAAGTGGTCAGTGTGTGCTCGATGACTGCCTTGCCGGCGATCTTCAGCAGCTGCTTGGGGATCGAAAGACCCACCCGCTGACCGGTGCCACCGGCCAGGACGACTGCGGTGGTTCGGGGCTTGGCTATGTGCTGTGACACAGGCTGACCTACCTTGGGGCGACAGGGAACGTTCGAAATGGTCCCACTTCGGGTTACCGCTGTGCAAGGTGAGTGACGTCCCATGCATATGTGCGCGCCACCTGTCATTCACCTCGCGTCCCTGGTGATTGGGCGACGGCCGTCGCGAACCTCCGTGGAATTGCTGTGAGTAAGTCCACAGGTCCGTCACAGGCCCCGGCGGGACCGGTGTTCAGCGGCGCTCCAGCCGTTTCGGGCAGCGGTGACCGAGGACCCGGACGAGCCCCTTCGACGGCGTCTGGTGCGCACCGCGCGCGAGGGCGGTGCGCACGCTCGCGGAGGCGGCCGCCGCGAGTGCGCCGTACAGCGTCCGAGCCGCCACTTCCGGGGCCGTCCGGGGCTCCGCCGAGGACGGTACCGGCTGGTCGGGCACCGCGGCCAGCAGGCCCGGATCACCGAGGCCCCGGACGCCGAGCGCGCCGATCCGCTCCGCCGCGCGGGCGCCGATCGCGGCCGCCGCCCCGGCCGCCCAGTGGGGGGTGGCGATCCTCACGTCCTCGGGCGCGGGGCTGCACGTGTTCTTCATATGCGGGACGGCGCCGTTGCGGACCGGGAATACAGCTCGTCGGGCAGACCATTGCCGCGAAATTCGACATCAAGATTCCGCAGCATTTCGGTCTCGGCCAGGGTATGGGATCGATTCGCGGTGTCCGGAACCGGCCGCAGGAGATTCTCCGGCAGTCCGAGCAGTGCCTCGAAGGCGCGCATCGGCCCGCCGCGGTCGCGGTCGTCCACCACGACGACGGTGCCCCGCCCGCTCCCGGCGACCCGGTTCCCGCTCACCCAGGTTTCCGGCGCCCCCGAGTGGGCCGCGTCACACGGCCCGGACGCCGGGCTCGTCCGCGTCCACCCGCAGCCGCGCCAACGTGCTCGCGCCGGACTTCGGCGTCAGGACCGTGTCGACGATCCGCACCTGGGCGTCGAGACCGTCGCGGCTGATGTCGAGGAGGTGGTAGCCGCGGTGGGCGTCGATCACCTTCCAGTGCGGGTTGTCCGCCTTCAGCGGGTCCCACTGGGCGTGGAAGGCGGCCTGGTCCTGGTCGCCGTTGCTGGAGATGGAGGTGCCGACGAACTCGGCGCCGACGACGGCGGACCCGGGGTCGGCGAAGTCCCTCTTGAGGTCGCTGATCATCGTCAGGTGCCGGTCGCCGCTGAGCACGACCGGGTTGCGGACGCCGGCGAACTCCTTCAGCAGGGCGTTGCGTTCGGCCTGGTAGCCGTCCCAGGCGTCGTAGTACCAGAGCTTGCCGTCGCCGGGCAGCAGGTCGGTCTCGGCCATCATGATCTGCGAGGCGACGAGGTTCCAGTGGGCCGGTGAGCCGTGCAGCCCGTCCAGCAGCCACCGCTTCTGCGCGGCGCCGAGCATGGTGAGCGCCGGGTCCTCGGCACCGGCCCGGCTCGTGGCCTGGTCGCCGCGGAACTGCCGGGTGTCCAGCACGTTGAGCCTGGCCAGGCGGCCGAACTCCAGGCGGCGGTACATCCGGATGTGCGGACCGTCCGGGACGGCGGTGGCGCGGACCGGCATGTGCTCGTAGTAGGCCTGGTACGCGGCGGTCAGCCGGGCCGTGAACGCGTCGTGCGACTGCTTGCCGGGGTCCTGCGGGACCTCGCCGGCGTAGTCGTTGTCGACCTCGTGGTCGTCGAAGGTGACCACCCAGGGGGCGTTCGCGTGCATCGTGGCGAGGTCGGGGTCGGTGCGGTACTGGGCGTAGCGGTTGCGGTACTCGACGAGCGTGTACGGCTCCCCGGTGCCCTCGTGCCGCCGTACGGCCGTCGCGGACGGCGTGGACTCGTAGATGTAGTCGCCGACGAAGAGGACGATGTCCGGGTCCTGGGCGAGCATGTCGGCGTACGGCGTGAAGTAGCCGTGCTGCCAGTTCTGGCAGGAGGCGAGGGCGACGCGCAGGGAGCCGCCCCGCTGGTGCGGGTGGGGCGCGGTGCGGGTCCGGCCGGTGGGCGAGAGCTGCCCGCCCACGCGGAAGCGGTACCAGTACCGGCGGTCCGGGCGCAGCCCCCGTACGTCCACGTGCACGCTGTGCCCGTACTCGGGACGGGCCTGGGCGGTGCCCCGGCGGGCGGTCCGGCGGAACCGCTCGTCCTCGGCGAGTTCCCACTCCACCGGGACGATCGTGTCCGGCATCCCGCCGCCGTTGAGCGGGTCGGGGGCGAGCCGGGTCCACAGCACGATGCCGTCGGGCAGCGGGTCGCCGGAGGCGACACCGAGGGTGAACAGGCCGTCGGGGAGCGGGTTGCCGGCGGCGCGGGCGGTGCCCGGCAGCCAGAGCTGGGCGGAGGCCGCGGCGCCGAGGACGGCGGCGCCCGCGGTCAGAAAGCGGCGTCGCTCGGGCTGCGGTGCTGCTCCGGTCATTCGGCTGACTCCCCTGCCACACGGGCCTCTTGGGCTTCACTCGCGGACCCTCGGAAGCTCCCACGGGCGGACGGCCCGGCCGCCGAACGACAGCATTCGCGCGCATGACAAGTAGGCGGACAACAGAAGACCCGTCGCGGCACCGGGTCCACGTGGAGAACGTGGCGGTGCCGCGACGGGTCACGGAGTGTCAGAAAATGTGCTGGGTCGAGGAGTTCGGCAGGGCGGACCCCGAGGTGCTCAGGTCGTGCGCGGTGCCGTACAGCACCGCCGGACAGGAAGCGACCCGGAAGGGGATCGGAATCCCTTTCCGGGTCACACGGTTCGACTCACCCGGCGTTCACCGCTGCGCGCCCGCCCGGTTCTACTCGAACGGGTCGAACTCGTCGTACTCGCGCAGCGACTCGTCCCGCTCGGCCTGCTTGTCGCGCCGCCGCTGGGCGGCCGGCCGGGCCGCGTCGAAGCGGTGGTCCTCACCGCGCCGGCCCAGCATCTCGGCGCCCGCCATGGCGGTCGGCTCCCAGTCGAAGACGACCGCGTTCTCCTCGGGCCCGATGGCCACGCCGTCGCCGACGCGGGCGCCCGCCTTCATCAACTGCTCCTCGACACCGAGGCGGTTCAGGCGGTCGGCGAGGTAGCCGACGGCCTCGTCGTTGTTGAAGTCGGTCTGCCGTACCCAGCGCTCCGGCTTCTCGCCGCGCACCCGGAACAGCGGCTCGCCGCCGACATCCTCGCGGGTGACCGTGAAGCCCGCGTCGTCCACGGCCTTCGGCCGGATGACGATCCGCGTCGCCTCCTCCTTCGGCCGGGCGGCGCGCGCCTTCCCGACCAGCTCGCCGAGCGCGAAGGACAGCTCCCGCAGCCCGATGTGGGCCACCGCCGACACCTCGAAGACGAGGTAGCCGCGCTCCTCCAGGTCGGGGCGGACCAGCTCGGCGAGGTCCTTGCCGTCCGGCACGTCGACCTTGTTCAGGACGACGATCCGGGGCCGGTTGTCCAGGCCGCCGTACTGCCGCAGCTCCTCCTCGATGATGTCGAGGTCGGAGACCGGGTCGCGGTCGGACTCGAGGGTCGCGGTGTCCAGCACGTGCACCAGCACGCTGCACCGCTCCACGTGGCGAAGGAACTCCAGGCCCAGACCCTTGCCCTGGCTGGCGCCCGGGATCAGGCCCGGCACGTCGGCGATGGTGTAGACGGTCGAACCGGCCGTGACGACACCCAGGTTGGGCACCAGGGTGGTGAACGGGTAGTCGGCGATCTTCGGCTTGGCCGCGCTGAGCACCGAGATCAGCGAGGACTTGCCCGCGCTCGGGTAACCCACCAGGGCCACGTCCGCGACCGTCTTCAGCTCCAGGACGATGTCCTGCAGGTCCCCCGGCTCGCCGAGCAGCGCGAAGCCGGGCGCCTTGCGGCGGGCGGAGGCCAGCGCCGCGTTGCCGAGGCCGCCCCGGCCGCCCTGCGCGGCGATGTACGAGGTGCCGTGGCCGACCAGGTCGGCGACCACGTTGCCGGCCTTGTCCAGGACGACGGTGCCGTCCGGCACGGGCAGGACCAGGTCCTGGCCCTCCTTGCCGGAGCGGTTGCCGCCCTCGCCGGGCTTGCCGTTGGTCGCCTTGCGGTGCGGGGAGTGGTGGTAGTCGAGCAGCGTGGTGACCGACTGGTCGACAGTCAGGATCACGTCGCCGCCACGGCCGCCGTTGCCGCCGTCCGGGCCGCCGAGCGGCTTGAACTTCTCACGGTGAACGGAGGCACAGCCGTGGCCTCCGTTACCCGCGGCGACATGCAGCTCGACGCGGTCCACGAAGGTGGTCATGGTTCATGCCTCCAGAACTACGGTGATGTCTCTTGCGTAACACGCGAAAGGCGGACCCGCCTTCCCGATCGGGAAGTGAGGTCCGCCTCGCGAAAGGTTCGAACGGAACGCTCGGGTCAGGCGACCGGAACGACGTTCACGACCTTGCGGCCACGGTGGCTACCGAACTCCACCGCACCGGCCTGCAGCGCGAACAGCGTGTCGTCGCCGCCACGGCCCACGCCGGCGCCCGGGTGGAAGTGGGTGCCACGCTGGCGGACCAGGATCTCACCCGCGTTGACGACCTGACCGCCGAAGCGCTTCACGCCGAGCCGCTGGGCATTGGAGTCGCG
Organism: Streptomyces sp. NPDC058145; assembly: GCF_042884245.1. Lineage (NCBI taxonomy): Bacteria > Bacillati > Actinomycetota > Actinomycetes > Kitasatosporales > Streptomycetaceae > Streptomyces > Streptomyces sp. NPDC058145. The sequence continues at coordinate 26,302 of NZ_JBHVUH010000013.1, read as the reverse complement.
ACCGTTCCGGGTGGACGATGCGCCCTTCTTGTGTGCCATGTCTCCTCAGTCCCTTACTTCGCAGCCGCGGGGATCTCAGTGACCTTGATCGCCGTGTACTGCTGGCGGTGGCCCTGACGACGGCGGTAGCCGGTCTTGTTCTTGTAGCGAAGGATGTCGATCTTCACACCCTTGTGGTGGTCCACGACCTCGGCCTGGACCTTGATGCCGGCCAGCACCCACGGGTCGCTGGTCACAGCGTCGCCGTCGACAACGAGCAGGGTCGAGAGCTCGACCGTGTCGCCAACATTGGCGGTGGAAATCTTGTCAACCTCAACGATGTCGCCGACAGCAACCTTGTGCTGGCGACCACCGCTGCGCACGATGGCGTACACGCGGATCTCACTCTCTCGCTCGGGAACGGCACCCCCGCAGTCCAGCCGCCCGGGCATGAACACGGACAGCCTCTCCCGGCCACCGAGGCACCCGGGAGGAAGAGGTTTACGGGAATGTGGCGTGTCACTCGACACGCCGACGGTCCAGGTTACGGGGCCACAGTCGAACGGGTCAAACCGGGCCCGGCGGGTGTGGGGCCGGTCACGTGGACCGGCCCCACACCCCAAGGCGTCAGCCCTCGTCGCCGGCGGGGACCGTGGTGGTCTTCTTCGCCGTCGTCTTGGCGGCGGCCGTCTTGGCCGCCTTCTTGGCCGTCGTCTTCTTGGCGGCCGTCTTCTTGGCCGCGGTCTTCTTGGTGGCCGCCTTCTTCGCCGTGGCCTTCTTGGCGGTCTTGCGGACCGCCTTCTTGGCCGGAGCCGTCTCCTCGACGGTCTCCTCGGTCACCGCAGCCTCGGTCGCCGTCTCGGCGGCGGCCGGGGTCTCCTCCGCCGCGGCCGACGGAACGACCGTCACGGCCGTCTCCTCGGACGCGGTCGGCGCGGTGGCCTTGCGCACGGCACGGCGGCGCGGGCGGGCGGGGGCGGCACTCTCCGCCTCCGCGGCCGGAGCCGGGGCCTCGGCCGCGGGCTGCTCCACCGGGGCGGCGGGCGAGGCCCCGGCTCCGGCCGGGGCCTCGGCCGCGGGCTGCTCCACCGGGGCGGCGGGCGCGGTCTCGGACACCGTCACCACGGCCGCCTCGGCTCCCGCGGGGGAACCGGCGGGCGCCGACACCTTCCGGGTCGCCCTGCGGCGCGTACGGCCCTTGGGCGCGGCCTCCTCGGCGGCGGGCTCGGCCTGCGGCTCCGGGACCATCTGGTCCTCGGCGGCCGCGGGCTCGGCCAGCGCCTCGGTGGCAGGCTCGGGCCGCACCGGGCGCGCCGCCGCCTCCTCGGCGGTGACGTCCTGGGCGGTCGGCGCGGCGGCGGCCACGGCCGCCTCCGTCCTCGGCGCCTTCTCCGCCTTCGGCGCACCCGCCGGGGCCGAGGCCCGGCGGCTCGCGCGGCGGCGGGAACGGCCACGGCCGGCCGCCGCCTCCGCCTCGGCGACGCTGCTGTACAGCTCCTCGTCCGGCGCGAAGTCCGGCCCGGGCAGCGCGATGGCCTCGGCGAGCCCGGCGGCCACCTCGACGGCGGTCTCCACCTCGGGCTCGACGGCCTCGCCGGTCTCCACCGCCACGGCGGCGGTCTCGTGCACGTGCTCCTGCGCTTCACCGCCCCGGCCGCGCTTCTTGCGCTTGCCGCCACCGCCGCCACCGGCCGCGGCCGGCTGCTCCATGTGGACGATGACACCGCGGCCGTTGCAGTGGACACAGGTCTCGGAGAACGACTCCAGCAGGCCCTGACCGACCCGCTTGCGGGTCATCTGCACCAGGCCCAGCGAGGTCACCTCGGCCACCTGGTGCTTGGTCCGGTCCCGGCCCAGGCACTCCAGCAGGCGCCGCAGCACCAGGTCCCGGTTGGACTCGAGCACCATGTCGATGAAGTCGATCACGATGATGCCGCCGAGGTCGCGCAGCCGAAGCTGGCGCACGATCTCCTCGGCCGCCTCCAGGTTGTTCCTGGTGACCGTCTCCTCGAGGTTGCCGCCCTGACCGGTGAACTTGCCGGTGTTGACGTCGACGACGACCATCGCCTCGGTCCGGTCGATCACCAGCGAACCGCCGCTCGGCAGCCAGACCTTGCGGTCCAGCGCCTTGGCGAGCTGCTCGTCGATCCGGTAGGTGGCGAAGACGTCGACCTCGCTGGTCCACTTCGACAGCCGCTCGGCGAGGTCGGGCGCCACGTGCGAGACGTAGCCGTGGATGGTCTGCCACGCCTCGTCGCCGCTGACGACGACCTTGGAGAAGTCCTCGTTGAAGATGTCGCGGACGACCCGGACGGTCATGTCCGGCTCGCCGTAGAGCAGCGTCGGGGCGTTGCCGCTCTTGGCCTTCTTCTGGATCTCCTCCCACTGCGCCTGCAGCCGCTCGACGTCACGGCGCAGCTCGTCCTCGCTCGCGCCCTCGGCGGCGGTGCGCACGATGACGCCCGCGTCCTCGGGGACGATCTTCTTGAGGATGGTCTTCAGCCGGGCCCGCTCGGTGTCGGGCAGCTTGCGGCTGATGCCGGTCATCGAGCCCTCGGGCACGTACACGAGGTAGCGGCCCGGGAGGGAGACCTGGCTGGTCAGGCGGGCGCCCTTGTGACCGATGGGGTCCTTCGTCACCTGGACGAGCACCGACTGGCCGGACTTGAGGGCGGCTTCGATACGGCGCGGCCCGTTGGCCATGCCGAGCGCCCCGAAGTTGACCTCACCGGCGTACAGGACGGCGTTGCGGCCCTTGCCGATGTCGATGAAGGCGGCCTCCATCGACGGCAGCACGTTCTGGACCTTGCCCAGGTAGACGTTGCCGACGTACGAGGTCGACTGCTCCTTGTTGACGTAGTGCTCGACCAGCACGTCGTCCTCGAGCACGCCGATCTGGGTGCGTTCGCCGTGCTGGCGCACGACCATCACGCGCTCGACGGCCTCGCGGCGGGCCAGGAACTCGGCCTCGGTGATGATCGGGACGCGGCGGCGGCCCTGCTCGCGGCCTTCGCGGCGGCGCTGCTTCTTGGCCTCCAGACGGGTCGAGCCCTTGATGGACTGCACCTCGTCGGACGGCTCGGCGGCCTTGCGGGGTTCGCGGACCTTGACGACCGTGCGCTCCGGGTCGTCGGTGGACGACTCGGGCTCGCCGCCGCTCTCACCGGCACGGCGACGGCGACGGCGACGACGGCGGCTGGAGCTGGAGCCCCCGGACTCCTCGTCCCCGGCCTCCTCGGCGTCCTCGTCCTCCTGCTCGGCGGTGTCCTCGGCGTCCTGTGCGGCCTGCTCGGCGGCCAGTTCGTCGGACTCGGCGTCCGTGCCCTCACCGGCCTCGCCCTCGGCGGCGTCACCACGGCGACGGCGACGGCCGCCCCGGCGACGACGGCGGCGCGAACCGGACTCCTCGGAGCCCTCGGCCTCCTCGCCCTCGTCACCCTCGGCGAGGTCCTCGGCGGCCTCCTCGGCCTCCTCCGGCTCCTCGGCCTCGGCGGGCCGCGTCTCCTCGGCGGCGGCACCCCGGCGACGACGTCGGCGGCGCGCGCCGGCCTCGGCGCGCTCCTCCGGGTACGCCTCGGTCTCCTCCTCGGGCTCCTCCGCCCCGGCGGCCTCGGCCGCGGCCTGGGCAGCGGCCCGCTGCGGGGTCTGGAACTGCGGCTCGGCGAACACCGGCGCCTGGAACACGGCCACGGCGGGGCGGGCCGGGCGTCGCGGTGCCCCGGCCTCGTCGGTCTCGGTCTGCGCGGGCGCGGCGAATCCGGTCGCGGCCTGCCGGACGACCCGGCGACGGCGACGCGGGGCGCCCTCCTCGGCGGGGACCTCGGCGGCGGCGGGTGCCTGCGGCGCCTCGGCGGCCTTGGGCTCCTCGGCGGGCCGGTCGGCGGCCGCGGAAGCCTCCTCGGCCGCGGGAGCACCGGCGGGCGCGGCGGTACCACGGGTGGCGCGGCGGCGGGTACGGCGCGGAGCGGCCTCTTCGGCGGCCGGGGCGGCCGTGGGCTCCTCCGTCGCGGCCTCCGCCTCGGGGGCGGGCGCGGCGGCGGCCGGTACGACGGCTTCGGCGGCGGCCGGTACGACGGCTTCGGCGGCGGCCGGGGTTCCGGCGGGCGCGGACGCACGGCGGGACGTCCGACGGCGGGTACGGCCGGCGGGCGCGGCCTCCTCCGTCCCGGCGGGGGCCTCGACGGCGGACGGGGCCTCCGCGGCGGAGGCGGCCTCGGCGGCGGCCGGAGCGGCCTCGGAAACCTCGGCGGCCTTCGGCTCACCGGCGGGCGCGGAGGCGCGCCGGGTGGCACGGCGACGCGGGCGAGCCGGGGCGGCGGCCTCGGTCACAGACTCGGACTCGGGCTCCACGGTTGCCTCCGCCTTCGCGTCGGTCTCGGCCCCGCTACCGGCGGCGGACACCACGGGCTCCGCCTCGGCCGGGGTTTCGGCGGGTGCGGACACACGGCGGGTCGCCCGCCGGCGAGTACGGGGGGGTGCGGGTTCCTCAGCGGTGCCAGGGGTCTCGGCAGCCTCGACCGGCTCGGCGGACCCGGCGGCCTCAGCGGCCGGTACGACCGTCTCGGCGGTCTCGGCGGCGGCCGGCGACCCGGCCGGCGCGGCGGCGCGGCGGGTGGCCCGGCGGCGGGCCCGGGCGGGGGGCGCGGGCTCCTCGGCGGTGGCGGGTGCCTCGACGGCCCCCGTCCCGGCCTGGGCCTCTTCCTCCGCCTCGGCGATCTCATCCGCTTCCGCGGCCGGTATGGCCGGCACGGTGACCTCGGCGGGGGCCTCGGCCGCGCCCGGCGGGCCCGCCGGGCGGGAAGCGGCACGGCGACGCCTGCGCGGCGGCAGGGTGTCGCTCGGCGTGTTCAGTTCGGAACCCTCGTTGGGTTCGGTCGGTTCGAGCATGCGGGCGTTTCTCCCGTCAGGCTCCCGGGCGCCGCGCCTGGTCCGGCGCCGGTCTCGAGGGACCGTTCACCGTTGACGTCCGCGGTCCGCGCGATGCGCGGTGACCGCCGTCCGGGGCGCGGGCGCCGCACGGGAGCACTCTGTGTCCTGTCTCGCCGGTTCCGTACGCCTTGTCGGTACGGCCTGGCGAAAGTCTTCTGGTCGGTGCGCTGCCCGACCCAGGTGGCTCCCGAGTACGAGGGCTGCGCTACGACGTCCGTCCCTACGCGGAACCTTCCGGCGTCGGCGCCGTCGCGGCGGCGGCCGGTACGGCCGTCAGGGCCTCGGCTGCCTCGCGGTCGGGCGCGAGCGGGTCGGTCACCGTGCCGGTCTCTTCATCGAGCAGCCCCTGCGCCAGCCTGGTCACCGCTGCGGGGACCGGCGGCGCCAGGTCGGCCACGGCGCGGAGACCGGACAGGACGTCGTCGGGTCGTACGGCAGGCGTCACGTGCCGAACAACCAGCCGCAGTATCGCACAGGCCTGGTCGGTCGGCCCATCAGCCCGCGAACTGTGCGTTTCCAGGTTCGCGACCGCCGGGCGGGCGTCGAAGGTGCGGACGCCGTTCTTGGTCATGCGCTGCACCTCGACGGTGTCGGCCTTGATGAAGGCCTCCACCGCGCGCAGGGCGTCGAGCGGGTCGACGCCGTCCAGCCGCAGCTCCCATACGGAGGCCGTGAGCCGGTCGGCGAGTCCCGGGGTCCGTGCCTCGACCGCGTCGACGATGTCCAGCCCGGTGGGCAGCGACTCGTCGAGGAGGACGCGCAGGGTCTCGGGGTCCCGCGCCGCGGTCAGCGCGATCTCCAGGTACTCCGCCTCACTGCCCGTGCCGGTGGGTGCGGCATTGGCGTACGACACCTTCGGATGCGGTGTGAACCCCGCCGAGTACGCCATGGGCACCTCGGCGCGGCGCAGCGCACGCTCGAAGGCGCGCTGGAAGTCACGGTGGCTGGTGAACCGGAGGCGGCCGCGCTTGGTGTAGCGCAGTCGGATGCGCTGCACCGCGGGTGCGGGCGGCGGGCCTTCGGGCTGTCGCTTGCCCAGTGTCCTAGTCCTTCGTGAGTGCGGTGGTACTCCTACCAAGAGTACGTGTCCCGCGGCCCACGGGTTCCCGCCGGTCCGCCGCGGCCGGCGGCCGGGGCTCGCCGAGCAGCATCCGCCTGAGGTCCGCCCGGGCCTGCCGCACGGTGTCGCGGGCGGCGGCCAGCGCCTGCCGTACGCTCCGCCCCACCACGCGCGCCGCCTCGGCCGCGGGCCGCAGCACATGGTCCCGGACGACGTGCCCGACGGGCGTGAGAACCGTCCGGTACACCCAGCGCACCGGCTCCACGAAGATCCACCGCAAGAGGGTCCCCAGCACCCGCCCTACGGCCCGCGAGATCCGCCCGGCGATCCGCCAGGCGTGCCCGAGGGCCTCCCCGGTCTCCCGCGCGACGACGGCCAGGACCCGGCCCACGGGCACGAGCACCCGGCGCCACAGGACGAGGGCGGGCAGGACGAGCAGCACGCGGGCCGTCCAGTACAGAACGGCCCCGATCCCCGTGACGACGGCGCCCACGAGCCACGCCAGCGCCCGCCCCACGGGCGCGAGCACCCACGCGTACAGCCACCGCGCCGGGACGACCAGCAGGTACCGCGCCAGCCAGGACACGACGGCGAACACCCCCGCCCCGGCCGCCGCGAGCAGCAGGCCGGCGCCCTCCAGCAGCCAGGCGATCCCCCGTCCGACCGGAGCCAGCACGCGCGCGTGCAGCCAATCGAGCGCGGCCCCGATCGCCCGCGCGACCCGGGCGAGGCCATGCCCGACGGGGGTCAGCAGGTACCGGTACAGCCATAGCGCCGGTACGACGACGAGCACGTTCCCGAGCCACCCCAGCGCCTTCCCGGCGGGCACCACGACCCATCGCCACAGCGCGACGAACGGCCGGACGAACAGGGCCCGGCCGAGCCACCGCAGCCCGCGCCCGAGCGGACGCAGCACCGTGCGGGACAGGAACCGCCCGGCGACGGTCAGCGCGTCCCACACCAGCCGCACGGGCACCACCAGCACGAGCACGACGATCCGCACCGGAACGCGGATCGCCACGGCCAGGCATCCTTCCGGGTATCGCGGCTGGGCGGGCGGCTTGTCGAGGTCCATACCCGGGTAGACGCAGCGAACCCCCCTGCGGATGCGCTAGGTCGTGCGTGCGTTGTACGACTCCGGGTAGCGCTCGGTGAACTTGACGACCCCGACCAGCAGGACGATCGGGACGACCCAGTTGAACCAGTCGTCCATGGACGGGTTCCGGATGGCCAGCCAGGTGGAGAGCGCCATGAGGGCGAAGACCACACCCCAGGCCGCGGTCAGCACCCGGTTGATGTGCGCGAAGACGGGCGAGTCCCAGTATTCGCGGGGTGTCTGCTGCCGGGCGTACTGCGCCGTGAAGGGATCGGCGAACAGCGACCCCAGCGCGACGACGGCCACGACGCCGTTGGAGATGACCTGGGCGTAGGTCTCCAGCCAGATGAGCTGCGAGCGGTCCAGGGCGAGCGCCAGGACCGTGATGACCGCGAAGAACACGATGCCGACCATGTCCAGGACGTAGAACCTGCCCTGGAGCGTGTCCTTCCCCGACAGCACGATCGCGGCGATCAGCGCGGCGAGTGCCGCGTACTCCCAGGTGCTGGGGCCGGCGACCACTCCGAAGATGATCCAGGGGGCGAACGACAAGAACACGCTGCCCGTACCGGCGGGCTTCCGGGTCGGTGCCTTCGTCGCCGTCTGCTGCGCCATGGGAGTCCTCCCGTCGGAGCCCCCTCCCCCATCGTCCCGTGGCCGGTGGCATGCCGCCCGTCGTGCCCCGGCCCGAAACACCTGGTGCGCTTCACCGAGCAGGAGGGTGCGCACCTGCACTGCGAGCCGCTGGGCCGGACCCTGTTCGAACAGCGCGTCTTCGACTGGCTGGACGCCCGCGTCGCCGCAGCCGGGACCCCCCCTGTCACCGAACGACCACAGCCGGGTAACACATTGACCCGCCCACGCCAAAGATATGGTTTCCGGTCACCGTGACTGGTTCGATGGGAGGCCAACAAGCTTGATTTCCTGGGGGGACAACCATGCACTGGTACATCGACGTCCTGAAGAAGTACGCCGTGTTCAGCGGCCGCGCGCGGCGGCAGGAATACTGGATGTTCTTCCTGTTCAACATCATCATCAGCATCGTGCTGGCGATCGTCGACGCCGCCATCGGCTCGAGCGTCCCCGCCATCATCTACTCGCTCGCCACCCTGCTGCCCGGCCTCGGCGTCGCCGTCCGCCGGCTGCACGACACGGGCCGCTCGGGCTGGTGGCTCCTGATCGCCCTCGTCCCGCTGGTCGGCACGATCATCCTGATCGTCTTCCTCGCCTCCGAGGGCAAGCCGGAGACCAACCAGTACGGCCCGAACCCGAAGTACGCCCAGGCCGCCTGAGCGGACATCGCCCTGCGCAAGGCCCGCCGGATCTCCCCGGCGGGCCTTGCGCATGTCTTCGCCCTGCTTGTGTCCGCCGAGTGGCGTGACCGGGATTGCCCCATCGGAACGCAGGCGTTAGTCCAATCTATGGATAAAAGGCCACATTGCGACGTGACGCACCGGCGCGACCGGCCCCTCGCAGTGCTCGGACATCGACGCCGTCCAGTTCAACAACAACTACGAGCTGAGGGGTGCCTTGACCGGCGGCAGGACGTACGCCGGCATCAGGGACATCAGCGGGGCCGTTCCGGGCTTCCTGTGGACCGACCTCAGCGGCCTCGCCGGCTACCCCGCTGACCCGTGCGCCGTTGCCATCACCGAGCACAGCAACGCTGCGAACAGCGTCAAAATCGATGTCCTGACGGAGAGCGGCCTTGTCTACGAGACAACCTGCTCCGAGCAGAACTCTGCGCCGCCGCCTCCGATCCACCCCATCCTCGTGTGCACCAACGCCTGGGCGCTCCAGCACAGCCCGTCCCCAGGCGCCGACAACAGCTAGGCGGCGCACCGCAGAAGGGGTGTCCGACGGATGCGGACCGTCGGACACCCCTTGCGGCATCCGGAACCAGCGGCTGGACGTCCTCCCGGCTCCCAGTTCCAGCAGACTGACCGTCATACCCGTCACCGGTCGACTCAGAGTCAGCGTGTACCGGCTCTGCAGGGCGTTCGCCTGCAGCGGGTCGATGGCGGCGAAGGGGAAGTCGCTCCCCTGGGTCACCAGCCAGATGCGCCGCTCGTGCGCGAGGCACCGGGTGGGAACCGAACACTGGACGGGGTAGAGGTCGTTGATCGCGGCGGGCGTCCTCGCGAGGAAGACGTCACGCAACCTCAGTCCGCGGGGCAGATAGTACTGGACCCCGCTGTCGAGCTTCCAGCTGTCCATACGGTCGTAGACGACGGCGTCTCCCGGCTGATGGAGCTTCCTGATCACGTCGGCCGCCGCCGCGTAGTCGACCGGCACCGGGGCGTTGTGCTCGAACGGCCCCCGCATCTGCCTCTGGTCGGGCAGCGTCAGGACGGCCAGCGCCGCCACGAGAGCCAGGGCCGGCTTCCACGTGCGGCAGGTCGCGGCGAGGCCGGCGCCGGCGAGGAGTGCCCAGGCCGGCAGGGTGAAGAGCAGATAGACGGACCGGAAGTAGGAGACGGCTCCGTGCGAGGCGCCCCAGACCAGGACGGGGGGCAGCAGGGCCCAGGCGCCGCACAGCAGCAGCGGGACCCGGCGCGGCGAGCGGGCCAGCAGGGCCAAGGTGACCATCGCTCCGGCACCCAGGGCGGAGGCGAAGACGTCGCGCGGCAGGGAGAGCGACGCCCATCCGTCGGGCTCGGGAACCCAGTACAGCTGGCGATGGGCCTGGGACCGGCCGAGCAGCGCGAGCGGGGTGACACAGCCGGCGAGCACCACCACAGCGAGGACGGACTTCCACCACAGCGAGCGGTCCTGCCGGGCACGGGCCGCGAGCGCACAGACGTGGGCGAGCACGACGGACAGCGCGATCAGGTGCAGGAGTCCCACTACGGCCAGCGTGAGTACGTAGGCGGTCCACCTCCAGGGACTGCCCGGCTTCTCCAGCAACCGGAGCAGGAGAAGGGTGGCCACGGCGACGGCGAGAACCACGAAAGCGTAGCTGCGCGCCTCCTGGCCGTAACGACTCACTGCCGGAACGATACCGAAGAGAATTCCCGCGAGAATTCCGGCACGGTAGCCGAAGAGCCGGTTTCCGATGAGCCCCACGACGGCAGCCGCGCCGGCCATGGCCAACACCGTGGGGATTCGCAGGGAAACCACCGAGGTACCGAAAAGCCCGACCCACAGATGCATCAGCAGGTAATACGTGCCGTGCACGGCGTCGACCTTGTGAAGGGTGGCGAGAATCCGATCGCTGCTCCGGTTCACCATGTCCCAGGTGACCAACTCGTCGCGGCCCAGCAGAGAGCCGGTCAGCCCATAGCCGCCCAGGGCGAGAGCCCTGGCGGCGCTGCTTGTACAGACCTCGACGACTCGGTAAATTCACCGCCGATCCTTTTCATCACAGAAAAGAAAAAGTCATGAAAACGGTCTGCCTCAACATGATCGTCAAGGACGAGGCTCATGTGATCCGACGCTGCCTCGAATCCGTGCGCCCGCTGATCGACACCTGGGTCATCCTGGACACGGGCTCGACCGACGGCACGCAGGACGTCGTCCGCGAAACCCTCGCCGGCCTGCCCGGGGCACTGTACGAAAGCCCCTGGCGGGGCTTCGACCTGAGCCGCACCGAGGCCATCGAGCTGGCGCGGGACCGTGCGGACTACCTGCTGTTCATCGACGCCGATGACGTGATGGAGACCGGCGGCCGCTTCACGATGCCAAAGCTCGAGTACGACTGCTACGACTTCGAGGTGCGGCACGGCCCCCTGGTCCACTGGCGCCCGACGCTGGTGTCGACCAGGCTTCCCTGGCGGTATGTCGGAGTGCTGCACGAATACCTGGACTGCGGGACACGCTTCAGCCGGGAGACCTTCGACGGCGCACGCATGGTCATCATGGGCGGCGGCGGACGCCTCAAGGGCGGCGAGCGCGAGAAGTACCTCCGTGATGCCGCGATCCTGAAGGACGGGCTCGCCAAGGAGCCGGACAACGCCCGGTACGCCTTCTATCTGGCCCAGAGCTGGCGTGACGCCGGCGAACCCGCCAAGGCACTCGCCGCCTACGACCGGCGCGCGGACATGGACGGCTTCGCCGAGGAGGCGTTCTGCGCGCGGCTCTACGCGGCCCGGCTCGCGATGACGCTCAAGCGCCGGGCACCCGAGGTCATGGCCCGTTTCCTGGACGCACACGAGTACCGGCCCACCCGGGCCGAACCGCTCGGTGAGCTCGCGAACCTGTGCCGTGTCAATGGACAGCGCTGGCCGCTCGCGTACCTCTTCGCGCGGCGGGCGGCCGAGCTTTCACGCCCACAGGACATCCTCTTCGTGGAGCGGGCGTGGTACGACTGGCGTGCTCTGGACGAGCTGGCGGTGTCGGCGTACTGGATGGGCGAGTACCGCGAGTCGCTGGAGTGCTGCGAGAAGCTGCTGGACGGCGGAAAGGTGCCCGAGGAGCATCGCGAACGGATCGTCCAGAACCGCGACTTCGCACGGGCCGAGCTGGCCATCGGCGCCGGCGCGAGGCCCCTCGTCGGCACCTGAGCCCCACTCCGCGGGAAGCGCGAGCCGGGTACCGCCATCAGGTGCACGGCACAGGACCATCGGATGGAGACCGGCAGGTAACCGGCGAACCCCGGCGACCCTGCGGGGAGTGCTGTTCCGACCCCCTGCCCGAGACGGTCCAGGGCCCTTTGGTACGGCCGGACGCTCGCGGCGGGCACGCCTCGGAAAGGACCCCCATGCTCACTCGGAAGTCACTCGCCCGGACCGCCCAGGTGCTGTGCATAGGCGCCGCCGCCACCCTCGCCCAGACCGCGCTGGCCCCCGCCGCGTCGGCCGCCACCCTGCCGGTGGCGTGCAGCCAGACCGCCCTCGTCAACGCGATCAACACGGCCAACGGCACCCCGGGGAGCGACACGCTCAACCTGGCGCCGGGCTGCAGGTATTCGCTGACCAACGCGCTGCCCGCCATCACCTCGACGGTCGTCGTCAACGGCAACGGCGCCACCATCGCCCGTGCTGCCTCGGCCTCCGCCTTCCGCATCATCACCGTCAACGGCGGCAACCTGACCCTGCGGGCGCTCACCCTCACCAACGGCGACGCCACGGGCAGCACAATCGCGAACGGTGCCGGCGGCGGCATCGTCGTCACCGGCAACGGCACCCTGAACGCCAGTGCCGTCGTGATCCTGGACAATCGCGCCAACTTCGGTGGCGGCGTCAGCAACTTCAGCGGCTCCACCACGACGATCAACGCCAGCGTGGTGTCGGGCAACCATGCCAACAACAACGGCGGCGGCCTCGTCAGCGACGGCAACCTGACCGTCACCGCCTCGAACATCTCGAGGAACACGGCCGACATCGCGGGCGGCGGCATCGCCAACATCGGACAGCTGACGGTGCGCGCCAGCAACATCAGGAACAACGAGGCGAACACCGGCGGCGGCATCGCCAACGGCGTGCCCAGCGTCTCCGGCGGCACCTCCACGATCAGCATCAGCAACATCAGCAACAACACCGCCCACGGCACCAACCCCGGTGGCATCTACAACAACGGCGGCACCGTAAACCTGACCCTCAGCACGGTCATCAACAACACCCCCAACAACTGCGCGACCAGCCCGACCCCGGTCCCCGGCTGCTTCAACTGACCGGCGCGGACCGACACGAGGCGCCCCCTCCGGTCGAGAAGACGGCTGGTGGGGGCGCCCGCGTCTGCTCAGTCCCCCGGGGCCCCGTGGGACTGGCCGTCCGGCGACGGCAGGTCCTGCTCGGTCCAGAGGGTCTTGCCGGTGGGGGTGTAGCGGGTGCCCCAGTGGTGCGTCATCTGGGCGATGATGAACAGGCCCCGGCCCCCCTCGTCGTCGCTCGCGGCGTGGCGCAGATTGGGCGTGGTGTGGCCGGTGTCCGAGACCTCGCAGATCAACGTCCGGTCGCGGATGAGGCGTACCTGGATCGGGCCGCCGGCATAGCGGATGGCGTTGGTGACCAGTTCGCTGACGATGAGCTCGCTGGTGAACGCCAGGTCCTCCAGCCCCCAGTCGCGCAGCTGCTTGCTGACGGCGGTGCGGATGCCGGCCACCCCCGCCGGGTCCGGCGGCAGCTCCCACTGGGTGAACTGACTCCGGTCGAGCAGCCGCGTGCGGGCCACCAGCAGCGTGGCGTCCACGTCCACCGGGCCGGGCAGCAGGGCGGTCACCGCGCGGTCGCAGAGCTGGTCCAGGGACGTCCGGTCACCGGCGAGGATCCCGGACAGCTGCGCGAGTCCGGCGGCGCGGCCGGCGGTGGCCTGCAGCAGGCCGTCCGTGCACAGGGCGACGAGACTGCCCGGTGGCAGCCGCAGCTCCGCGCTCTGGTAGGGCGCACCGCCGACGCCCAGCGGTGGTCCGGGGGGCAGCTCCGGATAGCCGACGACGCCCGTGTGCGGTTCGACGACCGCCAGCACCGGATCCCCGGCCCGCGCCAGGCTGCACTGCCCGGAGACCGGGTTGTACACCGCGTACAGGCAGGTCACGCCCCTGGCCTCGTCGGCCTGCGACCTCGGGGGGTCCGGGCCGCCCTGGTCGTCGCCTCGCTCGTGCGCGGTCTGCTCGACCAGGTCGTCCAGGCGGGACAGCAGCTCGTCCGGGGTCAGGTCGAGACGGGCCAGGACGCGCACCCCGGTACGCAGGCGGCCCATCGTGGCAGCGGCGCGCAGGCCGTGCCCGAGCACGTCCCCGACGACCAGGCCGACCCTGGCTCCCGACAGGGGAATCACGTCGTACCAGTCGCCGCCCACCCCGGACCCGTTGTCGGCGGGCAGGTAGCGGCTCGCCGAGTCGAGGGCGGTGTGCGGTGGCAGGCGGCGCGGCAGCAGGCTCCGCTGGAGCTTGAGGGCGACCCCGTGTCCGCGGGTGACCACCGGCATCAGCAGGAGACCGAGCAGCAGGGCGCCGAGACCGATGACGGTGACCCCGCCGGTCGGCCCGAAGAGCGGCAGGTCGACGCTGGTCGCGCCGTACCCCGGGGCCGCGTAGACATAGGTGGCGTAGAGGAACAGGGTGAGCATGATCAGCCCGCCCAGGCCCGGCAGCACGCCCTTGAAGACGAGGTCCTTGGTGCTCCGGTCGAGCATCTTGCGGTAGTACCAGAGGCAGGCGAAGCCGGTCAGACCGTAGTGGAACGTGATCGCGAGGCCGACCGAGTCGACCGAGTCGGCCAGCACGTTCCCGCTGAAGGAGGTCAGCAGCACGAGGAAGGCGATCGAGACCACGCCCATCCCGACGGTCGACCAGGTCGGGGTGAGGAACCTGCGGTGCACCCGGGCGAACCGGGCGGGGACGGCCTTGTGGACCGCCATGGAGAAGACCGTCCGGGCCAGGGGCAGGATGGTGGTCTGGGTGGACGCCAGCGCCGAGGTCAGCACCATGAGGATCAGCAGCCGGGACAGCACCAGACCCGTGTCGTGGCTTCCGAAGACGGCCTCTCCCAGCCCGGAGAAGACGTCGTCCGAGTTACGGGCGTTCCCGAGCCCGATGCCCGAGGCGCCGGCGCCCGCGAAGGCCTGCGCCGAGGTGGAGACCAGTCCGTACATGATCAGCAGCAGCACCGTGGACATGACCGCCGCGCGGCCGGGGATGCGGGTGCTGTCGACCGTCTCCTCGTTGATCGAGACGGCGGTGTCCCAGCCCCAGTAGATGAAGACCCCGGCCAGCAGGCCCGAGGTGAGGGCCTTCACCGAGGTCACCTCGAAGGGGTTGAACCAGGAGGCGGAGACATGGAGCGCGGTGGACGGGGCGTCGGTGTACGCCCTGACCAGCGCGGCGACGGCGAAGACGAGCAGCATCCCCACTTCGAGGCAGAGCAGCCAGCGCTGCAGGGCGGCGGAGAACTCGATGCCGACGTAGCAGACCGTGGTCATCACGGCGATCCAGACGATGCCTGCGACGGTGGTCCACAATCGGTCCTCCGCCAGCCCGTCCAGGCCCACCAGCCGGAAGCTGTACGCGCCGGCGATCTCGGCGAGACTCGCCATGACGATGACGTTGGCCACGACGATGCCCCAGCCGCCCATCCAGCCGGTGCGGGGGCCGAAGGCGCGGGTGGCCCAGGTGAAGGTCGTTCCGCAGTCGGCGTTGCTCGCGTTGAGTTCCCGGAAGGCGTACGCGATCAGCAGCATCGGGACGAACGACAGCATGATGACGATCGGGGCCTGCAGGCCCACCGCCGCGACGATCAGGCCCAGTGTGGCGGCGAGACTGTACGCGGGGGCGGTGGAGGCAAGCCCGATGACCACCGAGGAGAACAGGCCCAGCGCGTCGTTCTTGAGCCCTTTGCGACCGGCCCCCGTCCCGGGAGCGGGGCGGTCGGCGGACCCTGCGCCGCCAAAATGCCACACACTCGATTCCACCGCCGGGCCACTGACCCCGCAACAGCGCGGGGCGCTCGCGAATCCCTGATTCGCGAGCGCCCCGCGGCCGGCCCGAGCCGGTCCGCCGCTGACCGGGGTCGGTCAGAACGCCTGGTTGTTGCAGCCCATGTCCGAGCCGAGGTGGCTCTGCTGCGCCCCGGGGTTCCCCTCGCCGTTCAGCAGGTTGCCCGCGGCGCCGGTGAGGGCGCCGACGCTGCCGAGCACCTCGATGTTCATGTCGTGCGAGCGGCACTCGACGCCCTGCGTGACGTCGATGTCGTGACCGGGCTCACCGTGTGCGAAGGCGGTGTTGGCGCCGAACGAGCCGACGGTGCCGAGCATGGCGCCCACGAGGACCGCCTTGTGGAACTTGCGCATGGGTTCTCCGTTGTTCGGGGGGTGGAATCTGCGACGGATACGGATCGGGTGGTGACCGCGGGCGTCCGCGGCGGGGCGGTCAGCCGAGTCGGGGAAGCCCGAGCTGACCGACGGGCGGTGCCGCGATCTGACCGAGGCCGACCGGAGACAGTCCCGGGGCGCTCGGGGGCGCGATGATCGGGTTGACGAGCGGGTTCACCTGCGGGTTGACCTGCGGGTTCACCTGCGGGGCGACATGCGCCGGGGGCTCCTGGCTGACGGCCTGGGGCATGGCCACCTGCGGGGCGACCTGCGGCATGACCTGGGGCATGACCTGCGGAACGACCTGCGCCGGCTGTGCGGGGGCGGCCTGCTGGTACGGCGCCTGCTGCTGGTACGGCTGCTGCTGCTGGTACGGCGCCTGCTGCTGGTACGGCTGCTGCTGCGGGTACGGCGCCTGCTGCTGGTACGGCTGCTGCTGCGGGTACTGCTGCGCGTACGGCGATGTGGTGGCCTGGGCCGAGCCGTGCGACACGGCCGACGCCGAGGCGTAACCGGTCTGCTGGGGCGCCTGCGGAGCCGGGGCCGGCGCATAGACCTGGGGGGCCGGCTGCGGAGCCGGAGCCGGGGCATAGGCCTGCGGAGCCGGCTGCGGAGCCGGAGCCGGGGCATAGGCCTGCGGAGCCGGAGCCGGGGCATAGGCCTGCGGAGCCGGCTGCGGAGCCGGAGCCGGGGCATAGGCCTGCGGAGCCGGCTGTGGAGCGGGGGCCGGGGCATAGGCCTGCGGAGCCGGCTGATCGGGAGCCGGCGCCGGAGCGGCGGTGCCCTGTCCCACTGGAGAATCGGCATGGCTGACGCCTACGCCGATGACGGACAGACCGCCGGCCGCCGCTACAACGAGCGCGGCCTTGTGAAGCTTACGCATGAAACCCTCGGCCCTTCGATACCTGAAAAGGGAAAGCAATTGCGTTCGGTGCCGTCACACGTGCAGCCGGTGCGATATTCACACCGCACCGTCAGCAGCTTTACTCCTGACCGGCACGCGGACGTCGCGTGGAGCGGGCAGCGAAATTCCTCGCCCTCTTTGAGTCCACGTCACTGCCCTCTCCCGGCCAGAACGAGAATTCCCGCGCCGCGGTCACGGCACCCGAAGGCCTGTCACCCATTTGCCACATCCCCGTAAGGGGACTTACGGCATATGCCGGTCCATTACCTTTGCTCGAATGGGTGACCCCGGGCCGGCGGCCGTATCCGCGACCGTTTTCGTCTCGTTCCCCACGGGCCGGACTCGACGGTCCATCGCAGCCGTCGGCCGCGCCGGGCAGCGGGACAGCGAAGGCTGTGCCGCCCCATCAACGTTTCACCATGTTCCGCGCACAGGTCAACGAAGGGCCGAGGATTCCATGCGCAAGCTTCAGCACGTCGCGCTCGTCATCGCAGCTGCGGGCGGTCTGTCCGCCGTCGGCGCCGGCCCGAGCTCCGCCGCCCCCGCCACCTACAACGGGACCGTTCCGCCACCCGTCTCACAGCCGGACGCCCAGGCCGCCTCGGCCACCTCCTCCCAGGCGACCGCGCAGACCTACGGCTCACCGGCCCCGCAGCAGGCGGCCCCGCAGCAGGCGGCCCCGCAGCGAGGCGCCGAGGTCACCCCTCAGGTCAACCCCCAGCTGAACCCGCAGATCAGCCCCCAGATCTCGCCCCAGGCCCAGCAGGCCCAGCAGACCCCGCAGACTGCCCCGCAGACGAACAACCAGGGCGGTGCGGTGAGCCAGAGCAACCTGTTCCGTCCGTACCAGGAGTGCAGCCCGCAGAACCTGCTCGACGCGAACGTGCCGGTCGCCCTGCTGGCCGCCGCCGAGACCCGGGGCGTCGACTGCACCCAGGCCAACAGTCAGTCGAACTCCCTGGCCAGCGCCCAGCGGTACTGACCGCCAGAGGCCGGCGGCCCACCCCGGTCCGCCCGCCTTTCGATCCGGCGGTCCGTCATATCCGCTATGGGGTACGGGGTTTCCGTCGCGTGATCAGAAGATCGGCGCGTCGCCGCCCGTTTTGTGCCATTTCGCACTAATCTCCCGTAACTGTAAAACGTCGATCTGCCACAGATCGCACTCCCCACTCCACCGGAGATGACATGCGCAAGCTTCGCAAGGTTGCCGTCCTGGTCGCCGCTCTCGGCAGCATCGGACTCGTCGGCGGCACGGCCCACGCCGACGGCGGCAAGGGCGGCGACCACGGCGACCACGGTGACAGGTTCAACATCACGCAGAGCACCCACTGCAAGTCGCACGACCTGAACCTCGACCTCCTCGGCAACGTCGGCCTGCTCGACGGCGTGCTGGGCAACGGCCTGAACGGCGAGGGCAACCCGGGCGCCCAGAACACCCACAACGGCTCGACCATGGGCTGCAACAACAGCGCCTTCTGAGCCCCGGTCCGGCGCACCGACGCCGGAGTGTGAACGGTCCCGGCACCGCGGCCCGCGCCCGGTGCCGGGACCGCTGACGTTCCCCTCGAATCTCACCCTCCTCACTCATCGGGAGTTCACATGCGCAAGCTCCGCGCGACCACCCTTCTCATCGCCACCATCGCCAGCGCCGGGTTCTTCGGGGCCGGCGCCGCCCACGCCGGCGAGGGCTGGGGCAAGAGCGGCGACGAGTTCAACATCCAGCAGAGCGCCGACTGCCGCTCGCACGACCTCAACGCCGACATCCTCGGCAACGTCGGCATCGCCGACGGCCTGGGCGGCAACCTGGCGAACGGCGAGGGCAACCCGGGCGCGCAGCAGACGTCCAACGGCTCGACCATGGGCTGCAACAACACCGCCTTCTGAGCCCCGGTCCGGCGCACCGACGCCGGAGTGCGAACGGTCCCGGCACCGCGGCCCACGCCCGGTGCCGGGACCGCTGACGTTCCCCCCGGAGGCCGCCGCAGGCAGGCCGAACGGCAAGTCCCGGTGCCCCGACCCGCGGTCGTGACACCGGGACTTGCCGTTCCCCCGGTGGACTGTCCGTGCCGACGGCGTTCAGAAGTCGACGTGCGGCTTCTTGAAGCCCTTGGGCAGCTTCGCCGTGTTGGAGCAGTCCACGACCTGCCCGGTGCTCGCGGACTCCTCGCCCGTGACCGCGCCCTCCGAGAACATCACGTGCGGACGGTCGGCCGGCGAGCAGTCCTGCTTCTGCTGGATGATGTGCGTGCCGTCCTTGTCGACACGGGAACTGTTCTTCTGGACGCACACGGGGCCGCCCTGCGCGGTGCTCTGGCAGCCGCCGGGGAGTCCGGCGGCGTGCGCCTGGCCGGCGCCGAGGCAGAGCGCGGCGAGACTTCCCACGAGCCCCGAGACGGTGGCGATCTTCTGTGCGGTGAACATGCGTTGCGTTCCCTCTCTCAAAACGACAGGCCCGGACGCCTGCGCCTGTGACCGGCGTGCGCCCGGGCCGATATTCCTGAACAGTGCCTTCGAAGGACGGACTTGTCGTCCGGCGCACCCGACGGCGGGATGCCCGCAGCCCGGGCGCGTGCCGTTACGGCCGGCGCGCGCCCGGGCTGACTTCGCGGTGTCACCGGGACACCGCTGGACGGAGTACGTGGTTAGTGGTCCTCGCCGTGCTCGCCGTAACCCTGCTCGGGCTCGGAGTTCTTCTGCTCCTCCTGCGGCTGACCCTGCGGCTGCTCCTCCTGCGGCTGGGCCTGCTCCTCCGGCTGGCCCTGCGGCTGGACGTAGTAGCCACCACCGACGGCGACGGCGTTGGCCGAGGAGTTGGCCACAGCGCTGATCGTCGGAGGCGCGTCGTTCTCGCCGGCGAAGCTGGCCCCGGCCCCGAGGACGGACAGTCCGGCCACCGCCGCCATCACGATTGCAGCGCGCTGAAACTTACGCATGTATTGACCCTTTCTTACCCGGACGGAACGCCCGGATCGACTACGTATCGTGAGGATATACACACTCTACGTAGTTGACGAGGATCTACACTCCCCATGTCGCGTCCGCAACTTCGGCGACGGCGGCCTACCGGCCCTCAGGGCGTCAGACCGAACAACCCCTTCTCACCGTCGGCCTCGTCGGGCACCCCCATCGTCGTGGGGGCACAGGTGACCTCAGGCCCGATCCGGGTGACCCCGGCGCCGACGGCGGGCAGCCTCACGGGCTGCACCGGCGAGCAGGTCTCCTGATGGGGGATGACGCCCCCCTCGGGCACCTCGCCCGTGATCCGCTGCGAACAGCTGATGTTGCCCTGGAGGTCGGGCGTACAGGGCGCCGGACCCCCTGCGGCGAACGCCGGAGTGACACCGGCGCAGGCCACGGTGAGGCCGCCGACGAGCCCCGAGACGGCCGCGATCTTCATCCTGCTGAACATGTTGATGCGTCTTTCTTTGCAGGGGCTCCCGGGAACCGGCCGCACCGGGCTTTCGTCTTCGACGCTCTGCCAACCGACCGGAGAAACGGGGCCCTTCGGAGTTGCCCCCCGAGGGCCCCGCGCCGAGCGTCGCGCACGATGACGCCGCCGGACTCAGCCGTTGAATGCGGAGTTGTACTGGCCGCAGGTGGTGTCCAGGGTGCCGGCGATCCCGAGCACACCGACCGGGATGCTGTTCTCGGCCACCGTCTGCGGGCTGCACTCCTGGTAGGGGCGGTAGGAGTCGGACACCTTCGGCCCGTTGTCGTAGGTGTCGGCGACCGCCGTGCCGACGCCGATGGCGGACAGGCCACCGGCCGCCACTGCTGCGATCACGACCTGCTGAAACTTGCGCATGGAACCCTCGGTCCTTTGCCTGAACAACGAAATTGATTGCCTAGCGTGACTGGCCAGACACTAGCAGTAGCGGGATGCGACATTCCACATCGCTGGTCCGGCCGGGGGCCGGACAACCCCACAGAGGTCACCGTGGGGACGCCAATTGACCGCACACAGCGCCGGGTTGCCGAACTCGGGTGCGGTCGGCGGAAGTTCGTCAGAGAAAGGCCGGCTCCGCGGCCCGCAGGCGACCGTGCGCGGGCACGGAGAGGACCACGTCCCGCAGCGCCTCGACGTACAGCCGTACGTTCTTGTACGCGACCTCGGTGTCCGGGTAGCGGCAGGCGAACCACAGGCCCTCGTGAAGGCGATTGACCCAGGCGCACACCTGGTCGCCGTACGACACCCGGATCAGCCCGTACGCGTTCTGCTCGGCCCAGCGGGCCGAACCGGGAGTGAGGCGGGCGTCCACGTACGAGATGATGGAGTACATGTCGGGCGAGGTCGGGCGGAAGTCCGCGCCGAGCAGGCGCAGTACGCGGGCCAGCGGGATGCGTGCCAGCGACCGGTTGGCCCTCAGTTCGGCGCGGACCGTGGCGAGCGCGCCGTCGAAGTCCCGCGCCGCGGGCACCTCGATCGGGGCGCCGCCGACGTACCAGCCGACGGAGTCCGACCACGCGGACTTCAGCCGGGTATGGAACGGCACGACCGTGCGGTAGACCGGCTGCCCGCCCAGCTCGTGGACGATCAGGCTCGTCGCGGCCAGGACGCCCACCAGGCTGCCGCCGTAGGGCCTGCAGTACGCCTCGAACGCGGCGGCGGCGTCCGCGTCGACGAGCGGCTCGCACAGCAGCTTCTGGGTGGGCAGCGCGTCACCGGGCCGCAGGCCGAGGTCGACGGGGAACTCCGGGAGCCTCCCGTCGCAGCGGCCGATGAACTCCCGCCAGCGGTCGACGATCGCGTGGGTGTCGTCGATCCCGTCCGCGCTCGTCCGCTCCTGCTCGCAGAAGTCGACGTAACTGCCGGGGGGCGTGCCGGCCGCGGGCCGCCCCGTGACGTCCGCGGTGTACAACTCGCGGATCTCGTCGGGGATGCGCTGGAGCGAGTAGGCGTCGACGTTGGTGTGGTCGAAGGCCATGTACACGCTGGTGGAGTCCTCGTGGACCACCGCCGCGTAGATGAGGTTCGGCCAGCCGAGCGCGTCCGCCGCCACGTCGAATCGGCCCTGCAGGTACCGGATCAGGGCATTGGTGTCGGCGAAGTCGCCGATCACCTCGCGGTGCAGGGACACGTCGTGCTCGTCGAGGGTGAACCGGTGCATGTCCTCATCCGCCCACCGGAAACCGCTGCGCAGTGTCTCGTGACGCAACGTCCAGCCGCGCAACGCCTGTTCCAGCGCGTCGAGGTCGGCCGGCCCCGGCAGGTCGAACGCGGTGCCCAGCCAGGTCGGTACGAACAGTCCGTCCTCCCGCACCGAACGGGCCGTCCGGATGTGCGACTCCTGGATGTACGCCGGCGGCCGCGGGTCCGGCGGCAGCACTGCCGCGGCCTCGACGGTCGCAGGGCTGAACGTCCACTCGACGAGTCGTCCGGGCCGGATCTCGCAGCGCTGGATGTCAGAAATTCGCACGGTGGCGTCTCCTTCGCAGAAGACACCAGCTTGGTGAAGGGGGCGCCGAGCGCGAGCGGCGGCCGCCGTGTCGCCGCCTTTTCAGCGGGACGTGTGACGCGTCGAACGACGAAGCGATCATGCGGAGTTCACGTTTCGCCGCGCGTGAGCGGTCCTGGCTCCGTGACTCGGGCGGTCTGCCGCCTCAGGGACGGAGGCCGTGGTCGAACATGCGGTGCCGCATTCCGCCGGCTGTCCAAGGGCCTTCCGAGCACCCGCGCCATGGACGCTCTTCGGGAACCTCGGGAACGAGGCCGGACAGCAGGTGCGGGTTCACAGGCTCAGCGTGATCACGGCGCCGAGGCCGCCCAGGCCGAGGGCGAAGGCCGCCTCCTTCCAGCCGCCTCCTCCCCAGCGGAAGAGGCGGTCGGCAGCAAGCCGGCCAGGGCCGATGGCGGCCACGGCCAGGGCGACGACCGCGATGCACACGCTGTATTCCACACCGCCGTCCGCCTCCCACAGGCCATGGGCGCCGGTGACCGTGGCCATCGCGTTGATCATGACGCCGATCAGCGCGGCAGCGGCCAGCGGCGTCAGCAGCCCGAGCGCCAGACCGAGGCCGCCGAGGAACTCGGACAGACCTCCGATCACGGCGTAGAGCCTTCCCGGGCGATAGCCCAGGCCCGCGAAGCCCTTGCCGGTCGCGGTCAGGCCCGGGCCCCCGAAGAGCCCGAAGAGTTTCTGGGCCCCATGAGCGGCCATCAGCAGGCCGAAGGTCAGCCTGATGAGCAGCAGGCCGACATCGGCGGCGGTGACGGGACGCGCCACCGTTTCCGCGGAACGAGAAGGGCGGTTCAGTATGCGCTTGGTCAACATGGCAATGCTCCGGTAGTAACGCCGGAACGGGCGGAACTTCCCCAGCTCGGACGGATACCGAGCAACCGGTGACGGGTGGGCTCAGCTCCGCGGGGCGGCGGAGCACGCTCCCCCACACGATCCTTGCGCCGGGAGCGGCATCGGGCATCCGGGGCGGCGGCTCAGGGGCGGGCGGACTCCCCTGCCTCCCGTCAGTGGTCCTGGACCGGTCGGCCGTCACCTTCCTGGTCGCCGGGGCCGAGTCGCACGCAGCACTCCCCGGGCTCGGGGGCGAGGACAGCGTGGACTCCATTGACCTGAAGTCCGTCGAGGTAGCCGCTGAGGAAGGCGTGGTTCATGCCGCACACCAGATCCGGGGCCTTCGCGGCCAGCGGGTGGAACGGGCAGTTGCGCAACCGCAGCCGAGTGGGGGTGTCCCGGACGGGTTCGTAGCCGTACTGGTCCAAAAGGCGCTCGCACGCGGTCATCCCGCGCTCGGGGCCCAGCCTGCCCGGTCGGGTCTCCTCCCGCGCGGCCTCGCCCAGCTGCCGGCCGCGCCGCTCGGCGGTCCGAACCGCCGCCTGCGCGGCGCTCTCGTCCGCGCCCTCGGTCAGGACGGCGTCCAGCAGCAGATCCGCCAGGAGTTCATGCCGGCGGTCGGGGATGCTCACGGTGATCTGGGCGCCGGTGGGCTCGTACACCTTCGGCTGCCTGCCGACCTTGCGGATCGCGCCGGGCGTGCCGTACCGGGCCCGCAGCAGGCCGGCGTCGACGAGCTTGTCGAGGTGGAAGGCCGCGAGCTTGCGGGAGATACCGACACTGGCGGCGGCCTCGTCGCGGGTGACGGCGCGGCGGGCACGCCGGATGAAGCTGAACATGCGCCTTCGCGAATCCTCGCTCAGGACGCTGACGGAGTCGATGGCGCTGTCGGCCGTGTCGGCCCGCGCGCTCGGATCGGAAGCCACCCGACCACAATAACTCCCACCCGCATGGGCACAAGCGTTCTTCACTCGTCATGGGCTGTACGTCTTGACGCCCTGCCACAATAAGACCAAGCTTTGTTGGTGCAATGGAGGAGGTTGCAATGACCCCTGAGCCACAGCTTCAGGCGAAGCGCCCGGTCAGCGCCTCGCTCGCCGGCCCGTACGGCCACCCGTTCCACCCCATGCTGGTGACCGTGCCGATCGGAGCCTGGGTGACCAGCCTGGTGTTCGACATCGCGTCCCACGTCGTGCACCGTCCGGCCTTCCTGACCCAGTCCTCGCAGTGGCTGATCGCGGTCGGAGTGATCGGTGCCCTGCTGGCGGCCATGGTCGGATTCCTCGACTTGTTCGCGATCCCCGCCGGCACCCCGGCCTTCCGCACCGCCCTGGTACACATGACGCTCAACCTGCTGGTGACCGCCGCCTACGCCGTCAACTTCCTGTGGCGCCACGGGGTCCACACCGGCGGCGGAAGCGTCGGAACCGGACAGCTCGCTCTGTCCGCGCTCAGCGTCGCGGCCCTGGGTGTGTCCGGATTCCTCGGCGGCAAGCTCGCCTACCGCTACGGCGTGCGCGTCGCCGACGAGACCACCCAGGCCGAGGGATACACACCCCACCGCGGCCCCGGGAGCGCCCACACCCGCACCCCCGTCTGACCCGGCCCCGCCCCTCCCCGCCACGGCGGCCGGCCCGGACCACCGACCGCCTCCGCCACCCATCTCACCCGGGAGTTCCCCATGGACATCGCCGCACTGATCACCTGGGTGGTCACCGCTCTCGGCGGCTTCTACATGCTCGGCACCTGGATCCAGCGCGGCGGCCTCCGCCAGCAGCGGACCGGTACCAGCCGCCTGCCCGCACCGGTCGTCCTCGGGCACTTCGCCCTGGCCGCGATCGGGCTGGTCGTGTGGATCATCTATCTCGTGGCCGACCGGACCGTCCTGGCCTGGACGTCGTTCGGCCTGCTTCTGCCCGTCGCCCTGCTGGGCTTCGTGATGCTGGCCCGCTGGCTCCCCGTCCACCGCGCCGCTGCCGGGGCTCCGCCGGCCGCGACGGGTCCAGCGGCCGAGGCGACCGTCCCCGCCGAACGGCACTTCCCGGTACCGGTCGTACTGGCCCACGGCCTGTTCGCCGTGGCCACCCTCGTCCTGGTGCTGCTGACCGCGCTGGGCGTGGGGGGCAGCTGACACGGTCGGGGACCGGGACAGAGGCGGTCAGGAAGTCAGCACGTCGATGCCGTCGCCCGACAACTTCAGCCCGAACACGAAGAACAGGACCGCCATGACGGCGATGTTGTGCCGCGCGGCCCAGTCCTTCCAGTTGCCCAGCGTGCTGTTCGCCCGCTCCCCCATGACCAGGAAGACCCCCAGCGGGATCAGCAGACCGAGGGAAGCGACGACCACGAAGAGCGCCAACGCACCGATCTGCTGTCCGGCCGGCAGTCCCGACGAACTGATGGACGCCGCCGCGGCAATGGTCAGCGGGGCGTTCTTCAGGTTTCCGGCCGACAGCAACAGGGCGAGAAGGAAGACCTTCAGCGGCGCGAAGCGGTCGAGCGCGGCCAGCCACCGAGGCAACTGTGCCTGCGTGACGTCGGCAGGGCGATGACGCCACAGCCGCACCGCGAAGAGCACCAGCGCCACCCCCAGCGCGAGCTTCAGAGCGCCCACCCAGTCGGCCGGCTGCCCGTGGCTGTCGGCATCTCCCTGGCCGCCGATCACCAGCATCACCCCGCCCAGGGCGGACAGGCCCATCACCCAGCCGGCCGTGAACACCAGCCCGTTCACGCGTCCACGGGGCGTCGCGAGCACGATGATGAGCGCGATGATCGGAAGAGGGCTGACGGCGACACCCGCCGCCAGGCCCAGCACATCACCCAGCACTTTTCCCATGCGTGACTCCGGCACATCGAAGAACCGCACTGATCGGCGCGCGGATTCACCCGCCATCCGTAAAGGATCAACGACACTACGTCGCCCTGGCGGTATGGGCACGCGGCGCGCGAGTGAATGCTTCGCCCGGTGTGCGGGTGATATGTGCTGGGGCTAGGCTTTTCTCACGACAGGGTCAGGTTCTCCGGGCGGTTTCACAGGCGCCGTCCCCCCTGTTCGCGACGATCAGTTCCTTCTGCGGAGACCCGACGAGCGCGGGGCGTCCCCTCGCGGTTCGCAGGGGTGGCCGGCGGCCCGCACCTTCTCATCGAGGCTTGTCCCGCGCTGTGCGTGCCGAGGTGACGCCGGCTTCCAGGGTCCGCGGTTCGCAGTCCCTGTGGAGGTCGGGATGAGAATTGTCGTGGACCTTTCCCGATGTGAAGGCTATGCGCAGTGCGCGTTCCTCGCTCCGGACGCGTTC
>NZ_JBHVUH010000012.1:81185-326350 GCF_042884245.1 Streptomyces sp. NPDC058145 | reverse complement strand
TGTCCGGTCTGGCGCTACTGGCCGCTGCGAACGGCGGAGCCGAGGACCGCCCCGTGCTGGAGGAACTCCAGGGCGGCGGTGTCGGTGAATCCGAGCTGCTGCCGATCGCCCACTGGATGCTCAACCGCGAGGGTTCCTACGGCCGTTATGCGCAGTGGATGGTGCTGGACCTGCCCACCGGCATCGACCACGACGCCCTCGTCGCCACGCTCTCGACGGTCGTGGACCGGCACGACATGTGGCGCTCCCACCTGGTCCACGGCCATGGCGACGACGCGCCGAAGCTTATCACCGGCGAGCCGGGCTCCATCGACATATCGACTCTGTTGCATCGCGTCGCATGCAAGGGCGTCACCGACGAGAAGGCCTGGGGCGCCCTGATCTCGGCCGAGTTGGACCGGGCCCTGGACCGGCTCGACCCCGCCTCCGGGACCATGCTGCAGTTCGTCTGGTTCACCCCGACCGGCACCGGCACCGGCACCGGCACCGGCAACGGCCGCCTCCTCGTGGCAGCCCACCACCTCGTCGTGGACGGCGTGTCCTGGCGCATCCTCGTCCCGGACTTCATCGAGGCGTGGCAGGCTGTCGAGGCAGGTCGGACCCCGATGCTGTCCCGCGTCGGCACCTCGGCCCGGCGCTGGAGCGCTGCCCTGGCCGAGGAGGCCCGCAGTCCCGGGCGCGTCGCCGAACTGGACCACTGGACGTCGGTCCTGGCCGCCCCCGACCCCGCCCTCGGCTCCCGTCGCCTCGACCCCTCGCTGGACACGACGGCCACGGTGGACCGGGTTCGGGTGCGGTTGTCCGCCGAGGTGACCGAGGCGCTGCTGACGCGGCTGCCGGAGGTGTTCCGCTGCGGTCCCGACGACGCTCTGCTGGCCGGGATGGCGCTGGCCGTCGCGGCGTGGCGGCGGGCCCGGGGCGGTTCGGAACACTCGGTACTGGTGAACATGGAGGGCCACGGCCGTGAGGAGGACGCCGTTCCCGGCGCGGACCTCTCCCGCACCGTCGGCTGGTTCACCACCCTCTATCCGGTCCGGGCCGACGTCGCCGGAATCGACCTGGACGACGCCTTCGCCGGCGGACTCGCCGCCGGCCGGGCCGTCAAGGCGGTGAAGGAACAATTGCGGGCCGTCCCCGACAAGGGCATCGGCTATGGCCTGCTCCGCCACCTCAACCCCGACACCGCCACCATCCTGGCCCAACTGCCCACCGGACAGATCGGCTTCAACTACCTCGGCCGGTTCACCGGCGCCGAGATGCCCGAGAGTCTGCGCGGTCAGGGGTGGACGCCCGTCGCGACGCTGGAGGGTGTGTCCGCCGACTTCGACGCCGACATGCCTCTCGCGCACGCCCTCGACATCAACGCGGTCGTCACCGACTCCGCCCAAGGGCCGTCTCTGCAGGCGACGTTCGCCTGTGCGACCGGCGTCCTGACCCGCGACGAGGTCCAGGAACTCGCCGATCTGTGGGTGGAAGCGCTGACCGGACTCGCCCGGCACGCCGCCGCCGACGGTGCCGGCGGGCTCACGCCGTCCGACCTGCCGATGGTGTCGCTGTCCCAGCTCGAGATCAATGTGCTGGAGGCCCGCCACCAGGATGTGATGGACGTCTGGCCGCTGACACCCATGCAGTCGGGACTGTTGTTCCACGCGATGCTCGCCGGTCGCGAACTGGATCCGTATCAGATGCAGTTCGCGATGCACCTGGACGGTGTGGTCGACCCGGTGCGGATGCGGGCGGCGGGGCAGGCGCTGCTGGACCGGTACCCGAACCTGCGGGTGGCGTACGGGTTCGGCTCGGACGGGGAACCGGTGCAGATCGTGCCGGCCCGGGTCGAGCTGCCGTGGGAGGAGATCGACCTGCGGGACCTGCCGGAGGGCGAACGACAGGTCCGACTGCAGGAGTTGCTGGCCGCCGACCGGCAGGACCACTTCGACGTGCTGGTGGCGCCGTTGGTGCGGATGAAGCTGATCCGGGTCGGCGAGCGGCGCTTCGAGCTGGTACTGACGGCCCATCACCTGCTCTTCGACGGCTGGTCCACTCCGCTGCTGATGCAGGACCTGATGGGCCTGTACGTCGAGCACGGCGACGGTTCGGCGCTGCCGAGGGCCCGGAACTACCGGGACTTCCTGAAGTGGCTGACCCGGCAGGACCGTGAGCTGTCCGCACGCACCTGGGCCGAGGAACTCGCGGGCGTGACGGAGCCGACGCTGCTGGCGCCGCGGGCCCGGCAGGCGGACACGGACGGCGGCATGGGCCGGTACCAGGTGGGTCTGTCACCGGAGAGGGCGGAGGAACTGATCCGGCGCGCGGCCGAGTTGGGTGTGACCGTCAACACCGTCGTGCAGGGCGCCTGGGCGATCCTGCTCGGTCAGCTGTCCGGTCGTAGCGACGTGCTGTTCGGCATGACCGTCTCCGGTCGCCCGCCGGTCGTGCCCGGCGTCGACGCGATGGTCGGGCTGTTCATCAACACGCTTCCGGTCCGGGTGCGTCACCAGCTGGGTGACTCGGTGGCCAAGGTGCTGACGGATCTGCAGGACAGGCAGGCGGCGCTGCTCGACCACCACCACCACGGCCTGGTCGACATCCAGAAGGCCACCGGCCTGTCCACCCTGTTCGACACCATCGTCGGCTTCGAGTCCTACCCGGTCGACAAAGAGGCGCTGACCCAGCCGATCGGTGACTCCGGGCTCACCATCAGCCGGTCGACCCCCGTGGACGGCACGCACTATCCGCTCACCCTGATGGCGGCGCCCGAGCCGCTGCGGATGTCGCTGCAGTACCAGCGAGCCGTGTTCGACCCGGATACCGTGGAGCGGATCTCCGAGCGCTATGTCCGGGTGCTGGAACAGATCATCATCGATCCCTCCGTGGCGGTCGGTGTGATCGACGTCCTCACCTCCGCCGAGCGGGCGCTCGTGGTGGACGAGTGGAACGACACCGGGCGGCGTGGGGCCGATGCCACGCTGGCCGGTCTGTTCGAGGCCGTCGTGGCGGCGTCGCCGGACGCGGTGGCCGTCACGGACGGCACCCGGTCGCTGACCTACGCCGAGCTGGACGCCCGTACCGCCGGACTCGCCGCCGAGCTGGCCGAGGCCGGTGCCGGCCCCGAGCAGGTCGTCGCCCTCGCGACGCGGCGCTCCGTCGACTACGTGGTGGGGCTGCTGGCCGTGGTCAAGGCCGGGGGCGCCTACCTGCCCATCGACCCCCAGTACCCGGGGCCGCGCGTGGCGTTCATCCTGGACGACGCCCGTCCGGTGGTGATCCTCACCGACCGCGAGACCGACGCGAGGCTGCCCCGGTCGGAGGTACCCCGGATCCACCTCGACGCCGAGCGCACCGCCGCCGCATCCGGCCCGGGCACGGACCGGCGCCCGGGCCCGCTGCCGGAGCACCTGGCCTACGTCATCTACACCTCCGGTTCCACCGGTGTGCCCAAGGGCGTCGCCATCACCCACCGCAACGCCGCCGACATGGCGCTGCACGGCTGGCCCGAGCCGGGCGGCCGGACCCTGCTGCAGTCCTCGATCTCCTTCGACGCGTCGGCGTTCGAGACCTGGCCGGCCCTGCTGGGCGGCGGCACCCTGGTGGTCGGCCCGGCCGACGCCGGTGACGTCGACGCGCTGGCCCGCGTCGTCGAGGAGCAGCGGGTGACCGCCCTGTTCGCGGTGCCCGCGCTGCTGGAGATGCTCGCCGCGGACGATCACGAGCTGGTGTCCCTGGAGCGGGTCGTCACCGGCGGGGACGCGGTCTCGGCGCGGGTGATCGAGGAGTTCCGGCGCAGGCACCCCGGCGTCGACGTCGTCAATGCCTACGGCCCGACCGAGATCACCGTCGACGCGACGTACCACACCGTGTCGGATCCGGCGCAGCCACGGTCGGGGGCCGTGCCGATCGGTGCGCCGTTGCCCAACACCCGTGCGTACGTGCTGAGTCCGGGGCTGGTGCCGGTACCGCCCGGAGTGGTCGGTGAGCTGTATGTCGCCGGTGCCGGTGTGGGGCGCGGGTACCGGGGGCGGCCGGGGCTGACCGCGCAGCGGTTCGTCGCCGACCCGTTCGACCCGGCCGGCGGCCGGCTGTACCGGACCGGCGACCTGGTGCGCTGGAACGAGGAAGGCGAGCTGGTCTTCGCCGGGCGCAGCGACGACCAGGTCAAGATCCGCGGTTTCCGTATCGAGCCGGGCGAGGTCGAGTCGGTGCTCGCGGGGCACCCGGCGGTCGGGCAGGCCGTGGTGGTCGCCCGGGACTCCGAGGCCGGCCCCGGGGTCCGGGACCTGGTCGGGTACGTCGTACTGGACAAGGAGGCCTCGCTGGTCCGCCGGGAGACGGTGGAGGAGGAGTCGGTAGGCCAGTGGACCGAGGTGTACGACGACCTCTACGCCCACAAGGAGGCGTACATCGCCGAGGACGCCGGCCCCGACGCGGCGGCACCGCAGGCCGAGTTCGGCGAGAACTTCCAGGGCTGGCACAGCAGTTACTCCGGAGCGCCGATCGCGCTGAGCGAGATGCGGCAGTGGCGGTCCGCGGCCGTCGACCGCATCCGGGCCCTCACGCCGTCCCGGGTGCTGGAGATCGGTGTCGGCTCGGGTCTGCTGCTGGCCCCGCTGGCTCCCGAGGTGGACGAGTACTGGGCGCTGGACTTCTCGAGCGCCACCATCGAGTCGCTCAAGGACCAGATCAGCGCCCTGGACGCGCCGTGGGCGGACCGGGTCAGGCTGGAGACCCGGCGGGCCGACGACATCGACCACCTGCCGGCCGGGCACTTCGACACGATCGTCGTCAACTCCGTCGTGCAGTACTTCCCCAACGCCGGCTATCTCCTCGACGTCATCGGCAAGGCCCTGAAGCTGCTGGCACCCGGCGGCGCGGTGTACCTCGGCGACATCCGCAACCACACGCTGCTGCGCGAGTTCGCCACCGAGGTACAGCTGGCGCGCGCGGACGCCGGCACCACCGTGGAGCAACTGCGGGAGCGGGTGCGGCTGGAGATCCTCGCCGAACGCGAACTGCTGCTGGCTCCGGAGTTCTTCACGGCCCTGCCCCGGCTGCTGCCCGAGATCGGCGCGGTGGACATCCGGCTGAAGGACATGGACTCGGCCAACGAACTCAGCCGGTACCGCTACGAGGTGGTGCTGCGCAGGGAACCGGCCGAGGTGACCTCCCTGGCCGGCGTCACGCCGGTCGCCTGGGACGGGTTCGGCTCGCCCGAGGTGCTGCGGCGGTTCCTGACCGAGCAGCGCCCGGAGAGCGTGCGGGTGAGCGGTATCCCCCACGCCGAGGTGCAGCCGGTGACCGACACCGTCCGCCGGCTGGACACCGCCGCAGGGCGGCTGCCCGCCGCCGAGGTCCGGCGGCCCGACGGCGACAAGGCGATGCTCACCCCCGGCGACCTGCGCCGGCTGGGGGAGGAGCTCGGCTACCGGGCCGTCGTCACCTGGTCGGCCGTGCCGGGCCGGATGGACGCGGTCCTGCTGCGGACGGGTGCGGAAATTCCGCTCACGGACGTCTTCCTGCCGGCCGGTCCGGTGACCGTGCTGTCCGAACACGTCAACGACCCGGACGCCGCGGGGCGCGTCGACGACCTGCGCCGCTTCATGGCCGACCGGCTGCCCGACTACATGGTCCCGGCGGCGTTCGTGGTGCTGGACCGGCTGCCGCTGATGCCGAACGGCAAACTCGACAAGGCCGCCCTGCCGTCCCCCGTCATCACCGGCAACGCCTACCGGGCACCGCGCACGGTGGAGGAGGAGGTGCTCGCCGGGATCTTCGCGGAGGTGCTGGGCGTGGACCGGGTCGGCGTCGACGACGACTTCTTCGCGCTCGGCGGGCACTCCCTGCGGGCCACCCGGCTGATCGGCCGGATCCGGGGCGCCCTTGGCGTGGAGGTCCCGCTGCGCGCCGTCTTCGAGGCGCCGACGGTCGCCGGGCTGACCTCGTACCTGCGGCCGGGCGCCGGGACACGGAACGCCGATCCGTTCGCGGTCGTACTGCCCCTGAAGGCCGACGGCATCCGCAAGCCGGTGTGGTGCCTGCACCCCGGAGGCGGACTGAGCTGGGCCTATCTCGGCCTGTCGGCGAGCTTCCCGGACCGGCCCGTCCACGGCATCCAGGCCCGCGGCTTCGACGGGGTGACCCCGCTGCCCGAGTCCATCGACGCGATGGCCGAGGACTACCTGGAGCAGATCCTCGGTACCCAGCCGGACGGGCCGTTCCATCTGCTCGGCTACTCGTTCGGCGGCATCCTGGCGCACCTGATCGCGGTGAAGCTGCGCCGGCGCGGCCTGGAGGTCGGCATGCTGGCCCTGCTGGACGCCGCCCCGCGGGACGGCGCGGACGCCTACGAACGGGCCGACTACGAACGGCTCATGCGCTCCGAACTGGAGAAGTACTTCGGCGCCATGCGCGGCGGCGACGACTACCTGCAGATGATCGACGTCGCCACGGCGATCATCACCGACCACCACGAGAAGCTGCAGTCCTTCGTCTCCCCGGTGTACGAGGGCGACGCTTTGCTGTTCACGGCGACGCTGGGTCGCGGGCCGGGCGACTCGACCGGCCGGGAGAAGTGGCGGGCGCACATCACCGGCGTCCTCACCGAGCACGAGGTGGCGTGCACCCACCACGACATGCATCTGCCGGAGAGCGCCTCGTTCATGGGCGCGATCATGAACAAGGATCTGGACGGCCGCGCATGACAGGGTGAACGAGACCGGGAAACGCGACGAGGTGGGCCGGTCGCCCGGCCCACCTCGTCGAACTGCCGCGCGGAGAGCGCCGCTAGTCGGCGATGCCCTTCCGCCGCCGCTTGAGCAGCCGGCGCTCCAGGGCCGGGGTCAGTTGGTGGACCACGGAGACGGTGCCGCAGACGGCGAGCCCGGTGACGTGGACCCGGTGCCTCGCCGAGTAGCCGGTGTTCACCCGGTCCTGCTTGAACCCGCCGAGGACGCCGGTGCCCTCGACATGCACCTCGACGTCGTCCGGGACGACGATGTAGACGGTGCCGATCCACGAACTGACGTGAATCGTGGTTTCCGGTCCGGTGAATTCCGCCTCGCGCAGATCGATCACCCCGGAACCGACGACGGCGGTCCCCCGGTATGAATCGCCCACCGTCCAGCGTCCCTTGCGGACGAAATCACTCAGAACACCGGTGTCCTTGCCGACGGACGGAGTGCGGCGGGCCCACTGGACCGGTTGCAGATCCTCCACGACGGCGTCGAGTTCACTCCTGGATCCGGCGCTGTAGACCACTTCCAGACGCTGCTCCAGCTCGTCGGGGGAGATACGTCCGTCGGCCGTGGCCTCCTGCAGTACGGCGGCGGCCCGTTCACGGTCGGCGTCCGAGGCCCGCAGGCCCGGTCGGGGGGAAAGGGACTTGCTTTTGGAGGAATCGTCACGCGATTCTTCGGAGGGCTGAGGGGAGTCCATGGATCGGAGCATACGCTTCCGCCCACGGCCGGACGCGGCCCTTGAACCGCTCTTGGACTCGCGGAAGTTGACACCCGTACGGCCTTGTCGTCCGCGTCCCCACGGGCCCTCTCGCGAGGCAGCCGGCGCCGTTCTCCGGCGGTCGCGGACCATCCTTGACCGCCGTCGCGGCCGGGTCCTACCGTGAACGAAATTGACGACGGGAGTAATGGTCCATGCGAGCTGACGGAGTAAAAACGCATGACGTGGTCGGAATAGGTTTCGGACCCTCCAATCTGTCGCTCGCGACCGCTCTCGACGAACTCGGCGGGGAATCCGGTGGCCCAGCGATCGACGCGGTTTTCCTGGAGAAACAACCGGCGCTCGGCTGGCACCGGGGAATGCTGCTCCCGGGTGCGAAGATGCAGATCTCGTTCCTCAAGGACCTGGTCACCTTCCGCAATCCCGCGTCGCCGTACAGCTTCGTCTCCTATCTGCACGCGAAGGGCCGGCTGGCCGCCTACGCCAACCGCAACGAGTTCTTCCCGAGCCGCCGGGAGTTCCACGACTACCTCGAATGGGTCGAGGCCAGGTTCACCAAATACGTGACCTACGACTCCGAGGTCGTCTCGGTGCAGCCGCTGCGCGACGACCGGGGCCACGTGGACCAGCTACGGCTGCACGTCCGGGAGACCGGCTCCGCGGACGCCACCCGGGTCGTGCAGGCCCGGAACATCGTCGTCTCCACCGGCCTGGTGGCCCGGATGCCGGACGGTATCGGTCACGGCCCCGGGGTGTGGCACAGCTCCGAGTACCTCACCAGGTTCCAGACGCTGGACGCCGCCCGGGTGCGCAGCGTGGCGGTCGTCGGCGCCGGGCAGAGCGCCGCGGAGATCGCCCGGCACGTCTACGACAACCTCCCCGACGCCGACGTCTACGCGATCCTCTCCCCGCTGGGCTACACCGTCGCCGACAACACCCCCCTCGCCAACCAGGTCTTCGACCCGGCCTCCGTGGACGACTTCTACTTCTCCTCCGACCGGGCCAAGGACGCCGTCTGGCACTACCACCGCAACACCAACTACTCCGTCGTCGACGACGAGTTGATCCGGGACCTCTACGAGCGCCAGTACGCCGACGAACTCGGCCGCAGCACCCGGCTGACGTTCCTGAACCTCAGCCGCGCCCAGTCCGCCGAGACCGTCCACGGCCGCACCCGGGTCGCCGTCCAGTCACTGCGCTCGGGCGAGGTGGACCACCTGGACGTCGACCTTCTGGTGTGCGCCACCGGATACGACCCGATGGACCCCGCCGCCATGCTCGGTGAACTCGCCGGTCTCTGCCTGCGCGACGAGCAGGGGCGGCTGCGGCTCGACCGCGACTACCGCGTGGCGACGAGCCCCGAACTGCGCTGCGGCGTCTACCTCCAGGGCGGCTCCGAGCACACCCACGGCCTGTCGTCCTCGCTGCTGTCCAACATCGCCGTCCGCAGCGGCGAGATCGCCAACTCCCTGGCCCGCTACTGCGCCACGTCCGCGGCCGAGGCGGACGCCGACGTCGCGGCCGGCCGCACCGACCTGTCCGGCGTGAAGGTGGTCTGATGCTGATCCCCCCGATGTACCGGCCGCGCCGGGCGAGCGACGTCGTCGCAACCGTCCGCCGCAACCCGCTCGCCCTCCTCGTCTCGGGCGGCGGCCGGACACCGTACGCCACCCACGCGCCGATCGTCGTCGAGCGGCTCGCCGACGCACCCGGAGCGGAACAGCCGCTGGCCGGAGCCACCCTGCTGGGCCACATGAACAGGATGAACGACCACTGGCAGGCGCTCCAGGACGGCGCCGACGTCCTGGCCGTGTTCCAGGGGCCGCACGCCTACGTCTCCCCGGCCGCCTACGACAAACGCCCGGCGGCCCCGACCTGGAACTTCATCACCGTGCACCTGCGCGGACGGCTCGAGCCGATCGCGACCGGCGAGGCGACCCTCGACGTCGTCACCGCCACGGTGCGGGAACTGGAGAAGGTCGCCGGCACCGGCTGGGACATGACCGGCTCGCTCGACTACTTCCGGAAGATCCAGCCCGGGGTCCGCGCCTTCCGGGTGCGCGTCGAGTCGGTCGAGGCCATGTTCAAGCTCAGCCAGGAGCACACCCCCGAGGTCCGCCGCTCGATACGCGACCACCTGTCGGCGAACGGCACCGGACTGAGCCGGGAGCTGTCGCAGGCCATGTGGGACGAGGAGTTCGCGGCCGACGACCCGGGCCGCGCCGGGGCCGGCGAGCCGGTGGGAGCGGCCGACCGATGACGGACCAGCGCACACCGTACGGCGGACCTCCCGCCACCCTGGGCGCCTTCGTCCGCTCGCTCCCCGGCACCGGCTCGGCCGTGCTGATCGACGACCTGAGCGCCGACCCCGTCGACGCCGAAGCGCTCGCCGGGCACATCGCCGCCCTCTGCGGCACGCTGCGCGCCGCGGGCGTCGGACCCGGCGCGACCATCGCGGTCCGCGTCGGCCACGACGCCGGGTCGGTCGTGGCCCTGCTGGCGGCAGCCGCCTATGGCGTGGCCGTCCTCGCCGCGGCGGACGCACCGGAGCTGCCCGCCGGACCGTTCGACATCGCCGCCCTGCTCACCACCGTCCCGGCGGCCGGGGACGACGTACCTGTCACCGTCGACGTGTCCGACCTGACGGCGCTCAAGCCCGGCGACATCGACGCGGTGCCGGACCGCACGCCGCTGGACCCGGCCCTGCTGCTGTGCACCTCCGGCACCACCGGCGACCCCAAGTGGGTGCGGCTGTCCCAGCGGAACCTGGTCGCGGCGGGCACCTTCATCGCCGGATCGCTGGCGCTGACCCCGGCCGACCGCGGACTGTCGGTGATGCCGCTGCACCACGGGCACGGCATCACCGCCGGAGTGCTCGCACCGCTGCTCAGCGGCGGCGAGTTCGTCATCGTCGACTCCAAGGACCTGACGTTCCTCCAGGAGGCGCTGCGCTGCGGCATCACCTGGTACTCGGCCGCGCCCACCCTGCACCGGTCCATGCTCGTCGCCCGGCGCTCCTGGCCGGACTGGTTCGACGGCTTCCGCCCCCGGGTGATCCGCTCCACCTCCGAGGCCCTGCCCGCCCCCGACAAGGCCGCCCTCGAAGCCGGGTTCGCGGCGCCCGTGATCGAGGCCTACGCGCTGACCGAGGTCCCCGGACACGTCTGCACCCAGACCTACGGCACCGGCACCGAACCCGGCTGGATGCCCCCGCAGACCGGGGTCGAGGTGCAGACCGTCGACGCGGACGGGCGGCCCACCGAACCGGGCGTACAGGGCCGGATCCGGGTGCGCGGACCGAACGTGATGCTCGGATACGTCGGCCACGAACCGGTGCCGCCCGGCGACTGGTACCCGACCAGCGACATCGGCGTGCGCCGCCCCGACGGCACGCTGGCCGTGCTCGGCCGCGACTCCGACGCCATCAAGCGCGGCGGCGAGACCGTCGTACCGTCGGTCGTGGAGTCCCTGGTCGAACAGCACCCCGACATCGAGCGGGCCCGCGTCTGCGGCATGCCCGACGACAGCCTCGGCGAGCGGATCTGCGTGGCGGTGATCAGCTGGCGCGGACCGTCCGCGGCCGATCCGCTCCTGCGTGAACTGCGCACCATGCTGCCGACCAACCTGACCCCGTCCCAGCTCCGGGTCGTCGAGGAGTTCCCCGGCAGCACCGGCGGCAAGATCAGACGGAGCGAGCTGCGTCCGCTGTTCGCGGAGTAGGCCATGGCCCCACCGAGCCCGCAGCCCGGCCCGGCGCGCACCGCGCCGGGCTCGCTCGCCGACACCACCCGCGAGGTGCTGCGCCTGGCCGCCGGGTACGGCGATCCCGCCCGGCGCCCCACGGTGCTCGTGCTCAGCGACGGCTCGTCCGTCCTGAGCCGGGGAGACCTCGGCGCCCGCGCGGTGCGCCCCGTCCTGGAACGCAAGTGCGCCGTGCTGGAACGCGCCACCGGGATGAACACCCTCCCGCTCGCGCTCGCCCGCGCCGAACCCGCCGCGTACGCGGACGCCCTGCGCCTGCTGCGGCCGAACTACGACGCGATCCTCCTCGCCGACATCGCCGCCCCGCACTGCTTCGAACTGCAGCGGCTGCTCGCCGACCCGCACATCGGCTGCCCCGTCCTCCACGACGACCAGCACGGCACCGCCGTCATGACCGCAGCCGCCGTACGCGCAGCGGTCGCCCGGTCCGGCCGCACCCTGGGCGAGCTGTGCGCCGTGGTCGTCGGCGCCGGCGCCGCCGGAACCACCACCGCCCGGCTGCTGCACCACCTGGGCACCGGCGAGGTACGCGTGGTCGACTCCACGGGCCTGCTGCACCCCGGCCGCGCCCGCCTCACACCGGACAAGGCGGAGCTGGCCGCGCTGACCAACCCGGGCGGGCTGCGCGGCCCGCTGGGCACGGCGCTGGACGGCGCCGATGTGTGCGTGGGCCTCTCCGGCGCCCCGATCGCGTCCGAGGACCTGGCGCGGATGAACCCCAAGCCGGTCGTCGTCCCGCTGTCCTATCCTGACGTCGAGGTGCGGTACGAGGACGCCGTAGCCCTCGGCGCGACCTATCTGCCCGCTCTGGAGAACGACTTGAGCAACAACCTGGCCACGCCCGGTCTGCTGCTGGCCGCCTGCCGGCTGGGACTGCGGCAGCCGTCGATGCGCGACCTGGCGACCGCCGCCGGGTGCCTGGTGTCGCTGTCGGCGGCCCGGCCGGACGCCCCGCCCGACGCCCCGCCGCTGTCCGGCGCGGACCTCGGGCGGACGGCGCGGGCGATCGCGCGCGCCATCGCCGACGACCGCGCCCCTTCCGCGTCTTTTCCCGAAAGGTGAGTACGTGACGATGTCCGCGCAGGACCTGTGGTTCCGCCGCTACCATCCGGCGCACGCCCCGCGGGCCACGCTGTTCTGCTTCCCGCACGCCGGTGGCTCGGCCAGCTACTACCACCCGATGTCCAAGGCCCTGGCGGCCGAGTTCGACGTCCTGGCCGTGCAGTACCCGGGGCGCCAGGACCGCTACGGAGAGCCGCTGGTGCCCAGCGTCGACGCCCTGGCCGACGCGATCCACACGGTGATCACACCGCACATGCGCGGACCGGTCGCGTTCTTCGGGCACAGCATGGGCTCGGCCGTCGCGTTCGAGGTGGCGCGCCGCCTGGAGAGCGCCGGCCACCCCACCCCCGCGCTGCTGTTCGCCTCCGGCGGCCGGGCCCCGAGCCGGGTCCACGACGACGGCGTGCACCGGCGGGGCGACGCCGGCATCATCGCCGAAATGCGCGCCATGGGCGGCACGGACGCCCGGGTGCTCATGGAACCGGACCTGCTGGAGCTGGTGCTTCCCCCACTCCGCAACGACTACCTGGCCATCGAGAGCTACCGCCGGGAGGCGGACGCCCGCATCGGCGTCCCGATCGAGGTCATGACCGCCACCGACGATCCCCGGACCACCGTCGAGGAGGCGCGGGCCTGGCACGGGCACACGACCGCCGGCGGCTCCGTCCACCTGTTCCAGGGCGGCCACTTCTACCTGGAGAGCCAGGGAGCACGGGTCGTCGAGGTGATCGGCGGCACCCTGCGGGACCACCTGGCCGGCCGGTACCGCCCCGAAGTACCCGCCGGACAGGATGTGTTGGACCACCCCTAAGGGGCTGGTGCCGCCCGGTCCGGCGGCACTAGACATGGGCGCCATGACAGCGACGGCCAAGGTGCCCAGCACCAAGGGACGGGTGCCCTTCCGCGACCACGCCACCTGGTACCGGATGACCGGCAGGCCGGGCGGCGGGCGCCCGGCCCTGGTCGTCGTGCACGGCGGCCCCGGCAGCACCCACGACTACCTGCGGAACCTGGCCGGGATCGCCGTGGGCGGCTGGCCCGTGGTGCACTACGACCAGCTCGGCAACGGCGGCTCCACCCATCTGCCGGACCAGCCGCCCGAGTTCTGGACCCCGGAGCTGTTCCTCGACGAACTCGACAACCTGCTGACCCGCCTCGGGATCGCCGACGACTACGTGCTGCTCGGCCAGTCCTGGGGCGGCATGCTCGCCGCCTGGCACGCCGCCGGACGCCCGCCGGGACTGCGCGGCCTGATCGTGGCCGACGCGCCCGCCTCCTACCCGACCTGGCGCAGCGAGATGGAGACCCTGCGCGCCGCGCTGCCCGAGGGCGTCGACGAGGTGCTGCGCGCCCACGAGGCCGCCGGCACCACCGGCTCCGTCGAGTACACCGAGGCGATGCGCGTCTTCTACCGCAGGCACGTCTGCCGGCTCGACCCGTGGCCCCGCGACTACGAGGCCTCGTTCATGGAGATCGTGAACGACCCGACCGTCTACACCGCGATGAACGGCCCCAGCGAGTTCCATGTCATCGGCTCGCTGCGCGACGTGTCGATCGAGCACCTCCTGCCCTCGGTCGACGTGCCCACCCTGGTCCTGTCCGGCCGGTACGACGAGGCGACCGAGGCGGTGGTCCGGCCGTACCGCGAACTCGTCCCGGGCGCCCGGCACGTCGTCTTCGAGGAGTCCAGCCACCTGCCCCATCTGGAGGAGCCGGAGCGGTTCTTCCGAGTGCTCGCCGAGTTCCTCCTCGGCCTGGAGAAGGGATGACCGGCATGGATGCCGAACGGACCGGCACCGCCGCGGTGTTCCCCGGCATGAACCCGGTGCGCTACGCCGACCTCGCCCGGTTCCTGGTGGTCAACCCGGTGGCCCGCCGACTGCTCGCCGAGGCCGACCACCGGCTCGGCCACTCGGTGCTCGACGGTCTGGAGAGCGCGGAGGGCGACTACAGCGAGCACGCCCAGGTGGCCTTCATGGTCACCTGCGTCGCGCTCGCCGAGTGGGCGCGCACCGAGCTGGGCGTCGAGCCGGACGCCGTCGCCGGGCCCAGCTTCGGCGGCAAACCCCTGACGGCGTTCAGCGGATCGCTGCCGTTCGAGGACGCCGTATGGATGACCGCGGAACTCGCCCGGTGCATGGACGAGTTCTTCACCACCCAGTGCCAGGACGTCGTCACCCACTCGTTCGTCCGGATCACCGCCGGACAACTGGAGGAGATCCGGACCGAGCTGGACGCGGCCGGACAGTGGAGCGACATCGCCTGCCACCTGGACCGCACCATGTTCATGCTGTCGCTGCGGGAACGGAACCTGGAGTGGCTGGACAAGAAGATCCGCAGCCTCGGCGGCATGTCGCTCTACACCATGCGCCCGCCGCTGCACTCGGCGTCCTTCGCCGGACTGCGCCGCATGGCCGAGGACCGGGTGCTCGGCGGGCTGGCGTTCGCCGACCCGGCGCTCCCGGTCGTCGCGGACCAGGACGGCGCCGTACTGCGCACCGGGGACGGCGTCCGCGCGATGCTGCTGGACTCCGTCGTCCGGCCGGTCCACTGGCCCACCGCCGTGGACGCGCTGCGCGCACTGGGCGTCGGACGGGTCTGCGTGTGCGGGCCGGACGGTCTGTTCGGGCGCCTCGCCTGCACCCGGGAGAACTTCGAGGTGATCGCCGTCGACCCGAGACTGGCGCTGCGGCCCCCGAACCGGCGCTGACCGCGGCGCCGGCCCGGGATCAGGCGGAGGCGGGGGAGTCGAGGGACGCGGACAGCGTCTCCCACAGCACCGCCGGCGTGCGGAAGCTGTCCAGGCTCAGCGCCTCCTCCCGGAACCGGACCTGGAACCGGCTCTCCAGGGCGCCGAGCAGCTCCACGGTGGCCAGCGAGTCCAGACCGTAGTCGCGCAGCAGGGCGTCCGGCCGCAACGGCTCGTCGTCCGGCAGATACGGCAGGAACTGGCGGACCGTCTCCTCGAACTCTTCTCGCATGTCAACTCCAGGCTGGTCGGGCGCTCTCGGCGCGCTGTCGGCTGCCGCTGCACGCTAGCCCGGCCGGCCCGTGCCTGCCGACCCCTACCCTCGCCGGCTGCGGCCGGCCGACCCGACGGAGGACCGCGATGAACCGACCGGCACCGCGCGGCCTGTACGCGCGCTTCCTGCGCGGCCTCGACCGCTCCCCCGAGGGGACCGCCATCCGGACGGCCGGCCAGCGGATCACCTACCGGCAGGCCCACGAACAGGCCCTGCTGTGGGCCGGGACCCTGACCGGGCGGTCGGCGCGCACGATCGGCGTGCTCGCCGGGAAGAGCCCCACCGCCTACACCGGCGTGCTGGCCGCGCTCTGCGCCGGAGCGGCCGTCGTCCCGATGCGTCCCGACTTCCCCGCGGCCCGCAACAGCCGCATGCTCACCGCCTCCGGGGCCACGGCCCTCATCGTCGACGAGGAGGGCGCGAAGACCCTGGGCGCGCTGGCCGAGGCGGGTGGCAGCGCCCTGGCCGGCCTGCACGTCCTCGCCCCGGACGGCGGACCGGACGACCCGGCGCCCTTCCCGGTACTGGAGGCCGACCCCGCACACGCACTCCACGAACCACGTGAGGTCGCTCCCGAGGACACCGCGTTCATCCTCTTCACCTCCGGCTCCACCGGCCGCCCCAAGGGCGTCGTGGTCACCCACGGAAACACCGACCACTACTTCCGGCTGCTGGACGAGCGCTACGACTTCACGCCCGACGACACGTTCTCGCAGGCCTTCGACCTGAACTTCGACTGCGCGCTGTTCGACCTGTTCTGCGCCTGGGGCGCGGGCGCCACGGCCCTCGCGATCCCGCCCGCCGCCTACCGGGACCTGCCCGGCTTCCTCGCCGAACACGGTGTCACCGTCTGGTTCTCCACACCGAGCGCCATCGACCTGGTGCGCAGGATGGGCGGCCTGACCCCCGGCGCCCTGCCCGGCCTGCGCTGGAGCTTCTTCGCCGGGGAGGCCTTCCGGTGCCGGGACGCCCACGACTGGCAGGCGGCGGCGCCCGGATCGGCCGTCGAGAACCTGTACGGGCCCACCGAACTGACCGTCACGATCGCCGCCCACCGCTGGGCGGGCCCGGACTCCGAGGCCGTGGCCGTCAACGGCATCGTGCCCATCGGCCCGGTGCACGAAGGCCACCGGCACCTCCTGCTCGGCGACGACGGCCGGCCGGCGTTGGAGGAAGGGGAACTGCTCGTCGCCGGGCCCCAGTTGACCCGTGGCTATCTCGACCCCGGCGACGAGGAGGGCCGGTTCCCGCACCTGGACGGCACCCGCTGGTACCGCACCGGCGACCGGATCCGGCGGACCGGCGACGGACAGCTCGCCTATCTGGGCCGGCTCGACTCACAGGTCCAGGTGGCCGGCTGGCGCATCGAACTCGGCGAGGTGGAGCACGCGTTGCGCGAGGTGGGCCTGCCCGACGCGGTGGCGGTCGGGGCCGAGGGGCCGGCCGGCACTGTCCTGGTCGCCTTCTACACCGGACCCGCGGTCGCCACCGCCGACCTCGTCGGCCGGCTGCGGCGGCTGCTGCCCGACGGCGCCGTTCCCCGGCGCTTCCACCACCTGGACGAACTCCCGCTGAACGCCAACCGCAAGACCGACCGCACGACCCTCGCCACCTGGGCCTCGCAGCTTCTCCCCGGGCCGGGCCGATAGGGGTTCTTAGGGGGTGTGTCCGGCCGAATCGCCACGCTAGCTTCGGGCCGACCCGACACGCGTGGCGCGAGAGGCGGACATGGAACCCTTTGACCCTTCCCCGCGCGGCCCCCTCGTGCACACCCTGCTGGACGACGCGGCGGCCGAACGGCCCGACGCCCGCGCGGTGCGGGACGCGCGGGGCGGATGGACGTACCGCGAGACCGCCCGCCACAGCCACGCCGTCGCCGCCTGGCTGCGCGGCGCGGGCGTCGGCCCGGGGGACCGCGTGCTGGTGCAGTGGCCCACCGACCGCCGGCTGGTCGCCCTGCTGCACGGCGTCAGCCGCGCCGGTGCCGTCCTGGTCCCGGTCAACCCCGACACCCGCCCGTACCAGCTGCGGGCCGTCGTCGACAGCGCCGAGCCCCGTCTCGTCCTCACCGCCGGCGAACGCGACGTGGTGTGGAAGGAGATCGAGGACCTGCTCGACGCCGGCCCGGTGCCGGAACCCGAGGGCGTCACACCGGACGACCTCGCCTTCCTCGTCTACACCTCCGGCAGCACCTCGGTACCCAAGGGCGTGATCGAGCCGCACGCGCAGGTCGTGTTCGCCACCCGCGCGCTGGTCGCGGAACTCGGCTACCGGCCCGACGACGTCGTCCTGTGCCGGTTCCCGGTCTCCTGGGACTACGGCCTGTACAAGGTCCTCATGTGCGCCGCCGCCCGCTGCGAGATCGTCCTGGCCGGCGAGGAGTCGGACCTGACCCTGCTGCGCCGGATGCGCGAGGTCGGCGCCACCGTCTTACCCATCGTCCCCTCCTTCGCCACCATGATCGGCAAGCTCGCCGACCGCGAGCCCGAGCCGGCCGGCGGCAACCGGGTCCGGCTGTTCACCAACACCGGCGCCGCACTGCCGCCGTCGACCGCCGACCGGCTGCGCGAGGCGTTCCCAGGCGCCGTCGTGGTGCGCCAGTACGGGCAGACCGAGTGCAAGCGCATCTCCGTCATGCCGCCCGCCGAGGAGCACGAGCGGCCCGACTCGGTCGGCCGCCCGATCCGCGGCACCCGGGTGCTGATCGTCGACCCCGACGGCACCGAGGTGCCCACCGGGGAACCGGGCGAGATCGTCGCCACCGGACCGCACGTCATGCCCGGCTACTGGCGGGCACCGGAGATCAGCGCCCGCACCTTCCGCACCGACCCCGCCACCGGCGCCACAAGGCTCCACACGGGCGACTACGGACGGGTCGACGAGGACGGCTACCTGTACTTCCACGGCCGGGTCGACGACATGTTCAAACGCAAGGGCATCCGGATGAGCACCCTGGAGATCGAGGCCGCGG
This sequence comes from Streptomyces sp. NPDC058145, assembly GCF_042884245.1. Taxonomy (NCBI): domain Bacteria; kingdom Bacillati; phylum Actinomycetota; class Actinomycetes; order Kitasatosporales; family Streptomycetaceae; genus Streptomyces; species Streptomyces sp. NPDC058145. The sequence continues at coordinate 308,083 of NZ_JBHVUH010000012.1, read as the reverse complement.
CGATGGACGTCCCTGGAGTGCGCGCCGCCGGCGTCGTCCCGCCCTCCGCCGGCCGCGACCTCGCCATCTGCGTCGAGACCGACCTCGCCCCGCACACCGTGCTGCGCGAACTCGCCCAACGTCTCGAGCCGTTGAAGGTGCCCTCGCTGTGCCACGTGGTCGACGCGTTCCCGCTCACCGCGCACGGCAAGAACGCGACCAAGGAACTGGCCGCGCTGCTGGACGGGGTCTTCGCGGACCGCGCCCGGCCGGGCTCCGGCGAGGCCGCCTCCCGATGACCGGCGCCATCACCGCGGCCGCCGGCAGGCCGGCCGAACCCCGGGACACCACGGGAGGCACCCCCGTCGTCGTGGTCAGCAGCCTGGCCTCGGACGCCCACACCTGGAACCTGGTCTTCCTGCAACTCCTCATCGAGGAGAACGGGTTCGACGTGGTGAACCTCGGACCGTGCGTACCGGACGACCTGTTGGTCGCCGAGTGCCGCGCCCGGCGCGCCGCGATGGTGGTGATCAGCAGCGTCAACGGACACGGCTACCAGGACGGGATGCGGGCCATCGCCCGGCTGCGGGCCTGTCCAGAACTGGCCGGGGTGCCCATCGTCATCGGGGGCAAGCTCGGAGTTTCCGCACACGGCCGCGCCGAGCGCGCCGAGGCCCTGCTCGCCGCCGGCTACGACGCCGTCTACGACGACACCGGCGGCACCGAGTCGTTCCGCGGCCTCCTCGCCTCGCTCACGGCGGTCACGGCGTGAGCTTCGGCGCGTTCGTCCGCCGGCACGCCGCGGCGGGCGAGCTGGTCGTACAGCCGCGCGCCGGTTTCGGCGACCCGGCCAGGATGCGGGCCTGCCTGGCCGCCGTGCGGGAGGCCCGCGCGACGACCGCCGGCACGATCACCCTCGACAGCTACACCCGCCTCGGCGACCTGGAATCCGCCGGCCGGGCCCTGCGCGAGGGCAACCCGCTCAACGGCTACCCGCTGCTCAACCACAGCACCGCCACCACCACCGCGATGCTCGACGGCCTCACCGGCCCGGACTTCCCCGTCCAGGTACGGCACGGCTCGGCGAAGCCGCTGGGCATCGTCCGCGGCATGATCCGGGCCGGGCTGCACGCCACCGAGGGCGGCCCCGTGTCGTACTGCCTGCCCTACGGCCGCACCCCGCTCGCCGAGTCCGTCCGGGAGTGGGCCGCCTCCTGCGAAGTACTGGCCGCCGCCGGGGAGTCGGGCACCGAGCCGCAGCTGGAGACCTTCGGCGGCTGCCTGATGGGGCAACTGTGCCCGCCCGGACTGCTGGTCGCCGTCAGCGTCCTGGAAGCGGTGTTCTTCCGCGCCCACGGCCTGCGTTCGCTGTCGGTCAGCTACGCGCAGCAGACCAGCACCGCGCAGGACGAGGAGGCCGTCCGCGCGCTGCGCCGGCTGTGCGCCGAACTGCTTCCTGACACCGACTGGCACGTCGTCGTCTACGCCTACATGGGGATGTATCCGCAGACCCCCGGCGGCGCCCGCGAACTGCTCGCCGAGGCAGCCCGCCTGGCGGTCGCCACCGGCAGCGAACGGCTCATCGTCAAGACGGTCGCCGAGGCGCACCGCCTGCCGACGGTCGCCGAGAACGTCGACGCCCTCGAACTCGCCGCCCGGGCCGCCGCCGAGGCCCGGCGCGCCGGCCCGGCGGCCGCGACGGCCGGCGACGGCGGCGAGACCTACCAGGAAGCGCGGGCCCTGATCGACGCGGTGCTCGACTGCGCGCCCGGCATCGGCGACGCCCTGGTCACCGCCTTCGGACGCGGGCTGCTCGACATCCCGTTCTGCCTGCACCCCGACAACGCGGGCCGCGCCCGCAGCTACCTGGCCGCCGACGGCCGCCTGCGCTGGTCCGACATCGGCTCCATGCCGCTGACCGGCGTCGTCGGCCCCCGGCCCGGCGGCGACCGGCTGACGGCGCGGGACCTCATGGCCGCGCTCTCCCACGTCCAGCGGACGTTCGACGGAAAGGCGCTGGAGGGGCCCGACGCCCCCTCCGCCCTGACCTCCGGCTCCCGACCGAGCCCCGACCACCTGGTGAGGATGACGAAGGAATGACCGAGACCGCCTCCACCGAGCAACTCGTCGGGGCCCTGCGCCGTTCCGTGCTCGACAACGAACTGCTGCGCCGGGAGAACGAGCGACTGACCGCCGCCGTGTCCGAACCCGTCGCGGTCGTCGGCATGGCCTGCCGCTACCCGGGCGGCGTCACCTCCCCGGACGGCCTGTGGGACCTGGTCGCGTCGGGCACGGACGCCATCGGGACGTTCCCCGTCGACCGCGGCTGGGACCGGGAGGCGCTGTACTCGCCGGTGCCGGGCACACCCGGGACCACGTACTCCTGCGACGGCGGATTCCTCTACGACGCCGCCGACTTCGACGCGGACTTCTTCGGCATCTCCCCGCGCGAGGCACTCGGCATGGACCCCCAGCAGCGGCTGCTGCTCGAGACCTCCTGGGAGGCGCTGGAACGGGCCCGGATCGTCCCGGCGTCCCTGCGCGGCAGCCGCACCGGTGTGTACGCCGGGGTGATGTACCACGACTACGGCCCCGGCAGCAGCGACGGCAGCCTCGTCTCCGGGCGCGTCGCCTACACGCTGGGCCTGGAGGGCCCCGCGCTGTCGCTGGACACCGCCTGCTCGTCCTCGCTGGTGGCCCTCCACCTGGCGACCCAGGGCCTGCGCCGCGGGGACTGCTCACTGGCGCTGGTCGGCGGGGTCACCGTGATGACCGAGCCGGACATGTTTGTCTACTTCAGCGGCGAGCGCGGACTGTCCTCCGACGGCCGCTGCAAGGCGTTCTCCGCCCGGGCCGACGGCGTCGGCTGCGCGGAGGGCGCCGGCGTACTGGTGCTGGAGCGGCTCTCGGACGCGGTGCGCGCCGGGCGCCGGGTGCTCGCGGTGATCCGCGGCTCCGCGGTCAACCAGGACGGCGCCTCCAGCGGGCTCACGGCCCCCAACGGCCCCGCGCAGCAGCGTGTCATCGCCGCCGCCCTCGCCGACGCCCGCCTGACCCCGGGTGACGTGGACGCGGTCGAGGGCCACGGCACCGGCACCAGACTGGGCGACCCGATCGAGGCACAGGCGCTGCTGGCCGCCTACGGCAGGGGCCGGGACGCCGCACAGCCACTCTGGCTGGGATCGGTGAAGTCCAACATCGGGCACACCCAGGCCGCGGCCGGCGTGGCCGGGGTGATCAAGATGGTCCAGGCGCTGCGGCACCAGGTGCTGCCCCGCTCGCTGTACGCGGACGACCCCACGCCCGAGGTGGACTGGACGTCCGGCGCGGTACGGCTGCTGGCCGACGCGGTGCCGTGGCCGCGCGGCGGGCGCCCGCGCCGGTTCGGGGTGTCCTCGTTCGGGATCAGCGGCACCAACGCGCATGTCCTGGTGGAGGAGCCGCCGGGGGACGATGCGGACCCCGACGTTTTCGAGGGTGGTGCCCCGAGCGGCCGGGCCGCCGACCCCGGTCCGGCGGACGACGTGTCGGCGTGGCTGGTGTCGGGGCGTTCGGCGGCGGCCCTGGCGGGCCAGGCAAGGGCGCTGGCGGACTGGGTGCGGGAGCGTCCGGGGTTCCCCGCGGCGGCCGGGGCGCGCGCCCTCGCCGCCACCCGGTCGGTGTTCGAGCACCGGGCGGTGGTCTCCGCCCGGTCCGCCGGTGAACTGCTCGCCGGTCTCGACGCGTTGGCCGAGGGGCGGGACGCCCCGGGTGTCGTGTCCGGGCGCGCCGGGGCGGCCCGGCCGGCGTTCGTGTTCTCCGGACAGGGCTCGCAGCACCCCGGCATGGGAGCGGGGCTCGCCGCCCGGTACCCGGTGTTCGCGGATGCCTACGCCCAGGTCTGCGCCGCCTTCGACGGGCTGCTGCCCCGGCCGCTGGCGGACGTCGTGGCCTCCGGTGACGAACTGAACGAGACGGTCTTCACCCAGCCGGCGCTGTTCGCCCTGCACACCGCCCTGGCCCGGCTCCTGGAGTCGTTCGGCGTCACCCCGGCCGCGGTGGCCGGGCACTCCATCGGCGAGCTGTCCGCCGCCCATGTCGCCGGCGCCCTCGGGCTGGCGGACGCCGCCCGGCTGGTCGCGGCCCGCGCCCGGGTCATGCAGGTCCTGCCGCCCGGCGGCGCGATGGCGTCGGTCGCCGCGGACCGGGAGACGGTCGCGGCCGTGCTCGCCGGCGGCACCGTCCGACTCGGCGGCGGAGGCGTGGTGGGCCCGGGATTCCCAGGGGTCGACATCGCCGCGGTGAACTCGCCGCGTCACACCACCCTTTCGGGCGCCGCCCAAGCCGTCACGGCGGCCGTGGCGTTCCTGTCCGCACACGGGGTGCGCACCTCGACGCTGCCGGTGTCCCACGCGTTCCACTCCCGGCTGATGGACCCGGCCCTGCCCGCCCTGGCCGAGGCGGCCGCCGCCGTCGCATGGCAGGCACCGGCGATCCCGGTCGTGTCCACCCTCACCGGACTCGCCCTCACCACGGCGGAGTTGGCGGATCCCGGACACTGGACCCGCCATGCCCGTGAGGCCGTCGACTTCCCCGCCGCCCTGACGACGCTCACCGGCACCCACCGTGCCACCGCGCTCGTGGAGCTGGGCCCCGACCGCACCCTGACCACGCTGGCCGGGCACTTCCTCGACGCCGCCCCGGACCTCCACGTCACCGCGATCCCGGTGCTCCACCCCGCACAGGACGAGACCGAGACCCTGACCACGGCCCTGGCCCGCCTGCACGTCGCCGGTGCCGCCGTCGGCTGGCTCCACGCCCTGCCCGGGACCGGCGAGCCGGACGGCGCGGACCCGGCCCTGCCTACCTACGCCTTCCAGCGCCGGCGTCACTGGCTCGGTACGGCGCCCGCCCGCACCGCCGGACTGGACGCCACCGGGCATCCGCTCCTGCCCGCCGTCACCACCCTCGCCGCCGACGGCACCCTGCTGCTCACCGGCACGCTCACCCCGCACGCCATCCCCTGGCTCACCCACCACTCCGTCAACGGCGAGCCGCTGCTGCCGGGCGCCGCGCTGGTGGAGCTGGCCCTCCACGCCGCGGGCCACACCGACACCCCGTACCTGCGCGAACTGACCGTGCACACCCCCCTCACCCTCACCGAGGGCCGCCCCGTCGCCCTGCAGGTCCACACCGGTACGCCCGACCGCGACACCGGCGAGCGCGCCCTGCGCGTGTTCTCCCGCCGTGCGGCCGACGGCCCGTGGACCAGGCACGCCGAGGGTGTGCTCGCGCAGGGGCCCGTGCCCGGTTTCGCGGACGTCGAGGTCCACGCGCCGGGGAACTGGCCGCCCTCCGGCGCCCGGAGCGTCGATGTGAGCGACGCCTACACCGAGTTGGCCGGTCAGGGACTCGGCTACGGTCCCTCGTTCCAGGGCCTGCGGGCCGCGTGGCGCCTCGGCGACGACGTGTTCGCCGAAGTCGCCCTGCCGGACGGCGTGGACGCCACCGGGTACGGCATCCACCCGGCGCTGCTCGACGCCGCCCTGCACGCCGCCGCCCTCGTGGACGACGATGCCCGGCCCGGACACCCGCTGATCCCGTTCTCCTGGGACGAGGTGGTGCTGCACACGCCCGGCGCGACCACACTGCGCGTCCGGGTGCGCCGCACCGGAGCCGGCACGTCGGCGATCACCTGCACCGACGGCCTGGGCACGCCGGTGTTCTCCACCGGGACCCTGGTGGCCCGGCCGGCGCAGGCGCGGGCGGGCGGCCCGGCCCCCGTGGCGAACCAGAACCTGCTGGAGGTGTCCTGGGTGCCGGTGACGGCGCCCGACGCCGTGGCCTCGACCCCGTTCGGCCGGGCGGTCGTGGGCCCGTCGGTACCGGCGTTCGCCGGGCCGGCCGAGGTTCCGGCGTACCCGACGCTCGCCGCCCTGGCGGACGCGCTGACCGGGGGCGCGGCGGAGCCCGACGTCGTCATCGTCCCGTGTCCGGCGGACGGCGCGACCGCCGATCTGCCACCCGCCGATCTGCCACCCGCCGATCTGCCGGCCGCCGTCCATGAGGCGGCGCACGGCATGCTCGGCATCGTCCAGGCGCGGATCGCCGACGAGCGCCTCGCGGGGTCGCGCGTCGCGGTCGTCACGCGGGGCGCGGTGGCCGTCGCCGACGGAGAGGCGCCGAGCGATCTGGTCGGGAGCGCGCTGTGGGGGCTGGTGCGCAGTGCGGAGGCGGAGAGCCCCGGGACCTTCGTCCTCGTCGACATCGACGAGCCGGTGGACGCGGCGGTGTTCGACGCCGCGCTGGCCACGGGCGAACCCCAGGTCGCCGTGCGCGCCGGCCGGCTGCTCGTCCCCCGGCTCGCGCGTCCCACGGCCCTGGTCGCGCCGCCCGGCACCGAGCACTGGCGGGTCGCGGCGTCCTCGGCGGACGCGGCCGAGCGGGCGGCCCTGGTCGCCGCCCCGGAGACGGCGCTCCCACTGGAGCCGGGGCAGGTGCGGATCGGGGTACGGGCGGCGGGACTCGACGCGCCCGATGCCTCGGTGGGCGCGGGATTCGTCGAGGAAGTGGGGCCCGGGGTGACACGACTCGCTCCCGGCGACCGGGTCCTCGCGCCGCTGCCCGGCGGCGCGGGGCCTGTCGCGGTCGCCGACCAGGGGCTGGTGGCCCGGCTGCCGGGGGAGTGGTCGTTCCCCGAGGCGGCGGCGCTGCCCGCGGACCGGGTCCGCGCCCTGGCCGGTGACCCCGGGCAGCTCTTCGAGGGCGGTGGCCCCGAGCCGACGGCCCCGTATCTGGGGGACCTCGCACGAGCCGCCGACGCGCTGCGGGCCGAGGGGACGGGGAAGCCCGTGCTGCACGTCCCCCGGCGGTTCGGCCCGGACGACACGGTCCTGGTCACCGGCGGTACCGGAACGCTCGGCGGACACGTCGCACGGCACCTGGTGACCGCGCACGGCGCACGCCGGCTGATCCTCGCCGGCCGTCGTGGGCCCGACGCGCCGGGCGCGGCCGAGATCGTCGGCCGGCTCTCCGCCCTCGGCGCCGAGGCGCGGGTGCTGGCCTGCGACGTCGCCGATCCGGACGACCTCGCCGCGCTGCTGCTCTCCATCCCGGCCGGACAGCGACTCGCGGGCGTGGTGCACCTCGCCGGGGTGACCGACGACGGCGTCGTCGCGGCGCTGACCCCGCGGCGGATGGACACGGTCCTGCGTCCCAAGGCCGACGCCGCCTGGCATCTGCACCAGCAGACCCGCGGCCTCGACCTCGACATGTTCGTGCTCTTCTCCTCCGGCGGCGGCACGCTCGGCGCCCCCGGCCAGGCCAACTACTCCTGCGCCAACGCCTTCCTCGACGGCCTGGCCGCCCACCGCCGCGGCCTGGGACTGCCCGCCCAGTCGCTGGCCTGGGGCCTGTGGACCGGCCAGGGCATGGCCGGGCGGATGTCCTCCACCGACGTCGCCCGCATGGCAGGCTCGGGCGTCGGCGGGCTCTCCGTCGACGAGGGCCTGGAGCTGTTCGACCTGGCCGTTGCCGTCGGCGGGCCCCAACTGCTGCCGTTCCGGCTGGACCTGGCGGCCCTGGGCCGGCCGGACGCCGACGTGCAGCCGATGTTCCGCGCGCTGGCCGGCCCACCCCGCCGGACCACCTCGGCCGGCGCCACGGCCACCGATGACGCCGCCGCCCGCCTCCGCGAACGCCTCGCCGGACTCGATGCCCGGGAGGCGGAGCGGGCGCTCGCCGAACTCGTCCAGGCCCATGTGGCCGCCGTCCTCGGACACGGCTCGCCGACGGCCGTCGGGCTCGACCGGCCCTTCAAGGACGCCGGGTTCGACTCCCTGACCAGCATCGAACTGCGCAACCGGCTGGCCACCGCCACCGGACTGCGGCTGCCCGCCACCCTGGTCTTCGACCACCCGAGCACCGCCGACGTCGCCGCCTACCTGCGGAGCCGACTGCGGCCCGACACCGGGCCGGAGCGGGAGCCGGACGGCGACGAGACCTGGCTGCGCGACCTGTTCACCCGCATACCCCTGCAACGGCTCCGCTCCAGCGGCCTGCTGGACACCCTCATGGGCCTGGCCGGAGTAGCGGGGGCCGATCGCCTCCTGGTGGTGGACGACGCCGACATCGACGAGATGGACGCCGCCGAGCTCATCGACATGCTGATGATCGACGACGACTGACCGGCCCCTAGGCACCCCTATCCGGGCGCTCACCGCGGGTCCGCGGCCGACCGGTAGGGGTACCACGGCTTTTCGCCGCCGACCAGGATTCCCCCATGCCACGAGCCCGTGACGAAGTGCTCCACGCTCGGTTGGCCGCTGAGTACGGGACTCCGCTGTACGTCTACGACCTCGACGACGTCGCCGAAGCGAAGGCGGACCTGTTCTCGTCGCTGCCCGAGGGCGTGGACCTCTACTACGCGTTGAAAGCCAACCCGCACCCCGACATCGTCCGGACCCTCGGCGAGGACGGGCCCGGAGCACCGGGCTGCGGCACGGAGATCAGCTCCACCGGTGAGCTGGCCGCCGTCCTCGCGGCCGGGCTGTCCGCGGCCGGCTGCCTGTACACCGGCCCCGGCAAGACGGCACGCGAACTCGACGAGGCGATCCGGCTCGGCGTGCGGCTGTTCTCCACCGACTCCGTGACCGACGTCCGCCGGCTCGACTCGGTGGCCGCGCGGCGCGGGGTCCGGGTCGAGACCCTGCTGCGCGTCAACGCCGCCTCGGCGGGCGCGACCACCAGCATCCGGATGACCGGTACGCCGTCGCAGTTCGGCTTCGACAGCGAGGACCTCCCCGGGACGCTCGCCGAACTGCGCGCCGACGCCGCCGACTCGGGCGGCCTCCGCGCGGTGGACATCACCGGGATGCACTTCTTCCCGCTGAGCAACACCACCGACGAGGACAACCTGATCGGCGAGTTCCGCAACACCCTCGCCACGGCAGCCGAGTTGAGCCGCGTGCACGAACTGCCGCTCCGGTACCTCGACATCGGCGGCGGATTCAGCGTTCCCTACGGCGTCCCCGGCGGCCGTACCCGCTACCCGAAGCTGCGCACGGAGCTGGAGGCGGCGCTGGACGTGGAGTTCCCGCACTGGCGGGACGGCTCCCCGCGCATCGCCTTCGAGAGCGGCCGCTACCTGGCCGGCGGTTCCGGCACGCTGCTGGCCACCGTCACCAACGTCAAGGTCAGCCGCGGCCGCAAGTTCGTGATCACCGACGTCGGCATCAACACCTTCGGCGGCATGTCCGGACTCGGCCGGCTGCTGCCGGTCGCGGTCGAACCGGCCGGACCCGGCGAACCGGTCGAACGCGCCTCGCTCGTCGGCCCGTTGTGCACACCGGGCGATGTGCTCGGCCGGGAGATCGAGCTGCCCGAGCTGGCCCCCGGCGATCTGCTGGCGATCCCCAACGCCGGGGCGTACGGCCCCACGGCCAGCCTGCTGATGTTCCTCGGGCGGCCCGCGCCGACCGAGGTCACCGTCCGCGACGGCGCCGTCGTCTCGGCCTCGCGGCTCGTGCACAGCCGTTCGCCGCGATGACTGACCGAACCGAAAGCGAAGCATGCCGATGAGTGGGCCGAAGCTGCCTGAGAACCTCGCCGACCTGACCGGGCTCACCGCTCCGGAGCAGCAGCGCCGGCTGGTCGAACTGGTGCGTGAGGTCAGTGTCGCCGCGCTGCGCCGGATCGCTCCCGGGCAGCCCGGCCGCGAGGACCCCGCGGCGGACGCGGACCTCCCCTTCCGCGAGCAGGGCCTCGACTCACTGGCCCTGGTCGATCTGCAGGAACGGCTCAGCGCCGCCACCGGGCTGCCGATCCCGCCCACCGTGGCCTTCGACCACCCGACCCCGGTCCTGCTGGCCGAGTACCTGCGCGCCGAGCTGCTCGGCCTCGCCCCGGCACCCGCGCACCGCCCGGACACGGCCGGCCCGGGGACGGCCGCCGGCGACCCCGGCGACCCGATCGCCATCGTCGGCATCGGCTGCCGCTTCCCTGGCGGCGTCACCGGCCCCGAGGACCTCTGGACGCTCGTGGACGGTGGCCGGGACGTCCTCGGCCCGTTCCCGGCCGACCGCGACTGGGCCCTGGACGGGTTCTTCGACCCCGACCCGGACCGCACCGGAACCAGCTATGTGGACCGCGGCGGCTTCCTCGACACCGCCACCCTGTTCGACCCGGAGTTCTTCGGCATCGGCCCGCGCGAATCCGTCGCCATGGACCCCCAGCAGCGGCTGGTCCTGGAGACGGCCTGGCACGCGCTGGAGGACTCCGGCATCGACCCGCTGTCCCTGCGCGGCAGCGACACCGGCGTCTACGTGGGCGCCGAGTCGCACGAGTACGGCGTGCACACCGTGGACGCGCCCGAGGGCCTGGCCGGTCATCTGCTGACCGGCAACGCGCCGAGCGTCATCACCGGGCGCGTCGCCTACACACTCGGCCTGGAGGGACCGGCCGTCACCCTCGACACCGCCTGCTCCGGATCGGCCGTCGCGCTGCACCTCGCGGTACAGGCCCTGCGGCGCGGGGAGTGCTCCCTCGCCCTGGCCGGCGGGGTCGCCGTCATGGGCAGCCCCGGCGTCTTCACGGCGTTCAGCCGGGCGCGCGGCCTCGCCGCGGACGGCAGGGTGAAGGCCTTCGCGGACGCGGCGGACGGCACCGGCTTCTCCGAGGGCGTCGCCCTGTTCGTCATGGAACGGCTCTCCGAGGCCCGCCGGCGCGGACACCGGGTGCTGGCGCTGGTGCGCGGTACCGCGGTGAACCAGGACGGTGCCTCGAACGGGCTGACGGCCCCCAGCGGCCCGGCCCAGCGACGACTGATCCACCAGGCGCTGGCCGACGCCGGTCTGGCCCCCGCCGACGTGGACGCGCTGGACGCCCACGGCACGGGAACCCGGCTGGGCGATCCGATCGAGGCCGGCGCGATCCTCGCCACCTACGGGCAGGACCGGCCGGCGGACGAGCCGCTGTGGCTCGGCTCCGTCAAGTCCAACCTCGGGCACACCCAGGCAGCGGCCGGCGCCGCGAGCGTCATCAAGATGGTCATGGCCATGCGGCACGGCCGGCTGCCGCGCTCCCTGCACATCGACGCGCCCTCGGGACACGTTGACTGGTCGGCCGGTGCGGTACGACTGCTGACCGAACCGGTGTCCTGGCCACGCGGCGACCGCCCCCGCCGGGCCGGCGTCTCGGCCTTCGGCGTCAGCGGCACGAACGCCCACCTCATCCTGGAGGAGGCCCCGGAGGAGGCACCGGCGGACGACGGGCCGGGAGCGGACCCCGAGTTCACCCGGGATGCCGCCACCACCGCCACCGCCACCGCCACCGTCGCCGCCGAGCCGTCAGCCGTAACCTCGGCCGACGAGCCGGCCGAGCCGTCACCCGCGCCCCCCGCCGACGAGCCGGCCGAGCCGTCAGCCGCCGCCCCCGCCGCCCAGTCGGCCGACCCAGCCGGGGACGCGGTCCCCGTCGTGGTGTCCGCGCGTGGCGCGGCCGCCCTGCGGGCGCGGGCTGAGCAGCTCGCCGGGATCGCCGCGGACCCCGCCGACCTCGCCTTCTCGCTGGCCACCACCCGTGCCACGCTGGCCGATCGCGCCGTGGTGGTCGCCGCCGACCGGACGGAACTCGAACGCGGACTGCGTGCCGTCGCGGCCGGGCAGCCGGCCCCGCAGGTCTTCACCGGCACCGCCACGCAGGGCGCCCTCGCCTTCCTGTTCACCGGCCAGGGCAGCCAGCGTGCCGAGGCCGGACGCGCGCTGTACCGGCGTTATCCGGTGTACGCCGAGGCGCTTGACGAGGCGGCCGCCGAACTGGGCCTGCAACTGGAACGGCCGCTCACCGACGTCCTGTTCGCCGGGCCCGGGTCCGCCGCGGCCGCGCTGATCGACCGTACCGACTACGCCCAGCCGGCGCTGTTCGCGCTCGAGGTCGCGCTGTTCCGGCTGCTGGAGTCGTGGGGACCGCGGCCCGACGCCCTGGCCGGACACTCGGTCGGCGAGTTCGCCGCCGCCCATGCCGCAGGGGTCCTGTCCCTGCCCGACGCGGCCCTCCTGGTCGCCGCCCGCGGCCGCCTCATGCGGGACCTCCCGGCGGGCGGTGCCATGACCGCCGTGGAGGCCACCGAGGACGAAGTCCTGCCCCTGCTCGGCGAACTGACCGGCATCGCCGCCGTCAACGGCGACCGCGCCCTGGTCGTGTCCGGCGCCGAGACCGAAGTCGCGCGGATCGGCGACCACTTGACCGCCCTCGGCCGGCGGGTGAAACCGCTACGCGTTTCGCACGCGTTCCACTCGCCGCTCATGACACCGGTGCTGGCGGAGTTCCGGCGCACCGCCCGCGTCGTCGACTTCCGACCCGCCCGCATTCCCATCGTGTCCACCGTGACGGGCCTCCCCGCGACCGCCGCGGAACTCTCCGAACCCGACTACTGGGTACGGCACATCAGCAGTCCCGTGCGCTTCCGCGACGCCGTGCGCACCCTCGCCGGACAGGGTGTCGCCACCTTCCTGGAACTGGGCCCCGACGCCGTCCTGTCGGCGATGGGCCCGGCCTGCGTGGCGGACCCCGCGCCGCTCGCCTTCGCCCCGCTGCTGCGCGCCGGCCACGACGAGCGGCGCACCGTGACGGAGGCCCTCGCCACCGCTGTCGCCCGGGGCGCCGACGCCGACTGGTCCGCCCACTTCGCCGACCGCGGTCCGCGCCGCGTCACGCTGCCGCCGTACCCCTTCCAGCGGCGCCGGTTCTGGCTCGCGCCGAGGCGGCCCGGCGCGGACGCCGAGGCGCTCGGCCAGAGCACGGTCGACCACCCGATGCTGGGCGCCGCCATCCGGACCGCCGGCGCCGACGAGACGGTGCTGACCGGCCGTCTCTCGCTGTCCGCGCTGCCCTGGCTGGCCGACCACACGATCGACGGCCTGGCCCTGCTCCCGGGCACCGCCTACCTGGAACTCGCCCTGCGGGCCGGGGCGGAGACGGGCTGCCCCGTCGTCGAGGACCTCGCGATGGAGGCGCCGCTGACCGTCCCGGCCACCGGCACCGTCACCCTCCAGGTCCGCGTGGGACCGCTCGACGAGAGCGGCCGGCGCTCCGTGCGGGTGTACTCACGGCCCGAGGACGCACCCGCCGGGGCGCCCTGGCTGCGCAACGCCGACGGCACCCTGCGGACGTCCGCCGAGCCGCTGCCCGAGCCCGCCCCGGCCCAGTGGCCGCCGAAGGACGCGACCCCGGTCGACATCTCGGCTCTCTACGGCCGGCTCGCCGAGCAGGGCTACCAGTACGGACCCGCGTTCCGGGGGCTGCGTGCCGTGTGGCGGCGCGGTGCCGAGGTGTTCGCCGAGGTCGCCCTCCCCGAGGGCGCCGAAGCCCCGGGCTGCGCACCGCATCCGGCCCTGCTCGACGCGGCGCTGCACGCCACGGACTTCGCCTGGGGGAGCGGCCCCGACGGCCGGCTGCGGCTCCCGTTCGCCTGGAGCGGCGCCCGTGCGGCGGCGACCGGGGCGACGGCGGCCCGCGTGCGCGTCGTGGCCGAGTCCGACGACCGGGCCGCGCTCTCCCTGTGGGACCCGGCCGGTACGCCGGTCGCGACGATCTCGTCCTACCGGGTGCGCGAGGTCTCCCAGGAGCAGCTCAGGGCCGCGAAGGCCGCCGCCCGTGGCCCGCTGTACCGGGTGGAGTGGACGGCCGTACCCGTACGGCCCGCCGAGCGCGAGCTGCCCGCCGCCGGGGACACCGGCGCCCCGGGGCGGCCCGGAGCCGTCGTGCTGACCGTGGAACCGGCCGGGGACGCGGGCCCGGCCGCCGTACGGGCCGTCACCGGCCGCGTCCTCGACGCCGTGCGGGCCCATCTCACGGACCCGGCCGATGCCGACACGGTCCTGGTGGTGGCGACCCGCGGCGCGGTCGCGGCCGCCGAGGGCGACGTCTCCGACCCGGCCCAGGCCGCCGTGTGGGGTCTTGTGCGCTCCGCGCAGGCCGAGCGGCCCGGCCGGCTCGTCCTCGCGGACCTGGACGAATCCCCCGACGCGACACGGCTGTTGGCCGCCGCGGTCGCGGGTGGCGAGTCCGAGGTGGCCGTCCGGTCCGGCCGGGTCCTGGTGCCCGGCCTCGCCCCCGTGCCTTCCGCCGCCCCCGGTGACCCGCGTCCCCTCGATCCGGACGGCACGGTCCTGATCACCGGCGGCACCGGCGGGGTCGGCGCGCATGTCGCCCGGCACCTGGCGAGCGCCCACGGGACCCGGCACCTGTTGCTGGTCAGCCGGGGCGGCCCGCACGCACCGGGCGCCCGGGCCCTGTCGGCCGAACTCGCCGCGCTCGGCGCGGACGTCACGCTCGCCGCCTGCGACCTGGCCGACGCCCGGCAGGTGGCCGCGCTGCTCGCGGACATACCCGCCGACCGGCCGCTCACCGCGGTCTTCCACGCCGCGGGCGTCATCGACGACTGCCTGGTCACGGACCTGACCGCCGGGCGCCTTGACACCGTGCTGCGGCCCAAGGCCGACGCCGCCTGGCATCTGCACGAACTGACCCGCGACACGGACCTGGCCGCGTTCGTGCTCTTCTCCTCCACCGCCGCGCTCTACGACGCACCCGGACAGGCCGGATACGCCGCGGCCAACGGCTACCTGGACGCGCTCGCCGGCCACCGGCGGGCCGCCGGACTGCCCGCCGTCTCCCTGGCCTGGGGACTGTGGACCGGTACCGGCATGGGCGCCGGACTCGACGCCGCCGCGCTGGCCCGTATCCACCGCTCCGGTCTCGCCCCGCTCGACGCCGCCGAGAACCTCGGCCTGCTTGACCTGGCCCTGCTCGGCGCGCCGCCCGCAGCGGTACCGGTGCGGATCGACACCCGCGCCCTGCGCGACCGCACCGGAGGTGTACCCCCGCTGCTGCGGAAGCTGGTCGCCGCGCCCGCGCGCACCGCCCCCGTGGGCGCCGTACCGTCCGCCGCTTCGGCCGCCGGCGCGCTCGCCGCACTGCCCGCCGCCGAGCGTGCCGAGCGACTGCTCGACCTGGTACGCGGGCACGCGGCCACCGTCCTCGGCCACCAGGACGCGGAGGCCGTCGGCCGCACCCGGGCCTTCACCGACCTGGGCTTCGACTCGCTGTCGGCCGTGGAACTGCGCAGCCGGCTGGGGGCGGCGACGGGCCTGTCCCTGCCCGCCACCCTCGTCTTCGACTTCCCGACCCCCGACGCGCTGGCCCGCCACCTCGAGGAGTCGTTCACGGGCCTCGCCGGTGAGCAGGCGGCCGCCTCGGCGCCGGCGCGTCCCGCCGGCCCGGCAGCGACGCCGGACGAGCCGATCGCCATCGTCGGCATGGCCTGCCGTTATCCGGGGTCCGTCGGCTCCCCCGAGGACCTGTGGCGGCTGCTCGCCGACGGGACCGACGCCATCGGGCCGTTCCCCACCGACCGCGGCTGGCCGGCCGACCTGTACGACCCGGACGGCACACGCGCGGGAACGAGCGTCACCCGCGAGGGCGGATTCCTTTACGACGCCGCCGAGTTCGACGCCGACTTCTTCGGGATCAGCCCCCGGGAGGCCCGGGCGATGGACCCCCAGCAGCGGCTGCTGCTGGAGGTCGCCTGGGAGACACTGGAACGCGCGGGCATCGACCCGCACGCGCTGCGCGGCAGCGACACCGGCGTCTACGCGGGCGTGATGTACCACGACTGGGGCCTGCGCCTCGGGCCGATGCCCGAGGAGATCGCCGGATACCTCGGCAACGGCGGCCTGGCGAGCGTCGTCTCCGGACGCGTGGCCTACGCCCTCGGCCTGGAGGGCCCGGCCCTGACGGTGGACACCGCCTGCTCCTCCTCGCTGGTCGCGGTGCACCTGGCGGCGCAGGCGCTGCGCGGCGGCGAGTGCGGTCTCGCGCTCGCCGGCGGCGTCACGGTGATGTCGACCGCCGACACCTTCGTCGACATGAGCCGCCAGGGCGGGCAGGCCCCGGACGGCCGCTGCAAGTCGTTCGGCGCGGGCGCCGACGGCACCGGCTGGAGCGAGGGCGTGGGCCTGCTGCTGCTGGAGCGGTTGTCCGACGCGCGGGCCAACGGGCATCGGGTGCTCGCGGTCGTACGGGGCTCGGCGGTCAACCAGGACGGCGCCTCCAACGGGCTTACCGCGCCCAACGGTCCGGCGCAGCAGCGGGTGATCCGGGCCGCGCTCTCGGCGGCGGGTCTCGCCCCGCGCGATGTCGACGTGGTCGAAGGGCACGGCACCGGTACGCGGCTCGGCGACCCGATCGAGGCGCAGGCGCTGCTCGCCACCTACGGCCGGGACCGCGAGCCCGGGGACCCGCTCTGGCTCGGCTCGGTCAAGTCCAACATCGGCCACGCGCAGGCGGCCGCCGGCGTCGCCGGGATCATCAAGACGGTGCTGGCGATGGAGCACGGGGTGCTGCCCAAGTCGCTGCACTCCGGTGCCCGTTCCGACCAGGTCGACTGGTCGCGGGGCGCGGTGGAACTGCTCACGGAGTCCAGGTCCTGGCCGGGCCGTGGCGGGCCCCGGCGGGCCGCGGTGTCCTCGTTCGGCATCAGCGGCACCAACGCCCATGTGATCCTGGAACAGGCCGGGCCCGCGGACGCCCCGGAGAATCCGGGCACCGGAGCGGCACCGGCCACGCACCGCACCGTCGTGCCCTGGGTGGTCTCCGGCCGTTCCGTCGAGGCGCTGCGCGAACAGGTCGGCAGACTCGCCGAGTTCGCGGCGGCGACGGAGCCGGACCTCACCGACCTCCTCGACGCCGGTGCCACACTGGCCACCGGCCGCGCGGCCCTCGAACACCGCGCCGTCGTCCTCGGCACGGGCCGGGAGACGCTGATCCGCGGTCTGACGGCCCTGCCGCTCACCGACACCGTCCGCGACGGCAAACTGGCCTTCCTGTTCACCGGCCAGGGTGCGCAGCGCCCGGGCATGGGCCGCGAGGCGCACGCCGCGTTCCCCGTCTTCGCCGAGGCCTTCGACGAGGCGGTGGCCGCCCTGGACCGGCACCTCTCGCGACCGCTGCGCGACGTCATGTGGGGCGCCGACCCGGCCCTGCTCCAACGCACCGAGTACGCCCAGCCGGCCCTGTTCGCCGTCGAGACGGCACTGTTCCGGCTGCTGACCTCCTGGGGGGTGCGCCCCGACCACCTGCTCGGCCACTCGATCGGCGAACTCACCGCGGCCCACGTGGCCGGCGTCTGGTCGCTCGACGACGCGGCGAAGCTGGTCGCCGCGCGGGGCCGCCTCATGCAGGCGCTCCCGGCGGGCGGGGCGATGGCCGCCGTACGGGCGACCGAGGCGGAGGTGGCGGCCAGACTCACCGGGAACGTGGGCATCGCGGCGGTCAACGGCCCCGCGTCGACCGTGATCTCCGGCGACGCGGCCGAAGTACGGCGTATCGCGAAGGAGTTCGCCGCCCTGGGTGTCGCGACGACCGAGCTGCGGGTCAGCCACGCCTTCCACTCGCCCCTGATGGAGCCGATGCTGGAGGCCTTCGGCGAGGTCGCCGGCACCCTGACGTACGCCACCCCCGAGCTCGCCCTGATCTCCTCCGTGACCGGCGAGTCGGCGGACCCGGCCGAGCTGTGCACGCCGGGCTACTGGGTGCGCCAGGTGCGGGAGACGGTCCGGTTCGCCGACGGGGTCGGGACACTGGCCGAGCGGGGCACCGTCACCGCGCTGGAACTCGGGCCCGACACGGTGCTGAGCGCGGCCGGCCCGGAGAGCGCCGGCGGGCACGACATCGCGTTCGCCCCCACCATGCGCCGGGCCACCGGCGAGGAGGAGTCGATCGTCGCCGGGCTCGGCCGGGTGCACGCACGTGGCGGCCGGGTCGACTGGGCCGCGTTCTTCGAGGGCCGTAGGCCGAGCCGACTGTCCCTGCCGACCTACGCGTTCCAGCGCCGCCGCTACTGGCTCGACCCGGCCCGGCCCCTGGGCGACCCCGGCGCGGCGGGCCAGGACGCCGTCGGCCACCCGATGCTGGCCGCCGCCATAGTCGTACCGGAACCGGACACCGTGGTGTTCACCGGCCGGCTGTCGGCCACCGACCCGTCCTGGATCGCCGGCCACGACGTGCTCGGGGGCGTCCTGCTCCCGGGCACGGGCTTCGTCGAACTCGCGCTCCGGGCCGGTGAGTACGTCGGCTGCGAGCGGATCGAGGAGCTGACGCTGGAACGGCCGCTGCCGCTGCCGTCCGGTGCGCCACTGCCGTCCGGCGTGCTGCTGCGGGTGAGCGTCGGTGCCGCCGGGGACGACGGATCGCGCACCGTCGCCGTGCACTCCCGCGCCGAGGGCCCCGGTGCCGGTACCTGGGTCCGCCACGCCACCGGCGTCCTCACGGCCCGCGACGAGGCGGACGACGCGCACGAGGCGTTCGCCGCCCTCGCCGCCTGGCCGCCGCCGAACGCCGTCGAGCTGCCGGTCGCCGACGCCTACGACCGCCTCCTCGGCCGGGGTTACGACTACGGGCCCGCGTTCCAGGGCCTGCGCCGCGCCTGGCGCTCCGGCGACGACGTCTTCGCCGAGGTCGAGCTGCCCGCCGAGGCCGCGGCCGAGGCCGCCGCGTACCGGCTGCACCCCGCGCTGCTCGACGCCGCGATGCACGCCGACCTGGTCGCCGACGGCGGGGACGGCGCGACCCTCCTGCCGTTCTCCTGGAACGGGGTCACCCTCGAATCCGCCGGGCGCGGCGCTCTGCGCGTGCTGCTGCGCCGGCTGCGTGGCGAGGAGGAGACGGAGATCGCCGCCACCGACGCCGACGGCACCCCGGTGCTGCGCATCCGTTCGCTGACCAGCCGTGCCGTGCGCCCCGAACAGTTGGCGCCGCGCACCGGCGGCTCGCCGCACCGCCTCGACTGGCTCCCGGCCGAGGGCCCGGGGGGCACGGTCCCGCGCCACGAGGTGTGGACCGTCACCGCCGCGCCCGGCGACGCTTCCGTACCGGAGGCCGCGGCGACGGTCGCCGCCCGTACCCTGGCCCGGCTGCGTTCCTGGCTCGCCGACGACACCACCGGCGACACGCTGCTCGTGGTGCGCACGGTGCGCGCGGTCGCGGCCCGGCCCGGCGACCCGATCGACGTCACCCAGGCCCCGGTCTGGGGCCTCGTGCGCGCCGCGCAGGCCGAGCACCCCGGCCGCATCGTGCTCGTCGATGTCGATGTCGACGTCGACGCGGACACCGGCCCGGACACGGGCCCGGACGCCGCCTTCGACCCGTCGGTGCTGGCGCTCGGCGAGCCGGAGAACGCGGTCCGCGAAGGAGCCGTCCTCGTTCCCCGCCTCGTTCCGGTGGCGCCGCCCGCCCCGGCCGAGGACCGCGCCGGCGCCTGGCGGGGCACGGTCCTGATCACCGGTGGGCTCGGCGGCATCGGCGGTCTCCTCGCCCGGCACCTGGTCCGCCGCCACGGCGTCCGGCATCTGGTCCTCACCGGCCGCCGTGGGCCCGGTACGCCCGGCGCCGCCGGGCTGCGGGAGGAACTCGCCGCGCTCGGCGCGGACATCACCGTGGCCGCGTGCGACGTCACCGACCGGGCGCGGCTCGCCGCGGTGCTCGCCGCGATCCCGCCGGAGCGGCCGCTCACCGCGGTGATCCACGCCGCCGGCGTCGCCGACCACGCGCTGACCACCGACCTCACCGAGGAGCGCCTCACGGCGGTACTGCGGCCGAAGACCGAGGGCGCCTGGCATCTGCACGAACTGACCCGGGACCTGGACCTGAAGGCGTTCGTGCTGCTCTCCTCGGCGGGCGGCACCGCGCTGGCCGCCGGTCAGGGCAACTACGCGGCGGCCAACGTCTTCCTCGACGCCCTCGCCGCCCACCGCCGCTCCGCGGGCCTGCCCGCGCTGTCGCTCGGCTACGGCATGTGGGCCGCCGACACCGGGCTCGGTGCGGTCACCGACGCCGACCTGGAGCGCATGGCGCGGCTCGGGCTGCCCGCGCTCGACCCGGACGACGCCCGCGCCCTCTTCGACGCCGCCCTCGGCCTCGGCGAGCCCCACGTCACCGTGCTCCGCACCGACCGCCACGCCCTCGCCGCGCGCGGCGACCGGCTCCCGGCGGTGCTCCGCGCCCTGGTACCGCGCCGCAAGGCTGCCTCCCGGCAGCCGGCCGGTGCCGCACGGTTCGCCGGGCTCGCCGGCTTCGAACGGCGGCGCGCGCTCCTGGAGGAGGTGCGCGGCACCCTGGCCGCCGTCCTCGGCCACACGGACGCGGACGGGATCGATCCGGACCGCCCGCTGCGCGACCTCGGCGTGGACTCCCTGGCGGCGGTCGAACTGCGCAACGCGCTCGGCATGGCGACCGGTACCCGGCTGCCGGCGACCCTGGTCTTCGACCACCCGACCGTCCGGGCCGTCGCCACGGTCCTCGACGAACGCCTCACGGCCACGCGACAACCGTCCCTGGCCGCTGAGTCCACTACGACGGAGACCACCGCCACGACGTCCGTCCCCGACATGGACGCCGGCGCCCCACGCTCCGAGCAGCGCCCGGAGCACACCGACGACCCGATCGCGATCGTCGGCATCGGCTGCCGCTTCCCCGGTGACGTACGGGGCGCGGAGGACCTGTGGCGGCTCGTCACCGAGGGACGCGACGCGACCGGCGACTTCCCGGCGGACCGGGGCTGGGACACCGAGGCGATCTACGACCCCGAGCCGGGCGTTCCCGGCCGGACCTATGTGCGGCGAGGCGGGTTCCTGTACGACGCCGCCGACTTCGACCCGGAGTTCTTCGGCATCATGCCGCGCGAGGCCGTCGCCATGGACCCGCAGCAGCGCCTGCTCCTGGAGACCACCTGGGAGGCCTTCGAGGACGCCGGCATCGACCCGCACACGCTCCGCGGCAGCCGCACCGGCGTGTACGTCGGCATCATGTACGCCGAGTACGGCCGCCGCCCCGGCACCGCCCCCGACGACCTGGCCGGTTACCTCGGCAACGGCAGCGCGGGCAGCATCGCCTCCGGACGCGTCTCGTACTGCCTCGGTCTGGAGGGCCCCGCCGTCACCGTGGACACGGCGTGCTCGTCCTCCCTGGTCGCCCTGCACACCGCCGTCCAGGCGCTGCGCGCCGGGGAGACCACCCTCGCGGTGGCCGGCGGCGTCACCGTGATGCCGACCCCCGAGATCTTCGTCGACTTCAGCCGGCAGCGGGGCCTGTCCCCGGACGGCCGGTGCCGGGCCTTCTCCGACTCGGCCGACGGCACCGGCTGGAGCGAGGGTGTGGGCCTGCTGGTGCTGGAGCGGTTGTCCGACGCGCGGGCCAACGGGCATCGGGTGCTCGCGGTCGTACGGGGCTCGGCGGTCAACCAGGACGGCGCCTCCAACGGGCTTACCGCGCCCAACGGTCCGGCGCAGCAGCGGGTGATCCGGGCCGCGCTCTCGGCGGCGGGTCTCGCCCCGCGCGACGTCGACGTGGTCGAAGGGCACGGCACCGGTACGCGGCTCGGCGACCCGATCGAGGCGCAGGCGCTGCTCGCCACCTACGGCCAGGACCGTACACCGGGACGGCCACTGTGGCTCGGCTCGGTCAAGTCCAACATCGGCCACGCGCAGGCGGCCGCCGGCGTCAGTGGCGTCATCAAGATGGTGATGGCGCTGCGCCACCGCGAACTGCCCAAAACCCTGCACGCCGACGAGCCCAGCCGCCAGGTGGACTGGACCGAGGGCGACGTCCGCCTGCTCACCACGGCACGGACCTGGGAGGCGGCCGGGCCGCGCCGGGCCGCGGTCTCCTCGTTCGGGCTCAGCGGCACCAACGCGCACGTGATCCTGGAAGAAGCGCCCGAAGGCCCCGTGCGGACCGCCGAGCGGACCGCGCCGACTCCGGTGCCTCTGCTGCTGTCCGCCGCCTGCGCAGGTCAACTGGACGCCCAGGCCGAGCGGTTGCGGGCCCTGCTCGCCGCCGACCCGGCGCTGCGGACGGACGACGTCGGTCACGCGCTGGCCACGACGCGCGCCGCGCTCGGGCACCGCGCCGCGATCTTCGCGGCCGACCGCGACGAGGCCCTGCGCGCCCTCACCGCCCTCGCGGCCGGGGGCACCGCGGACCCGGCCGTGCCGGTCCACCGCCGGGTCGCGGACACCGACGGCCTGACGGCCTTCCTCTTCTCCGGCCAGGGCTGCCAACGCCCCGGCATGGGACGCGAACTGGCCGCCTCGCACCCGGTGTTCGCCGCCGCCCTCGCGGAGGTGAGCGAACTGCTGGACCCCCTGCTGGACCGTCCGCTGCGGGACGTCGTCGCGGCCCCGGACGCCACCGAACTGAACCGGACCGTGTACACGCAGACCGCCCTGTTCGCCCACGAAGTCGCCCTGTACCGGCTGCTGGAGTCCTGGGGCGTCCGGCCCGCGATGATCGCCGGGCACTCGGTCGGTGAACTGGCGGCGGCGCATGTCGCCGGTGTGCTGTCGCTGCCCGACGCCTGCCGTCTGGTCGCCGCGCGCGGCCGGCTGATGCAGGCGCTGCCGCCGGGCGGCACCATGGCCGCGATCCGGGCCGCCGAGGAGGACGTCCGCCCGCACCTCACCCCGGGCGTCTGCGTCGCCGCCGTCAACAGCCCCACCGCGACGGTGGTCTCCGGCACCGAGGCCGAAGTGCTGGCCCTCGCCGCCCGCTTCCCGAAGGCCACGCGGCTGAACGTCTCGCACGCCTTCCACTCGCCGCTCATGGAACCGATGCTGGACGAGTTCCGGGCCGTGGCGAAGGGCGTCGACCTCGCGGAGCCGCTACTGCCGCTCGTGTCGACCGTCACCGGCCGGCTCGCCGCCCCCGGCGAACTCACCTCGCCGGACTACTGGGTGCGGCAGGTCCGGGACACCGTCCGCTTCGCCGACGCCGTACGCGAGATGGCCGGGCAAGGAGCCGTACGCTTCCTGGAGTTGGGACCCGACGCGGTGCTCGCCCCGCTGACCGCGGCCACCCTGGACGGCCGGCGCCCGCTCGCGGTGGCCGCCGCCCGCAAGGGCGCCGACGAGACGCGCACCCTGACCGAGAGCCTGGCGCTGCTGCACA
This sequence comes from Streptomyces sp. NPDC058145, assembly GCF_042884245.1. Classification (NCBI taxonomy): domain Bacteria; kingdom Bacillati; phylum Actinomycetota; class Actinomycetes; order Kitasatosporales; family Streptomycetaceae; genus Streptomyces; species Streptomyces sp. NPDC058145. The sequence continues at coordinate 285,124 of NZ_JBHVUH010000012.1, read as the reverse complement.
CCGACGGCGCCGCGATCGACTGGCGGGCCGTCCTGGCCGGCACCGGCGCGCGCCGGGTCGACCTGCCCACCTACGCGTTCGAGGCCCGCAGGTTCTGGTTCGACCCGGAACCGGCCCTCACGGGCGCGGCCGCGCACGGCCAGGACGACACCGCGCACCGGCTGCTCACCGCGGTGGTCGCCGCGCCGGAGACCGGGGGAGTCACCCTGACCGGCCGGCTGTCGCACGCGGCGCAGCCCTGGCTGGCCGACCACGACGTGCTCGGCACCGTGATGCTCCCGGGCACCGCCTACGTGGAACTCGCGGTGCGCGCCGGGGAGGAAGCCGGCTGCCCGGTCGTGGAGGAGCTGACCATCGAGGCCGTGCTGCCGGTACCGGCGCGGGGCGCGGTCGCGATCCAGGCCGTGGTCGGCGGTGCCGACGAGCACGACCGCCGCTCCTTCGCCGTGTACTCCCGACAGGAGGGCGCCGGGCCGGACGTGCCGTGGACCCGGCACGCCACCGGCGTACTGGCGCCCGCCGAGTCCCCGGCGCCGGAGGCCTCCGCCGAGTCCCCGGCGGCCGAAGACCCGGCCGGGAACCCGGTGCCGCGGGCCACCGGCGCCGGGCCGGCCGCCTGGCCGCCGGAGGGCGCCGAGGAGGTCGACATCACCGACGTCTACGACTACCTGACCGGCCAGGGCTACCACTACGGCCCCACGTTCCGCGGGCTGCGCGGCATCTGGCGCCGGGGCCGGGAGGTCTTCGCCGAGGTGGCGCTCCCGGACGAGGCGGCCGGCGAGGCGGCCGAGTACCGCATCCACCCCGCGCTGCTGGACGCCTCGCTCAGCGCCACCGACTTCCTCGGCGACCGCAGGCCGCAGGACGTCGGCGCGACGATGCTGCCGTTCGCCTGGACCGGGGTGAGCGTGCACTCCCGTGGCGCCTCCCGGCTCAGGGTGCGCATCGACTGGGCCGGGGCCGGCACCCAGGCCGGCTCGGACGCCGTACGGCTGGAACTGGCGGACGTCGAGGGGCGCCCGGTGGCGACCGTGGAGTCGCTGGTCGTCCGGGCCGTCACGCCCGAGCGGGTCGCCGCGGCGGCCGCCACCCTGGCGGGCACCCGTATGCGGGACACCATGTTCCGGCTGGGCTGGGACTCGCTGCCGCTCGGCACCGCGAGCGCGGACACCCACGGCTGGGCCGTACTGCGCCCACCGGGCGGCGTGGCCTTCGAACTGCCGGACGTCCCCGTCTTCACCGGCCTTCCCGGGCTCCTGGCACACCTGGACGACGGCACGCCGGTGCCCCCGGTGACGCTCTTCGCGTGCCCCGCCGGACCGCCGGCCCACGACGACGACATGCCGGCCGCCACCGGCACACTGCTGCACTCGGTGCTGGACCTGTTGCGCGCCTGGCTGGCGGACGACCGGTTCGCCAAGTCCCGGCTGGTGGTCGTCACCCGGTCCGCCGTCGACACCGACACCGTCGACCCGGCGCACGCGGCGGTGTGGGGACTGGTCCGCGCCGCGCAGGCCGAGCACCCAGGCCGGATCGTGCTGGCCGACCTGTCCGACCACCGGTTCCCGGCCGCCCTGCTCGCCGCCGACGAGGCCGAACTCGCCGTGCGCGGCGCCGACATCCGGGTGCCGCGCCTGGCCCCGGTGCCCGCGTCGGCCCCCGAACGGCCCTCACCCTGGGACCCGGACGGCACGGTCCTGGTCACCGGCGGCACGAGCGGGCTCGGCGCGGTCGTCGCCCGGCACCTGGTGTCGGCCCACGGGATCAGGCACCTGCTGCTGGTCAGCCGACGGGGCGCGGCGGCCCCCGGGGCGCTGGAGCTGGCCGAGTCGCTGACCGCGCTGGGCGCCACCGTCGAGGTGGCCGCCTGCGACATCGCCGACCGGGCCGCGCTGGCCGCCGTACTCGCGGCGATCCCGGCCGACCGCCCGCTGCGCGGCGTGGTGCACGCCGCCGGAGTGATGGACAACGCCACCCTCGGCGACCTCACCGCGAACCAACTCGACCGCGTCGTACGGCCGAAGGCCGCCGGCGGCTGGAACCTGCACACCCTCACCAGGGACCTGGACCTGACGGCGTTCGTGCTCTTCTCCTCGGTGTCGGGGCTCGCCGTCGCCGCGGGACAGGCCAACTACGCCGCCGCCAACCGCTTCCTGGACGCGCTCGCCGCCCACCGCCGCGCCACCGGCCGCGCCGCGACCTCGCTGTCCTTCGGACTGTGGACCGTGCGGACCGGCCTCGGCCGTGCCTCGGGCCTGCCGGACCCGGTCGAGGCCGAACGCGACGAGCAGCGGATGGCCACCGCCGGACTGCCACCGTTCTCCGAGGCCGAGGGCCTGGCCATGTTCGACGAGGCGGTCGCGCTCGACCAGCCGGCCCTGGTGCCGCTGCGCATCGACACCGAACGCCTGGCCGGACTGGACGGTTCCCTGCTCGCCCCGGTGCTGCGCGGCCTCGCCGTACGCTCCGGTTCCGCGCGGCGCGTCACGGCACGCACCACGGGCGGCGGCACACCGGTGACCGCCCACCGGCCGGGCGCCGACGCCGCACTGCGCCGGCGCCTCGCGGAACTGCCCGCCGAGGACGCCCTGCGGACGCTGGTCGACCTGGTCTGCGCCCAGGCCGCCGCCGTGCGCCACGGTGACGCCGGGGACGTCGATCCCGACCGCGGGTTCACGGACATGGGCCTGGACTCCCTGGCCGCCATCGAGCTGCGCAACGCCCTGCAGTCCGCCACCGGCATCCGGCTGCCCGCGACCCTGATGTTCGACCACCCCAACCCCCGTGCGCTGGCCGGTCTGCTGGCCGAGGAGTTCGGGCTGACGCCGGAGCCGGAGGAGGCGGCGGGCGAGGACGACACGGACGCCGAGGTGGCGCAGACCGTCATGGCGCTGAGCGTCGACGACCTGGTCCGGGCCGCGCTCGGCGGCCGGGACGACGACTAGAGGACCACTGGACGTGTACGGCCCTGGCCGAGCGTGCACCGATTCCGCTGGGACACACGGAAGGCAGAACTGACCATGGAACAACTCGACTGCGTCGTCATCGGCTACAACGAGGGCGACTTCCAGGACTACCGCGCCATGTGCGAGGGCAGTGGCGCCGGTTCGCCGACGCTGCAGATCTACAGCAAGGAGTACCTGGAGGTCGACGGCCGCCACCTGTCCTGGATGGACGGGCTCAGCGCGCTGCGCAACAGGGCCACCGGACGCGACGACCGCTACCACGTGGGCGAGGTGCACAACCTGGCCGGCCTGTATCTGAGCAACTTCCTGCGCAAGGCGGGCCTGAGCGCCGAGGCCGTGTCGCTGTTCAGCGCCGAGCAGGAGCGCCTGGCCGACCTGCTGGAGCGCGGGCCGCGGGTGGTGGCGGTGACGACGACGTTCTACGTCAACATCATGCCGGTGCTGCCCGTCATCGACTTCGTGCGGGCGTACGCGCCGGACGCGCACATCGTCGTCGGCGGCCCGCTGGTCGACAACATCTGCATGGACGGCGTCGAGGGCATGGCCCAGGATCTCCTGCACGGCATGGGCGCCGACAGCTACATCGTGGAGTCCCAGGGCGAGGGCGCCCTGGTCGAGCTGGTCCGGGCGGTACGGCGGGGCGCGCCGCTCGACGGCATCGCGAACACGGTCACGCTGTCGGACGCCGGCCGCTGGGTCGCCGGGCCCAAGAAGCCGGAGGCCAACAACATCGACCACGCCGCGATCGACTGGTCCGGCTTCAGCCCGGAGCTGATCGGCACCACGGCCCAGACCCGTACCGCGCGGTCCTGCGCGTTCAAGTGCAGCTTCTGCGACTACCCGATGCGCGCGGGCGCGCTGACCACGGCGTCCGTGGACACGGTCCGGCACGAGCTGCGCTCGATGGCCGAACTCGGCGTGAAGAACCTGGTGTTCGTGGACGACACCTTCAACGTCCCGCCCAAGCGGTTCAAGGAGCTGTGCCGCATGCTGATCGAGGAGGACCTGGGGCTCAACTGGTACTCCTACTTCCGCTGTTCGAACGCCCGCGACGAGGAGACCTTCGACCTGGCCGCGCAGAGCGGCTGCCGGGGGGTCTTCCTCGGCATCGAGTCCGGCGACCAGGACATCCTGGCCGCCATGAACAAGCTGGCGCAGGACGCCCAGTACCGCAACGGCATCGCCCAGCTGAAGCAGCGCGGCATCACCACCTTCGCGTCGATCATCGTCGGCTTCCCCGGTGAGAACGAGCGGACGGTGCAGAACACCATCGACTTCCTCAACGAGACCGGCCCGACCTTCTGGCGGGCGCAGCCGTGGTGGGGCAACCCCAAGGCCCCGGTCTACCAGCGCAAGGAGCTGCACGGCATCGAGGGCGAGGCCTACAACTGGTCGCACCACACGATGAACTCCCGTGAGGCGGCGAACTGGTGCGACGTGATGTTCGAGAAGGTCACCGAATCGGTCTGGCTGCCGCTGTACGACTTCGACTTCTGGGCGCTGCCCTATCTGGACGGCAAGGGCCTCAAGGTCGAGGACCTGGTGCCGATCCTGCGCGCCTCGCAGGAGATCATGCGGGAGCGGGACCGGGCGACGCCGGACGCCGTGCGGCTCACGTCCCTGAACGACGAGCTGTACAAGGCCGTCGCCGCCGTCGACATGGCGCCGTCGCGGTTCGGGTTCGCCACCGTGTGAAGCGGCCCGGGACGCCGGCGGACGGCGGAAGGCCCCCGGCGCGGTGCGCCGGGGGCCTTCTCGTCGCCGTACGGACGATGCCGGTACGACCTAGCAGCCGAAGTCGACGAGGTCGAACGTGGTGTAGTGGTCGGAGGTGTAGTAGTCCTCCTGGGTTTCCTCGCCGGTGACGATCCTGCGTGCGCCGCGCGTGGGGGAGCCCGGCGTGATGACGGTGTACTCGTGGTAGTAGCCGCTCTGCTGACTCGGCAGCACGTTCTCCCGGTTCTGGAAGACGGTCCCGTCCTGCGAGTAGGGGAACGGCCCGCCCTTGTCGATCAGATCGAGCGTGTCGTGTGCCTGTGAGGGGAGGTCGCCGTAACAGATGCTGCCGACGGAGGCGGCCGTCGCGTCCGCCGTGGTGGCGGAGACGGCGCCACCCACGAGGAGGGCGGACAGGGCAGCGGCGGCGACACTGATACGAGATGCGCGTGGGGGGAATCTCATGCCTTCATGATGACGCGCGTAGAGCGTGACATGTCAATGACAATCTTGCGGAGTTTCCCGTGAAGTCACGTGAATGTCGCGCGAGTTGACCTGGACCGGCGGCGATGGGCACTGAGCGCCCGTCCCGCGCGTTGGCACCTTGCAGGCACCGCACCGGGGGACGTCCCCGGTGCGCCTCGGGGGAGTCCGGAAGGGGAGCGATGGGCAGGCGACCGGTGATCGATCTCAGGGAGTTCGGGGACGCGTTCCGCACGGACCCGCATCCGTACTACGCGAAGCTGCGCGAGCAGGGGCCTGTGCACCGGGTACGGCTCGGCGGGGCGGACACGGGACAGTTGACCTGGCTGGTCGTCGGGTACGAGGAGGCGCGTGCCGCCCTCGCCGATCCCCGGCTGGCCAAGGACACCGCCCGGATCGGCTCGCCCCTGCTGGACGAGGAGAAGATCGGCAAGTACCTGCTGGTCACCGACCCGCCCCAGCACACCCGGCTGCGCTCCCTGGTCACGCGCGCGTTCACCATGCGCCGGGTGGAGCGGCTGCGCCCCCGGATCCAGCAAATCACCGACGACCTGCTGGACGAGATGCTGCCGCGCGGCCGCGCCGACCTCATCGAGGCGATGGCCTACCCGCTGCCCCTCACCGTCATCTGCGAACTCCTCGGCGTCCCGGACATGGACCGCGCGGAGTTCCGCCGGATCTCCACCGAGGTCGTCGCACCGACCAGCGCCGACACGGAGTACGACGCGGTCGTCGCCCTCGCCCGGTACCTCCGGGACCTGATCGAGGACAAGCGGAGCGCCGGCCCCACCGACGACCTGCTCAGCGACCTGATCCGCACCACCGCCGAGGACGGCGACCGGCTCTCCTCGCGGGAACTGAGCGGCATGGCCTATCTGCTGCTCATCGCCGGCCACGAGACCACCGTCAACCTCGTCGGCAACGGCGTCCACGCCCTCCTCGCCCACCCGGACCAACTCGCCGCCCTGCGTGCCGACATGGGCCTCCTGGAGGGTGCCGTCGAGGAGATGCTGCGCTACGAGGGCCCGGTGGAGACCGGCACGTACCGGTACGCCGCCGAAACCCTGGAGATCGCCGGCACGGTGATCGAGAAGGGCCAGTCGGTGATGATCGGGCTCACCGCCGCCGGCCGTGACGGCGACCGCTACGCCGACCCGGACCGGTTCGACATCCGCCGCGACGCCCGCGGCCACCTCGCCTTCGGCCACGGCATCCACTACTGCCTGGGCGCGCCCCTGGCCCGCCTGGAGGGCCGTATCGCCATCGGCACCCTCCTGGAGCGCGCCCCCGGCCTCGCCCTCGACGGCTCCCCGGGCGAGTGGCTGCCGGGCCTGCTGATGCGGGGGATGCGCAGCCTTCCCGTGCGCTGGTGAACCCCACCGGCCCGGCCGGACGGGCCGCCGCGCCGGTGAGCGGCACCGGCCCAGGCAGACGGCCGTGCCGGTGAGGGGCACGGGTTCAGCCGTACGACGGCTGGACCCGGTCCTGCATCTCCAGCAGCCGCACCGGGCGGCGCTCCCGCCGGGACACCTCGCAGGCCTCGGCGATCCGCAGCGCCTGCAGGGCCTCCTGGCCGTCGCACGGATTGGGCCGCTCACCGCGCAGCACCTCGACGAAGGCGCACAGCTCGGCCTCGTAGGCCGGCCCGAACCGCTCCAGGAACCCGGTCCAGGGCCTGGACGCGGCCGGTGGCCCGGTCGGCTCGGTGGACGCGACCGGCGTACGGTCGTCCAGGCCCACCACGACCGTGTCCCGTTCCCCGGCCAGCTCCATCCGGACGTCGTACCCGGCGCCGTTCAGCCGGGTCGCCGTCGCCGTGGCGAGCGTGCCGTCGTCCAGGGTGAGCAGGGCCCCGCCGGTGCTGACGTCCCCGGCCTGGCGGAACATCGGCGGCCCGGCGTCCGAGCCGGTCGCGTACACGTCCGTCACCTCGCGGCCGGTCACCCAGCGCAGCGCGTCGAAGTCGTGGATCAGGGTGTCCCGGAACAGACCGCCGGACAGCGGCAGCCACTCCGGCGGGGGAGGGGACTGGTCGGAGGTCATCGCCCGTACGGTGTGCAGCCGCCCGAGCCGGCCCGAGCGCACCGCCTCCCGGGCGCCCGCGTAGCCCGCGTCGAAACGCCGCTGGAAGCCCATCTGCAGCACCGTCCCCGCCGCCTCGACCTCGGCGAGCGCGTGCAGGGTGCCCGGCAGGTCGAGCGCTATGGGTTTCTCGCAGAAGACCGGCAGGCCGGACCGGGCCGCCCGGCCGATCAGCTCGGCGTGCGCCGCGGTCGCCGTGGTGATCACCACCGCGTCCACGCCCCACCTGAAGATCTCGTCCACCCCTGGCGCCGCCGTCTCGCCCAGCCGGTGTGCAAGCGCTTGTGCCCGCGCCGGGTCCGCGTCGGTCAGGATCAGCGACCCGACCTCGCGACTGCGGCTGAGCGTGTTCGCATGAATGGTGCCGATGCGGCCCGTACCGATGACCCCGATGCGCATGGAAACAAAGTGAGGGCGGACCCCGGACCCTGTCAATCGCAATGTCCGGACAACCGGACTACACGACTTCCCGTCAACCGGGCACGCGGCTACGCTCGAGCCCGTGCCCAAACCAGTTGTGGACCCGACCGTCTCACTCGATCTCCGTGTGGACCGCAGTTCCCCGGTGCCGTTGTACTTCCAGCTCTCCCAGCAGCTCGAGGCCGCGATCGAGCACGGCAGCCTCACGCCCGGCAGCCTGCTGGGCAACGAGATCGAGCTGGCCGCCCGGCTCGGCCTGTCCCGGCCCACCGTCCGCCAGGCCATCCAGTCCCTCGTCGACAAGGGCCTGCTGGTCCGCCGCCGGGGCGTGGGCACCCAGGTCGTGCACAGCCAGGTCAAGCGCCCCCTGGAGCTGAGCAGCCTCTACGACGATCTGGAGGCGGCCGGGCAGCGGCCCGAGACCAGGGTCCTGGTCAACACCGTCGTCCCCGCCTCCGCCGAGATCGCCGCCGCGCTCGCGTTGCCCGAGGGCAGCGACGTCCACCGCGTCGAGCGGCTGCGCCTCGCGCACGGCGAGCCGATGGCGTACCTGATCAACCACCTGCCGCCCGGCCTGCTCGACCTGGAGACCGGCCGGCTGGAGGCCACCGGTCTGTACCGGCTGATGCGCTCCGCCGGGATCACCCTGCACAGCGCCCGCCAGTCCATCGGCGCCCGGGGCGCCACGGCCGCCGAGGCCGAGCGGCTCTCCGAGACGGCGGGCGCCCCGCTGCTCACCATGCGGCGCACCACCTTCGACGACACCGGCCGCGCGGTGGAGTTCGGCGACCACACCTACCGTCCGAGCCGCTACTCCTTCGAGTTCCAGCTCCTGGTACGCCCCTGAGCCGCCGGCTCGTACGCCCCTGATCGCAGGGCCCGCACGCCCTTGATCGCCCGGCCCGCGTCACGTCGCAATGTCCGGACAAGTTGGCGGGCAGGGACTCCCCGGCGGTGTCATGGGTGTTCCCCGTGTTCGATACTGGAGTGTTCGGGGCCGCCGAGATGATCGCCGGCCCCTTGCGTACGGACGGACACGGCAAGAAGGGCACGGCCTCGTGGCACGGTTTCGGACCTGGGTAGGCATCGCGCTGGCAGGGGCACTCTCGGTGTCCCTCGCCGGGTGCAGCAGCACCGGCGGCAAACGGGCGGAGGACGCCCGCAAGGCCGCGGCGGCCCAGGGGCGGGCGGCGGTGAACACCCCCCGCTGGACCTTCGCGATGATCACCCACTCGGGAGACGGCGACACCTTCTGGGACATCGTGCAGAGCGGCGCCAAGCAGGCCGCCCTCAAGGACAACATCAACTTCCTGTACTCGCACGACGACGAGGCCCAGCAGCAGGCCCAGCTGGTGGACGCGGCGGTCGACAAGAAGGTCGACGCCATCATCGTCACCCTCGCCAAGCCCGACGCCCTCAAGGCCGCCGTCGCCCGCGCCGAGAAGGCCGGCATCCCGGTGATCACCGTGAACTCCGGCTCCGAGGAGTCCAAGGCCTTCGGCGCCCTCACCCACATCGGCCAGGACGAGACCGTCGCCGGCGAGGCCGTCGGCGAGGAGCTGAACAAGCGCGGGAAGAAGAAGGCGCTGTGCGTCCTGCACGAGCAGGGCAACGTCGGCCACGAGCAGCGGTGCGACGGTGTGGCCAAGACCTTCCACGGCACCGTGCGCAAGCTGTACGTCAACGGCACCAACATGCCCGACACGCAGTCCGCGATCGAGGCCAAGCTCCAGGCGGACACCTCCGTCGACGCGGTCGTCACCCTCGGCGCCCCCTACGCCGACACCGCGGTGCAGGCGAGGAAGGGTGCGGGCAGCAAGGCGGAGATCGACACCTTCGACCTCAACGCCAAGGTCGCCGCCGAGCTGAAGGACGGCACCCTCGGCTTCGCCGTGGACCAGCAGCCCTACCTCCAGGGCTACCAGGCCGTGGACCTGCTCTGGCTGTACAAGTACAACGGCGACGTCCTCGGCGGCGGCCGGCCCGTGCTGACCGGCCCGCAGATCGTCACCAAGGACCAGGCCGCCGCGCTGGCCGACTACACCGAGCGGGGCACCCGATGAACGCCACGCTCGAACAGGCGCCGGACGAGAGACTTCTGCGGAGCTCGCCCCTGCGGAAACTGCTCGCCCGCCCGGAGCTGGGCTCGGTGGTCGGCGCGCTCGCCGTCTTCGTCGTCTTCGCCTTCGCCGCCGACGGCTTCCTGCGTGCCGCCAGCCTCAGCACGGTCCTGTACGCCTCCTCGACCATCGGCATCATGGCCGTCCCCGTGGCGCTGCTGATGATCGGCGGCGAGTTCGACCTGTCCGCCGGCGTCCTGGTGACGTCCTCGGCGCTGGTCTCGTCGATGTTCAGCTACCAGATGACGGCGAACACCTGGGTCGGTGTGGGCGTATCACTGCTGGTCACCCTGGCGATCGGCGCCTTCAACGGCTTCATGCTCACTCGTACGAAACTGCCCAGCTTCATCATCACGCTCGGCACCTTCCTGATGCTGACCGGCATGAACCTCGGCTTCACCAAGCTGATCGACGACACGGTCTCCACCAAGACCATCGCCGACATGGAGGGCTTCCCGAGCGCCCACGCCGTCTTCGCCTCGACCCTCACCGTCGGCGGCCTCGACTTCAAGGTCACCATCCTGTGGTGGCTCGGACTGGTCGCCCTCGGTTCCTGGATCCTGCTGCGCACCCGCGCCGGCAACTGGATCTTCGCGGCCGGTGGCAACCAGGACGCGGCACGCGCGGTCGGCGTCCCGGTCGCCAGGACGAAGATCGGCCTCTACATGGGCGTGGCGCTCGGCGCCTGGATCTCCGGCCAGCACCTGCTCTTCTCCTTCGACGCCGTCCAGTCCGGCGAGGGCGTCGGCAACGAGCTGATCTACATCATCGCGGCCGTCATCGGCGGCTGCCTCATCACCGGCGGGTACGGCAGCGCCGTCGGCTCGGCGGTCGGCGCGCTCCTGTTCGGCATGACCAGCAAGGGCATCGTCTTCGCCGAGTGGAACCCGGACTGGTTCAAGTTCTTCCTCGGAGCGATGCTGCTCCTCGCGACCCTGCTCAACGCCTGGGTCCGCAAGCGCGCGGAGGCCAACAAGTGACTTCTCTCGTCGAGCTGACCGACGTCAGCAAGCACTACGGCACCGTCCGCGCCCTCGAAGGCGTCTCCCTCGAGGTCCATCCCGGGGAGATCACCTGCGTCCTCGGAGACAACGGGGCCGGCAAGTCCACCCTGATCAAGATCGTCGCGGGCCTGCACCGGCACGACGGCGGCACCCTGCGCATCGAGGGCGAGGAGACGACCCTCTCCTCCCCGCGCGAGGCCCTGGACCGGGGCATCGCCACGGTCTACCAGGACCTCGCCGTCGTTCCCCTGATGCCGGTCTGGCGCAACTTCTTCCTGGGCTCGGAGCCCCGCAAGGGCGTGGGCCCGTTCAAGCGCCTGGACATCGACCTCATGCGCCGCACCACGCGCGAGGCCCTGCTCCGCATGGGCATCGACCTGCGCGACGTCGACCAGCCCATCGGCACCCTCTCCGGCGGCGAGCGCCAGTGCGTGGCGATCGCCCGCGCCGTCCACTTCGGCGCCAAGGTCCTGATCCTGGACGAGCCGACGGCGGCGCTGGGTGTGAAGCAGTCGGGCGTGGTGCTGAAGTACGTGGCGGCGGCACGCGACGAGGGCCTGGGCGTCGTACTGATCACCCACAACCCGCACCACGCGTACCTGGTGGGCGACAGGTTCGTCCTGCTGCGGCGGGGCACGATGGTGGGCAATCACACAAGGGACGAGATCACCCTGGACGAGCTGACCCAACAGATGGCCGGCGGCTCCGACCTTGACGCTCTACGCCATGAACTGCAGCGTGGCTGAGGGGCGCGGGGCCGTGTCGTTCTGCGGCTTCACGGCGTGGGCGCGACCGGACCGGACGGACCGGTTCCTGCACTGATCGCGCACCCGTCCGTCCGCGGCCGTGTACGGCACCTGCCCCCACGGTGAGGCAGAATCGAGCAACGATGAGCACCTACCGCGACCTCACCGCCCCCATCGGCTCCCGCCGAGCCCCCGTGCTGCGCACGGTCGGGACAAGGGAACGCCGCTCGCACCTGACCGCGCCCCGCGTGCCCACGGTCGGTATCGACATCGGCGGCACCAAGGTCATGGCGGGCGTGGTGGACGCCGACGGCAACATCCTGGAGAAGCTCCGCGCGGAGACCCCGGACAAGTCCAAGAGCCCCAAGGTCGTCGAGGACACCATCGCCGAGCTGGTCCTGGACCTGTCCGACCGGCACGACGTGCACGCGGTCGGCATCGGCGCCGCCGGCTGGGTCGACGCCGACCGCAACCGCGTCCTGTTCGCGCCCCATCTGTCCTGGCGCAACGAGCCCCTGCGGGACCGCCTCGCCAGCCGCCTGTCCGTACCGGTCCTGGTGGACAACGACGCCAACGCCGCCGCCTGGGCGGAGTGGCGCTTCGGCGCCGGACGCGGCGAGGACCACCTGGTCATGATCACCCTCGGCACCGGCATCGGCGGCGCCATCCTGGAGGACGGCCAGGTCAAGCGCGGCAAGTACGGCGTCGCGGGTGAGTTCGGCCACATGCAGGTGGTGCCCGGCGGCCACCGCTGCCCGTGCGGCAACCGCGGCTGCTGGGAGCAGTACAGCTCCGGCAACGCGCTCGTCCGTGAGGCCAAGGAGCTGGCCGCGGCCGACTCCCCGGTGGCCTACGGGATCATCGAGCACGTCAAGGGCGCCATCGACGACATCTCCGGCCCGATGATCACCGAGCTGGCCCGCGAGGGCGACGCCATGTGCATCGAGCTGCTGCAGGACATCGGCCAGTGGCTCGGCGTCGGCATCGCCAACCTGGCGGCGGCCCTCGACCCGTCCTGCTTCGTGATCGGCGGCGGCGTCAGCGCCGCCGACGACCTGCTCATCGGCCCCGCCCGGGACGCCTTCAAGCGCCACCTCACCGGCCGCGGCTACCGCCCCGAGGCCCGCATCACCCGCGCCCAGCTCGGTCCCGAGGCCGGCATGGTGGGCGCCGCCGACCTCGCCCGGCTGGTCGCCCGGCGGTTCCGCCGGGCCAAGCGGCGCCGGGTGGAGCGCTACGAGCGCTACGAGCGGTACGCGCAGGCCCGCCGCGACCAGGACACCGCATGACCACATCGCTGCCGCACCAGGCCGCGCCGCCGGACGAGCCGCGCCGGGCCGTGGAGGACCCCCGCCACAAGGCGAAACGCAGGGTGCTCACCCTGCTGATCATCGTGCTGCTCATCGGCGTCCCGGCGGGCTATCTGGTGATCTCCGCCAACCAGAGCCGAAGCAGCGGCAAGGACAAGGAGGCGAAGTACTCGGCGACCGGCCTCGCCCCGGGCTTCCCCTCCAAGGTGCAGCGCCGCCTCTACCAGGTGGCCGTACCGCACCCCGCCGACTACATCGCCTACTACGAGACCAACAACTGGAAGACCAGCCGGCTGTACATACAGTTCCGTACCAACAGCGCCGGCCTGGACAGCTTCCTGGGCGCCATGGGCGTACGCCGGGACGAGCTGAAGAAGGACGCCGAGCCGATCAGCGCCCGCGACCGGAAGGTCTCCGGCTGGAACTTCACCGGACCCGGCCCGTGGTGGGGGCTGGCTCATCCGCAGAAGAACCCGGCGCCCACCCAGGACGTGCTCGTGAACATGGCCGACCCGAACTTCCCGATGGTGTACGTCGTCTCCCGCACGGTCCCGTAGCGCGGTCCCGGGCGGCCGCCGGGACCGTGGCACCGCCGCGGCCCGGCGGCCGGACCCGGTTGTCAGACCCCGCCCGTAGAGTCGAGGGCGTCCGGCAGGTCCAGGACCCGGGCGGGAGGTGGCAGAACGTATGAGTGGTGGCACGGCCGCGGTCGCGGGACCCGCGGGAGGGCCCGGCCCGACCGGGAACCCGGTACCGGTGCGCCTCGCGTCCGTCTACCTGCCCGCGCCGCTCCCGCGCGAGAGCCGGATCGCCTTCTGGGACCCCGAGGGCGGCCCGCTGCCCACCGACGACGGGACCGGAGCCCCCGACGGGGCCGGCGCGCCGGCCGTCGAAGAGCTGACCGTCGTACGACGCCACGGAGCGGGTGCCCGCCGCCGGCAGGTGCCCGCGCTGACCCTGTCGATCGCCGAGGCACTGCCCCTGCTGGTACGGGCCCGGCGCGACCCCGCCGCCCACCCGGCCACCGCCTGCTGGGGCGCCGCCGCGCTGCACGCCCTGCGCCTCGTCGCCCGTGGCCGCCTGCTGCCCGGCCTGACCCCCGGCGGCCACGACGCCTGGCGGGCCGGTCCGCTGGAACCCGGCGACATCACCCATCTGCGCGCGGTGGCCGCCGCCCTGCCGCCCGAGGGCCACGCCGTCCCGCTGCCGGAACCCGGCCCGCTGCGGCTGCCCGAGCCGGAGGCGCTGGTCCGCTCCTTCCTGGACGCGGTCGCCGACACCCTGCCCCGCACCCCCGCCGCCGCCCACACCGCGGGCCGGCCCTTCGCCGCCCGAGAGCCCCAGTCCCTGCCGCACGCCCACGAGTGGGCCGCGGAGGTCGCCGCCGGCATGGACGCGGGCGTACGGATCTCGCTGCGCCTCGACCTGTCCGCGTACGACGTCTTCGACGCCGGAGCCGTCGAGGGCGCCCGCGCCGCCGGGGCCGCGATCGTGCAGGTGCACAGCCTCGCCGATCCCACTCTGATGACCGACGCGGCCGCCCTGTGGGCCGGCGAGGCGGACGCGGCGTTCGGCCCGCGCGCCCATGTGGACGCCGCCCTCGCCGTACGGCGCGCGGCCCGGGTGTGGCCGCCGCTGCACCGGCTCACCGAGCAGGACGTCCCCGACGTCCTCGCCCTGTCGGAGGAGGAGCTGGGCGATCTCCTCGGCGTGGCCACCGCGCGGCTCGGCGCCGCCGGGGTGGCCGTGCACTGGCCCCGGGACCTCGCCCGCGACCTCAGCGCCACCGCCGTGGTGCGCCCGGCGCCCGGCTCGGCGACCGACGGCACCGGGTTCTTCGAGAGCGAGGACCTGCTGCGGTTCAGCTGGCAGCTCGCGCTCGGCGGGGAACCGCTCAGCGAGGCCGAGATGGACGCGCTCGCCGAGGCCCACCGGCCGGTCGTACGGCTCCGGGACCGCTGGGTGCTGGTCGATCCGGCCCTGGTCCGCAAGGCCCGCAAACGCGAACTGGGCCTGCTCGACCCGGTCGACGCGCTGTCCGTCGCCCTCACCGGCACCGCCGAGGTGGACGGCGAGAGCGTCGAGGCCGTCCCCGCCGGCGCGCTGGCCGCCCTGCGCGACCGCCTCACCGCCGGACTGCGCCCGGCCGAACCGCCCGCCGGACTCGACGCCACCCTCCGCGACTACCAGCTGCGCGGCCTGGCCTGGCTCGACCTGATGACCTCCCTCGGCCTCGGCGGCTGCCTCGCCGACGACATGGGCCTCGGCAAGACCGTCACGCTCATCGCCCTGCATCTGAAGCGGGCCCGCACCGAGCCGACCCTGGTGGTCTGCCCCGCGTCCCTGCTGGGCAACTGGCAGCGCGAGATCACCCGGTTCGCGCCCGGCGTCCCGGTCCGCCGCTTCCACGGACCCGACCGCACCCTGGGCGGCCTGGCCGGCGGCTTCGTCCTCACGACGTACGGCACGATGCGCTCCACCGCCGAGCGGCTCGCCGAGCAGCCGTGGGGGATGGTCGTCGCCGACGAGGCGCAGCACGTGAAGAACCCGTACTCCGCGACCGCCAAGGCGCTGCGCACCATCCCGGCACCCGCGCGTGTGGCCCTCACGGGGACTCCGGTGGAGAACAACCTCTCCGAACTGTGGGCCCTGCTCGACTGGACCACCCCCGGTCTCCTCGGCCCGCTGAAGTCCTTCCGCGCCCGGCACGCGCGCGCGGTGGAGAACGGCGAGGACCAGGAGGCGGTGGAGCGGCTGTCCCGGCTGGTCCGCCCTTTCCTGCTGCGCCGAAAGAAGTCCGACCCCGGCATCGTCCCCGAGCTGCCGCCCAAGACCGAGACCGACCACCCGGTGCCGCTCACCCGTGAACAGGCCGCCCTGTACGAGGCGGTGGTGCGCGAGTCCATGCTGGCCATCGAGACCGCGGAGGGCATCGGCCGGCGCGGCCTGGTCCTCAAACTGCTCGGCGCCCTGAAGCAGATCTGCGACCATCCCGCGCTGTACCTGAAGGAGGAGGCCCGCGCCGACCGGCTGGCCGCCCGCTCCGGCAAACTCGCCCTGCTGGACGAGCTGCTGGACACCGTGCTCGCCGAGGACGGCTCCGTCCTCGTCTTCACCCAGTACGTCGGCATGGCCCGGCTCATCACCGCCCACCTGTCCGCCCGCGCGGTCCCCGTGGACCTCCTGCACGGCGGTACGCCGGTGCCGGAGCGCGAGCGCATGGTCGACCGCTTCCAGAGCGGCGGGACCCCGGTGCTGGTGCTATCGCTGAAGGCGGCCGGCACGGGTCTGAACCTCACCCGCGCGGGCCATGTCGTCCACTTCGACCGCTGGTGGAACCCGGCCGTGGAGGAGCAGGCCACCGACCGCGCCTACCGCATCGGCCAGACCCAGCCCGTCCAGGTCCACCGCCTGGTCACCGAGGGCACGGTCGAGGACCGCATCGCCGAGATGCTCGCCGCCAAACGAGCCCTGGCCGACGCCATCCTCGGCTCCGGCGAGTCCGCCCTGACGGAACTGACGGATCGCGAACTGTCCGATCTGGTCTCACTGCGGAGGACCTCATGACGACCGGGGAGCATCGCCCCGGCGACGCCGCCCGCGAGGCCCTGCGAGCGGCACGCCGGCACACCGGGACCGCACGGAACGAGACGGCACCCGAACCGGAGAGCCCACCGCCCACCACCGCGCCGGCGCCCGGCGCCGAGTCCGGCGCGGGACCCTCCACCACGGCTGAGCCCCGCCCCGCCGACGTAGCGAGGGCGGCACTGCGTCCCACCGACGCGGCCCCGACCACCGACGCACCCCCGACCACCGACGCGTCCCTGACCACCGACGCGCCCCCGTCCGTCACCGGGACCCCGTCCGCCGGAGGGCGCCCCGGCGATGTCGCGCGGGAGGCGCTGCGTGCCGCTCGGCGGGAGGCGTCGCGGGCCCGGGCGGCGGAAGGCGGTGCACAGCGCGGGGGCCGCGCATCGGCGCGCCGGGCCTCCGAGCCGTCCAGGGAGCCCGCCGGACCCGGGCAGCCCGGCGAGTCACCCCGGGCCGCACGCGCCCAAGCCGTCCAGGACATGCGGCAGTTCCTGAACGGCGCCTTCCGCATGCCCTCCTGGACGGACAGCCCGGACAGCCCAGAGGCCCCGGATACGCCTGAGACCCCGGAAATCCCGCACGAGCCGGGTGACGCCGGCACCCCCGCCCGCCCGGACGATCACGCGGCCGCGCCTCCGCAGGTGCCCAGCACCATGGCCACGCCGCACCGGGACTCCGAACTGCGCCGAACCTTCCCGGCGTTCCCGCCACCGGCCGTTCCGGCGGAGGAGTCCGCGTTCGCCGGGGCCTGGTGGGGCAACGCCTGGGTCGACGCGCTGGAGCGGGGCGCGCTGGACGTCAAGAGGCTTGTCCGGGGCCGGGGTTACGCGGACGCGGGCAACGTGGACGCGATCACCGTGACCCCGGGCCTGGTGCTGGCGTACGTGCGGGGGAGCCGCCCGCGTCCGTACCGGGTGCAGGTACGCCTGCGCACACTGGAGGACGGTGACTGGGAGCGGTTCCTGGACGCGGCCGCTGACCGGCCGGGCCATATCGCGGCCCTGCTCGACAAGGAGCTGCCCGAGTCCCTCGCCGACTGCGGTGTGCCCCTGCTGCCCGGTCCCGGCGATCTCGCCCCGCGCTGCAGCTGCCCCGACTCCGGACACCCCTGCAAGCACGCGGCCGCCCTCTGCTACCAGACGGCACGCCTGCTCGACGCCGACCCCTTCGTACTGCTCCTGTTGCGCGGCCGCGGAGAACGCGAGCTGCTGGACGCGCTGTCCCGCCGCAGCGCCGCCCGGGCGGCCCGCGCCGCCCAGGAAGGGGCGCCGCGGTCCTTGCCCGGCGTCCGCGCCACCGACGCCCTCGCCCCGCGCCGACTGCCGCCGCCGCCCCAGCCGTTGCCCGCGCCGCCGCACCCCGAGCAGCCGCCGGTGTACCCGGCGGCGCCCGGCGGCCCGGACCCCTTCGCGCTGGACCAGCTCGCCACCGACGCCGCCGCCCGTGCGCACGCCCTGCTCACCACCGGACACGACCCGGTCGGTGAACTCACGCTCTGGCAGGACGCCGTACGGCTCGCCGCGGCCCGTCCGGGCTCCGGCCTGACCGCCGCCAGCCGCGCGCTGTACGCCACGCTCGCCGCGGCCGTCGGACGCACCCCGGCCGACCTGGCCCGCGCGGTCGCCGCCTGGCGGCAGGGCGGCCCGGAGGGGCTGGCCGTCCTGGAGGACCCCTGGGACCCGCCGGCCGGCCGCTTCGACCGGGCCCGCCCGCTGCTGCTCGCCGCCGACCTCCCGGCGTTCCGCCCCTGGCGCAACCACCTCACCCACCCACGCGGCCATGTCCAGCTCCGCCTGGGCCGCGACGGCCTGTGGTACGCCTACGAGTCGGAGCCGGGCCAGGAGGACTGGTGGCCCCGGGGCACCCCCCACCTGGACCCGGTGGGAGCCCTGACCGGCCTGGGCACCCCGGACGACCTGTAGGCCGCGCCCCGGAACTCCGGGACGCGGCCCGCGAGGTCAGGAGCCGCGCTCAGACCGTCGTGAACGGCAGCACCAGCCGGGACGGATGGGCGGCGTCGCGGTAGATCTTGTGGGTGACGGGACGCCCCACCGGCAGGTGGAACGCGTCCGGCGGCAGCAGGGCGTTGTGCTCGTCGGCCAGGGGCTCGTCGTTGGACAGCTCCACGACCAGCCGGTGGCCCGGCAGGAAGGTCGCCGCGAGCACGAGGAGGCCGCGCCTCTGACGTCCGGACGGGACGGTCTGCCGGTTCCCGCCACGCCGTAGCGCGGTCGGCCGGGTCGACGGGGCTCTCCGGCCGCGCCCGTGGGCGGGCGCGGCGGTACGCGCCCGCTCGTCACCCGGACGTCAGCAGCTGCTCGGTCCAGATGGTCTTGCCGCCGGGGTGGTAGCGGCTGTCCCAACGGTGGGTCATCTGTGCGACCAGGAACAGGCCCCGCCCGCCCTCGTCGGACGGCCGGGCCCGGCGCGGATACGGCGCGACTGACTGGGGTCGGTGACCTCGTAGACCAGGCGGTCGTGCCTGGTCAGCCGCAGCCCGACCGGGCCGCCCGGGTTGCGGACGGCGTTGGTGACCAGCTCGCTGACGATGATCTCGGTGGTGAAGGCCAGCTCGTCCAGGCCCGGCCGCCGGCCGGTCACTTCTTGGGATCGTGACCCCAGTTCATGAGTGAGTAGCGCCATCTGGTGTCGGTGATGTCGCCACCGGGGCGCTGTTCGACGTGGCGTCTGACGTAGCCGACCACCTTGCGCATGTGGGCGATGTCGTCCTCGCCGAGATCCGCCTTCTTCCTGCGCAGCAGGGTGACGATCCGGCGTCCGGACTCGTGTCCGACGCTCTCGCCGCCGTCACTCTGCCCCACGCTCTTCGACTCGTCGGTCTCCAGCCACTTCTCGAGTTCGCCGGCCGTCATGTTGACGGCGTCGCCGAACGCGTGCCGGACGTCGTCGTCCTCGCTGTCCCTGTGTTGTGCGGACATCAACGATTGTCACCCCTCACGTCACCCGGTCGCCTCACTCGCCCAGGTTCGTCCAGGTCACCGGAGCGCGCATCCTCAGACCCCGGCGCCCTCCACCCCGTTCGCCTCACGCGCACCGGGCACGGGGGCCGCACCGTCACGAGGCAGGACACTGGGCCACCAGGCCCGCGGGCCGATGTCGAGCATCAGGGCCGGGACCAGCAGCGAGCGGACCACCAAGGTGTCCAGCAGCACGCCGAAGGCCACGATGAACGCGATCTGCACCAGGAAGGCCAGCGGGATCACCGTCAGGGCGGCGAACGTCGCGGCCAGCACCACCCCGGCCGAGGTGATCACCCCTCCGGTCGTGGTCAGACCGCGCAGCACCCCCTGCCGGTTGCCGTGGACGAGTGCCTCCTCCCGCACCCGGGACATCAGGAAGATGTTGTAGTCGACCCCCAGCGCCACCAGGAACACGAACCCGTACAGGGGCACCGACGCGTCCGCGCCGCCGAAGCCGAACAGGTGCTTGAACACGAGCGACGAGACGCCGAGCGTCGCCAGGAAGTTGAGCGCCACCGTCGCCACCAGCAGCACCGGCACGAGCAGGGAGCGCAGCAGCAGGACGAGGATCAGCAGGATGATCCCCAGCACGACGGGCACGATGACGGTACGGTCCCGGGCGGAGGTCCGCTGGGTGTCGTACTGCTGGGCCGTGTAGCCGCCGACCAGCGCGTCGGCCCCGGGCACCGCGTGCACCCGGGCGCGCAGCCGCTCGACGGTCCGCTTGGCGGCGTCGCTGTCCGCCGCGGCCTTCAGGGTGGCGTCGATGCGGACCCGCCCGTCCACGACCTTCGGCGCCCCGCCACCGGGCCGCCCGGACGCCGAGACGGCGGCCGCCGACGCCACGCCGTCGGTGCCCTTCGCCGCGGCGGTCACCTGGGCGGCACGGCCGGCGTCGGCGATGATGACGGCCGGATTGCCGGACCCGCCCGGGAAGTGCTCGCCGAGCGTCTTCTGGGCGGCGACCGACGGGGCGTCGTTCACGAAGATCTCGTCGAGGGGCACTCCCTTCGCGGACAGCGAGGGGGAGAAGGCCGCGAGCACGGCGAGGCCGAGCGCGGTCACCACCCAGACCGCGCGCGGGCGGGCGCCCACCTTGCCGGCGACGCGGTGCCACACGCCGTGCCCCTCCACGGAGGCGTCCGACTCCCGCGGCCGGGACGGCCAGTAGGCGCCGCGGCCGAGCAGCGCCAGCACGGCCGGCAGGAAGGTGAGCGTGGAGAGCACGGCGCAGACGATGCCGATGGCGCCGACCGGCCCGAGCGCGCGGTTGTTCGTGAGGTCGCTGGCGAGCAGGGCCAGCAGCGCGAGTGCCACGGTGGCGGCGCTAGCGGTGATCGCGCCGAAGGACCTGCGCACCGCCGCCATCGCGGCCGGGGCACGGTGCAGGCCCGTCGCCAGTTCCTCGCGGAACCGCGCGGCCAGCAGCAGCGCGTAGTCGGTGGCGGCGCCGATCACGAGGATGGAGAGGATGCCTTGCACCTGCCCGTCCACCCGGACCACGTCGTGGTCGGCCAGCGCGTAGACGACCGCGCACGCCAGTCCGAGGGCGAACACCGAACCGAGGATGATCACGAAGGGCAGCAGGACGCTCCGGTAGACCAGGAGCAGGATCAGCAGCACGGCGCCGAGCGCCACGCCCAGCAGCAGCCCGTCGATGCCCGCGAACGCGTCCCCCAGATCGGCCTGGCTCGCCGCCGGGCCGGCGATCTCCGCCGTCGTACCCGGCACGCTCCGCGCCGCCCCGCGCACGGCGTCCAGCACGTCGGGCAACCGGTCGCCCAGGTCCGGCCTCAGCTGGACGACGGCCTGCAACGCCTTTCCGTCCTCGGAGGGCAGCGCGGGAGACGGCGCGCCGACGATCCCGGTCCGCCCGGCGAGTGCGCCGATGGCCCGGGTGGCGGTCGCGCGCCGGTCGTCCGTGATTCGGTTCCCGTCCGCCGTCCAGACGACGATCGCGGGCAGGGTCTCGGCCTGGTCGAACGCCTCGCGGGCCTTGAGCACCTTGGTCGATTCCGCGCTCTGCGGCAGGAACGCGGACTGGTCGTTGGTGGCGACCTCGCCCAGTTTCCCGGCGTAGGGACCGAGCGTTCCGCCCACGCCGAGCCAGACGGACAGCAGGACGAGCGGCACGAGCCAACGCGTCCAGCCGGGTGTCGCTCTCATGCGTCTCCTCGAAGTATGGGTGCGACCAAGTAAGTCAGTCGTCAAGTATCTCAATGATTGAGTAACCATATACTGGGGCGATGTACGGGACCGAACACGCCTCGCCGCCTCTTCCGGGGGACGACCCCACGGGGTTGCAGTCCTTCGCGGTCCTTCTGCGCCGGCTCAACGGCGAGTTCAACCGCATCGCCCACGAGTTCGCCCAGACCCAGGGCCTCCACCTCACCGACGTCCAGGCCCTCGTCGCGATCCTGGACGCCGATCCCGAGGAGGGGCCCATGACGCCCGGGCGGCTGCGCAGGCAGCTCGACCTCACCTCCGGCGCCGTGACCGCCTGCCTCGACCGCCTGGAGCGGGCGGGGCACATCCGGCGCGTCCGCGCGGCCGACGACCGCCGCGTCGTCCATCTGCACTACGCGGAGGCGGCCAGAGGCGTAGCCCGGGACTTCTTCCAGCCCCTGGCCCGCGGCACCGAGGCCGCGCGGCAGCGCTTCAGCCCCGCGGAGCTGAGCGTCGTCACCCGCTTCCTCGTGGAGATGAACCGGGAACTCGCCCTCCTGCGCAGCGGTCCCGCCTCCCGTCCGTGAGGTTCCCCCCGGGACGTGGCCGGCTCCGGCCGCCGGGGCCGGTGAACAGGTCGAGGATGATCCGCCTCACGAGGCCGTCCCCGCACAGGCTGGCTTTCGCCGCGGCAGGCCCGGGGGAAGCAGCCGTCGACCACCCCGTTCCCCAGCTCCTCCGCAGCGGGCGTCCATTGCTGCTGGCCGGCAACCCATTCGGCGGCGGTGACGTGGTCGATCAGGGCCTGGGCGAGCGGTTCCCGGGAACGGTGCGGGAACGCCTGCCCGAGCAGCCGACCCGCCGCACGAAGGCACCCTCCGATGCGAAATACTCTCCCGATGGGTTCACGCACTTCCCCGATCAGCCGGCCGATCACGATACGGAGGGCCGTCGCGCGGGATGCCAAACGGCTCACGCGGCTCGTGCGTGGCTCAGGCGCCTACGAGGGTAAGTACGCATCCGCGGTCGCGGGCTACCGGGTCGGCCCTGATTACATCGAGGCCCACCGTGCCTTCGTAGCCGTCGGCGCCGACGAGCATGGGAGCCGGGTCCTCGGGTTCTACTCGCTCGTCCTCGCCCCACCGGAGCTCGACCTGCTGTTCGTCGCCGACGAAGCGCAGGGCCGGGGTATTGGACGACTGCTCGTCGCGCACATGCAGTCCGAGGCCCGTGCCGCCGGGCTCGACCGTGTCAAGGTCGTGTCGCATCTTCCCGCCGAGGACTTCTACCACCGTGTCGGTGCAGTGCGGATCGGGACCGCGCTCGCCAACCCGCCCGCCGTGCCGTGGGACCGTCCCGAATTCGAGTTTCGGATTCCTTAGGAATGACGCGGGGTGCCGGTTCGCAGGGCACTGGCTTCGCCTGCATCGTGGCCGGCATGCAGGAGCCGTTGGACGCCGCGCGCTCCGTGTGTGCGGTCGTCTCTGCCCCGGCGGGGGATCGCCTGCGTCGGCGGCCTCTTCCGGCGACTCCCTCACCTCCGGCACTCCCAGGGCCATCGAAATCGCGCACACCTCAGCTCGCTCCCCGCACGACAGAGGTCGGCCGCTGCACCGGCCGGCGTCGGTACGGCCCGCGGGGGAGCGGATCGGCGGGAGGCTCCGGACCAGTACTCCAGCCGTAGATCGTTATGTGCCCTGGTCTTGGGGCTGTCTGCCACTGGCGGAACTCAGGTGGCCTCAGCCCATGATCTGGGTAGAGTCGCGCAATGCCCGAGCTGAAGCGGCTGCATCCCGGCCACGCCCCGGCCGTTCTCGCCTTCGAGCGGGCGAACCGCACCTACTTCGCTGCCTCGATCTCCGACCGCGGCGACGACTACTTCGACCAGTTCACCGACGGGTACGACGCCTTGTTGGCCGAGCAGGAGGCCGGCAGCTGCGCCTTCTACGTGCTCGTCGCCGAGGACGGCTCGGTGCTCGGCAGGTTCAACCTGTACGACTTGGAGGACGGCACTGCCAGACTCGGCTACCGGGTCGCGGAGCGGGTCGCCGGCCGCGGCGTGGCGACCGCGACCGTCCGGGAACTGTGCCGGATTGCGACCGCGAGGCACGGCCTGCGCACACTGCGGGCGGCCACCTCTCACGAGAATGCCGCGTCCCGGAAAGTCTTGACCAAGGCCGGGTTCGTCCCGGTTGGCCCTGCCACCCCGGCCGATCTCGGCGGCAAGTCAGGCACCTGGTACCAGCACGACCTCCAGCCATAGAGCTTGATCTTGCTCGTGGGTCGGCTGCGGGAAGGCTGCGGCCATCGCTGATCACATCGGTGTGAAGACTAACGATCTTGCGGTGACCGCAGGTCACGGCGTAGACCCTGCCCGCTGGCAGGAAGCGTTCGAGGTCCTGGCGAGGACACCGTCTTCGCGACCAGGCCGGAGCCGGCCGCCCGCATGTTCGGTCGATTCTTGGTTGCACTTTGTGATACCGCTCTTCCTGAAACGTCGCACTCCGAGTGGAGCGATATCTGTGCTCGCGAAGTGAGGCTTTGGCGGACCGTGTAGTGAGAGTTCTTACCGCAATGAGCGGAGCGGAAATGCGTAATGTGCACGCGCCGTTCCAGTGTGCTACTGTCGATCTCAGTTGCAGTTGTGGTTCCCGAAACTTCAAGTGCTCCACCCAGTTCTATCGGGTGGGAGCGCTTTTGTATTTCCGGTCATTTCCGGGCGGGGTAATCATCGCGGCGACACGGTGTCCGCGGAGTGCGGATCCGATGTACTGCCCCGAAGGAGATATGACATGGCTGCTGGTACCGTGAAGTGGTTCAACGCGGAAAAGGGCTTCGGCTTCATCGAGCAGGACGGTGGCGGCGCTGACGTGTTCGCCCACTACTCGAACATCGCCGCGCAGGGTTTTCGTGAGCTGCTCGAAGGCCAGAAGGTGACCTTTGACATCGCGCAGGGCCAGAAGGGCCCGACGGCCGAGAACATCGTTCCGGCCTGACGCTGACGCATATTTCGTAGCTGGGGCCCGCATCCTTCGGGGTGCGGGCCCCAGCTGCACACATCCCCCGCAGCGGTTTCACCTGCGGGACGACTCGGAGAAATCCGCAGTCCCACCACGCGCGGCTCCTCCTTCAGTGATGCGGGAGCGTCCTGAAGAGCCGCGCCGCAGCCGACGCCCGGATCTTACGTCCCATCGCGTCACCCATTTCAGCACCTGCGCCCCCGGATATTTCCGCCGGCCCAGACCTGTTTTCTTTTGCCACCGGTCCATACTTGTAATTCTTCATGCCGCTCATTGCTGCGGGAATTCCTTGATATGTGCCGCATCAAGGAAGGTTCCGCATGAACCGCACCCGTACGAACGACCGCTTCGACCGCTCCCGTCACGGCAGTGTCGACGCCGGAAAGAGCGGCAGCCGCATGGGCTCACCGGCACCGCGCCGTTCCGGCGGCCCGGCCCGTTCCGGTGGTTACGGCCGCCGGCCCGCCGCAGTGCAGGGCGAGTTCGCGCTCCCCAGGACGATCACCCCCGCGCTGCCCGCCGTCGAGAGCTTCGCCGATCTCGGCATGCCCGAGCCTCTACTGGCCGAACTCGGCAAGCAGGGCGTGACCGTACCGTTCCCGATCCAGGGAGCGACGCTGCCGAACTCCCTGGCCGGCCGTGACGTCCTGGGCCGCGGCCGCACTGGTTCCGGGAAGACTCTCGCCTTCGGCCTCGCCCTGCTCGCTCGTACCGCTGGCCAGCGTGCCGAGCCCCGCCAGCCGCTGGCGCTGATCCTCGTACCGACGCGTGAGTTGGCGCAGCAGGTGACCGACGCGCTCACGCCGTACGCCCGCTCCGCCAAGCTGCGGCTCGCCACGGTGGTGGGCGGGATGTCGATCGGCCGACAGGCCGGCGCGCTGCGCGGCGGGGTCGAGGTCGTCGTCGCGACCCCGGGCCGGCTCAAGGACCTCATCGACCGTGGTGACTGCCGGCTGAACCACGTGGGCATCACGGTGCTGGACGAGGCCGACCAGATGGCCGACATGGGTTTCATGCCCCAGGTCACCGCGCTGCTCGACCAGGTGCGTCCGGAGGGACAGCGGATGCTGTTCTCCGCCACCCTGGACCGTAACGTCGACCTGCTGGTTCGCCGCTATCTGACCGACCCCGTCGTGCATTCGGTCGACCCGTCGGCCGGCGCGGTCACGACGATGGAGCACCACGTCCTGCACGTCCATGGCGCCGACAAGCACGCCGCCACGACCGAGATCGCCGCCCGCGACGGCCGCGTGATCATGTTCCTGGACACCAAGCACGCCGTCGACCGGCTGACCCAGGACCTGCTCAACAGCGGGGTGCGCGCCGCCGCGCTGCACGGCGGCAAGTCGCAGCCGCAACGCACCCGCACGCTGGCGCAGTTCAAGACGGGGCACGTCACCGTGCTGGTGGCGACCAATGTCGCGGCGCGCGGCATCCACGTCGACAACCTCGACCTGGTCGTCAACGTCGATCCGCCGACCGACCACAAGGACTACCTCCACCGCGGCGGCCGTACCGCCCGCGCCGGCGAGTCCGGCAGCGTCGTCACGCTCGTCACACCGAACCAGCGCCGCGGCATGGTCCGCCTCATGGCGGACGCCGGAATCCGGCCGCAGACCACCCAGATCCGCTCGGGAGGCGAGGCCCTGAGCCGGATCACCGGCGCCCAGGCCCCGTCCGGCATCCCGGTCGTCATCACCGCACCGGTGGTCGAACGCCCCAAGCGCAGCGCCTCCTCCCGAGGCCGACACCGCCCTTCCTCGGCGACCCGGCGCGCCCCCGTACGCCGGCCCGTCCTCGACGCGGTGGCCTAGAACCTTCGTGATCGGGAAGTTGACCCATGCCTGCAGGAGGCACCTTTGACGCTGATTCAGATGCAGCCCCACCCGGCGGGCGCCAACCCCGTGCACAGGACGGCGTTGGAGGTCATGGACGCGGCCGGACCGCAGGTCTGTGACGACATGAGCGTCGAGGTGGCGCTGGCCGTCATGGCCGCCGCACGCACGGGCCGACTGGTCGTCTGCGACCAGGACGACCAGCGCATCGGCCTGGTGACCCGAACCGACCTCACCGCCGTCCGCGACAGCGGCGCTCACACAGATCGCGTCCGCCTGCGCGACATCCTCGGCGACCACGGATCGTTCACCTCACCCGTGACCGCGATGGGCGAAGCCGAGCACGCGATGCGCTCCCGTCGGCTCGGTGCTCCGCGAGTCGTGGGCGAGCAAGGCAGCGCCCCGGGCATCCTCGCCCTCTCCCGCTGAAACGCCCCGCCCCTGGTCGGACCGTTCTTCCCTTCCCCCTGTGAGGACACATGCGCTGCGTCATCGCCCGCTTCCCCTTCGAGCTCACCAAGGGCGGAGTGCTGGAATCGATGAAGGGCATCAAGCCCGAACCGGTCGTCGGAGAATCCGTGATCATCGGCCGCCGCCACTACCCCCTCAAGCAAGTCGGCCAGGTCATCACCCGCCAGGACCGCCGTGACTTCAGCGCCGCCGAAGTCCTCCGGGCCATGACTCAGCTCGGCTTCACCTGCCGCGCCCTCCCCGAGGCCGCGCCTCTGGACGTCCCCGGCTCGCTGCAGCACGCCTCCGCGATGCTCGGCACCCCCGCGACGGTCTGACCAGGTAGACAGGCACGAGCCGAATCCGACCAGCAGTGTGGGCCCGACCGGTACGCCGGTCGGGCCCACACTGCGTGCAGCGGGTTCCCGTCGCCGTCGCTCAGTGATCGGAATAGCTGAAGTCGCCCACGGTCCAGGCGCTGACGTCCGCGATCGCAACCCGGTGCATCCCCCCGTCTCCGGGATTCCCGGCGTGCGCTGCGGGATCCGCGCGACATGGAAGTGCAGATGCGTGGGCGGCCCGTCCTTCTCGGTGCCCGCCGACCGTAGCCGCGGCGCAGTCGGCGACGTCACGCTCGGCCCGACGTGCTGCGCGGCGGTGGGTCACGGTGGGCGCCGGACTGAGCCTTGGAGCTCCTTGAACCACCATGGGCCGGTCGAGGCGGATTACCTCGCCTTCGAGCGCGCGGAAATCTATGTCGGTCAGAGTAGACATTGGGCGGCGCTGTGGTTATGGTTTCTCTCGTAGCCGAGATCGAGCGAGGCCCGGCAGAGACGAACTGCCGGGCAGTAGTACACGCGGTTGCAGTTGGCAGGACGGTGCGGTGGTGGAGTTCCGAAGCCATAGCGGTTGCAGGACGGCGACGGGACTGACGACCGGACCGGGTGGCCCGCAGTGATCAGGGGCCGCCATGAGCAGTACCGCAGTGGCAGTACCCGCAAATGAAGGATCGCAGTACCCAGCAGTGAGGTCAGTGAGCAGTACCTCGGTGAAGGCGTCGGCTGCGGGCGCGCGCACCGGGAGGTTCGGCAGTGGGGTTCCAAGCCAGAGCAGACGCAGGACGGGCGACGGGGCCGGCTGCCGAAGGGTGGCGCTGTTCGAGGCCACCAGCAGTTCGCAGTTTCCGCCAGTGAGTAGTTGATCAAGAGGGAAGAACGGAGGAGCCGAGCACCATCAGGATCGCCCGGGCGGAAGTCTTGGACCCGGGTACCGCAGGACATCGATAGTGAGGTGGTCTCCGGTCAAGCAACCGCGATCCCCGCGCCCCCGACAGAGTCTCGGTCGGGTCCGCGGAAACAGAGGGCCGGTGCAGTATCAGGGCCGGCAGATGGTGTAGTAGTTCCTTCGGGGCCCTGGTGCCAGTACGGCGCCAGGGCCCCTCAACGCGTTCCGCAGAGA
The DNA here is from genome assembly GCF_042884245.1 of Streptomyces sp. NPDC058145. Taxonomy (NCBI): domain Bacteria; kingdom Bacillati; phylum Actinomycetota; class Actinomycetes; order Kitasatosporales; family Streptomycetaceae; genus Streptomyces; species Streptomyces sp. NPDC058145. Next base: position 256,776 of record NZ_JBHVUH010000012.1, on the reverse strand, counting down.
GGTGCGATGACAGCAGACGACACGTTCGGCCGTCTCGACGACGACGATTACCCCGCCTACACCATGGGCCGGGCCGCCGAGATGCTCGGCACCACACAGGGCTTCCTCCGCGCCATCGGCGAAGCCCGCCTCATCACCCCGCTCCGCTCCGCAGGCGGCCACCGCCGCTACTCCCGCTACCAACTGCGCGTCGCCGCCCGCGCCCGGGAACTCGTCGATCGGGGCACCCCCATCGAGGCCGCCTGCCGGATCGTCATCCTCGAGGACCAGCTCGAGGAAGCCCAGCGCATCAACGCCGAATATCGCCGCGCCGCCGAATCGGCGAACCCCACGGCGGCGGCATGAGATGAGCGTGCCGTCAGCGTCGGCGGGCACCGCACGCACGGTCTCGTGTGCGGTGTGATCATTTCCTCTGGTGACACGGTGTGTGGGCGTGTAGCGTCTGCGTCAGCTGTCGTGGTTCGGAATTCCCTCTTGCCCACGCCTCTGGTGTGGGCGTTTTGCTGTGCTGTGCCGCAGGGACCAGGGCGATCACCTCCGTCTTCCACATGGAGTGGGAGGCGTTCATCGACTGGAAGGCATAAGACATGGCAACGGGAACTGTGAAGTGGTTCAACGCGGAGAAGGGCTTCGGCTTCATCGCCCAGGACGGCGGCGGTCCGGATGTCTTCGCGCACTACTCCGCGATCAACTCCACGGGCTTTCGTGAGCTCCAGGAGGGCCAGGCCGTGACGTTCGACGTCACCCAGGGCCAGAAGGGTCCGCAGGCCGAGAACATCAACCTGGCCTGACCTCGCAGACCTGCCCGAGGGGTCGCGCGCGCCGCGTCCGGTGGCCGCGCCCGTGCGGGCCCTGCCGGCCACCTGGACGAAGGCGCCTGCCCTCGTGCCGGGCCGACGCAGGATCAGGGGCCGCGCAGCAATGGCTGCGCGGCCCCTGGTCTGTGGAGGCCCTGGGCTTGTGCGACTTCGGCTTGGAACTTCCCGACCTCAGTCGCTGCCAGCGTCGTCGGGCACGGGAGCCGCATGTCCGGCGCGGCTACCGGGCAGCTTGGAGGAGCCGACGTTCAGACGCTCGTCCAGGCGTCGAGGAAGGCTTTCCGTCCAGCCGGATCGTCCGACCTGCGGTCTGCGTGCAGGACGCGCCAGGCGGTGAGTTCGAGATCTCGGAGCCACAGTTCTCCGATGACCTGTGTCTTGAGGTCGGGCAGATGGTCGGACTCGACGAGGGCCTGACCGATCACCTCCCCGGCCGCGAAGCGCTGGGGCGGGGTCATCTCATCGACGGCCGAGAGGACCTGCCGGGCCAGGGCGGTTCCCTCTCCTGCCAGCGAACGCAGCACCAGAGACTTGATGTTCACGGGCAGCAGGTACGCCGTGCCCGAAGACCTCCACAGGTCCGACCAGAAGCGTTCTCCTGCCGCGGTGGGGGCAGGCAGCGCGGCCAGCAGCCCGAGGAGATGGCCGGTGGCCGCATAGCCATCGGAGTGGGCGGCTGCGACGACTGCGACGCCGGCGACGCCCTCCACATCGAGATGGGCGGCTTCGAGACACGAAGCCAGACCCAATTGATGTTCCAACTGGTGTGCCAGGGCAGCGGATACGTGGGGGCGGACCTCAGGAAGCATCGGCGATCCTTGCGCGTAGGCGAGCGGAGATGCCCGTTCGTAAGCCCTGATCGTTCCCATGACCAGCCGTTCTACTCGGCTTCGGCAGGCCCAATTGGCGGTAGGGCGACGGGGTTGGAGTTCACACCCGGTGGCGAACCGGCCCGGGCCCGGCCACGTGGCTCTGGGGTTCTGGACCGACCTCCCGTCATGTGTCCGGGTGAGGTTTCCTAGCATGACCGCATGGTTGCCAGTGACACCCAGGACCCCGGGGGAGGACGAGAAGCTGTGTCCCGCGACGCCGCTGAAGTCGAATGTGGTCACGTCGTGTCAGCGCGTGGAGAGCGCCGTGCAGACGGGCTACCCGACGAATCACCAGGCGACCATGCGGGGAAGGGGGCTCACTCGGTTACTGCTCTGGTGGAGCGGGTGGCCGACCTGGCCGAACCGATCAAGCCGAAGTTGCGTGGCTGGTTCCATGCCGGAATGGTCCCCGCCGCATTGATCGCGGGCGTCGTACTCATCTGCCTGGCCAGTACTCCGCAGGCGGCCCTGGCCTGCGCTGTGTACTCGATCACCGCCTGGCTGCTGTTCGCGACGAGCGCCATCTACCACCGTGGCACCTGGGACCGCTCGGCGAGGCTCTTCTGCGACGCCTCGACCACGCCAACGTCTTCCTGATCATCGCCGGCACCTGCATCCCCCTGGCCGTGCTCCTCCTCGCGCCGGACCAGCGGTCCGTGCTGCTGTGGATCGTCTGGGCGCTTGAAAGCCGTCCGCCGTCCGGTCTGCAAGTCGGCTGCTCTCCAGGGTGCGGCGCTCCGCGGGCAGGCAAGGACGGAGGAGAGAGAAAGACGAGACAGCGGTCTTCAACCTACCTGCGATGGAGGGGGCCCTGTGTTCGAGGCGGAAGACATCAGGGGATGGCGTGGCCACGACGTGCTCGACCATGAGCGGCACACGATTGGCGTCCCGGCCGCATCCTCCTCGGCCTGGCCTGCGCCGCCGCAGGAGCCTGCCCCAGTGACGCGGTCGCCTGGGGCAGAGCACCCCGTTCCACCTGCCCATGAAGCGGGGTGCCGGAGAAGTTCCCGAGTCATCGCCCAGGAACGGTCCGCCCCGCCCGCCGGGCGGAGGCGTCGGCGAGGTCGGCTCCGGTGTCGGCGTCCCGCAGGGCGTGGCCGACGCCGTGCCAGTCAAGGCACATGACGGTCGCGTCGTCCCGCAGGTGGCCGTGGTGGGCGTCGATGACCGTTGCGATGAGGGTGCGAGCGGCCTCGCGGGGATGCAGCGCGCGGGTGCGGACGATCAGGTCCGACAGATCGAGGCTGCCTGCGTTGCGCTCCAGCATGCCGTCGGTCAGCATCACCAGCCGGTCGCCCGGCCGCAGGTCCAGCGACTGGACCCGGTAGCTGTGAGGGGCATGGAAGCCGAACGGCCTATCGATCTCCGGAGCGATCTCCCGCACCTGTCCGTCCCGCATCCGCAGCGGCCAGGGGTGCCCGGCGTTGATGAACTCGGTCTTGCCGTCGATCAGGCTGATACGCAGGAGCTGGCCGGTGACGTAGCTCTGGCGGCCGTGTTCGCGCATGGCCTGGTCGGCCTGGCGGGCCTGTTCGGCGAGGTCGGCACCGGCCCGCCGGGCCCGGCGCAGGGCGCCCACCAGGAGGGTGGCCAGCAGCGCGGCGTCGACATCGTGACCCATGGCGTCGGTGACGGAGAGCTGGACCGTGTCCCGGTTGATCACGTAGTCGAAGGTGTCACCCCCGACGTGGTCGGCCGGCTCCAGCGCCCCGGCCACCGCGAACTGCGCCGCCTCACACGCCAGTGACGCCGGGAGCAGCCGGTGCTGGATCTCCGCGGCCAGGCTCAGCGGGGTGGTACGGCGGCCCCACTGGTACACGTCGGTGAAGGACCGGTTCGCGATGACGATGTACGCCAGGGCGTGCGCGGTCTCGCCGATCGCCCGCATCACCTCCGCGTCCGGCGCCGCGGGCAGGAACAGTTCGAGGAGCCCGATGGCGTCCCCGCGGTTGGTCACTGGGGCGACGATTTGAACCAGCGCGCCCTCGCCCTTGTCCTCCACGCTCGGTCGCTGGGTGCGGATCACGTCGTCGTACAGGGTGTCCCGCAGCGTGATGCGCCGGGCGGGTTCATCGGTCTCGACGCTGCCCGCCGCCCCCAGCCGTACGACCGAGCCGCCGGCGAAGTCGATGATGAGGAACGACACCGACGCGGCCCCGAGCTGCTCCTTGAGCATGCGCGCGACCACGTCGAGTGACTCCACGGGCGCTGCGCTCTCCGCCGCCGCCAGCGTCCCCGCCAAGGTCATCGCCCTCCCCCGGCCATTCCCGTTCTCCGGAGTACGAGGGGTCGGCTCACCGTCCCCGTCAGGCCCGCATACGGTCACGGTGACTCCTCGCCGCTCGCTGGTGCTCAGGGTGCCGTCCCGGGTGCGCGAGGGGCCCACGCCAAGCCCGGTGCCGGGCAGATGCTATGGCACCACAGAGCCCCTGAACGGTATTCCACTCGGTCAAGCGCCCATTCCCGCTCGCTTGCTTGCTGGATCTGGTCGATGAGGTGGTGCTGTGACGCCGTCGGCGAGCGTGGTCACCTCGGTCGTACCGGTGGTCTTGTCGCGGGTGACGGCGGTGTGCACGTGGGCGCGGTCCCGCACGCCGTCGTCTGGCGTGACCGTGACGCACGTTTGACGCTCCGGCCGCTCCAGAGACCGACCCCAGAGCGGGAGAACCCCCGTGAACTGCGGGTTCTCCCGCCTCCAGTCTAGGATGTGTTCCCGATGACTCATTATGGTGCGCTGCCACCCCGGCCTGCTGGGGTGGCTGCTGACTCCCGTGCCCGACCTCGATGCCGGCGGGGCCGCGACCGGAACGGGGACCGTGCTGCCGGGCCGTGGCTCAGGCGTCGATGATGACGGGGATGATGAGGGGCTTGCGGCGGTGGGCGCGGAACGCCCAGTTCGCCACGGCGCGGGCGACGAGTTGTTCGAGTTGGCGCGCGTCCCCGACGCCTTCCTCGGCCGCGGTGGCCAGGGTCTTCTCGATGACGGGGATGACCGGCTCGAAGGTCGTGTCGTCGTGGACGAAGCCCCGGGCCAGGAAGTCGGGGGCCTCGGCGAGGGCGCCGGTGTCCGCGTCGACGATCGCCACCACCGTGACCACGCCCTCGGAGGCGAGGGTGAGGCGGTCCTTGAGGGACGCTTCGGTGGCGCCGCCGACTTCCATGCCGTCCACGTAGACGTTGCCGGCGGGGACCTTGCCGGTGATGGATGCGCGCCCGTCGACCAGGTCGACGACGACGCCGTCCTCGGCGATGACGACCCGCTCGGGGTCGACACCGGTTCGGATGGCGAGGTCGCCGTTGGCCCGCAGGTGGCGCCATTCGCCGTGCACGGGCATGACGTTGCGGGGCTTGACGATGTTGTAGCAGTAGACGAGTTCGCCGGCGCTGGCATGCCCGGAGACGTGCACCTTGGCGTTGCCCTTGTGGACCACGTGGGCGCCCCACCGGGTGAGTCCGTTGATCACCCGGTAGATGGCGTTCTCGTTGCCGGGGATCAGGGAACTGGCGAGCAGGACGGTGTCGCCCTTGCCGATGCGGATCACGTGGTCGCGGTTGGCCATCCGTGACAGCGCGGCCATCGGTTCGCCCTGGGAGCCGGTGCACACCAGAGTGATCTTGTGGTCCGGGAGCTTCTCCAGCTCCTTCGTGCTCACGACCAGACCGGAGGGGACCTTCAGATAGCCCAGGTCACGGGCGATGCCCATGTTGCGGACCATCGACCGGCCGACGAAGGCGACCTTGCGGCCGTGCTGGTGGGCGGCGTCCAGGACCTGCTGGATTCGGTGCACGTGGCTGGCGAAGCTGGAGACGATGACCCGGCGCGGCGCGGTGCGCATCACCTGCTCGATCGCCGGGTTCAGCTCACGCTCGGAGGTGGTGAAGCCGGGTACTTCGGCGTTGGTGGAGTCGGTGAGGAACAGGTCCACGCCCTCCTCGCCGAGGCGGGCGAAGGCGCGCAGATCGGTGATGCGGTCGTCGAGAGGGAACTGGTCCATCTTGAAGTCGCCGGTGTGCAGCACCATCCCGGCCCGGGTGCGGATCGCGACCGCGAGGCTGTCCGGGATGGAGTGGTTGACCGCCACGAACTCGCAGTCGAAGGGTCCGAAGCCACGGCGGTCGCCCTCCCGGACCCGCACCGTGCGCGGCCGGATGCCGTGCTCCTTGAGCTTGGCATCCAGGAACGCCAGCGTCAGCTTGGAGCCGACGACGGGGATGTCGGACCGCTCGCGCAGCAGGTACGGCACGCCGCCGATGTGGTCCTCGTGGCCGTGGGTGAGTACGACGGCCACGATGTCGTCCAGCCGGTCCCGGATCGAGGTGAAGTCCGGCAGGATCACGTCCACGCCGGGCTGGGTCTCCTCGGGGAACAGCACGCCGCAGTCGACGATGAGCAGCTTGCCGGCGTGCTCGAAGACGGTCATGTTGCGGCCGATCTCACCTAGGCCGCCCAGGGCGATGACCCGCAGCCCTCCTTCGGGAAGGGGTGGGGCGGCTTTCAGCTCGGGGTGCGGATGACTCATACCCCTGACGGTACCCGGAGACCGGGACGGGTGATCCACTGCCCGTGTCATCTCCTTTCCCCGACGGAGCGGGACACCCGTTTCCCCGACGGAGCGGGACACCCGCGGTGGGTGCCTCAGCACGATCGCATCACCCCGGCGGCCGGACCGGGAGTGGTGAAAGGCGGTACCACCTTCCGTGGCCGAACCGTTTCGCCCGGTGCTGGAGAAGATCTCGTCATCCTGTCGTGTTTTCCGGCGTTCGCTGCCTCCCGGTGGGCCTCGGCACCGGTCCACTCGCAGTGGTCGAGACGCGGGTGCCCTCGGCGGTCAGGAGCAAGTGGACTGAGAGGGCCCCGGGGCAGCCTCCTTGCCGTGCAGCCAGATGTTCTGCGGGCGACGGCGATGAGCGGGTCAGCTCGCGCGGGCGCGGACCCGGTCGAGGCCGCCCAGCGGGCGGAGTGGAGGTTCTCCTGTCCCCGTGCGCGCAGTGTCGCCATGTCCGGCGCAGCGCAGCGTTCAGTACTGCTCGGTATCCCTGAAACCCGTGTCCACGTCGTCGGCGCCGAAGGCGTCCGCAGCGGCGGTCGGGTTGAATCCGGGCGGGCTGTCCTTGAGGCCGAGGCCCATGCCGGCGAGCTTTTCCTTGACCTCGTCGATGGACTTCGCACCGAAGTTGCGAATGTCGAGGAGGTCGGCCTCGGAGCGGGCGACGAGCTCGCCCACGGAGTGGACGCCCTCGCGCTTGAGGCAGTTGTACGACCGGACGGTGAGGTCGAGCTCCTCGATCGGCATGACCAGATCGGCGGTGAGGGCGGCGTCCACCGGGGACGGGCCCATGTCGATGCCTTCGGCTTCGATGTTCAGCTCGCGGGCCAGCCCGAACAGCTCGACCAGCGTCTTGCCGGCGGACGCCATGGCGTCACGGGGACGCATGGCCTGCTTGGTCTCGACGTCGACGATCAGCTTGTCGAAGTCGGTGCGCTGCTCGACACGGGTGGCCTCGACCTTGTACGTGACCTTGAGAACCGGCGAGTAGATGGAGTCGACCGGGATACGGCCGATCTCCTGGCCCACCTGCTTGTTCTGCACGGCGGAGACGTAACCGCGGCCGCGCTCGACGGTCAGCTCCATCTCCAGCTTGCCCTTGCCGTTGAGCGTGGCGAGGACGAGGTCGGGGTTGTGCACCTCGACACCGGCCGGCGGGGCGATGTCGGCGGCGGTGACCAGGGCCGGGCCCTGCTTGCGCAGGTACATCACCACGGGCTCGTCGTGCTCCGAGGAGACGACCAGCTGCTTGATGTTGAGGATCAGGTCGGTGACGTCCTCCTTGACGCCCGGCACGGTGGTGAACTCGTGCAGAACGCCATCGATCCGGATGGACGTGACGGCCGCTCCGGGGATCGAGGAGAGGAGGGTGCGGCGGAGGGAGTTGCCGAGGGTGTAGCCGAAGCCCGGCTCCAGCGGTTCGATCACGAACCGGGAGCGGAACTCGTCGACGACCTCTTCAGTCAGGGACGGACGCTGAGCAATCAGCACGGGGTATTGCCTCCAGTGGTTTGGCGCCCGCTATGTGACGCCGTAGACACCACGAAGGGTACGGGCGATACAGGCGATACGGTCTCCGCAGAGGCCGAACCGCCTGTCTCGCCGACTCAGGGAGGAGGCTTCGGGTCTCCCTGCATGGGCGGGCAGTCGCAGTCATGGCCAGCCTCTGCGACGTACACCGCCCGCTGCAGGTCGGCCACGCTCGGTGCCCCCTCGGTCCGCCCGTCCGGGCTGCGATACAGGCGGCAGGAGACGGAAGCTGCTGCCCCGGGGACGGCGAAGGGGTCGTTGCCGTTGATGAGGACGGTGGGGGAGCCGGTCATGCCGAGCCGTGCGGCCTGCGCCTCGTCGGCGACTTCCACCAGTTCGAGAACGACGGCTCGTCCGTCGAGTGCCTGCTCGATTCGCTCGCGCGCCAGTGGTGCGTTGGGGCAGTCGGGCACTGCCAGAACCGTGATGCGCATGGCCGTATCCTCCCAGGTCACTGCGGATGCGACCGGCGGTAGACCTTCCAGCGCACTGGAAGGTCAAGGCGTAGCTTCGGCGGTATGCGCATCGGAGAACGGGCCGTCGCGAACGATCTGACGCCCAGGACGATCCGCTTTTGCGAGCAGGCCGGACCGCTGCCTGCGCCGCCCAGGACGGCGGGTGGCTACCGTGACCATCCGTCGCGGACCGGCGCCCGGCCGGCCCTCATCCGCGATTCCCGGTCGGCCGGCCTGACGCTCGCGGAGATCCGCTCGATCCTCGTTCCGCGCGACTCGGGCGAGGCACCGTGCGCCTATGTCACCGGTCTGCGTCGTGCTGTGCGGTGAGATTCCGGCCCAGCCCGCCCAAGTCGTGCGTTGGACGGTTGCTGAGTTGCTGCGGGTGAGGAGCAGGCCAGTGGCTGCGCGGGGCGTACATGATGACGGCCATGCCGGCGAGGCACACCAGGGCGCCGATGACGTCACAGCGGTCGGGACGGTAACCGTCGGCGACCATGCCCCAGGCGATCGACCCGGCGACGAAGATCCCGCCGTATGCGGCGAGGATGCGCCCGAAGTTGTCGTCGGACTGGAAGGTGGCCACCACTCCGTAGAGGCCGAGAGCGGCTACACCTGCTCCGATCCAGACCCAGCCCTTGTGTTCGCGCAGGCTTTGTCAGACCAGCCAGGCGCCGCCGATCTCGAACAGGGCGGCGACAACGAACAGGGCGACGGAACGCAGGACAGTCATGCTCGGTGAGCCTGCTTACGGCCGGTGCTGCTGATCGTCAGTGGGTCGGCGGTCGTCTCGCAGCCACATCGACCCTGGTCAGAGGCGCCGCAGCCGCAGGCGGTGCGGCGGCGGCCGAACCACCAGGTGGCCCCGGCCAGCGCGGCCAGGGCGAGGGCGACGGCGGGCAGCCAGCCCACCACGGCGGAGGCGCCGGCTCCGACGACGCCCGCGGTGATCAGGGCGGGCAGCAGGCAGCACGCCAGACAGGCCAGCCAGGCCAGGGAGGCGAGCGCCTTGGGGGTGCGGCGCGGGGCGGGGTCAGCAGCAAGGTCGGGCATGGCGGTTCTCCTCGGCGAGGTCGGTGAAGGGCAGGGGGCAGCGCGGGCTGGTCGCGCACTCGGTCAGGTCGTCGCATCCGGCGTCGACGGCGGTGATCAGGGCGGCGCGGATGGTGGTCAGGTCGGCGATCTTCGCGTCGACCTCGGCCAGTTTGGCTGCGGCGCGGTCCTGGAGGCCGGAGACGGATCGGCCGTGCCGGTGGCGGCCGGCCTCCAGCAGTTCGGCGACCTCGTCCAACGTGAAGCCCAGGCGCTGGGCGGCCTTGATGACCCGCAGGACGGTGACTGCTTCCTCGCCGTAGAGGCGGTGGCCGCCGGGGCTGCGGTCGGGTGCGGCGAGCAGGCCGCGCCGCTCGTAGTAGCGCAGGGTCTGGATGTTCACCCCGGCCGCGTCCGCGACCTGCCCGCTGCGTAGGGCGTCGCCGGTCACGGCAGGTCCCGCCGGCCGGTTGTGGTGGCCCGCTCCTGGAGGGCGTCCAGCACGGCCTCGTGCGCCGCGTCGACCTCGATGTCCAGGCGGATCTGCTCTGTGCCGGCGCTTACGGTGAAGGTGAAGAACGAGCAGCAGCCGCTCTCGCGGGCCACCAGGTCGCGGACGTCGTCCTCGATGCCCGGCCCGCCGGTGAGCACCAAGAGCAGCCGCAACGGCTCCGGCCGCGCGGTCTCTCTCAGCCGCTCGGCAAACAGCGCGTCGAATTCCGCGACCCGCAGCGGCTGCTCGGTGGTGGGCAGCGTGCAGGATGCCGGTACCCAGGTCGTCATGGTGGCCACTCCCGTCCTGGGGCCCCCGCACGGTGCGGGGACATCTCCGACGGTAAGCCTGTACCTGGGTACCGGTTGCAAGGCCGGCCGCTCGAATCGCCCGGAGGCTCTGAGCACTACCGTGGATTCATGACGGCGCCACGTCGCCGGGGATGCGGCCCACATCCACAGCCCGGCCGGCGCCCAGGGCATGAACACCGGCATCCAGGACGCCCTGAGCCTGGGCTGGCAGCTCGCCCTCGTGTGCCGGGGCCGGGCTCCGGCGGAGCTGCTGGAGACGTACGATATCGAGCGTGCCCCGGTCGGCCGGAGCGTGCTGCGCTTCACCGACCGCGCTTTCATGATCGGTACCCGCAGCAACCCGCTCATCCGCTTCGCCCGCACCCGGCTCGCGCGGCGCCTGGCTCCGTTGGCGCTGCGGGGGACGGAACCTCGCGGGCGGATCTTCCGGACGGTCTCGGAGCTGGGCATCGACTACCGGCGAAGCCCCGCCTCCACGGGGGGCTCGCGGTCACCGGGTAAGCGGCCGCCAGCAGGAGACCGGCTGCTCGACCTTCCGCGCGGGCTCCGGGCGCGGAGTTCGGGGCCGGGCCGGCACCTGCTTCTGTCAGGACCGCCCCCGAGCCGATGACGATGACGTTGCGTATGTCCGTCGCCGTGCTCACGCCTGGGGCTCTGGCGCGATCTCCTTGATCAGGCCCTCGATCAGCACCTTGATCTCGTCCCGGATCGGACGCACGGCCTCGACGCCCTGGCCCGCCGGGTCCTCCAGATCCCAGTCCAGGTACCGCTTGCCCGGGAAGACGGGGCAGGTGTCGCCGCAGCCCATGGTGATGCAGACGTCCGACTCCTTCACCGCGTCCACGGTGAGCATCTTCGGTACTTCGGCGGAGATGTCGATGCCGACCTCGCGCATGGCCTCGACGGCAGCAGGGTTGACGTTGGCGCCCGGGTCGGAGCCGGCGGAGCGGACCTCGACCCGGTCCCCGGCCAGGTGGGTCAGCCACGCGGAGGCCATCTGGGAACGGCCGGCGTTGTGGACACAGACGAACAGCACGGAGGGCTTGTCGGACATCAGAGGTCTCTCTTGTCTCGCAACAGGACGGGTACGACACATCAGCACCCGGTGGTGTCAGTCACCGCTGATGTGACAGTATCAGTCCATGATGATGTCAGCCGACGCTGATCTGATCCGGGTTCTGGCCGACCCGCTCAGGCTCCAGATCGTGACCCTGCTCGCCAAAGAGACGCTGTGCACCACCCACCTCGTGGAGGAGACCGGTGCCCGGCAGACCAACCTCTCCAACCACCTGAAGGTGCTGCGCGAGGCCGGGGTCGTCGAGACGGAGCCGTGCGGCCGGTTCACCTACTACCGGCTCAAGCCCGACGTCATCGCCTCACTCGCCGGCCAGTTCGCCGATCTGGCCGAGTCCGCTCGCACCGCCGCCGAGAACAAGAGGGCCTGCCCATGACCGCCGCCGAAGCCGCCCCGACCGCGGAGTCCGCGACACCCGCTCCCTCACCCGCCTCCGTCGAGCCCGCGCCGGGTGCCACCCCGCCGCGTAACCCCCTGGTCGCCCGGGCCGCCGCCGAACTCATAGGCACCGCCTTGTTGGTGGCGGTTGTGGTGGGCTCCGGCATCCAGGCCACCGAACTGACCAAGGACGTGGGCCTGCAACTGCTGGCCAACTCCACGGCCACTGTCTTCGGCCTCGGCATCCTGATCCTCCTGCTCGGCCCGGTCTCCGGCGCACACTTCAACCCGGTCGTCACGGTGGCCGAGTGGTGGACCGCCCGCCGCGGCGGCGCCGGGGTCACTCCGCGCGAGGTGGCGGTCTACGTACCCGCGCAGATCGTGGGTGCGATCGTGGGCGCGATCCTGGCGGATGCGATGTTTGGCGAGCCGCTGGTGAAGTGGTCCACACACGACCGCTCGGCCGGTCACCTGCTCCTCGGCGAGATCGTCGCGACGGCCGGCCTGATCCTGCTGATCTTCGGCCTCGCCTGCGCCGACAGGCTGCAGTTTGCGCCGGTGGCCGTCGCCTCGTACATCGGCGCCGCCTACTGGTTCACCTCGTCGACGTCCTTCGCCAACCCGGCGGTGACCATCGGCCGCGCCTTCACCGACACCTTCGCGGGCATCGCCCCCGGCTCGGTCGCGGGCTTCATCGGCATGCAGGTCGTCGGCGGCGTGGTCGGACTGGCCCTGGTGGCCCTCATCTTCATGCCCGGACGATCGGCCGAGTGAGCCACAGCACGCCGGTGGTGGTGATCGGCGGCGGCCAGGCCGGGCTCGCCGCCGGCTACCACCTGCGCCGTCTCGGCCTCGACTTCGTCATCCTCGACGCCCAGACCACGCCGGGCGGCGCCTGGCGGCACGCCTGGGACTCGCTGCGCCTGTTCTCCCCGGCCGCGTACTCCTCGCTGCCCGGCCGCCTCATGCCGGCTCAGAGGGGCGAGGCCTACCCCGACGCGCAGCACGTGGTGGAGTACTTGGCCGACTACGAGAAGCGCTACGAGCTGCCCGTCGAGCGGCCTGTGCGCGTCCTCGGCGTCCACCGGGACGGCCAACTCCTGCGCGTGGAAACCGACTCCGGTACCTGGCACGCCCGCGCCGCAATCAGCGCGACCGGCACCTGGTGGCGGCCTTTCGTCCCCAATGTCCCTGGCCAAGCGACCTTCGAGGGCCGGCAGTTGCACACGGTGGAGTACCGCAGCCCCGCCGACTTCGCCGGTTGTTCGTTGGTCCACCGGGTGCCGTCGGTGGGCCGGCGCAGGTCGGTCTCGGTGGCGTTGTCGAGGAGCCGGTGGAAGGTCGTACGGGCCCTCTCCAACTCCTCGTGGATCGCCTGACGGTCCACCGGCAGCTTGCTCAACGGACTCACCTGTCCCCTGTACGGCCTGTCCGGTCGGCTCAGCCCAGAGTGCCGAGCATCTGTCCCATAGCGGCGACCACCGAGGGCTCCACCCGGTAGTAGACCCAGGTGCCGCGCCGCTCGGAAGAGAGCAGCCCGGCCTCCTTCAGCTTCTTCAGGTGGTGGGAGACCGTCGGCTGCGAGACGCCGACGTCGGAGATGTCGCACACGCACGCCTCGCCACCCTCGTGGGACGCGACAAGCGAGAACAGGCGAAGCCGGACCGGGTCACCGAGCGCCTTGAACATCCGAGCGGTCTTCTCCGCCTCGTCAGCGGTCAGCGGGCGCTCGGTGACCGGCGGGCAGCACGGCACCACAGCATCGGCACCCTCCGACTCCAGCAGCGGCAGCACCTTGGTATTCGACATGCGTCTATGTTGACACATGTCAAACCAGTCCGGCGAGGGTCGGATCGTCCGCCTGGGTGCGGGGTGGGCGGAAAGGGGTCACGCCTCCGCAATCTCTTAATTCGACGAATGTCTATGTTGACGCTTGTCTAATCAGGTGTCATGCTGGCCGCTCAAGCCATCGACAAACGTCGAAGCAAAGGGGAACCTCGTGGCTGTGTCCATCAACAGCGTGCCCACTACCGACCAGCTGCCCGTCGTGGTCATCGGAGCCGGCCCCATCGGCCTTGCCGCAGCCGCCCACCTCGTCGAGCGCGACATCGAACCGCTGGTCCTGGAAGCCGGACCGTCCGCCGGCTCCGCCGTCCGCGACTGGGCGCACGTGCGGCTGTTCTCCCCCTGGGCCGAGGTCACCGACCCCGCCGCCGAGAAGCTGCTCGCACCGACTGGCTGGGTGCGACCCGACGGCTCCGCCTATCCCACGGGCGGCGACTGGGTCGAGAAGTACTTGCAGCCGCTCGCCGACACGCTCGGTGACAAGGTCCGCTACGGTGCCACCGCCACCGGCGTCGCCCGCTCCGGACGTGACCGCATCGTCGACTCCGGCCGCGACGAGCAGCCCTTCACGGTTCACATCCAGCTCGCCGACGGCCACGAGGAGCGCATCACGGCACGCGCCGTCATCGATGCCTCCGGCACCTGGTCCATCCCCAGCCCGATGGGCGCCGACGGCCTGCCAGCCCTCGGCGAGAAGGCCGCCACCGACCGCATCTCCTACCGCGTCCCCGACCTCGGCAACCCGGGCGTGCGCGCCCGCTACGCAGGCAAGCGCACCGCGGTCGTCGGGTCGGGCGCCTCCGCCTTCACCGCGCTCGCCTACCTTGCCGACCTGGCCAAGGAGGAGGACGGCACGCACGCGGTGTGGATCCTGCGCCGCGGCATCAGCGCGAACACCTACGGCGGCGGCGAAGCCGACCAGCTCCCCGCCCGCGGCGCACTGGGCCTGCGCGCCAAAGCCGCCGTCGAGGCAGGCCACGCCAGCGCGGCAACCGGCTTCCGTACCGAGGCCATCGAGCGGGACACCGAAGGCCGCCTGATCCTGGTCGCCGAGGACGGCCGCCGCCTCGACCCTGTCGACGAGGTCATCGTCCTCACCGGCTTCCGCCCCGACCTCTCCTTCCTCTCCGAGATCCGCCTCGGCCTCGACGAACGCCTCCAGGCCCCGACCGCCCTCGCCCCGCTCATCGACCCCAACGTGCACTCCTGCGGCACCGTCTACCCGCACGGCGTGAACGAGCTCTCCCACTCCGAGCAGGGCATCTACCTGGCCGGCATGAAGTCCTACGGCCGCGCCCCCACGTTCCTGGCCATGACCGGCTACGAGCAGGTCCGCTCCATCAGCGCCGCCCTCGCCGGCGACCACGAGGCCGCCGAACGCGTCGAACTGACCCTCCCGGAGACCGGCGTGTGCGGCGGAGCGGGCCTCTTCGACGACCCCGAAGCCGCCCAGAGCAGCGAAGGGGGCGGATGCTGCGCAGCCCCCGTCACCTTGCAGATCGGCCTCGGCGTCCCGACCACCCCCGGTGGCTGCTGAAACCCGAATCCCCACCAGGAGGTTCGCCATGTCCCGCGTACAACTCGCCCTGCGAGTTCCGGATCTCGACGCGTCCATCGCCTTCTACAGCAAGCTCTTCGGCACCGAGCCCGCCAAACTCCGCGACGGCTACGCCAACTTCGCCATCACCGAACCCCCGCTTAAGCTTGTCCTGATCGAGGGCGCCGCGGGCGAGGCAACCCGCATGGACCATCTCGGCGTCGAGGTCGAGACGACCGAGGCCGTCCACGCCGCCACCACCCGCCTCGGCGACGCCGGCCTGGCCACCGACGTCGAAAACGACACCACCTGCTGTTACGCCCTCCAGGACAAGGTCTGGGTCCACGGCCCCGGACAGGAACCCTGGGAGGTGTACGTCGTCAAGGCCGACGCCGACACCCTGGCCAAGCAACAGAACAGCACCTGCTGCGCCGGCCCCGCCGAGACCGAGACCGGCGCGAAGGAACCGGTCGCCGCGGACGGCTGCTGCTGACCGGGATGACCAACCTCCACACCCGCGGGGCCGCGACCGAAGCAGGGAACCGGTCGCGGCCCCGCGCCGCGCTGCCCGCTCTGTGCGTCACCCAGACCACCAGCTGGGGCATCGCTATCTGCTGGCCCAGGGTGTGGACGTGTTCGACGTGAACTGGATGGACCGGGCGGATCGCCGGCGGCGCGGCAAGTCGGATCCGCTCGATGCCCAGAATGCGGCGCGAGCCGTGCTGAGCGGGCGGGCCTCCGCCCGGGCCAAAACGGGCGACGGGCCGGTACAGATCGCGAGAATGTACAAACTCACGAAGGCGTCGGCCGTCACAGCCCGCACCCAGGCCATCAACCAGCTCAAGGCGGTACTCGTCACTGCGGACCCCGTCTCGCGGGAGGAACTGGCCGGACTGGGCAATGCCGAACTCTTCCGTACCTGCGCACAGTTCACCGATGCGCGTGCTCGCGAGGAGGCCGGCGCGGAGTCAGTGGTGGAGGCCACCCGGATCACGCCGGGCCCGCTGGCCCACCGGATCGGCCAGCTTTCCGAGGAGGTCCGCGACGTGGAGGCTCGTCTGACCCGGCTTGTGGAACGGCATGCCCCGCAGCTGCTCGACGTGGTGGGGATCGGCCCGGACACGGCGGTCACGTTGCTGATCACAGTGGGGGACAACCCGGAACGGCTGGACAGCGAGGCGTCGTTCGCCGCGCTGTGCGGTGTCAGCCCTGTCGAGCGTTCCTCGGGACGCAGGCAGTTCCGTCGCCTCAACCGCGGCGGCGACCGGCAGGCCAACGCCGCGCTTCACCGCATCGTGTTCACCCGCCTGCGGGTCGACCCGAGCACTCAGGACTACTACGAGCGCCGGATCAAGGAGGGCAAGACGTGGCGCGAAATCGTCCGATGCCTCAAACGCTACGCTGCCCGGGAGGTCTTCCACCTGGCCAGGCCCGCAAAGTCATGCCCCACGTCATGGGGGCAGTCGTGAGAGATGAGAGGGTCTGACGGGTGAGCGAGACACCACCGAACACCCTGCAATACCGCTTTGACGGGCCGGAAGAGGCTCCCGTCCTGATCCTGGGTCCCTCGCTGGGTACCACCTGGCACATGTGGGACCGGCAGATCCCCGAGCTGACGAAGCAGTGGCGGGTCTTCCGGTTCGACCTGCCGGGCCACGGCGGCGCACCCGCCCACCCGGCCCCTTCCGTCGGCGAGCTGGCGGCCCGGCTGCTGGCCACGCTGGACGCGGTCGGCGTGCAGCGCTTCGGCTACGCGGGCTGCGCCCTCGGCGGCGCGGTCGGCCTCGAGCTGGCGCTGCGCCGCCCCGAACGCCTCGCCTCGCTCGCGCTGGTCGCCGCCTCGCCCCGGTTCGGCACCGCCGACGAGTTCCGCCAGCGCGGGGTGATCGTCCGCACCAACGGGCTCGACCCGATCGCCCGGACCTCCCCCGACCGCTGGTTCACCGGCGGGTTCGCCGCCGCCCAGCCCGCGATCACCGAGTGGGCCGTGCAGATGGTGCGCACCACGGACCCGGGCTGCTACATCGCAGCCTGCGAGGCCCTCGCCGGATTCGACGTGCGGCCCGAGCTGGGCCGGGTCGGCGTGCCGACGCTGGTGCTGGTCGGCTCCGACGACCAGGTCACCGGCCCCGCCGAGGCCCGCACCCTGGTGGCCGGCATCCCGGACGCCCGGCTCGCGGTCGTCCCCGGCGCCTCCCACCTGGTCCCCGTCGAGCAGCCCGCCGCCGTCACCGACCTGCTGGTCCGCCACTTCTCCACCGCCTGGCAGCAGCCCTACGACACCGGCCAGACCGCCCTGCCGGCCGCCCCGGTCCACCCGGCCGTCGCCGCGCCGCCGCAGGTGGTGCCCATCGCCGAGATCGCCCCCTTCGTCCCGGCGCAGCCGCTCGGGCCGCCCGATCGGTACCAGAGCGGGCTGAAGGTCCGCCGGGAGGTGCTGGGCGACGCGCACGTCGACCAGGAACTGGCGCAGGCCGACGAGTTCTCCGGGGACTTTCAGGAGTTCATGACCCGCTACGCCTGGGGCGAGATCTGGGACCGGCCCGGCCTGGACCGCCGCACCCGAAGCTGTGTCACGCTCACCGCGCTGATCGCCGGCGGCCATCTGGAGGACCTCGCCCTCCATGTCCGCGCCGCCCTGCGCAACGGACTCACCCCCCAGGAGATCAGGGAAGTGCTGCTCCAGGCGGCCGTGTACTGCGGAGTCCCGGCGGCGAGCCGGGCGTTCCGGGTGGCCCAGCAGGTCGTCCGGGAGGAGACCACACCCGCCGAGTGAGGCCCCCGGCCGCCGCACGCGGCAGGATGGGGAGCCATGAAGCTCACCAAGAAGACCCACGCCTGCGTCCGCCTCGAGAAGGACGGGCGGACGCTCGTGATCGACCCGGGCGGGTTCAGCGAGCAGGACGCCGCGGCCGGCGCCGACGCGATCCTGGTCACGCACGAGCACCCGGACCACTTCGACGAGGGCCGGCTGCGGGCCGCGCTGGAGGCCCGCCCGGGCGCGGAGATCTGGACCCTGAAGTCCGTGGCCGACCGGCTCGCGCCGGCCCACCCGGGCCGGGTGCACACCGTCGGCCACGGCGACACCTTCACCGCCGCCGGTTTCGACGTGCAGGTCCACGGCGAGCTGCACGCGGTGATCCACCCGGACATCCCGCGCGTCACCAACGTCGGCTACCTGATCGACGGCGGCCGGGTCTTCCACCCGGGCGACGCCCTCACCGTCCCCGAGCGGCCGGTCGAGACCCTGATGGTCCCGGTGATGGCCCCCTGGAACAAGATCGCCGAGGTCATCGACTACGTCCGCGAGGTCGGGCCGCAGCGCGCCTTCGACGTCCACGACGCCCTGCTCACCGACCTCGCCCGCCCGATCTACGATGGCCACATCGGCCGCCTGGGCGGCACGGACCACCAGCGGCTCGCCCCGGGGGCGTCGGCCGAACTGTGAGCCGGGCGGGTTGTCACACCCGGCAGGTAGGTTGTGAGACATGCGCATCGCCACCTGGAACGTGAACTCGATCACCGCCCGCCTGCCGCGGCTGCTCGCCTGGCTGGAGAGCAGCGGCACCGACGTGCTCTGCCTCCAGGAAGCGAAGATCGCCGAGGAGCAGTTCCCGTTCGAGCCGCTGCGCGAGCTGGGCTACGAGGCGGCGGTGCACGCCACCGGCCGGTGGAACGGCGTGGCGGTGCTCTCCCGCGTCGGCATCGAGGACGTGGTCAAGGGCCTGCCCGGCGACCCGGGGTACGAAGGCGTGACCGAGCCGCGCGCCCTCGCGGCGACCTGCGGCCCGGTCCGCGTCTGGTCGGTGTACGTGCCCAACGGCCGTGAGGTGGAGCACCCGCACTACGCCTACAAGCTCCAGTGGTTCGAGGCCCTGCGGGCCGCCGTCGCCGGTGACGCCGCCGGCAGCCGCCCGTTCGCGGTGCTCGGCGACTACAACGTGGCGCCGACCGACGAGGACGTCTACGACCGGGCCGCCTTCGAGGGCTCCACCCATGTGACCCCTGCCGAGCGCGCCGCCCTCGCCTCCCTGCGCGAGGCGGGCCTCGCGGACGTCGTCCCGCGGCCCCTGAAGTACGACCACCCCTACACCTACTGGGACTACCGCCAGCTCTGCTTCCCCAAGAACCGCGGCATGCGCATCGACCTGGTCTACGGCAACGAGCCCTTCGCCGGGGCCGTGAAGGACGCCTACGTCGACCGCGAGGAGCGCAAGGGCAAGGGCGCTTCCGATCACGCGCCGGTGGTGGTCGACCTGGACGTGTGATGCCACGCTTGGCCCATGAACATTCCGTTCCTGGGCCACCGGCACCACAAGAACGGCCGCGCGGCCCTTCCGGCCGACCCCGAGGCGATCGCCGCGCTGCTGTCCGAATGTGAACTGCTCCGCTCGCAGGCGGCCCAGGCGGGTGTCCGCCTCGACGACACCCCGGCCTCCCTGGAGGCGCTGGACCAGCTGATCCCGCGCTGGCGCGACGACGCGGAGATCCTGCCCGGGCTGGGCAACGACGCCGGGCTGTACGTGGGCACGGTCGTGGTGCGCACCGTGCCCGGCGCCGCCTGGCGGATCCGGACCGACGGCGAACCGGTCGTACGGCTCGCCTCCGGCCGTGAATTCGAGCTCGTGCGGTCGGGGCAGGAGTGGGCCGCGAGCGGCGTCCCCGAGCTGTCGCAGCTCTACGCGGAGGTCGCCGAGGCCTGAGCCCGGCGCCGGCCGGTCCGGCGCGGGGCCGGACTCCGAAGCGTGAACAGCGTAAATACGGCTAATGCCCGAAAGGTGCGTGTCGCCCGTCAACTCCGCAGCCGGCTGGATAGTTTGCGGGATCACGACACGGCTGAGAGTGAGTAGGGCTGCGGATGGCCGCCGATCCGTTGATCGAGCTGCGTGACGTCAACAAGTACTACGGGGAGCTGCACGTCCTGCGGGACATCGACCTCACCGTCGGCAGGGGCGAGGTGGTCGTGGTCGTCGGCCCCTCCGGGTCGGGGAAGTCGACGCTGTGCCGGACCATCAACCGCCTGGAGACCATCGAGTCCGGCACGATCACGCTCGACGGGCGGCCGCTGCCCGAGGAGGGCAGGGCCCTCGCCCGGCTCCGCGCCGAGGTCGGCATGGTCTTCCAGTCCTTCAACCTCTTCGCCCACAAGACGGTCCTGCAGAACGTCTCCCTCGCACAGACCAAGGTCCGCAGGCGCGGCAAGGACGACGCGGACCGCCGTTCCCAAGAACTCCTCGACCGCGTCGGCCTGCTGAACCAGGCCGCCAAGTACCCCGCACAGCTCTCCGGCGGCCAGCAGCAGCGGGTGGCCATCGCCCGCGCCCTCGCCATGGAACCCAAGGCGATGCTGTTCGACGAGCCCACCTCGGCCCTCGACCCCGAGATGATCAACGAGGTGCTGGAGGTCATGCGGCAGCTCGCCCGCGACGGCATGACCATGGTCGTCGTCACCCATGAGATGGGCTTCGCCCGCTCCGCCGCCAATCGCGTGGTCTTCATGGCCGACGGCCGGATCGTCGAGGACCGCAACCCGGAGGAGTTCTTCACCAACCCGCGCAGCGACCGCGCCAAGGACTTCCTGTCCAAGATCCTCAAGCACTGACCGGGGGAGTGCGACCCGTGTTCCGTATCGCCCGTGCGCCCCGCGCCGTCTGCCTCCTGCTGGCGCTGCTCGCCGCCGCCTGCGGCAGGGAGGGAAGTCCGCCCGGCAAGGGCCCGGCGCCCGAGAAGCTCCCCAAGTACCAGGTGAGAGAGGGTTTCACGCTGCCCGCTTCGAGGACCTGGGCCCGCGCGAGGAAGCGCGGCCACTTCGTCGTCGGCGCCAAGGAGGACCAGCCCTACCTCGGCGAGAAGGACCCGGCGACCGGCATCTACTCCGGCTTCGACATCGAGATCGCCAGGATGCTGTCCGCCTCCCTCGGATTCCCCCCGAAGACCATCGAGTTCAGGACGATCGCCTCCGCCAACCGCGAGACCGCCCTGCAGAACGGTCAGATCGACTACTACGTCGGCACCTACACCATCAACGACAACCGCAAGAAGCTCGTCGGCTTCGCCGGCCCCTACTACCTCGCCGGCCAGTCCCTCCTCGTCCGCCGGGACGAGAAGGGCATCCACGGCCCCGAGGACCTCGACGGCAAGCGCGTCTGCTCGGCGGCCGGTTCGACGCCGTACCAGCGCATCAGGTCCGACTACCCGAAGGCGGTCCTCGTCGCCTACGACACCTATTCCATCTGCGTCGACAACCTGCTCACCTACCAGGTCGACGCGGTCACCACCGACGACGCCATCCTCATCGGCTACGCGGCCAAGGCCCCCCGCGAACTGAAGGTCGTCGGCAGGCCCTTCTCGAAGGAGCCGTACGGCATCGGCCTCCCGCACGGCGACACCGCCCTGCGCCTGGCCCTCGACGACGCCCTGCAGGCGCGTGAGAGCAACGGCGACTGGAAGAAGGCGTACGACGCGACGCTCGGCCTGTCCGGTGTACCCGCCCCCCACCCGCCCGCGATCGACCGTTACCCGGCGAGCTGAGCGAGGACGGAATGTACGTACTGAAGGACAACTGGTCCACCTACTGGGATGGTTTCCTCGGCACCCTCGAACTGACCGTCTGGGCCTCCCTGCTGGCGCTGGTCCTGGGCTTCGTGATGGCCTCGTTCCGGGTCGCGCCCGTCGGGTCGCTGCGCGTCTTCGGCACCGTCTGGGTGACCGTCCTGCGCAACACCCCGCTCACCCTGCTGTTCTTCGCGGTACTGCTCGGACTGCCCCGCTTCGGACTGGTGCTGCCCTTCCAGGTGTTCGCCGTCCTCGCCCTCGGCTGCTACACCTCGGCGTTCATCTGCGAGGTGCTGCGCTCCGGCATCAACACCGTGCCCAAGGGGCAGGGCGAGGCGGCCCGCAGCCTCGGCATGAGCTTCGGGCAGACACTGTCCCTGGTCGTGCTGCCCCAGGCGTTCCGGTCCGTGATCCCGCCGGTCGGCTCGACCCTCATCGCCCTCGCCAAGAACTCCGCGATCGCGGGCGCGTTCAGCGTCACCGAACTGCTCGGCACCTACAAGACGATCAACGAGCTGGGCTACAACATCGTCTGGACCTTCGTCTGGATCGCCGTGGGATACCTGATCATCACCCTCGCCATCAGCGCCCTGTTCCACCTGCTGGAGCGGAAGTGGGGGGTGGCCCGATGACCGATTCCACCGCGCTCTACGACCTCCCGGGCCCGCGCACCAGGCGACGGCACACGATGTACGGCGTCCTGTCCGCCGCCGTCCTCCTCGTCCTCCTCGCCTGGATCCTGTATCTCCTCCTCGACACCGGCCAGTTCACCCACACCAAGTGGATGCCGTTCGAGTACCAGGGCATCCAGAAGCTGCTCCTGCGGGGCCTAGGCAACACGCTGAAGGCGTTCGCGCTGGCGGCCGTGCTCTCGCTCGCGCTCGGGGGACTGCTCGCGACGGGGCGGCTCTCCGACCACCGGCCGGTGCGCTGGGCCGCCACGGTCGTCGTGGAGTTCTTCCGCGCCATGCCCGTACTGGTGATGATCTTCTTCATCTTCGTGGCGTTGAAGGCGCAGCCGCTGACCGCCCTGGTCGCCGGACTCACCCTCTACAACGGCTCCGTGCTCGCCGAGGTCCTGCGCTCGGGCGTGCGGGCCGTCGAACGCGGCCAGCGGGAGGCCGCGTTCGCGCTCGGCATGCGCAAGACCCAGGTCATGGCACACGTCCTCGTACCGCAGGCCGTGCGGGCCATGCTGCCCGCCGTCATCAGCCAGTTGGTGGTCGCCCTGAAGGACACCTCCCTGGGCTTTCTCATCACCTATGAGGAGTTCCTCCACGCGGGGAAGCTCATCGCGTCCAACCTCGACTACGATTTGCCGTTCATCCCCGTGGTGATGGTGATCGCGCCGATCTACATCGGGATGTGCATGCTGCTCTCGTGGTTCGCCGGCTGGGTGTCCCGCCGTGAGCAGCGCAGTCCCAGGACTGACGCGGTGACGGTCGTCACGGCCGGTCCAGGGGCGCTGCTGCCGGGTGGGGAACCCCCCACGGCCCCGCGACCGTAGGGGGGTGGCAGTTCATACGGGCCAGGCTCGTCCGGCGGCAGCCGGGGATCACTGCTCGCGCAAGGGGACGGACAGGTACGACGGGTCGTCCGCCGGCGAGGAGAAGGTCAGCTGCGCGCCGGACGGGTTGTGCTCGATGTAGAGCGGGTCGACCGTGTCCACCACCAGCGCGAGACGGTGTCCGGCGGGCACGTCGTAGGCGGTGGAGAACAGGTCCAGATCCACGTCGAACGGCTCACCGGGCGTCCGCCCGTGCCAGGTGAGGGGCGCGTTGGTCACCAGCTTGCCGAAGCCGAGCGGGCCCACGTCGTACAGATAGGCCACCAGGGTGCCGCTCTCCGCGGTCGGGGTGAGCGTGGTGTGCAGCGCCGCCGTGCCGCGCACCCGCTGGGCCGTGCCGTACCGCTCCGACTGCCAGACGGCCGCCCAGCGGCGCGGCAGCAGCGGGACCGCGGCGACGGGCGGCAGCTTGGCCACCTGGTCCAGGATGCTGGAGAGGAAGACGATCCCGCCGTCCGCGCCCGAGTCGACATTGGCGTGGATGGTGGTGGAACCGGCGAGCGCGATCTTCCGGCGGGTCGCGCCGACCGACTTCCAGTCCGGGTAGCCCTCGTATCCCCCCGCGCTACGGGACTTGAGCCGGACCGGCTGCTCACGGTCGATGCCGTTGTCGGCGCCCCTGAGGTAGTGGTCGAACCAGCGCCCGGTGTCCGTCCACACGTCGTTGGGCAGCCCGAACAGACCGGTCAGCTCGGCGGTCGCGTGGTCGCCGGGGCGCAGCTCCAGCCGCTTCGGCACGGTCAGCTTCTGGTAGAAGTCGGCGTACTGGTTGGCCGGGAAGACCGTGTCGCCCCAGGCGTTGGCGAGCAGGACGGCGGCGCCGTTCCGGTTCAGCCGGTCGACGTAGGTCGCGACGGAACGCTTGCGCCCCCAGTCGATCATCTCCTGCTCATGGGACAGGTCGGCGGCGTAGAAGCGGTCGAAGATCTGCCGGAGTTCGGGACTCTCCCGGCCGGTGAGGGCGCCCACACCGTCCAGCACGGCGCCCGCCTGGACGTGCTGGGTGCGGCCCGAGTAGATGGAGCCGATGAGGTCGGCCCAGCCGCTGAGCGCGGCGACCGCCTTGATCCGCTCGTCGTGGGCGGCGGCCAGCAGACTGATGCCGGCACCGTAGGAGACCCCCGCCATGCCGATGTGGTGCGCGTCCGCGGGGGTGTTGGCCAGTGCCCAGTCGATCACCTTGGAGGCGTCCGCTGTGTCCGGCGGACCGGCCACTTCTATCTCGCCGCCCGACTGCCAGAACCCGCGCACGTTGTACGACAGCACCACGTACCCGGAGTCGGCCAGCTTCCGCGCCTGGGCCAGGTACTCCACCTGGGGGAAGCCCCAGCTCGTGGGCAGCACGATGAGCGGGTAGGTCCGCGAGCCGTCGGCGCCCGCGGGCGTGACCACGTTCGCCTTCAGTACGGTGCCGCCGGCGCCGGTGATGTCCACGAACCGTACGGACGGTGCGGCCTGGGCGGCCGGGGCCAGTCCGACGACCGTACCGGCGATCAGCGCCGTGGCGACGGCGCCGACGGCGGAGGTGCGCAGGCCGGTGCGACCAGTTCTCATGGGGTCACTCCTCACTCGGTGACTCGGTAAGGTGCAAAGTGACCCGACGGTAGCCGCGGGCTGCCACTATAAGTAACCCGTCGGTAAGTTACGTGCCAGTAAAGGTTGTTGAAGAGCTAAGAGGCCGCCGCCGCGGCGGCCTCCGGCAGCGGCGCCCGGGCCGCCCGGGTCACGTCCGCCACCAGCTCCACCACATCGGGGCCGTACGCCTGCGAGTTGACCACCTTCAGCAGCAGCACGAAGGAACCGGAGCCGTACTTGCGGGCCAACCGCTCGTGGCCGCGCGCGAGATAGCGGGTCGCGGCCTGGTTGGTGATCGCCCGCTGCCCGCAGAACAGGAACACCGGGCGGGCCTCGCCCCGATTGCCCGCGGTGAGCCGGGCCAGCAGCACGTACTCGCTTCTGCCGCTCTCCACGCGGTAGTCCTCGCCGCCGATGTGGAAGGCGCCCGCCTCCGGACCCGACTCCGCCTCGGTGTTCACCCCCACGCCCGGCAGCAGGGAGGACAGGTGCGCCGCCATCCGGCGGTTCGAGCTGGGCCCGCCGAGGCAGAACTCCGTGCGCTCACCGAAGCCCTGCTGGGTCGCGTCGTGCGCCACGACCTGGGCGTGCGCGTTGCAGTCCTTGATCAGGGCGGAGAGCTCCAGCAGGGCGAACACGTCGTGCCGCATCACCGAGAGCTCCGGGCCGCCCGCGTTGCGGTTGACCACCAGCAGCGACTCCGAGTGGTCCGGCAGCCCGAAGAAGGCCTGCTTGCGGCGGAGCCTGCGCCGCCACAGGTAGGTACGGGCGAGCCAGCCCAGCGCGGCACTGACGCCGGCCGCTACGACACCCAGGACGATGTTGCGCACGTCGTCGTTCATGGCCGCGCATGCTAGCGGTCCCGCACGTCCACTACGCACCCGTGTTCGAGGTGTGACGTTCGTGTGGCGAGTGCCCGAGGCGTACTGTCGATACGGAGGCAATCTCGTTACGCTGCGCGGACTTGTCCCTGCGGGAGGTACGGATGGGTCGTCCTGGCACGCGGAAACTGGCGGTTCTGGCGGTCTCGGTCGCCGTGGTCTCGGTGGGAGCGGCCGCGCCGCCCGCCGCGAGGACCGGCGGCACGGCCACGAAGGTGCCGGTGGCCGTCGGCTACGGGGGCGCCGTCTCCAGTGTCGACGCGGACGCCTCCGCAGCCGGCATCGAAGTGCTCAGGAAGGGCGGCAACGCGGTCGACGCGGCCGTCGCGACCGCCGCCGCGCTCGGCGTCACCGAGCCCTACTCGGCCGGCGTCGGCGGAGGCGGGTACTTCGTCTACTACAACGCCAGGAACCGCACCGTCCACACCATCGACGGCCGCGAGACCGCGCCCCTGTCCGCGGACTCCGAACTGTTCACGGAGAACGGCAAGCCGCTCGCCTTCGCCGACGCGGTCAGCAGCGGCCTGAGCGTCGGCACCCCCGGCACGCCCGCCACCTGGCAGACCGCGCTGGACCAGTGGGGCAGCGAACGCCTCGGCACGGTCCTGAAGCCGGCCGAGCGGATCGCCCGCCAGGGCTTCACGGTGGACGACACCTTCCGCTCGCAGACCGCGTCCAACGAGACCCGGTTCCGCTACTTCCCGGACACCGCGAAGCTGTTCCTGCCGAACGGGCGGCTCCCGGTCGTCGGCTCCACGCTCAGGAACCCCGAACTGGCCCGCACCTACGAGGAACTGGGCCGCAGGGGCGTCGGCGCGATCTATCGCGGGGACATCGGCGACGACATCGTCAAGACCGTCGAACATCCGCCGGTGGACCCCGCCTCCGGCTGGAACGCCCGCCCCGGCAAGCTGGCCGAGAAGGACCTCGCCGTCTACCGGGCCAAGCTCCAGGCGCCCACCAGAACCTCGTACCGCGGCCTCGGCGTGTACTCCATCGCGCCCTCCTCCTCCGGCGGCACGACCGTGGGTGAGGCGCTCAACATCCTGGAGCGGACCGACCTGTCGAAGGCGAGCCAGGCGCAGTACCTGCACCACTACATCGAGGCGAGCCGCATCGCGTTCGCCGACCGCGGCCGCTGGGTGGGCGACCCCGCCTTCGAGGACGTACCGACGAAGGATCTGCTGTCGCAGCGGTACGCCGACTCGCGGGCCTGCCTGATCAAGGACGACGCGGTGCTCACCAGCCCGCTCGCGCCGGGGGACCCGCGGCATCCGGCGGCCTGCGGCACCGGCGGCAAGGCGGCCCCGACGACCTACGAGGGCGAGAACACCACGCACCTCACCGTGGCCGACAAGTGGGGCAACGTCGTCGCCTACACGCTCACCATCGAGCAGACCGGCGGCAGCGGCATCACCGTCCCCGGCCGGGGCTTCCTGCTGAACAACGAGCTGACCGACTTCTCCTTCACGCCGGCCAACCCGGCCGTGCACGACCCGAACCTGCCGGGACCGGGCAAGCGGCCGCGCTCCTCGATCTCCCCGACGATCGTCCTGGACCGGCACGACAGGCCCGTCGTGGCGCTCGGTTCACCCGGTGGCGCGACCATCATCACGACCGTGCTGCAGACCCTGACCGGGTTCCTCGACCGGCGGCTGCCGCTGGTGGACGCCATCGCCGCACCGCGCGCCAGCCAGCGCAACGCCGCCCAGACCGAGCTGGAACCCGCGCTGTACGACAGCGACCTGCGGACCCGGCTGGAGGCGATCGGGCACAGCTTCAAGCTCAACCCCGAGATCGGCGCGGCCACCGGCGTCCAGCGGCTGCCGGACGGCAAGTGGCTGGCGGCCGCCGAGAAGGTACGACGGGGCGGCGGCTCGGCGATGGTGGTGAACCCGGCGCCGTAATCCCGCCCCGCACGCGACCGCCCTGCGACTCGGGACTACAACTCGGGTGCGGGCGGGGGCGGTTCATCCGCCGGCCCGGTGTCCTCGCCCGGCCGGGTCTCCGCTTCCGGCCCGGTACCCGCCGCCGGCCGGGAATCAGCGGCCGGCGGAGGAGCGGCCGGTGGAGGAGTGGACGTCGGGGGAGTGGCCGGCGAGGTCCGCTCCGGCCGGAAGTCCAGCCGCCCGTCCGCGACGTCCACCGTCACCCGGCTGCCCGCGGCGATCGTGCCGTCGAGCAGCAACCGCGAAAGCTGGTTGTCCACCTCCCGCTGGATGGTGCGGCGCAGCGGGCGTGCGCCGTACTCCGGCTGGTAGCCGCGCTCGGCGATCCAGTCGACGGCCCCGTCCGTGAACCGCACCGTGACACCCTGGCCGTCCAGAAGCCGGCGGGTGCGCTCCAGCAACAGGTCGGTGATCTGCCGCAGTTGCTCGCCGGTGAGCTGCCGGAAGACGACGATCTCGTCGATGCGGTTGAGGAACTCCGGCCGGAAGTGCTCCCGCAGCGGACGCAGGATCTGCTCGCGCCGCGCCTCCTCGTCGGCGTCGGCGCCACCCGGCCCGAAGCCGATCCCGGCGCCGCGCCGGCTGATCACGTCCGAGCCGAGGTTGCTGGTCATCACGATGACGGTGTTGGTGAAGTCCACCGTGCGGCCCTGCGAGTCGGTGAGCCGGCCGTCGTCCAGCACCTGCAGCAGGATGTTGAAGACGTCCGGGTGCGCCTTCTCCACCTCGTCCAGGAGCAGCAGCGAGTACGGGTGCCTGCGCACCACCTCGGTGAGCTGGCCGGCCTCCTCGTGGCCGACGTACCCGGGCGGGGCGCCCACCAGCCGGGAGACGGTGTGCCGCTCCTGGTACTCGCTCATGTCGAGGCGGACCATGCGCTCCTCGCTGCCGAACAGCGCCTCCGCGAGCGCCCGGGCCAGCTCGGTCTTGCCGACGCCGGTCGGGCCGAGGAAGAGGAAGCTGCCGATCGGCCGGTCCGGGCTGGCCAGCCCGGCGCGCGAGCGCAGCACCGCCTCGGCGACCACCGCGACCGCCTCCTCCTGGCCGACCACCCGCTGGTGCAGATGCTGTTCCAGGCCGAGCAGCCGCTCCTTCTCCTCCTGGGTCAGCCGGCTGACCGGGATGCCGGTCTGCCGGGACACCACCTCGGCGATGGACTCCGCCGTCACCTCGAGCTGCCCCTCGTCGGCCTGCCCGTCGTGGCTGGACTCCGCGATCCGCTGCTTCAGCTCGCCGATCCGGTCGCGCAGCTGCGTGGCCTGCTCGTAACTCTCGTCGGCGACCGCCTGGTCCTTGTCCCGGACCAGTTGCTCCACCTCGCGCTCCATCGTGCGCACGTCCGTGCCCTTGGTCCCGGCGCCCAGCCGTACCCGGGCGCCGGCCTGGTCGACCAGGTCGATCGCCTTGTCGGGCAGCCGGCGGTCGGTGAGATAGCGGTCGGACAGCTCCACGGCGGCGACCAGCGCCTCGTCGGTGTAGCGGACCTGGTGGTGGGCCTCGTACCGGTCGCGCAGCCCGCGCAGGATCTCCACGGTGTCCGGGACCGTGGGCTCGGGCACCAGGATCGGCTGGAACCGGCGGGCCAGCGCCGCGTCCTTCTCGATCCGCCGGTACTCCTCCAGCGTGGTCGCGCCCACGATGTGCAGCTCGCCCCGGGCGAGCGCGGGCTTGAGGATGTTGCCCGCGTCCATCGCGCCGCCCTCGCCGCCGGAACCGGCGCCGACGACGGTGTGCAGCTCGTCGATGAAGACGATCAGCTGGTCGGAGTGGGCGCGGATCTCGTCCACGATGTTGTTCAGCCGCTCCTCGAAGTCGCCCCGGTAGCGGGTGCCGGCGACGACCCCGGTCAGGTCCAGGGCGACCACCCGGCGTCCGGCCAGCATCTCCGGCACGTCACTGTCCGCGATGCGCTGCGCGAGCCCCTCGACGACGGCCGTCTTGCCGACACCGGCGTCGCCGATCAGTACCGGGTTGTTCTTCCCGCGCCGGGACAGCACCTCGATGGTCTGCTCGATCTCCTGGTCGCGGCCGATGACCGGGTCCACGCGGCCCTGCCGGGCCATGTCGGTCAGATCGCGGCCGTACTTGTCGAGCGTCGGCGTCGAGGTGGGCCGCTGCCGCTCCGGGCGCGGCTGCGCGGCCTCGGGGGCCTCCGGCGGCAGGCCGCCCGCCTGGAACCGCGCCGCGTTCAGGATGTGCCCGGCCGCCGAGTCCGGGTTCATGGCGAGCGCGCTCAGCACATGCTCCGGCCCGATGTACCCGGCACCGCTCGCGCGTGCCATGTCGTGCGCGTCCAGCAGGGCGCGCTTGACGGCCGGGGTGAGCGACAGCGAGGTCGGCGGCGGCGCGTCGGCCGTCGGGTGGTGCGCGGGCCCGGCGCGGTGGTCGATCTCCGTGGCCAGCGAGTCCGGGTCGGCGCCGGAGCGGCTGAGCAGGCTGCGGGTGGGCTCGGCGGCGAGGGCGGCGCGCAGCAGGTGCTCGGTGTCCAGGTCGCGGCTGCCGTGCTCGGCGGCGTACTGGGCGGCCCCTCTCACCAGCTCACGGGCCGGCTGGCTGAGCAGACGGCCGATGTCGATGTGGCGGGGGGCGCCGCGTCCGCCGGGGACGCCGGCGCCGGTGCCGCCGAAGAAGCGGGCGAAGAAATCTCCGAAGGGGTCCTCCGGGCCGTTGTAGCCGCTGGTCATCGTTTCGTTTCCTTCGCAGACGACGTGCGGAGCGGCCGGGTAACCCGGGGGTGGGCCGCTCATGCCACGATGACACGAGCTTCTGCGAAGGGCATGTGCAGGAACGTCCGCTCAGCACGGGTTCGCGTTCCTCACCCGATGCGGTCGCCCGGCGCCCGTCAGGAGGCTTCCCGGGCGGTGAGGATCCGGGGGCCGTCGTCCGTGACGGCCACCGTGTGCTCCGCGTGTGCCGCGCGCGAACCGTCGGACGTACGGAGGGTCCAGCCGTCGTCCGCCTCGTAGTAGGCGTCCTTGCCGCTCCCGATCAGCATGGGCTCGATCGCGAGGACCATGCCGTGGCGCAGCGGCACTCCCCGGCCGGGGCGGCCCTCGTTGGGGACGTCCGGCTCCTCGTGCATGCGGCGGCCCACGCCATGACCGCCGAAGCCCGCCGGGATGCCGTAGCCGGCCGTACGACAGACCCGGCCGACGGCGTGCGCGATGTCGCCGACCCGGTTTCCGACGCGGGCCGCCTCGATGCCCGCCGCCAGAGCTCGCTCGGCGGTCTCGATCAGGCGCTGGTCCGCCTGGCGCGGGCGGCCGACCACGAAGCTGATCGCCGAGTCGCCCACCCAGCCGTCCAGTTC
Organism: Streptomyces sp. NPDC058145; assembly: GCF_042884245.1. NCBI lineage: Bacteria > Bacillati > Actinomycetota > Actinomycetes > Kitasatosporales > Streptomycetaceae > Streptomyces > Streptomyces sp. NPDC058145. The sequence continues at coordinate 226,046 of NZ_JBHVUH010000012.1, read as the reverse complement.
GGCGCCGCAGTCGACGGAGACGAGGTCGCCGTCGCACAGCCGGTGCCGGGTCGGGATGCCGTGCACGATCGCGTCGTTGACGGAGGCGCAGATCACCCCCGGGAACGGGGTGGGGGCGAAGGAGGGGCGGTAGCCGAGGAACGGTGAGGACGCCCCGGCCTCGCGCAGTACGTCCCGTGCCACCTCGTCCAGCTCCAGCAGCGAGACACCGACGCCGGCGGCCTTCCGTACGGCGGTCAGGGCCCGTCCCACCACCTGGCCGGCCGCGTGCATCGCATCGATCGACGTGTCCGTCTTCAGATCCATCATGCCAATTACTATACCGGTATTTAAATGGGGTGGTGCGGTGGACGGCGGTATTAGAATGGGGTCATGGTGCGTACCCCCCTCACCCCTGAAGAGCGTGAACGCGGCGAGCGGCTCGGGCTGTTGCTCCGTGAGGCGCGCGGCGGGCGGAGCATGGCCGAGGTCTCGGCGGCGGCGGGCGTCTCGGCCGAGACGCTCCGCAAGATCGAGACCGGGAGGGCGCCGACGCCGGCCTTCTTCACGGTGGCCGCGCTGGCCGGGGCGCTCGGGCTGTCCATGGACGAGCTGCTGGTCCGGTGTGCTCCGCTGGGCGTCTGACGGGCGCCGGGCGCGAGGCGACGCGCACCACGGGCGGGATCGCGCGCGGAGCCGCCCGCACACTCGCCGAAAACTGCGCGTAGCGGGCCCGTAACACGGCTGGTGTTGCCTGACGGGCGGAACGCTGGCGAGCGGGCGGGAGTCGGACATGGCTGTGGAGCGACTTCCGGGTCGTGTCCGGGAGTTCGCCGACTATCTGGACGGTCTCCTCGGGCGTCTGGATCAGGGCGGCGGCTGGTGCGCCGTCTTCTGGCAGCGGGACCCCGAGGGGATGCGCGCCTGTCTCCACGGCCGTGAGCTGCCGCCCTGGGACGTGCTGGAGTCGCTGCTGCAGGACCTCGCGGCCGCCCACGGCCCCGCCGCCGCCACGGCCGAGTGGGAACGCGCCCGCGCCCTGCACACGGCGGCCGTCTCGGCGTACGACGCCCTGCCCGGCGCCCTCGCCGTCCTCGGCGACCAGCTCGACTTCATGCTCCGTGAGCAGCGGTACGCCGCCGAACGCCGCTCCGAACTGACCGGCCGGGTCACGGCCGCCACCTCCCGCGAGGAGACCGAGGCCCTCCGCCTCGACCTCGCCTGGACCCACGACGACCACGACCGCGCCACCGCCCGCTGCGTCGAACTCAGGGCCCGGCTGTCCCGGCTGGAGGCGGGCGGGAGGGGCCCGGACGCCGGACCGCACCCGGCACGGCCCATCCGGCAGGAGGCCGAGCCACAGGCCGGTGAGCGGCGCGCCGGCGGCACGCCGGACTCCCCACGCCCCGCCGAACCCCGCAAGCGCCGCCGCGGCGGTGCCCGGTTCGCGGGGGCCGTCGAGGACGACGCCGTACCCGTCGCCGTACCGCCGCAGGCCCCCGCCGCGGCCGTGCCCGAGGTGTCCGGCGGGCGGCGTTCACCGCGTGGGGCGCGGTTCGCCGGGGTGGGGCCGGGGGAGGAGCCGGTGGAGCGGTCCGTCGAGGTGGTGGACGCGGACGCGGGGCCGGCCGTGGCCTGGGCCGTGGAGCGGCTGGCGCGGCTGCGGGCGGAGGGGCGCACGGGCGAGGCGCACGTGCTGCTGGTGGAGATCGCGCACTGGCCCGCCGCCCGGCTCCCGCTGCTCGCGGACGGGCTGCGGCGCGCCGGCCTCGGCGCCGACTGGGACACCCTGATGTGGGAGGCGGCCGCGCTGTCCGCCGAGCGGCTGGTCGCCGCCGCCGGCGCGCTGGAGGCGGCCGGGCGGGCGTCGGACGGGCGGCAGATGCTCCGGCAGGGCGTGGCCCGTCCCGCAGCGGAGATCGGCGCGGCCGTGCTGGAGCTGGCCGGGCAGGGACGGGACCGCGAGGTGCGGGCGCTGCTGGACGCCTACGTCCGCGTCCGCACGCCCGAGGAAGCGGCCCGCAGCGCCGCCGCCGACCCGGACCGGCTCGTCCCGCTCCTGCTGGAGGCCGCCGGGGGCGTCTCCGAGGAGCGCCACTGGGACCTGGTGCACGCCCTGCGGGTCGCCGGGTTCGCCCCGTGACCGGCTCCGCGATCACCCTAAGGAGTGTCAAACGTGATCGACTTCGCGGGTTGACGACGATGGTCTTGGCAAGGACGTCCAGGAGGCTTACTTTCGTCCCTCTACGGGCCGTTTCTACGGGCGTAGAGGCTCGGACGTAGCGTCGAAGGAGCAGCTCATGGCCAACGTCGTACGTGCCGCACTGGTCCAGGCCACCTGGACCGGCGACACCGAGTCCATGGTGGCGAAGCACGAGGAGCACGCGCGCGAGGCGGCCCGCCGGGGCGCGCGGGTCATCGGCTTCCAGGAGGTCTTCAACGCCCCCTACTTCTGCCAGGTCCAGGAGCCGGAGCACTACCGCTGGGCCGAACCGGTGCCCGGCGGGCCGACGGTCCGCCGGATGCGGGACCTCGCCCGCGAGACCGGCATGGTGATCGTCGTACCGGTCTTCGAGGTCGAGCAGTCCGGCTTCTACTACAACACCGCCGCCGTGATCGACGCCGACGGCTCCTACCTCGGCAAGTACCGCAAGCACCACATCCCGCAGGTCAAGGGCTTCTGGGAGAAGTACTACTTCAAACCCGGCAACCTGGGCTGGCCCGTCTTCGACACGGCCGTCGGCAAGGTCGGCGTCTATATCTGCTACGACCGGCACTTCCCGGAGGGCTGGCGGCAACTCGGCCTCAACGGCGCCCAGTTGGTCTACAACCCGTCCGCCACGCACCGCGGGCTCTCCTCCTACCTGTGGCAGCTCGAGCAGCCCGCCGCGGCCGTCGCCAACGAGTACTTCGTCGCCGCCATCAACCGGGTCGGCCAGGAGGAGTACGGCGACAACGACTTCTACGGCACGAGCTACTTCGTCGACCCGCGCGGGCAGTTCGTCGGCGACCCGGCGAGCGACAAGACCGAGGAACTCCTCGTCCGCGACCTGGACTTCGACCTCATCGAGCAGGTCCGGCAGCAGTGGGCCTTCTACCGAGACCGCCGCCCCGACGCCTACGAAGGACTGGTGCAGCCGTGAACGACCTCTACGCCCGCCACCGGGGCGTCCTGCCCGACTGGCTGGCCCTGTACTACGACGAGCCGCTGGAGATCACCCACGGCGAGGGCCGGCACGTCTGGGACGCCGCCGGCAACCGGTACCTCGACTTCTTCGGCGGCATCCTCACCACGATGACCGCGCACGCCCTGCCCGAGGTGACCAAGGCCGTCACCGAGCAGGCCGGCCGGATCGTCCACTCCTCGACCCTCTACCTCAACCGGCCGATGGTCGAACTGGCCGAGCGCGTCGCCCAGGTGAGCGGCATCCCCGACGCCCGGGTGTTCTTCACCACCTCCGGCACCGAGGCCAACGACACCGCCCTGCTGCTCGCCACCACCCACCGGCGCGCCAACACCGTGCTGGCCATGCGCAACAGCTACCACGGCCGCTCCTTCAGCACGGTCGGCATCACCGGCAACCGCGGCTGGTCCCCGACCTCGCTCTCCCCGTTGCAGACCCTGTACGTCCACGGCGGCGTCCGCGGCCGGGGCCCGTTCGCCGAGCTGGACGACCGCGCGTTCATCGACGCGTGCGTGGCGGACCTGGAGGACGTCCTCGGGCACACCCGGCCCCCCGCCGCGCTGATCGCCGAACCGATCCAGGGCGTCGGCGGCTTCACCTCACCGCCGGACGGCCTGTACGCGGCCTTCCGCGAGGTGCTGAACGCCCATGGCATCCTGTGGATCAGCGACGAGGTGCAGACCGGCTGGGGCCGCACGGGCGAGCACTTCTGGGGCTGGCAGGCGCACGCCCGCAGCGGCCCGCCGGACATCGTCACCTTCGCCAAGGGCATCGGCAACGGCATGTCCATCGGCGGGGTGATCGCCCGCTCCGAGATCATGAACTGCCTGGACGCCAACAGCATCTCGACGTTCGGTGGCACCCAGATCACCATGGCCGCGGGCCTCGCCAACCTCGGCTACCTCCTCGAACACGACCTCCAGGGCAACGCCCGGCGGGTCGGCGGACTGCTCCTCGAACGGCTGCGGGCGGTCGGTGCGGGGCTGCCCGGGGTCCGGGAGGTGCGCGGACGCGGCCTGATGATCGGCGTGGAGCTGGTCAGACCCGGTACCGACGAGGCCGATCCGCGGGCGGCCGCCGCCGTCCTGGAGGCGGCGCGCGAGGGAGGCCTGCTCATCGGCAAGGGCGGCGGCCACAACACCAGCGCCCTGCGCATCGCGCCGCCGCTGTCCCTGACCGTGGCGGAGGCCGAGGAGGGCGCGGCGATCCTGGAACGCGCGCTGAGGAGCACGTACCAGAGAGCGGGTTGACGGCGATGACCACCACCTCCTCCCACTCCCGGCACCCCGGCTGGCAGCCGCTGGAACCCGCCCTGTCCGTCCGGCAGGTGCTCACCCTTGAGCGGGTGCTCGCGGGGGAGCCCGAGGTGGTGGCCGGAGCCGGGCAGCTCGACCGGCCGGTGCGCTGGGTGCACGTCGCCGAGGCCGCCGACGTCGGGGTGATGCTCACCGGCGGCGAGATGGTGCTCACCACCGGAGTGCTGCTGGCCGGTGACGAGGCCAAGCAGGCCGAGTACGTCCAGTCCCTGCACCGGGCGGAGGCCGCGGCCGTCGTCCTCGGGCTCGGCCGGGCCTTTCCCGCGCCGCCCGAGGTGATGCGCCGGGCCGCCGAGCGGTGCGGGCTGCCCATGGTCGTCCTGCACCGGCCGTTCCCGTTCGCCGAGCTGACCGAGGAGGTCCAGTCGCGTCTTGTACGGCGGAAGTTCGCCGCCGTGAGCCTGTCGGAGGCCGTACGGACCGCGCTCACCGGGCTGATCACCGCGGGCGCTCCGCTGCAGCGCCTGCTCGACGAGGTCGCCCAGCACAGCGGCTGCCCCGTCGTCGTCACCAACCTCGCCCACCGCGTCCTCGCCACGGCGGGGGAGCGGCCGGCGGTGGACGACGTGCTGCGCGACTGGGAGCGGATCGCCCGCCAGGCATGGGGGCACCACCCAGGCCGTTCAGGCACTGGGGGAGGCAGCGAGGGCGACGGCTGGATCCGCGCCGAGCTGGGCGGGCGCGGTGAGCGGTGGGGCCGGCTGCTGCTGTGCGGATACCGGGGCGACACGGCCACCGGGCGGCTGCTCGCCGACCGGACCGCCGAGGCGCTCGTGCTGCACCGCATGCTCGGCGGCGGCTCCGCCCACAGCTGGGAGGAACAGTCGGCGCAGAGCCTGCTCACCGACCTCGTCTCCGGGGTCGTGCCCGCCCGGCAACTGCTGCCCCGGGCACGGGCGGCCGGGCTGCCGGTCAACCGGCGGACCTTCGTCCCCCTCGTCGTGCCCGGCGGGGATCCGGGCCAACTCGACCGGATGCTGCGGCTGCTGGGCCTGTCCGGGCTGGTCGCCGAGCTGGCCGACGGCGCCACCGCCGTGCTGCTCAGCCTCGCCCGCGACCAGCACGCCGAGGCGCTCACCGCACACTTCGCCGCGCGGCTGCGGACGGAGAGCGGGGTGCCGAACGCGGTGGTCGCCGCCGCCGATCCGCGCACCGTGTGGGAGGACGTACCCGCCGCGCTGCGGGAGGCCCGGCATGTCGCCGACGCCGTCGCCGACTCCTCCGCCGTCCTCGAACTGCCGGCCGTCGTCCGGCTGCGCGACGTCCATCTGCGCGGCCTGGTACGGCTGTTGCGGGACGACCCGCATGTGCAGTCCTTCGCCGAGCGGGAGCTGGACGGGCTGCTGTGCGGAGCCGACCAGGAACTGCTGAACGTGCTGCGGACGTATCTCGCGACGGGCCGCAACAAGTCCCGCACCGCCCAGCTGCACCACGTCTCCCGGCCCGCCCTCTACCGCCGGCTGGAGGCCATACAGGCACGGCTGGGCGTCGACCTCGACGACTTCGAGCAGGCGGCCTCCGTGCACATCGCGCTCCTCGCGCATGACGCGCAACAGGGGTGAAACATCCGACCTGGGAAAACGGCGGTGAAACATGAATCGGCGAACACGTGACACGGTGGCACGCCGACCGCCCGCGGACGTGACACGCTGCAACTCAAACCGGCCCACCGGACTTCCTAGTCTCGCCGTACACCGAGCGACCGGAGGTCCCGATGAGCCGAGTGATCCGTGCCGCCCTCTTCCAGACCGCCTGGACCGGCGACAAGGAGTCGATGATCCAGGTCCACGAGCAGGCGGCCCGCGACGCGGCCGCGCAGGGCGCCCAAGTCCTCTGCTTCCAGGAACTGTTCTACGGCCCCTACTTCTGCCAGGTGCAGGACAAGGCCTTCTACGAGTACGCCGAGCGGATCCCCGACGGCCCCACCGTCCGGCGCTTCCAGGCGCTGGCGCGGGAGCTGGGCATCGTCCTGGTCCTGCCCATGTACGAGGAGGAGCAGCCGGGCGTCCTGTACAACACCGCCGCCGTGATCGACGCGGACGGCTCCTACCTCGGCAAGTACCGCAAGACCCACATTCCCCAAGTGCAGGGCTTCTGGGAGAAGTTCTACTTCCGGCCCGGCAACAGCGGCTGGCCCGTCTTCGACACGGCCGTCGGCCGGATCGGCGTCTACATCTGCTACGACCGCCACTTCCCGGAGGGCTGGCGGGCGCTGGGCCTCGCCGGTGCCGAGATCGTCTTCAACCCCTCGGCCACCTCGCGCGGCCTCTCCCGCTACCTGTGGCAGCTGGAGCAGCCGGCGGCTGCCGTCGCCAACGAGTACTTCGTCGGCGCGATCAACCGGGTCGGGGTGGAGGACCTGGGCGACAACGACTTCTACGGCACCACCTACTTCGTGGATCCCGAGGCCCAGTTCGTCGGCGAGGTGGCGAGCGACAAGGAGCCCGAACTCGTCGTCCGCGACCTGGACCTGGCCAAGCTCCGCGAGGTCCGCGACCGCTGGCAGTTCTACCGCGACCGGGCCCCCGGCGCCTACACGCCGCTGACCGCGCCCTGACCGCAGCGTCCACCCTGGCAGGAGAGGGACCATGAGCAGCCGTACCGTCATCCGCGGTGGCCTCGTCATCACCGCGTCCGACGAGATCCACGCCGACGTCCTGATCGAGGACGGCCGCATCGCCGCCCTCGCCGCCTCCGGCACCCCCGCCGCCGAGGCGTTCGGCGGCGACCACGTCATCGACGCCACCGGGAAGTACGTCATCCCGGGCGGCGTCGACGGACACACCCACATGCAGATGCCGTTCGGCGGCACGACCGCCGCCGACACCTTCGAGACCGGTACCCGCGCCGCCGCCTGGGGCGGTACGACCACGATCGTCGACTTCGCGATCCAGAGCGTCGGCGGCACCCTGCGCGAGGGCCTGGACGCCTGGCACGCCAAGGCCGAGGGCAACTGCGCGATCGACTACGCCTTCCACATGATCGTCTCCGATGTGAACCAGGAGACGCTCAAGGAGATGGACCTGCTGGTCGAGGAGGGCGTGACCAGCTTCAAGCAGTTCATGGCCTACCCCGGGGTGTTCTACTCCGACGACGGCCAGATCCTGCGGGCCATGCAGCGCGCCGCCGAGAACGGCGGGCTGATCATGATGCACGCCGAGAACGGCATCGCCATCGACGTCCTGGTCGAACAGGCGCTGGCCCGCGGCGAGACCGACCCCCGCTACCACGGGGAGGTCCGTAAGGCCCTGCTGGAGGCCGAGGCCACCCACCGTGCCATCAGGCTCGCGCAGGTCGCCGGGGCCCCGCTGTACGTCGTGCACGTCTCGGCGCAGGAGGCGGTCGCCGAACTGGCCAGGGCGCGGGACGCGGGGCTCAACGTGTTCGGCGAGACCTGCCCGCAGTACCTGTTCCTGTCCACCGACAACCTCGCCGAACCGGACTTCGAGGGTGCCAAGTACGTGTGCTCCACCCCCCTGCGCCCCAGGGAGCACCAGGCGGCCCTGTGGCAGGGCCTGCGCACCAACGACCTGCAGGTGGTCTCCACCGACCACTGCCCCTTCTGCTTCACCGGCCAGAAGGAGCTGGGCCGGGGCGACTTCTCCAGGATCCCCAACGGCCTGCCGGGCGTGGAGAACCGCATGGACCTGCTGCACCAGGCCGTCGTCGACGGGCACATCTCCCGGCGCCGCTGGATCGAGATCGCCTGCGCCACCCCGGCCCGCATGTTCGGCCTCTATCCGAAGAAGGGCACCATCACCCCGGGCGCCGACGCCGACGTCGTCATCTACGACCCGCACGCCGAACAGATCATGTCCGCCGAGACGCACCACATGAACGTCGACTACTCCGCCTACGAGGGCAGGCGCACGACCGGTCGCGTCGAGACCGTGCTCTCGCGCGGCGAACTCGTCATCGACCAGCGGGAGTACACCGGACGCGCCGGTCACGGCGCCTTCACTCCGCGCACCACCTGTCAGTACCTCAACTAGGAGTGGCGCCCATGGACTTCGGACTCGTCCTGCAGACCGACCCGCCCGCCTCCCGTGTCGTCAGCCTCATGAAGCGGGCCGAGCGCAACGGCTTCACCCACGGCTGGACCTTCGACTCCGCCGTGCTCTGGCAGGAGCCGTTCGTGATCTACAGCCAGATCCTCGCGAACACCACCGGGCTGCGGGTCGGCCCCATGGTGACCAACCCGGGCACCCGCACCTGGGAGGTCACCGCCTCCACCTTCGCCACCCTCAACGACATGTTCGGCAACCGCACGGTGTGCGGGATCGGCCGCGGCGACTCCGCGATGCGCGTCGCCGGCCGCAAGCCCAACACGCTGGCCCGGATCAGCGAGGCCATGAAGGTGATCCGCGCTCTCGGCCGGGGCGAGGAGGCCGACCTCGGCGGCACGAAGATCCGCTTCCCGTGGGTCGCCCCCGGCGCCGAACTCCCGGTCTGGATGGCCGCGTACGGCCCCAAGGCACTGAAGATGGCCGGCGAGGAGGCCGACGGCTTCATCCTCCAGCTCGCCGACCTCTACCTCACCGAGTACATGGTGAAGGCCGTCAAGGACGCGGCCGTCGCCGCCGGCCGCGACCCGTCCGAGGTCACCGTCTGCGTGGCCGCCCCCGCCTACGTCACCGCCGACGACTCGCCCGAGGCGCTCGCCCACGCCCGCGAGCAGTGCCGCTGGTTCGGCGGCATGGTCGGCAACCACGTCGCCGACCTGGTCGCCAAGTACGGCGAGCACTCCGCCCAGGTCCCCGACGAACTCACCGAGTACATCAAGGCCCGCCAGGGCTACGACTACGCCCACCACGGGCGCAGCGACAACCCCGACACCCGGTTCGTGCCCGACGAGATCGTCGACCGGTTCTGCCTGATCGGGCCGGCCGAGAAGCACATCGAGAAGCTCAACGCCCTGCGCGAGCTGGGCGTCGACCAGTTCGCCGTGTACGACATGCACGACGCCCAGGAAGCCACCATCGACGCCTACGGCTCCCGGGTGATCCCGGCGGTCAACGCCTGACCGTCACAACCCCGTTGGTCTCCCCCTTCCCGCGGTCCAGCCGCGGCGAGGGGGCACAGGGCGCCCGCCCGCGCACCCCCCATGCGCCGCCCGCACGGCCTCTCCCGACCCACCTCACCCCGATTGGCCCGCCCATGACCGACACCGCCCCCTCCGCCATACCCCTGTCCGGCCAGGTGACCCGGCCGGACGGGCGGGTCGAACTCGCCCCCGGCACCCGGCCGCCCGGCGGCCGGTACGCCAACGAGGACCTGCTCCCCGTCCCGGTGGACAGGCGCACCTGGACGACGTACAACTTCTCCGCGCTGTGGGTCGGCATGGCCCACAACACGGCCTCCTGGACCCTGGCCTCCGGGCTGATCGCGGTGGGCATGGACTGGAAACAGGCCGTGTTCACCATCGCCCTGGCCAACCTGATCGTGCTCGTGCCGATGCTGCTCACCGGCCACGCCGGACCCAAGTACGGCATCCCGTTCCCGGTCTTCGCCCGCGCCTCCTTCGGCGTGCGCGGTGCCAATCTGCCCGCCGTGGTACGGGCGTTGGTGGCGTGCGGCTGGTTCGGCATCCAGACCTGGATCGGCGGAGAGGCCATCTACTTCCTCGCCGGCAAGCTCATCGGCGACAGCTGGGCGAACGCCTCGCACATCGGCGGCCACGCCTGGACCATGTGGCTGTCGTTCGCCGTCTTCTGGGTCATCCAGATCGCCATCATCTATCGGGGCATGGAGACCATCCGCCGCTTCGAGAACTGGGCGGCGCCCTTCGTCCTGGTCGGCGCGTTCGTGATGCTGTGGTGGATGAGCAGCAAGGCCGGGGGCATCGGGCCGCTCTTCGACCAGCCGTCCAAGCTGGGCTGGGGCGGCGACTTCTGGAAGCTGTTCTGGCCCTCCCTGATGGGCATGATCGGCTTCTGGTCGACCCTGTCGCTGAACATCCCCGACTTCACCCGCTACGGCCGGAGCCAGCGGGCCCAGACCCGGGGGCAGGCCCTCGGCCTGCCGACCACGATGACCCTGTTCGCCTTCCTGTCCGTGCTGGTCACCTCCGGCTCCCAGGCGGTCTACGGCGAGCCCGTCTGGGACCCGGTCCAGCTCGCCGCCAAGACGGACAACGTGGTCGGTCTGCTCTACGCCCTGGTCACCGTCCTGGTGGCGACCCTGTCCGTGAACATCGCGGCCAACCTGGTCTCCCCGGCGTTCGACTTCTCCAACGTGGCCCCGCGCAAGGTGAGTTTCCGCACCGGTGCGCTGATCACCGCGGTCCTGGCCGTGCTGATCTTCCCGTGGAAGCTGTACTCGGACCCGCAGGGCTACATCTTCACCTGGCTCGGCCTGGTCGGCGGTCTGCTCGGCACCGTCGCGGGCATCCTCGTCGCCGACTACTGGATCCTGCGCCGCACCCGGCTGGTCCTCGCCGACCTGTACCGCGCGGGCGGCCGGTACTGGTACGCGGGCGGCTGGAACTGGCGGGCGGTGGCCGCGTTCCTGGCCGGCGGCGTGCTGGCGATCGGCGGCGCCGACTTCCATCCGCTGATCGACGGCCGCCCCATCCCCGCCCTGTCGTCCCTCGCCGACTACGGCTGGGCGGTGGGCCTGGGCACCTCCCTGGTGCTGTACCTGACGCTGACCTGGCTCACCGGGCACAAGGAGGACACGGCGGAGGCGGCCGTCTGAGACGGGCCCGCCCCGGTGGCCCCGGCCGCCGGGGCGAACCGCACCCAACCCCAACCTCGTTCGGGCACAGGCCCGTTGAGATACTCACCAGTTGTGAAGAGACGAGCGTTTCTGTGGTCCGCCGCCTGCCTCGCGCTGGCCTCCTGCCATGCCGGGATGGCGACCGCCGGACCGGAGACGGAGCGGAGCGGGCCGGTACCCGCGGACCAGCGCCGGGCCGCGCCCGATCTCGTGGGCGACAGCCTGGACGGCAGACCGCTCCGGCTGGCCGACTACCGGGGGAAGGTGGTCGTCCTCAACGCCTGGGCGTCCTGGTGCGGTCCCTGCCGGGCCGAGGCGCCCGAACTCCGAGCCGCCCACGAACACCTCGCCGCGAAGGGCGTACGGGTCCTCGGGCTCGACGCCGACACCGACCCCGCGGGCGGCCGCGCCTTCCAGCGGGAGCACCGTCTCGGCTACCCCAGCTTCCGGGACCCCTCCGGCCGGCAGATGCTGAGGTTCCCCAGGGGAACGGTGCCGCAGGGCGTGCCGTTCACCGTCGTCATCGACACCCGGGGCAGGATCGCGGCCGTCCACGCCGGACCCGTCACCGAACGCGAGGTGCGCGACCTGGCGCTGCCGCTCACCCGCTCCTGAGGGGCGGTCAGCCGGACGTGCCCGACCCCAGGGCGGCCACGGCGCTCTTCGCCGCCTTGATGGCACCCTTGTTGATCTCGTCCGTGCTCGGGGCCTTCTTGGTCTCGAAGTCGCTGCCGTTGTAGGTGATGACGACCAGTGCGTTGGAGGCCCGTACCAGCACCACGCCCTCGCGGGTCTCCTGCTTGTTCTCGGTGGTGAGGTTCACGACCGAGTAGCCGGCGTCACCGACGCCCGGAACCTCGCCTCCGCCGCTCTTCTCCGTGACGCGCTGCTGGTACTCCTTCTTCGCGGCGTCGTCCGAGCCGGTGATCTCGAACGAGACGTCGAGCCAGCGGTAGTCGTAGCCCTGGAGGGCGTTCCAGGAGCAGGTGCGGCGCAGCGAGGTGTCCGTCGACGGGATCTCCTTGCCCGCCGTCTTCGCCCCGGGCACCAGGGACTTGACGGTCGCCACGGGCACGCTGGAGCAAGGGGCGGGCGCGGCCTTGTACGACTTCGACACCGCGGTGGACGACGGCGCGGACGCCGAGCCGGTGGGCGTCCGCTGGGCCGGCCGGTGATCGGCGGCCGTCGGTGCGGCCGGACCCGACGACAACGCCCAGCCGGCGCAGGCGAGTACGACGACCGGCGTCAGGCGCGCGGTCAGGGCGAGCGGCAGAGGCAGTGAACGCACGGCGCACTTCTCGTGGGGGAAGGGGGCGCGGAAGGGTCCCGCGGGGTGGGCTGGGACGACAGTGTCACACGACTCCCTGTGCGGCGGAAGGGCGAACTCGCTGTGTGCCCGGCCGGTAACCGAGGCTCATGGACGCCGGGTTGCAAATCCCGTTATGTCCGGTCAGGGGACGCGGGCGGTCCACTCCGGCGAGGTGAACTTCGTCCGCGCCAGCTCCTCGGCCCGCGCCAGTTCCCCTTCCGTCACCTTGCCGGCCACGAGGCCGTACCGCCCCCGGAACGACTCGATCATCCGCTCGATGACCGCGTCCCGCGGCAGCCCCGTCTGCCGGCGCAGCGGATCGACCCGCTTCTTCGCGCTCCTGGTGCCCTTGTCGGACAGCTTCTCCCGCCCGATCCGCAGCACCTCGAGCATCTTGTCCGCGTCGATGTCGTACGACATGGTCACGTGGTGCAGCACGGCCCCGGGACCGCCGCCCGGCCCGACGACCCGCTTCTGCGCCGCGCCCGCGATCTTGCCCTGGTCGGTGGCGATGTCGTTCAGCGGCTGGTACCAGGCGCGGATGCCCATCTCGCCGAGGGCGCCGAGCACCCAGTCGTCCAGATAGGCGTAGCTGTCCTGGAAGGACAGGCCCTGCACCAGCGACTCGGGCACCGACAGGGAGTAGGTGATCGTGTTGCCGGGCTCCACGAACATGGCGCCGCCGCCGGAGATCCGCCGCACCACCTCGATGCCGTGCCGGGCGGCGCCCTCCGGGTCCACCTCGTTGCGCAGCGACTGGAAGCTGCCGATGATCACCGACGGCGCGCCCCACTCCCACACCCGCAGCGTGGGCGGCCGGCGGCCCGCCGCCACCTCGGCGGTCAGGACCTCGTCCAGGGCCATGTGCAGTGCCGGCGGCTGCGGGCCCTCGTGGATGAGCTGCCAGTCGTAGTCGGTCCAGTCCGTGGCGTGCGCGAGCGCCCGGCGCACCGCGATCCCGACGCCCTCCGAGGTCAGGCCGTACATGACCGTCCCCGCGGGCAGCGCCGCGTCGATCCGCGCCGCCAGCCCGGTCGCGTCGGTGTCCGCCGGGGCGCCCTCGAGCGCCCGGTTCACCGCGTCGAGCGCCTCGTCCGGCTCCAGGAAGAAGTCACCCGCCACGCGCACATCGCGCAGTACACCGTCCTCGGCCGCCACGTCCACGACGATCAGCTTGCCGCCGGGCACCTTGTACTCACCGTGCACTGCCTGGGCCTCCCTCTTCCATCAGGAGATCAACGCAGGGGGCCGCGGTGGTGTTCCCGGTGGAGGAGGTGAAGGAATGGCCACGGGAGCCGGGCCGAACCTGCACGGCGTCTGCGCCGGGCGTCTTTGATACTGGTGGACCCGGCCCACACGCGCGAGCACCGAGGTGACAGATGCGGTTCACCACCCGGCCCACCCTTCAGGGCACCTTCGGCATGGTGTCAGCCACGCACTGGCTGGCCTCCCAGTCGGCGATGGCGGTGCTGGAGGACGGGGGCAACGCCTTCGACGCGGCCGTGGCCGGCGCCTTCGTGCTGCACGTGGTGGAACCGCACCTGAACGGGCCCGCCGGCGAGGTGCCCATCCTGCTCGCGCCGGCCGGCGGCGAGGTGCGCGTGCTGTGCGGGCAGGGCGTCGCCCCGGCCGCCGCCACCGTTGCGCACTACCGGGGGCTCGGTCTGGACCTCGTACCCGGCACCGGACCGCTCGCCGCCGCCGTGCCCGGCGCCTTCGACGCCTGGCTGCTGCTCCTGCGCGACCATGGCACCAAGTCGCTCGAGGACGTCCTGAAGTACGCCATCGGATACGCCGAACACGGGCACGCGCCCGTGGAGAAGATCGGCGCGACCGTGGAGAGCGTACGGGAGCTGCTCGAGACCGAGTGGACCTCCTCCGCCGAGGTGTACCTGCCCGGCGGCCGGGCGCCCCGGCCCGGCGAACTGCTGCGCAACCCCGCCCTGGCCGCCACCTGGCGGCGGCTGCTGGCCGAGACCGCCCGGGCCGGCGGCCGCGAGGCGCGCATCGACGCCGCGCGCGAGGTGTGGCGCTCCGGCTTCATCGCCGAGGCCCTGGTACGGCAGTCCCGGCGGCCCACGCTGGACACCAGCGGACGGCGGCACACCGGCACCCTCACCGAGGCCGACCTGGCCGGCTGGTCGGCCGGCTACGAGGCGCCGGTGACCTACGACTGGAACGGCTGGACCGTGTGCAAGGCCGGCCCGTGGAGCCAGGGCCCCGCCTTCCTCCAGCAACTGGCGCTGCTCCCGCCCGAGCTGCCCGCGTACGGCTCGGCGGACTACGTCCACCTGCTGATCGAGGGCTGCAAGCTGGCCATGGCCGACCGGGAGGCCTGGTACGGGGACGCGGCCGACGTGCCGCTCGCCGCGCTGCTGTCGGACGAGTACAACGCCGGCCGCCGTGCCCTCATCGGCGAGAAGGCCTCCTACGAGCTGCGCCCCGGCAGCCCCGGCGGGCGCTCCCCGCGCCTGCCCGCACAGGCCCACGCGCGCGTGGGAGGCGACGATACCGGCTTCAGCCCGATGGGCGCGGGCGAGCCGACCGTCGCGGACCTGACCGGCGAGGCCCAGGTGGCCGCCGACGGCAGCACCCGCGGCGACACCTGCCACCTGGACGTCGTGGACCGCTGGGGCAACATGGTCGCGGCCACGCCCAGCGGCGGCTGGCTGCAGTCCAACCCGGTCGTGCCCGAACTCGGCTTCCCGCTCGGCACCCGGCTGCAGATGACGTGGCTGGAGGAGGGGCTGGCGAACTCCCTCACCCCGGGCCGCCGCCCCCGCACCACCCTGACCCCGTCCCTCGCCCTGCGCGGCGGCGTCCCGGTCATGGCGTTCGGCACGCCCGGCGGGGACCAGCAGGACCAGTGGCAGCCGCACTTCTTCCTCGCCGCCGTGCTGCGCGCCCCGGTCCGCGGCGGCCTCGACCTGCAGGGCGCGATCGACGCCCCGAACTGGCACAACGACAGCTTCCCCAGCTCCTTCTACCCGCGTGGCCGGCGCCCCGGCAGCGTCACCGTGGAGTCCCGTACGGATCCCGGGGTGATCGACGAACTGCGCCGCCGGGGCCACGACGTCACGGTCGGCCCCGGCTGGTCGGAGGGCCGCCTGTGCGCGGTGGCCCGGGACCCGGAGACGGGCATCCTGTCGGCCGCGGCGAACCCGCGCGGGATGCAGGGGTACGCGGTCGGCCGCTGACGGCCGGTCCGGCACCCGCTCTTCATCCCGATTCCACCCGGTGTCCACCGACCGGGCGGGGATTGTCAGTGGCACGTGGTCTCATGGAGGACATGATCGACGAAACGGAAACCATCGAGGAGTTTCTCACCCGCGGCTCGGCCGACGTGGAGGAAGCGGTCCGCAAGGCCGCGGCGGCCGAGATCCTGCCCCGCTTCCGCCACCTCGCCGAGCACGAGGTGGACCGCAAGAGCGGCCCGCACGACCTGGTCACGGACGCCGACCGGCTCGCCGAGCAGCGGCTCACCGAAGTCCTCGGCGCCCTGCTGCCCGGCTCGGTCGTGGTCGGCGAGGAGGCGGTGCACGCCAACCCGGCCACCTACGAGGCGATACGGGGCGACGCGCCGGTCTGGATCATCGACCCGGTCGACGGCACCCGACAGTTCGTGCACGGCGACGAGGGCTTCTGCACGCTGGTCGCGCTCGCCCACCGGGGCGTCGTCCAGGCCTCCTGGACCTACGCCCCCGTACCGGACCGGTTGGCCACGGCCGTCCGCGGCCGGGGCGCCTTCCTCGACGGCGAGCGGCTGTTCGCGGGGCCGCCCGAGCCCGGCCGCGACCTCGCCCTCGCCACCTCCCACCCGGACTTCACCACCGACGAGCAGAAGCACGCGCTGCGCGCCCTGTGGACCGACGGCCTGGCCCCGCGCCCCTGCGGCTCCGCGGGACTGGAGTATCTCGCCGTGGCCCGGGGCGAGTTGGACGCCGTCGCGTTCTCCTGGGAGGCGGCCTGGGACCACGCGGCCGGCCTGCTGCTGGTCGAGGAGGCGGGCGGCGCCCACCTCACGCTCACCGGTGAACCGTTCCGGGTGACCGGTGGCAACACACTGCCGTTCACCGCCGCCCGGGACGCCGCCACCGCCCGCCGCGTGGCGCACCTGCTGGGTACGGGCGGCTGAGGCACCCGGCCCCGGTCACCGCGGGGCCACCGGCATATCCTGATCGCGAGTGGCCATCGGCTGACGAAGGAGTCCGAAGGTGCCGTCGATGCTCGATGCGGTCGTGGTGGGTGCGGGACCGAACGGTTTGACCGCTGCCGTGGAGCTGGCCCGCAGGGGCCACTCCGTCGCCCTGTTCGAGGCGCGGTCCACCGTCGGCGGCGGCGCGCGCACCGAGGAGCTGACGCTGCCCGGCTTCCGGCACGACCCGTGCTCGGCCGCCCACCCCCTCGGCATCAACTCGCCCGCCTTCCGCGCCCTGCCCCTGGAGCGGTACGGCCTGCGGTGGGTGCACGCGGGCCTGCCGATGGCGCACCCGTTCCCGGACGGCAGCGCGGCCGTGCTGGCCCGGTCCGTCGCCGAGACGGCGGCCTCCTTCGGGTCGCGCGACGCGGGCGCGTACCGCAGGCTGGTCGAGCCCTTCCTGGCCAGGTGGGACACCCTGGCCAGGGACTTCATGTCCCTGCCGTCGACCGCGCTGCCCCGCGACCCGGTGACCCTGGCCCGCTTCGGCCTCGCCGGACTGCCGCCCTCCACCCTGCTGATGCGCCGCTTCCGCGACGAGCCCGTCAAGGCCCTGTTCTCCGGCCTCGTCGCCCATGTGATGGCGCCCCTCGGCGGCTTCGCCACCGGCGCCATCGGCCTGGTCTTCGCGCTGGCCGCGCACGCCCGCGGCTGGCCCCTGGCCCGTGGCGGCTCCCAGGCCATCTCGGACGCCCTCGCCGCCTACCTCACGGACCTCGGCGGCACCGTCCACACCGACTACGAGGTCAAGCGCCTCGACGACCTGCCGCCGGCCCGCGCGTACGTGTTCGACACCTCGCCCGCCGCGCTCGCCCGCATCGCCGGCTTCGGCGGCCACTACGACCGCTTCCGCTACGGCCCCAGCGTCTTCAAGATCGACTACGCGCTGGACGGCCCGGTCCCCTGGACCGCCCCCGAGGCCCGGATCGCCGGCACCGTGCAGGTCGGCGCGAGCCAGGCCGAGATCGGCACCGCGTTGCACGCCGCGTCCCGCGCGGGCCGCGCCCCCGACCGGCCGTTCCTGATCACCGTCCAGCCCAGCGTGGCCGACCCCACCCGGGCGCCCGAGGGCAAGCACGTCTTCTGGGCCTACGGCCACGTCCCGAACGGCTGGCGGGGCGACCTCACCGAGGCCATAGAACGCCAACTGGAGCGCTTCGCCCCCGGCTTCCGTGACCGCGTCCTCGCCCGCGCCACCACGGGCCCCGCCGAACTCGCCGCCCACAACGCCAACTACGTCGGCGGTGACATCGCCTGCGGCGCGGCCTCCGGGCTCCAGCTGCTGCTGCGCCCCAGACTGTCCCTTTTCCCGTACCACACCCCCCATCCGGCCGTCTTCATCTGCTCCTCGGCCACCCCGCCGGGCCCCGGCGTGCACGGCATGTCGGGGCACAACGCGGCCAAGGCCGTCTGGCGGAGACTGAGGCAGACATGACCACCATCACCCTCGTCCAGGGCGACATCACCCGGCAGAGCGCCGACGCGATCGTCAACGCCGCCAACTCCTCCCTGCTCGGCGGCGGAGGCGTGGACGGCGCGATCCACCGCAGGGGCGGCGCCGCGATCCTCGAGGAGTGCCGCGCGCTGCGCGCCTCGCGGTACGGCAAGGGCCTGCCCACCGGACAGGCGGTCGCCACCACGGCCGGCGCGCTGGACGCCCGCTGGGTCATCCACACGGTGGGCCCGGTCTGGTCCGCCACCGAGGACCGCTCGGAACTCCTCGCCGGCTGCTACCGCGAGTCCCTGAAGGTCGCCGACGAACTCGGCGCCCGCACGGTCGCGTTCCCGGCCGTCTCCACCGGCGTCTACCGCTGGCCGATGGACGACGCGGCCCGCATCGCGGTGCGGGCGGTGCGGGACACACCGACCTCGGTCGAGGAGGCGCGCTTCGTCCTCTTCGACGAGCGGGCGTACGAGGCGTTCGCCGCGCGGCTCCGCTGACGAACGCTGCGGTGCGCGAGCGGCTGCGCGCGGTGGGCCGGGCGGTGGCGGTCGAGGACGACGAACTGCATGAGGCGCTCAGGGAGCCGCGGGAGTTGCTGGACGTGGTGCACAACCACGCCGAGAACTACCGCACGGCCGAGGAGTAAGAGCGGCGCAACGAGATGGGGCTGGGGCGGCGACCCGCTCCGCCAAGGCCGAATCGCGTGAGTGAGGGGGGCGGTTGCAGCGCCGCGTGGGGGGAACGGGGCGGCGCTGCAACGGGTCGATCCTGGCGCGCTCGCGGCTGGTTGACCATCCGGGGCCCGTACGCACGGATACGCAATCAATTCGAGGCCGCCTCGAGGGCCTGGGCGAGTTGCTGCCGGGAACGCACGCCGATCTTCTGGAGCGCCCGGGCGACGTGCTGCTCGACGGTCCGCGGGGACAGGTGCAGGGTGGCGGCTATCTCCCGGTTGGACATGCCCGCGGCGGCGAGTTCCGCGACCTCCGCCTCGCGCGGCGAGAGCACATCGCCGTACCGGGGGCGCCCGGGGGACCGGCGTTCCCCGGCGGGCTGGTGAAGGCGCAGGTCGGCGCGGGTGCGGGCGGCGTCCCACGGCGCGCTGAGCGAGTCGAACACCGTGGCGCAGTCGGTGAGCGCCGCGAGCGCGGCGCCGCTGTCGCCGTCCAGGGCGAGGGCGCAGCGGGCGGCGCTCGCAGAGGTGAGGGCTTCGTGGTAGGGGCGGGGCAGCCCGCGGTACGCGGCGGCGCTCCTCTCGTAGAACGCGGCGGCCTCGGCCGTCTTCCCCGTGTGCTCGGCGAGGACGCCGCGGGTCCATGCGAGAGCGGCCTCGGCCGACGGCGCGTCGCGGCCCTCCAGTCCGGCCGCGAACTCGTCGGCCATCGCGCTCGCGGTGGACGCGTCGCCGGCCCGCAGGGCCGCTTCCACCGCCCAGGGGGCGAGTTCCGCGGCCCAGGCCCACAGACCCTTGGCGCGCAACCGTTTCCACGCGGCGGCGGCCTGCGCGGCCGCACCGGCGATGTCGTCGTGAGCGAGGGCGAGTCTGGTCAGGGCACCGGACACGGTCGCCGAGATCGGTACCGGACCGGTGTCGAGATCGGCCGCTTCGGGGCCGGTCAAGTGGGCGACCGCGTCCGCCCATTCGCCGCGGGACAGGGCGAGCAGTCCGAGGACCATCCGGGCGTCGGAGGTGAGGTAGGGCATGTCGCCGGCCTCGTCGACGAACGCGCGGCACCGATCGGCCAGTCCGGACCAGTGGCCGGTCGCCCAGTCGAGGACGAGGGCGCAGCCGCGGCCGGTGTGCTCGGCGTAGACGGCGCCGCTGCGCGCGGCCAGATCGACGCCCTCGGCGAGCAGGGCACGCGACTTCTCGTAGTGGCCCAGCCACACCACCGCGTCCGCCGCGTTGCACAGGCCGCGGGCGGTCTGCTGCCGGCAGCCGACGAGGTCGCTGTCGCGGGGCAGGCGCTCGATGAGCCTCCAGGCGGCCGGGTCACCACTGTTGAGCAGGACACTCACGTGGTTCGCGGCGACGGCGGCCTGAACCACGGGGTCTCCCGACTCGTCCGCGACGGCCACGGCCCGCTCGCTCCAGACGATGTTCTCGGTGAACGACGCGTCCGGTCCGTACGGCATGGCGAGCGCCGACATCGCCCGGGCCATCGGCACCGGCCGGTCCTGCAACTCGTCGACGGCGCAGGCGAGTTCGTGCCGGCCTTCGATGACCAGGCCCATCTGGTTGCACTGCAGGAGTCCGAGGTCCAGACGGATCTCACCGCGCACGGCAAGGGGCAGGCCCGGGTCGGCGACGATGTGCCGGAGAACCTTCAGCGTCTGGTCGGAGCGCATGCCCACCACCGCGCAGCGGGCGAGCAGCATGGCGAGCCGGGAGCGGGCCTGCTCGGGGACCGGGGCGGTCGCCAGCGCCGACTCCAGAAGGCCCACGGCACGCTGCTGCTCGCCGGCGTCCTCGTACTGCTGTGCGGCGCGTTCCACAGCGTGCAGCCAGCCCCGTTCGTCGCCGCAGGCGCGGCGATGGCCGGCCACGCGTTCCCACGGGACGGGATGGCACCCGGTGAGCAGGCGCGCGGCCCGTCGGTGCAGTACCTCGCGAACGGGCCCGGTCGCCGCGCGCCGGACGGCGGAGGCCGCGAGGGGTGAGACGAAGCCGTACCGGTCGTCGCCGTGCTCGACCAGGGCCGCTGCGCGCAGGGCTGCCGCCAGGGCGTCGTGACCGGCCCGGCCGGTGAGGCCCGACACGACGGCGAGGTCGCGGGATGCGGCGGGCTCGTCGAGGACGGCGGCGGCGAAGACGATCTGCCGGTGCTCTTCGGGCACGGCGGCGGTACGCCGCAGAACCAGGGCGTCGAGGCGGGGAGGGGCGTCCAGCCGGCCGAGGGCCACGGGAAGCGGCCGACCGTCGGCGGGGAAGTCCGCGACCAGCCCGTCGAGCAGGTCGGCGACGGTCTGCGCGACGCCCCCGGAGGCGCGGTGCAGGGCGTCGGCCAGGCCGTCCGGACAACGGCCCGCACCGAGCGCGTGGTCGGCCATCCGGCGGACGTCGTCGACGTCGAGCGGCCCGAGGACATGCCGTACCACTGTGAGGGTGGCCGGGAACTCGGTGTCGGGTCCCAGGGCCAGCCCCGGCTCGGGGAGTTCCTCGGGGCGGTAGCTCAGGACGCACGCGAGGTGAGCGGGCGGGGCGGCGAGCAGAGCACGCAGGCCTGCGGTGTCCGCGGGCGCCGCGCGGTGCACGTCCTCGGCGATGAGCAGCATGGGGCCGGGCGGTGGCCCGTAGGGGGCCGTCCGGTGCACGGTCTCGGCCCGGGCCGCCGCGAACCGGTGCAGCAGGCGGCTCTTGCCGGTCCCCGCGGGACCCTCGACCAGAAGCAGGACGGGCCGTCCGGGCCCGTCGAGGTCGAGCGCCGAGGCGAGCCGTCTCAGCAACGCGGCCTCGGCGCCGTCCCCTGTTCCGGCGTCCGGCATGGTTCGTCACCCCGATTTCACACACACAACCTTGTTGTTTGCGTATCCGTACTCAGTCTGCCCTGATTGCCGCTGCCCCGGGCGGCGGGCACTGTTGAAATCCGTAAGTCCCCGGGTCCGCGAGGAGCGGCGGGGCCCGCCGTCGACACGGTCGGATGCCAAGCAGGAGTACGGCGTGAGCAACGTGACGTATGCGAGCCCCGGTGGGGCGTCCCTCGATGTGGATGAGCCTGCGAGATCCGAGTGCCTTCACCAGTCGGCGCCTGCCGGTGCCGGGCGGGTCCTGGCGGTGGCCGCTCTCGCGGCGTCTGCGCATGCCGTACCCCAACTCCGGCGGCTGGCAAAGGCGGTGGCGCACAGCCGCCGGCTGTCCGGAGCGGCGCAAGAGGCGCTCGCCGTGGTCGTCAGCGAACTGGCGACCAACGTCGTCCTGCACAGCGGCAGCGCCGACCTCACGGTGATGTTGGAGGTCGGCGACGCCGCGCTGACCGTGGAGGTACGCGACCGGGGGCGGTGGCGGCAGCGTCCCGCCCCCCGCTGTGAGGAGGCCGACATGGACGCCGAATTCGGCCGCGGGCTCGCCCTGGTCGACGCGTACTCCGTGGACAGATCCGTGCATTGTTCCGACGAGGGCACGCTGATGCGCGTCGTGATCGCCCTGTGACACCGTCCGAGGGTGCCCGCCGGGCCCGCCTCCGCACCGATTGAGCGCGGCACAGCGCGGGCCGACGGGGCTCGGCCGGGTCAGATCCCCTGTCTGCTGGCGTCCCCCCGGCGAGGCCGTCGTGCCGAGTCGTCGCTGTGTGGGCGTCGTGCTCCGGGTGGACGTGGTCGTCGGGGGTGCCCTGGCGGATCGGGTGGGCGGCGGGGGCCAGACGCACGTCGCGCCGACGCCGAGACCATCTTGGTGCGTGTACGACTGAGTTGGTCGACGGCAGGATGAGGCCGACCGGCGACTCGTGGTCCGCGACGGCTACCACCGGCCCGCGTATTGAGGACCGGTGCTCTGCGCGACCACGTGCCGCTTGACCTGGGACTCCCGCGAGGGCGAGTCCGTCTTGTCATACGGCCCCGTGATCTCGGTGAGGAGCGGGGTGAGGGTGCGACGAGAGGGTCCGGCGCCCGGGCGTCAACTCAGCAGCCGGCGCTTCTGGGCCTCGAACTCCTCGTCCGTCAGGACCCCTTGCGACTTCAGATCGGCCAGTTGCTTGAGCTGATCGATCTTGTTGGTCATGTCGTCGCCGGCTGCCGGCTGTGCGGCGGCGGGCGCGGGCGGCGGGGTCATCTGCTGTTGCTGCGCGTACTGTTGCTGCTGCGCGTACTGCTGCTGTTCGTACTGCTGTTGCTGCTGCTCGGTGTCCTGCTGCGCCCATCGGCCGGCCTGCCGGCGTGAGACGCGGTTGGACACGGCGGTTGCGGTACCGGCGACGACGGCGGTGCGTGCGACGCCCCTGAGCAGTCCGGGCATGATCTTCATCTCCCAGTGTCGAAAGGGCCGGCCGGTCAGGCGGCCGCGGAACCGCCGGGAGGAACCGTCTCCTCCGTGGCGTCCAGCGCGGCCAGCAGGGCCTGGACGGGGATGCGGCCGCTGGCCACGAGCTGGGCGCCGCTGCGCCGGAGCGCGCGGGCCAGGGGAGCGGCCCACAGGTTCTCGTACACCAGCACCGCGGCGGAGTTGCCGGGCTCCAGCGCGTTGCCCGCCTCGTCGATGTCGCCCTGGTCCAGCAGGCCGGCGGAGGCGCCCTCGAAGACGGTCAGGTCGATCTCGTCACCGAGGTCCCGCAGCTCCAGCGCGACGACCGAGCCGTCGGTCTCCTTGCGGATGAAGGCCAGGTCGATGACGCGGACGATGCCCCGCTCGGCGAGATCGACCAGCAGCGGGAACGCCTCGCCCGTCATACGGTTGCCCGGGAACTCGATCACGAGGTAGTCGACGGGGCCCATTTCTTCGACGCTGTCCATGACCACTCCTTGGAAGCCGCGTTCGTCCGCCCCCAGCGCCAATTCCAGCACGCGGCGCGGGGCCCCGCACTTCCGAACCCGTACGCGTCACCCGGTGAGCTGGTAGATGCTCTTGCCCACCAGCCAGAACCCCAGCACCAGGCAGAGGCTCACCAGCGCCTGGTCCTGGTGGCCCTCCATCCACGCGCGCAGCCTCAGCAGGCGGACCTTCGCCGCCGTCGGGGAGAACAGCACGTACAGCTCCACGGCCAGCAGAGTCGCGGTGGCGAGCAGACAGAAGCCGCACAGGGCGAGCCAGGTCGTGAAGTGCGAGGTGTCCGCCTCCACCACCGTCGTCGCCCCCGCCGCGACCATGCCCCAGGGCTGCAGCAGGACGGCGAGCCCCGCGGCGGCCCAGGGCGTACCGCGGTCCATCTGGGCAGTGAGCCGTGAGGACGAGGACTCCCGGACCGGTGCCGCGCCGGCCGTCCGGCGACGTCGCCGGCGCTCGCCGTAGAAGATCAGCGACAGCCCGATGAGCAGCTTGACCGCGAGGACGGCGGTCGAGGGCGGGGATTTGGGCGGTGGCGGCTGCCCGCCGGTGAAGGCGAGGACGATCGCGATCACCGCGACCAGGCAGGCCAGCCAGCTCAGGATGAACACCAGCCCCTTCCAGACGCCCTTCGCCGACGCCACCACCAGGACGAAGGCCATGAGGGGAAGCGGGTCGAGGGTGATGGCCAGGCCGATGAGCAGCAGGTCGAGCACCATGGCGGACCCCAACGTGTCGGAACACCACGAGGGTAGGCAGGAGCCGCCGGAACGACATCTCGTGGCCGCGGGCCCGGGGCCGGCGGATCGTCTCCGGGGTGCCGTGCCGGGCGCGGCCCCCCAATCTGGACGCAGCGAAAGGAGCCACGCCATGCCGACCTCCGCGCGGGTGCCGTCGGTGGGCCGGATGGTCGCCTGGGCGAAGTCGGCACACCGCCGGGCGGAGAGCCGCTTCCCGGTGGTCACGCATTTCGCGGACCGCATGGTGTCGGTGAACATCTTCGACTCCGGCACCCGCCTCGCCGCGCAGTGCTTCCTCACCGCGGTCCCGCTGCTGTTCGTCGTCGCGGCCTACGCTCCCTCGTCGGTGCGCCATCAACTGGTTGAGTCGGTGCGTGCGGTGTTCGGGCTGACGGGTCCGGCCAACGCCGAGCTCGTGAAGGTGTTCGAACCCACGACGGGCAATCTCCAGGAGGCCACCGGCATCGTGGGTGGTCTGATGGTGCTGCTGTCGGCCACCGCCGTCAGCCGGGCGATGCAGCGACTGTGCAAACGCGCCTGGGAGATCCCGAGAGCGGGCACCCACATCGCCCCGTGGCGGTGGCTGGCGTGGCTCGCCCTGTGGCTCGGGATCCTGGTGCTCCAGGGCCCCGTACGCAACGGGTTCGGGGTGGGCGCCTGGCTGGGGGTTCCCCTCACGCTCCTCACCCAGGTGGGGCTGTGGTGGTGGACCCAGCATCTGCTGCTGGGTGGCCTGATCGGCTGGAAGCCCCTGCTGCCGGGCGCCGTGCTCACGGCGGTCGTGCTCACCGCGCTGGCCATGACCGCGCGCCTGTACATGCCGCGGGCGCTGAACCGTGCCCTGGCCGAATACGGCCCGGCCGGCTCCGTCTTCGTGCTGCTGTCCTGGCTGATCGTGGTCTGCGTCGCGGGAGCCGTCAGCCTCAGCGTCGGCGCCGTCATCGCCCAGGAACCGTTCCTGGCGCACCGCCTCGGCAGCCCGCCATCCCTGCGGGACCGCGACCCGTGAACCCCCGGAGGGGGCGCCGCGCGAGAAGTTCCCCGGGCATCGCCCGTACGGCCCCGTCCACCGCGCCAAGGGCCCACTGCCGCTCGCCCGTCCGGTCTACCCAGCGCGCGTGGAACCCACGGGCCTGACGCAATGGGGATGTTCAGGCCCCTACCACGCCGGAGGCCCCACGTGCCCGCCTCACCCGACCCGCACGCACCCGGCCCCGACCCTCAGCACCCGGATCCGGCGCCGGACCCGCACGCACCCGGCCCCGACCCTCAGCACCCGGATCCGGCCCCGGACCAGCACACACCCAGCCCGGACCCCGGCCGCCGCGCGTCGGGTCCGGGCCCGCACGCCTCCGACCCCCCGGCGCGCGGGGACGGCCCCGACGCCGACCGGCATCCGCCCGGCGGGCCTTCAGGGCCTCCGGGGCCGGGGCCCGCCGGCGGCGGTGGTGGGGGAGGCGGGGCCCGGCGGGGCAGGAGCGCGGGGCATGTGGCGCGCGCTGTCGCCTCGGCCGTGCTGATCGTGCTGACCTGCGTTCTCGTACCCGTCGCCCTGCTCGCGACCTGGGTGCACGACATCGTGCTCGACACCGACCGCTACGTGGCCACGGTCGACCCGCTGGCCACCAACCCCGCGATCCAGGACGCCGCGGTCCACCGTGTCACCGAGGCCGTCGGCGCCCACGTGGACGGCCCGCGGGCCGCCGCGGACATCGCCTCCTGGCTGCAGTCCCAGGGCCTGCCGCCACGCGCAGCCGACGCGATCAGGGGGCTGGGACCGCAGCTCGACTCCGCCGTCAACCAGGCCGTCACGAAGACCGCCACCCGCGTCGTCCAGAGCGACGCCTTCGCCACGGTGTGGAACACCGCCAACCGCGCCGCCCACAACGCCGTCGTGCACGCGCTGACCGGCCAGGGGCGCGGCGCGGTCGGCGTCAGCGACGGCACGGTCACCCTGGACGTGGGCACGGCCGTCGACCGGGTCAAACAGGAGCTGGTGAACGCCGGCCTGAAGCCCGCCGCCAAGATCCCGCAGGTGAACAAGCAACTGGTGCTGTTCCACTCCGACGAACTCGCCAAGTTCCGCAAGGCCGCCCACCTCCTCGACGTCGTCGGCAACTGGTTCCCGGTGCTCGTCGTCGTCCTCGGCGCCGCCGGGGTGTTCCTGGCCCGCCGGCGCCGAAGAGCGCTCGCGCGCACCGCGCTGGGCGCCGCCTTCGCCTGCCTGGTGGTGGCCATCGCCCTGGTCGTGGCCCGCCGCTACTACCTCGACCACCTGCCGCCCCAGGTGCAGTCCAAGGCCGCCGCCGCGGCCGTCTTCGACACCCTGCTGCACTTCCTGCGGATCAGCCTGCGCACGGCCGTCGTCCTCGGCGTCGTCATCGCGCTCGGCGCCTACTTCGTCGGGCCCGGCCGGCTGCCCGTGGCCGTACGCGGGGCGTCCGACCACACGGCCGACTCCGCCGCGCGCTGGGCGGCCGCCCACCACATCAGCACCGGACGCGTCGGTTCCTGGGCACTGGCCTACCGCCGGATCATCACCCTCGCCGTCCTGCTGATCATCGCGCTGGTCTTCGCGCTCTGGAACCATCCGACCGTGCTCACGGTCCTGCTGCTGGTCCTCGTGCTGCTCGGCGTCCTGGCGGTGCTCGCGCTGCTCGCGGCCGCCGGCCGCACCCAGCTCCACGCGGCACGCGGGGCGGCGCCCCCGCCCGGGGACGAGACCTGACCGACACCGCTCCGCCGGCGTGCTCCGCCGGGCGGGGCGGGGACGCGGGAGCCCAGGGCCGGCCCGGCCCGGCCCCGTGCGAACTGCGCGAGGACGGGAACACTGCGATGCTGATCGAGTAGAGCAAGCGTCCATGGGCTGTCGGACAGGGGTGATGACCCCGTGGCTGCGAGACACGAGAACACACGGGGCCCAGCCGTCGGGTACGTCGACCCGCTGGGAGAGCCGTTTCTGCAGACCCGTTTCGCCCTGCCCGCCCGGCCGGCCACCTTCCTGCGCCGGCGGCGGCTGACCGAACACCTCGACCAGGCCCTCGGCACCCCGCTGACGATGGTCAACGGCTCGGCGGGCGCGGGCAAGACCCTGCTCGTCGCGGACTGGGCCGCCCGGCTCGGACAGCCGGTCGCCTGGTTCACCAACGAGGCGGAGGACCAGGGCTGCGGGGTGTTCTGGGCCTACGTCCTCCAGGCACTGCGCGCCGCCGGCGTACCCCTGCCCGCCGGGATCGGCTGCCCCGGGGACGCCGGCCGGGTGGAGCACACGCTGCTGGCCCGCCTCGCCGACGAGCTGAACGGACAGGTGCGCCCCGCCGTCCTGGTGCTCGACGAGTTCGACCGGGTGACCGCCCCCCAGATCGCGGAGCAACTGGAGTTCGTCCTGCACCACGCCGGTCCGGGACTGCGCCTGATCCTCGTCACCCGCACCGAGCCGCTGCTGCCGCTGCACCGGTACCGGGCCGCCGCGGCCATGACCGAGATCCGGGACGCCGAGCTGGCCTTCACCACCGACGAGGCGGCCGCCCTCCTGGAGCGGCACGGCCTGCGGCTCTCCGCCGAGGCCACCCGCGCCCTGGTGGAGCGCACCCGGGGCTGGGCCGCCGGGCTGCGGCTGTGCGCCATGGCCGCCCAGCAGCGTCCGGACCCCGAGACGTACCTGGCGGACTTCGAGGCGGGCCGGAGCACGATCGCCGACTTCCTGCTCGCCGAGGTGCTGAAACGGCAGCCGGCCCGGACCCAGGACCTGCTGCTGGGCGTCAGCGTCATGGAGCGGTTCTGCCCCGAACTGGCCGAGGCGCTGACCGGCACCGGTGGCGTCGAGCCGGAGCTGGCCGGACTGCACACCCAGAACGCGTTCGTGGAGGACCTCGGGCACTCCTGGTACCGGCTGCACCCGCTGTTCGGTGAGATCCTGCGGACCCATCTCCGGGTCCGCTCGCCCGGCCTCGAACCGGAACTCCACCGGCGTGCCGCACGCTGGCTGCGTGCCTCCGGTTCGCTGCCGGAGGCGCTGGCGCACGGCGCCGCCGCGGGCGACTGGGAGTTCACCACCCGTGCCCTCGTCGACGACCTGGCGATCGGCCAGCTCTTCACCGGCCTGCGCGCGGACGACCTCACCGAGCTGTTCGCCCGGATGGGACCCGAGGTCCCGGGCGCGGCGGCGGAACTGGTGCGCGCCGCGCGCGACCTGTCGCGGCGCGACGTGGACCGCGGCCTGAGCCATCTGCGCCGGGCCGGGGACGGCCTGCGCGCCGGGGACGGCCGACGCTCCGGGGAGGTCCCGTCCGACGCGGCGGGCCGGCTGAGCTGCGTCCTGCTGGAGGCCCTGGCGGCACGGCTGACCGGATCGCCCGGCCGGGCCGAGAAGGCGGTGGCGGAGGCGGGGCAACTGCGTGACGAGGTCCCCGCCCCCCTCCTGGAGAAGCACCCCGAATTCACCGCCCTGCTGCTCACCCACCTGGGTTCCGCCCGGTTGTGGGCCGGTCGCTTCGACGAGGCGCGCGACGCCCTGGCCGAGGCGGCCGGCTGTCCCGGCGGCGCGTCGACGGCGCTGCCCCGGGAGGACTCCCTCGGACACCTGGCCCTGATCGACTACCTGAACGGCTGGCTCGGCAGGGCGGAGCGGCAGGCGCTGGCCGCGCTGAACGAGACGGAACGGTTTGGTCTGCGCCGCCCCTCGGGCCCCGGGCTGGGGCAACTGGTGCTGGCCGCCGTGGCCGTCGAACGCGACGACCTCGCGCGGGCCCGCGCCCTGCTGGACGAGACGGCCGGCTCCGGGACGGCCCCGCTCGACCCGGTGACCGCGGCCGGCCGGACCCTGGCGACGGCACGGCTGCTGCTGGCGCGGGGCGAGCCACGGGCCGCCGCGGCCGTGGCCGACCCCGCCGCTTCCGCCCTGACGGCATCCCCCTGGGCGGAGGTGCACACCGCGCTCGTCACCGCCGCGGCCCATCTCGCCGAGGGCCGGCCGGACTCCGCCGCGAAGGTGCTGGACGAGGTGCCGTACGACGGCGAGCCCGCGTACGCGGCGGAGCTGGCCTGGGCCCAGCTCGCCGCCGGCAACCGCGACGCGGCGATCGGCCTCCTCGACCTGGTGAGCGGCCCGGACCGCACCGGCCCCGGAGTCACCGTCCGGGCCGCGCTGGTGCGCGCGTGGGCGGCCCAGGAGGAGGGGGACGACGTCACCGCCCGCAAACTGCTCGCCCGGGCCCTGCTGGACGCCCGCGGGGAACGGCTGCGGCGTCCCTTCCTCGAGGCCGGACCGCGGATCCGCCACCTCCTGGACACTCCGCCCCTGCAGGCCCTGGCCGCCGGCTGGCTCACCCCCCGCGGCCCCACGGCGCGGGCCCGTCCGGGCGCGGCCGCGGAGCCCGCGCCGCTGGTCGTCGAGGAGCTGAGCGGACGTGAGCGCGAGGTGCTGTGCCGGCTCGCCGAGATGATGTCCACGGAGGAGATCGCCGCCGACCTGTACGTGTCGGTCAACACCGTGAAGACCCACCTCAAGAGCGTCTACCGGAAACTCGGCGTGAACCGGCGCGGCGACGCGGTGCGGCAGGCCCGCGAACGCGGACTGATCTGACCCCGGCAGAACTCGGCGAGGTGGACACCGTGAGACATTGGCGAGCGCTGATGGTACTGGGTACGGCCCAGTTCCTGATGGTGCTGGACACGTCCGTCATGAACGTCTCCATCAGCCAACTGGTCGAGGACTTCCACACCGAGGTCACCGCCATCCAGGCCGTTATCACCCTGTACGCGCTGGTCATGGCGGCATTCATGATCATCGGAGGCAGGCTCGGCGACATTCACGGCCGCCGTCGCCTCTTCCTCCTCGGTCTCCTCGTGTACGGCACCGGCTCGGCCCTGACCGCCCTGGCGCCAACGCTGTGGGTCCTCGCGCTGGGCTGGTCCGTGATCGAGGGACTCGGCGCCGCGATGGTGCTGCCGGCCATGGCGGCGCTGGTCGCCGAGTCCTATCGGGGAAAGGACCGGGCGGTCGCCTACGGCGTGATCGGCGGGCTGGCCGGCGCGGGGATCGCGGTCGGTCCGCTGCTGGGCGGCTGGGTGACGACGTATCTGACCTGGCGGCTGGTCTTCGCGGGCGAGGTCGTGGTCGTCATCGCCGTCCTGTGCTGCCACCGGATGATCACGGAGTCCCGTCGGACCGGACCGGCGCCCCGGATGGACCTGGTAGGCGCGGTGCTCTCGGCGGCCGGCCTGGCGCTGGGCGTGCTCGGGGTGCTGCAGAGCAGCACCTGGGGCTGGTTGCAGCCACGCAACCCGCCCTTCACCGTCTTCGGCTTCGCGCCGACCCTGTTCGTCGTCGGCGCCGGGGTGGCCGTGCTGTCCCTGTTCGTGCGCTGGGACCGCGCACGGGAGGCCAGGGGCGCCGACCCTCTGGTGCATCTGTCGCTGTTCCGGGTGCCGCCCCTGCGATCCGGGCTGCTGACCCTGCTGAGCCAGAACCTGATCCTGCTGGGACTGTTCTTCACCATCCCGCTGTACCTGCAGGTGGTGCAGGGGTTCGACGCCTTCCGGACGGGGCTGCGGCTGCTGCCGGTGTCCATCACGATGCTCGTCACCTCGCTGACCGCCGCCCGGCTGGGCCGGACCCTGGGGCCGCGCCTGGTCGTACGGCTGGCCCTGCTGACGCTGACCGTGGCCATCGTGTGGCTGCTGGCCACCATCGATCCCGTGATCGACGACGCGCAGTTCGCCGCCGCCATGGCCGTGCTCGGCATCGGCATGGGCCTGCTCGCCTCACAACTCGGCAATGTCGTGCAGTCCAGCGTGGGCGAGGAGGAACGCAGCGAGGTCGGCGGCCTGCAGTTCACCGCGCAGAACCTCGGCTCGGCGCTGGGCACCGCGCTCATCGGGTCGATGCTGATCGGAGCGCTGGCGCACGCGTTCACCGCGGACGTGGAGAACGATCCGCTGCTGTCGGCGCAGACCAAGCAGCAGACCGGTGTGGCCCTCGAAGCCGGCCTCACCTTCGTGCCCACGGACCAGGTCCGCGCGGCGGCCCAGCAGGCCGGCGTGCCTCCGGCCGAGGTCGACGCCATCACCAACGCGTACGCTTCGGCGCAGCTCGACGGTCTGAAGGCGGCGATCCTCGCCACCGGCGCGATCACCCTCGCGAGTTTCCTCGTCACACCCCACCTGCCGACCGCGCCGGAGCGCGGCACCGCGCGGCCCGAGCACGGCGCTCCGGCCGACGCCACCGGCCAGGTGGAGTGAGCGCGAAAGGCCATGCCGATGTCCTCTACCCGCCCGACCACCGCACGGACACAGCGTGCCGACCGCCGCGCGGACGCCGACTACACGGGCGCCGTCTACGGATCGATGCTCGCCGCGTCGGTGGTCATCGGAGCCGGAGGGCTGGGCAAGTTCCCCCGGGTGCAACTGGTGCTGCTGCTGGTGCTCACCGGTCTCGTGTTCTGGGTCGGGCACGTCCACGCCCACCTCTTCGGCGCCAGGCTCGCGCAGCGGTCGCTGACCGGCCCGACCGTCCTGCGGGTGTGCCGCGAGGAGTGGCCGATCGTCGAGGCGGCCGTCCCGCCGGCCCTCGCCGTCGCCGTGAGCCCGCTGCTGGGGCTGGACGTGGCGGGCGCCGTATGGCTCGCGGTCGCGGTGGCCGTGGCCGGCCAGGTGGGCTGGTCGGCGGTCGGCGCACGGCAGGCGGGAGCCTCCTGGCGGCTGGTGTCCGTCACGGCGGCGGTCAATCTGCTGCTCGGCCTGGTGATCATCGCCTTCAAGATCGCACTGACCCACTGACCCACTGACGCGCCCGCGACCACCCGATGCCCCGGGCCACCATCCCCTGTATCACCTGTGCCGGGTGAGGTCCGGTGCCCCGGGGGCGGAGCAGGATCGCAGGTGAGACCGCAGGCCGCCCGCGGCGGGAGAACGGCACATGCGCTATGAGATCCGCGTCGATGGACACATGTCGGAGACCCTGACCAAGGCGTTCCCCGAACTGGACCATGTGATGATGTCCGGTCAGACGGTTCTGTTCGGCCGGATCATCGACCAGGCGCATCTCTACGGGCTGCTGGTCCGCTGCCAGTCACTGGGACTGCGGGTCGTGGAGATGCGGCAACTCCCGGAGTGAGGGCCGGGGTTCGGCCGGGGCCCCGATCGGACCCGCCCCCTCACGGATCCGCGTCTCGACCCGCCCCCTCACAGATCCGCCGTCTCGATCCGCCCCGAGCGCGCCGCCTCGCCCAGTGCCGCGAAGTCCCGCTCGTTCTGGTCCGCGTACGCCTGCGCGAAGTGCGGCAGCGCGCGGTCGAAGCGGTCCCCGCCGCCGAGGTAGGCGGCGATGGTGACGGGGTCTCCGGAGCGGGCGTGGGCCCGGGCCAGCGAGGCCCCGCACACCTGGCCGAACAGGTTCAGCAGAGGCGGGTCCATGGTCTCCGGCCGGACGATGCCCTTCCAGTCCAGCAGTTGGCGCACGTAGAAGTCCCGGCCTTGTCCGTCGAGGCCGATGACATGAGTCCAGCCCAGGAAGATGTCGCTGGTCGTCTGGATGAACCGCTGCCCGGCCACCACCCGGTGGCCCTGGTTGTCGTACCGCTCCCCGTCCGTGTACGGCGCGAGCACCGACTCCTGTGCCTCCTTGGCCTGCAGCAGCAGGGGGTCGTCGTCGTCCCGGCCGAGCAGCAGCAGGATCCAGCAGCGGGTGCCGACACTGCCTACGCCCACCACCTTGCGGGCGACGTCCACCAGCCGGTAGTGGCCCAGCAGATGCCGCCGCTCCGACGGCAGCGTGCGCGCGTACTGTTCCAGCAGCGACTGCAGGTACCGGTCCTCCTGCTCCGCCGATCTGCCGGCCTCCAGGTTCCGCAGGGGAGTGATCAGCGGTGGGTCCGCCGCGATCCGCCGGCCCTGTGGCGTCAGCGTGGTCAGCTTGGCGAAGGCCTGCATATGGGTGCGCGAGCGGGCGCGCGCGGTCGCCTGTTCGGTACGGCGCCTGCCCGCCTTGTCCATCGAGGAGGCCAGCAGTTCGCGCATCCGGTCGGCGTCGTCCTGGGCGTACCAGATGTCGAGCGTGCGCATGTGGGCGAACTCCCGCATCCGCTCCCGGTAGGCCCGCACGCAGCGGAGCACCGCCTCGTTCTGCTGTCCGACCGTGAAGCCGTTGGCCCGGCCCGCGATGACGAAGCTGGCCGCCAGCCGCTTGACGTCCCACTCGAACGGGCCCGGGAAGGTCTCGTCGAAGTCGTTGATGTCGAAGACCAGATGCCGTTCCGGCGAGGCCAGCAGCCGGAAGTTCAGCAGGTGGGCGTCGCCGCACAGTTGTACCTGGAGCCCGGTGCCGGGCAGCGGGCCGAGATCGGCCGCCGTGACCGCCGCGGCGCCGCGGTAGAAGCGGAACGGGGATTCGAGCATCCGGCCGTAGCGGATGGGCACCAACTCCGGTACCCGCGTGGCCGACTGACGCTCCAGCACCTCGATCACGTCCGGCCGGTCCGGCGCGGGTTCGAAGACGCCGTGGCCCGAACGCGGTACGCGGGAGCGGGCGTTCCTGCCCTGGGCCGCGCGGTCGGCCAGTGACCGGGAGACGGTGACGGCACTCGGTGCGGTCATGGTGTGCGCCCTCCTCGTGCCTCACCCCCGTGCCACTCCACCCCACCCGTTCCGGCCGGTGGGAGGGATCACCCACCACGGGTGATCCCTCGCCCCGGCCGGAACGGAATGCTTGCCGCTGAGGGGTTCGCGCGCCGCCCCGCCTGGCGGTCCGGAGACGCCCCGTCGGTCACGCGAGGAGGAGCCATGACCGAGTCGCGTGGTACGACACCGGGCACCGGACCGTCGGATGCGTTCGGCGGGGCGGCCGCGGGACCGGGACCGGGACCGGGGGAGGCCATGACGGTGCTCGCCCGGTCGTGGATCTGGATCCTGGGGTCGGCGGTCGTGACGCTGGTTCCGGGTGTCCTGATCCTCGTCTGGCCGGACGAGACCCTGCACGTGCTGGCCGTTCTCATCGGCCTCTACCTGCTGCTCATCGGCGCGCTGCGGTTCGTCACGGCCTTCTCCCGGGCGGGAGCCGGGGAACGGCTGCCCGGGCTGCTCATCGCGCTGCTGTTCGTCCTGGCCGGGGTGCTCTGCCTGCGCAACCCGCTGCAGACCATCGCCGCGCTGTCACTGATCGTCGGGCTCGCCTGGCTGGCGTCCGGCATCCTCACGCTCTACACCGCGATCTCCGCCGAGGACCTCCCGCACCGCGGCGTGGTCCTCGGCGCCGCGCTGCTCGGCATCGTCGCCGGCATCGTGGTGCTGGTCCTGCCCACCGAGTCGGCGCGGGCGCTGACCCGGCTGCTCGGGCTGTGGCTCGTGCTGCTCGGCCTGGTCGAACTCGCGGTCGCCCTCACCTGGCGGGCCGCGCTGCGCAGGGCGGCCACCGCGCAGGCCACCCCGCGGAGCACGGCATGAGACACCCCGCAGGGCGCCCCGCCGGACAGCTCCGGCCCGCCGCTGCGAGGCAGCCGGACGGTCCGGGCCCGCCGCTCCCGGTGCCGCCGGACGGCGGTGACGCACCGGCCACGATCACCCGCCTCGGGTGAGGCCGCCCCGCCCCGCCCCGCGCACGCTGAGATCGGCATACACCGGCCCGGCCGGCTCGACAGGCCGGAGCCCCGGACTGAGGAGAGAAATGAGCGCGCAGACCTACCTCGCGTACGACTATCCACTGCTGAGCGCCTTCTGGACGATGTTGGTGTTCTTCCTGTGGATCATGTGGTTCGTCCTGCTGTTCCGGATCATCGTCGACATCTTCCGCGACGACGGCATGAACGGCTGGGCCAAGGCCGGCTGGACGCTCTTCGTGATCGTGCTGCCCTTCCTGGGCGTCCTCGTCTACCTGATCGCCCGCGGCAAGGGCATGGGCAGGCGGGAGATTGAGCAGGCGCACGCACAGCAGGCCGCGTTCGACTCCTACGTCCGGGAGACCGCGCTGGGCGGCGCGGGAGGCAGGAGCAGCGCCGACGAACTCGCCAAGCTGTCCGAGATGCGCTCGCGCGGCGACATCAGCGACGACGAGTTCCGCAGGGCGAAGGAACTGGTCCTCAGCGGCGGCGGCACCGGCACGGGCACGGGCACCAGCACGGCGCAGCAGCCCGCTCGCGGCGTACCGACCTCGTCCGGACGCTGAGCACCCCCCACCACGACGAATGGAGGCATTGGTATGACCGCACCGCGCACCAGCACGCACACCCGGGCCGCCAAGCAGCAGTGGGCCGGTGGCCTGACGGCCTTCGCGGGCATCATGCTCATGATCGCCGGGCTGCTCAGCCTGTTCCGCGGCATCATGGCGATCGCCCAGGACGACGTCTTCGTCACGACCCCCAACTACGTCTTCAAGTTCGACCTCACCAGCTGGGGCTGGATCCACCTGGTCCTCGGTGTGATCGCGGTGGCCGTCAGCTTCGGTCTGTTCGGGCCGTCGATGTGGGCACGGATCGCCGGCGTCGCCATCGCCGGGCTCGTCATCATCGCCAACTTCCTGTCCCTGCCGTACTACCCGGTCTGGTCGGTCGTGATGATCGCGCTGTCCGGCTTCATCATCTGGGCCCTGTGCGTCGTCAAGCGTGACGACGTCTCCGCGATGCCCTAGCACCGGGGTCACGCCCCGCCACCGGTCTGCGAGGAGGACGCATGGACAGGTATCCGCCCATCGCGGAGCACGGAATGGTGGGTGACCTCCAGACGGCGGCCCTGGTGTCGTCCGGCGGAACCGTCGACTGGTGGTGCACCCCCCGCTTCGACTCGCCCAGCGTCTTCGCCTCGCTGCTGGACAGCGAGCGCGGCGGTCACTGCCGGCTGGCGGCGGAGCATCCGGACGGCGACGGGATGTCGGTGCGCCAGCTGTACCTGTCCGACACGGCGATCCTGGTCACCCGGTTCATGGGGCCCGGCGGTGTCGGCGAGGTCGCCGACTTCATGGTCCCCGTCGACTCGCCGGAGCCCACCGACCGGCACCGTCTGATCAGGATCGCCCGGGTCGTACGGGGCAGCCTGCCCTTCGTCCTCACCTGCCGGCCGCGCTTCGACTACGGGCGCGCCCGGCACTCCCTCGCCCTCGCGGACGGCCACGCGGCCGTCCTGCGGGGCCCGGGCACGGACCTGCATGTCCAGACCACCGGCGGCATCACGCTGCGGGCCGACGGCGACGACGTCACCGCCCGCTTCACCCTCTCCGCGGGGCAGGTCGCCGCCGTCGTGCTGACCACCACGGACGGTGGAGCCCCGGCCCCTCAGGTGCCGTCCCTGAACAGCGTCGCCGAGGACCTGGAGCAGTGCCGCGAGTTCTGGCTGTCCTGGCTGCGGTCCTGCACCTACCGCGGTCGCTGGCAGGAGGTGGTGAACCGCTCGGCGATCACCCTCAAGCTGCTCACGTACGCGCCGACGGGGGCACCCGTCGCCGCGGTCACCATGGGGCTGCCCGAGCAGGCGGGCGGCGAGCGCAACTGGGACTACCGCTACACCTGGATCCGGGACGCCTCCCTGTCCGTAGGGACCCTGATCGACCTGGGCTTCGTGGAGGAGGCGTACGCCTTCCGCCGCTGGCTGCGCGATCGCATCGAGGCCGGGGGCACCGCCTCGGGCGACCCCCTCCAGATCATGTACCGGGTGGACGGCGACCCCCATCTGACCGAGGAGATCCTCGACCACCTGGAGGGCTACCTGGGATCACGGCCGGTACGGGCGGGCAACGCGGCCGCCGACCAGCTCCAGCTCGACATCTACGGGGAGGCCTCCGACGCCTTCGTGGTCGGCCGGGACGTCGGCGCGATACGGGGCTGGAAGGCACTGAGCGGCGTGCTGAACTGGCTGGCGGACAACTGGGACCGGCCCGACGAGGGCATCTGGGAGACCCGCGGGGGCCGGCAGGACTTCACCTACAGCCGGCTGATGGCCTGGGTGGCGTTCGACCGGGGCATCCGCGCGGCCACCGAGTTCTCCCGCCCGGCCGACATCGAGCGCTGGACGGCCGCCCGGGACGCCATCTTCGAGCAGATCACCGAGCGCGGCTGGCACGACAAGCGGAAGGCCTTCGTGCAGCACTACGACACCGACGTGCTGGACGCCTCGCTGCTGCTGATGCCCCGGGTCGGTTTCCTCTCCCCGCACGACCCGGACTGGATCAGCACCCTCGACGCCATGGACGAGGAACTGGTCAGCGACAGCCTGGTCTACCGGTACGACCCCGCCGCGTCCCCCGACGGACTGCGCGGCTCCGAGGGCACGTTCAACCTCTGCAGCTTCCTCTACGTCGAGGCGCTCGCCCGCTCCGGCCGGCTTCTGCAGGCCCGGCACGCCTTCGACAAGATGCTCACCTACGCCAACCATGTCGGCCTGTTCGCCGAGGAGATCGGCCCCTCGGGCGAGCAACTCGGCAACTTCCCGCAGGCGTTCACCCACCTCTCGCTCGTCACCGCCGCCATGGCGCTCGACGAGGAGCTGAACCGGGCGAGCACGATGCCGAGCGACGGCGGAACCCGGCACCCCGGTGTCCACGGCTTCAAGGTGCCGCCCGAAGTCCCGGACGGAGGCACCGAGGGTGACTGACCAGGCGGTGCCGGCCAAGGTCCCGCCGGGGGAGCGGCGGGTCCTCGCCGCGCTGGCCCTCGCCCAGTTCATCTGCAGCTTCGCCGGCTCCAACATGAACGTGATGATCAACGACATCAGCAAGGACCTGGACACCACGGTCCAGGGGGTACAGGTCTCCATCACCCTCTTCCTGCTGGTCATGGCCGCGCTGATGATCCCCGGCGGCAAGATCACCGACCGCTACGGCCGCAAGCGGTGCTTCCTCGCCGGTCTCGTCGTCTACGCCGTGGGCGCGCTGCTGTGCGCGGTGGCACCCGGGCTCGGTGTCCTCATCCTCGGCAACTCGATCCTCGAGGGCGTCGGCACCGCCCTGCTGATCCCGCCGGTCT
The DNA here is from genome assembly GCF_042884245.1 of Streptomyces sp. NPDC058145. NCBI lineage: Bacteria > Bacillati > Actinomycetota > Actinomycetes > Kitasatosporales > Streptomycetaceae > Streptomyces > Streptomyces sp. NPDC058145. Next base: position 187,733 of record NZ_JBHVUH010000012.1, on the reverse strand, counting down.
ACATCCTCACCACGCTGCTGTATCCCGACGTCACCTCCCGCGCCCGGGCCTTCGGGGTGATCATGGCGCTGGGCGGCGTCGGCGCGGCGGCGGGACCGCTGATCGGCGGACTCATCACGACCGGCATCAGCTGGCGCGCGGCCTTCGTGTTCCAGGCGCTGGTCATCGCACTGATCGTGGGGCTGAGCCGCGGTATCGAGGACCCCCTGCCCCCGGACCCGGACCGCGCCTTCGACACCGGGGGAGCGGTCCTGTCGGCCGCCGGCCTGGTACTGATCGTCATGGGCATCCTGGCGGCGGACAACGACGTACGGCTGATGATCGCCCTGATCGTCCTCGGCGTCCTCGTCCTCGCCTGGTTCTTCCGTTCCACGCGCGCGAAGGAACGGGCCGGGCGCGAGCCCCTGCTCTCGCTGAGCCTGTTCCGCAACCGCACCTCCAACCTCGGGCTCATCACGCAGAACGTCCAGTGGCTGCTACTCATGGGCACGTCCTTCACGGTGGCCGCCTACCTCCAGGTGGTCCGCGGCTACGACGCCGTCCAGACCGGAGTGATCTTCACGGCGGCCACGCTGGGGCTGCTGCTGACCTCGCTGTCCGCCGAGCGGCTGGCCGCGCGGCGGCCCCAGCGGACCCTGATCATGGCCGGCTTCGCGCTCTCCGTCGCGGGCGTGGCCGTCCTGGTCGCCCTGGTCGCGACCTTCTCCACCGCCTGGGCCTTCGTGCCCGGGCTGCTGCTCATCGGGCTGGGACTCGGCGTGATGCTGACCCCGTCGGTGAACGTCGTCCAGTCGAGCTTCCCGGAGGAGCAGCAGGGTGAGATCTCCGGCCTGTCCCGCAGCGTGTCCAACCTCGGTTCGTCCTTCGGCACCGCCATCGCCGGCACCATCCTCGTCGCCGGGCTCACCACGGGCGCCTACGCCGCCGCGATGATCACCCTCGGCGTGATCGGCCTCGCCGGCCTCGCCGCGGCGGCCCGTCTGCCCCGCGCGCCGGGCCGTACGGCGGCCGGGGACGCGACGGCCGGCACCGCGCCGGGAACCGAGGCGGAACCGCCGGTCCCGGACCCCGGGCGCCCCCCTGCCCCACGCCGCCCGCACCGCGCGTGACATCATCGGCGCCGGTCAGGACCGACGCCGAAAGCGGTGGCAGGAGCCGCACGAGGAGCACGATGAACCCCGCTCTCACCGCCCCGCCCGCGGTGGGCACCTCGCTGCTGGACGACTTCTCGCTGGAGATGACCGGCAAGGACGTGCCGAAGCTGGAGGAGGCGCGCCACAGCATCCCGCCGGGCACGCGGATCAACGTGACCTTCCTGGCGGGCGAAGACCTCGCCACGCGGCTGGCCGCGGCCCGTGCGGTCAAGCGGCTCGGCTTCGTCCCGGTGCCGCACATCTCCGCCCGCCGCCTGCCCTCCCGGGCCCACCTGGAGGAGTTCCTGGCCGGCCTGGCCGCGGACGGCACCGCCGAGAACGTGTTCGTGGTCGGCGGCGACCCCGCCCGCCCCGAGGGCCCGTACCCGGACGCCCTCTCCGTCATCCGCACCGGGCTGCTGCAGCGGCACGGCGTCCGCCACATCGGCATCAGCGGCTACCCGGAGGGCCACCCCGCGATCACCGACCGCACGCTGTGGTCGGCGCTCACCGACAAGTCGGCGGCCCTCGACACCGAACGGCTCACCGGCGACGTCATCACCCAGTTCGGCTTCGACGTCGACCCGGTGCTCGGCTGGCTGGAGACCGTCCGCGCCCGTGGCGTCGCCCTGCCGGTCCGTATCGGCGTACCCGGCCCCGCCGGGGTGCGCCGGCTGATGACCTACGCCACCCGCTTCGGTGTCGCCACCAGCGCCTCCGTTGCCCGCAAGTACGGCTTCTCGCTGACCAACCTCATGGGTACGGCCGGCCCCGACCGATTCCTGCACGCCCTCGCCCGGCACCTCGACCCCGCCCGGCACGGCAGGGTGAAGGTGCACTTCTACACCTTCGGCGGGCTGCGGGCCACGTCCGAGTGGATAGCCCGGTTCCGGCACGGGGAGCGGACGGGCTGACCACCCGCGGGGCGATTCGGCGGCCACCTGGCACCGCGACGTACGTGTCGGATTCCCGCCAGCGAGCGGCCCCCGCGGTGCCCGATCCTTGAGGCATGCAGACAGGGATGCACCTCGACCGGGAGCGCTGCGTACGCGCCGTGCGGTCCAAGGACGCGCGGTTCGACGGATGGTTCTTCACGGCCGTCCTGACCACCCGCATCTACTGCCGGCCGAGCTGCCCGGCCGTCCCGCCCAAGGCGGAGAACATGACGTTCCTGCCGAGCGCGGCGGCCTGCCAGCAGGCGGGGTTCCGGGCCTGCAAGCGCTGCCGCCCCGACACCAGCCCCGGCTCCCCGGAGTGGAACCTGCGCGCCGACCTGGTGGCCCGGGCGATGCGGCTGATCGCCGACGGGGTCGTGGACCGCGAGGGCGTACCCGGGCTGGCCGCCCGGCTCGGCTACAGCGCACGGCAGGTCGAGCGTCAGCTGCTCGCCGAGCTGGGCGCCGGACCCCTCGCGCTGGCCCGGGCCCAGCGGGCGCAGACCGCCCGGCTGCTCGTCGAGACGACCCCGCTGCCCATGGCGGAGATCGCCTTCGCGGCCGGCTTCTCCTCCATCCGTACCTTCAACGACACCGTCCGCGAGGTCTTCGCGCTCTCCCCGAGCGAGCTGCGCGCCCGGGTGCCGGGAAACCGCGCGGCGAGCACCCCCGGCACCCTCGCGCTGCGGCTGCCGTTCCGTGCCCCGCTCAACCCGGACAACCTCTTCGGCCACCTCGCCGCCACCGCCGTACCGGGCGTGGAGGAGTGGCGGGACGGTGCCTACCGGCGCACGCTGCGGCTGCCGTACGGACACGGCATCGTCGCCCTCACCCCGCGCCCCGACCACATCGCCTGCCGTCTCACCCTCGGCGACCCGCGCGATCTGACCGTGGCCATCTGCCGCTGCCGGCGCATGCTCGACCTGGACGCCGACCCCGTCGCCGTCGACGAGCGGCTGCGCGCCGATCCGCTGCTCGCGCCGCTGGTGGACCGGGCGCCCGGCCGCCGGGTGCCGCGCACCGTCGACGAGGCCGAGTTCGCCGTCCGCGCCGTGCTCGGGCAGCAGGTCTCCACGGCCGCGGCACGCACCCACGCGGCCCGCCTGGTCACCGCGCACGGCAAGCCCCTGGACGACCCCGAGGGCGGCCTCACGCATCTCTTCCCGTCCCCCGAGGCGCTGGCCGCCGTGGACCCCGAGACCCTGGCCATGCCCCGCACCCGCCGCACCACCCTCACCACCCTGGTACGCCAACTGGCCGACGGCACCCTGCACCTGGGCGTCGAGTCCGACTGGGCCGAGGCCCGGGCCCGCCTGCTCGGCCTGCCCGGCTTCGGCCCGTGGACGGCCGACGTCATCGCCATGCGGGCCCTCGGCGACCCCGACGCCTTCCTCTCCACCGACCTCGGGATCCGGCGCGCCGCCCGGGAACTGGGCCTGCCCGCCACCCCGGCCGCGCTCACCGCCCGCGCCGAGTCCTGGCGCCCCTGGCGGGCCTACGCGGTCCAGTACCTGTGGGCGACGGACGGCCACCCCATCAACTTCCTGCCCGCCTGAGGACCTTCACCATGAAGAAGCACACCGTCATCGACAGCCCCTACGGGCCCCTCACCCTCGTCGCCGAGGACGGCGTCCTGTGCGGCCTCTACATGGCCGGCCAGCGCCACCGCCCACCGCAGGAGACCTTCGGCGACCCCGACGACACCCCCTTCGCCGAGGCCGGGGAACAGCTCCGCGCCTACTTCGCCGGCGAGCTGGCGGAGTTCACCCTCGAACTCCGCCTGTCCGGGACCCCGTTCCAGCGCGGCGTCTGGGACCGGCTGACCCGCATCCCCTACGGCGAGACCCGCTCCTACGGCGAACTCGCCACCGAGCTGGGCAACCCCAGGGCGTCGCGTGCGGTCGGCCTGGCCAACGGCAGGAACCCGATCGGCATCATCGTGCCCTGCCACCGGGTCATCGGCGCCGCGGGCGCCCTCACCGGCTACGGCGGCGGCCTCGACCGCAAGCGCCGCCTGCTCGACTTCGAACGGGGAACGGCCCTGTTCTAGCGCCTGTCGCGGGACCGTTCCCGCCCCTGCTCCGGCGCGTCCAGCCGGCCCAGCAGCGTCGGCAGCGCCGTGCCGATCGGCTCGCGGACGACCTCGTCGGCCAGGTCGTCGTACGGTGTCGGCTCGGCGTTGACGATGATCAGCCGCGCCCCGTGGTCGGCGGCGACGCCCGCGAGGCCGGCCGCGGGCTGGACCTGGAGACTGGTGCCGACGGCGATGAAGATCTGGCAGGCCTTGGTGATGGCGACCGCCTCGCCGAGGACGACCGGGTCGAGCCGTTCGCCGAACATCACGGTCGCCGGCTTGAGGATGCCGCCGCACTCCAGGCACGGCGGGTCGTCCTCACCGGCCTCGACGCGGGCGAGGGCGTCCTCCATCGGCCCCCGGGCATGGCACCGGGTGCACACCACACTCCGTGCGGTGCCGTGCAGCTCCAGCACCTTGCGGGCGGGCAGTCCGGCGAGCTGGTGCAGCCCGTCCACGTTCTGGGTGATGACCCTGACCGGCACCCCGGAGCGCTCCAGCCCGGCCACGGCCCGGTGCGCGGCGTTCGGCTCGGCGTCGCGCGCGTCGTTCCCGCGCCGCATCAGCCACGACCGCCGCCGGATCTCCGGATCGCCCATGTAGTACTCGTACGTCACGAGCTTCTCGGCCTCCGGGTCCCGCCGCCACAGCCCGTTGGGGCCGCGGTAGTCGGGGATGCCGGAGTCGGTGGAGATGCCGGCCCCGCTCAGCAGGGCGACGAGGGGCTTGGTCATGTACCCGAGGTTAGGACGGTGATCGAGGACACCGCGAACGGATTTCGACGGGTACGGTCCCGGCGACGGGCGCCGGCTGTTAGCGTCCCGGCATGGCCAAGGTGACTGTCTCGCTCGACGCCCAGCTCGTCGTCGAGGTCATGGTGCTCGCGGGGGTCGGCAACCCGCAGGACGCCGTGGAACTCGTGGTCCGCGACTACATCGAGCGCGGGCACCGCACCGAGGCGCGCGTCACCGAGCGCGAGGACGCGCTGCGCGACGTGGACGCCAGGCCCCGGGACCCGGACGGCTGAACCCTCAGGCCACCCGGTGGCCGTTCTCCAGCTCCGCCGTGCCGGTGCCCTCCGCCAGGACGTCCAGCGCGGCCAGCACCCGGTGGCCGAGGGCACCGGGCAGGTGACCGGGGAGCTCCTCGCGGGGCACCAGGCGCCAGGACAGCAGTTCCTCCTCCTGCAGCCGGATGGCGTCGAACTCGGCCGCGGTGAGGACTCCGCCGTCGTACAGGTACGCCACCAGCGGCGGTCGTCCCGTGCCGTGCACCCAGTCCACCGTCAGCAGCCGGCCGAGTTCCCGGTCCAGGCCGATCTCCTCGAGCGTCTCGCGGCGGGCACCCTGGCGCGGGGTCTCCCCGTCGTCGGACTCGACGGTCCCGCCCGGAAGGGCCCACCCCTCGCGGTAGTTGGGCTCGACGAGCAGCACCCGCCCCTCGGGGTCCCGGAAGAGCGCGGCGGCGGCGGCGAGGACTCGGGGCAGGCTCGCGATGTACGCGGCGAAGGTGTCTGTGCTGGTCATCCAGGAAGGGTAACCAGATACCGGGCGGCTAAGGCCCGGTTGTCGCCAGGCGCACGGTGCGTTCCGCCAGCGCACTGATCCGTACCCCGTCGAAGCCGAACACCGCGCTGCGCACCGTGTCCTGGAGCGGCTCGGTCCACTGGGCCGGGATCGCGGCCGCGCCGGTCATCACCCCGGCCACCGAACCGGCCGTCGCGCCGTTGGAGTCGGTGTCCAGGCCGCCGCGGACGGTGAGGGCGACGGTCCGGGTGAAGTCGCCGTCGCCGTACAGCAGCCCGGCGGTCAGAACGGCCGCGTTGGGGACGGTGTGGATCCAGCCGAGCCCGGCGGTCTCCTCGGACACCGTGCCCAGGGTCTCCTCCCAGGACAGGCGGGTCTCGTGCAGGGACATCACCCGGCGCACGGTACGGGCCAGCCTGCTGCTCGCCGGGATCACGGCCAGCGCGCTCTCCAGCGCGTCCCGCACGCCCGGCGCGGTGAACGCCGCCGAGATCAGCGCGGCCGCCCACATCGCCCCGTAGACGCCGTTGCCGGTGTGCGACAGCACCGCGTCCCGGCGGGCCAGCGAGGCCGCGCGGCGCGGGTCGCCCGGGCAGGTCCAACCGTGCACGTCGGCCCGGATCAGGGCGCCGATCCACTCCTGGTACGGGTTGTCGTACGTCGCCGTCAGCGGCGGCTTCAGACCGTTCGCGAGGTTGCGGTACGCGGCCCGTTCCGCGGTGAAGGTCTGCAGGTACGGCAGCCCCAGCAGCCACAGGTCGCCGACCTGCTCGGTGCTGAAGCCGAAACCGTGGGTCTCCAGCAGGTGCAGGCCGAGGATCGCGTAGTCGACGTCGTCGTCCCGGCAGCTTCCGTGGACGCGGCCGCGCACGCACTGGCGCCACTCGGGTCGCAGCACGGCGGCGTCGGCCGGGTCGGCGGGCTCGGGCAGGTAGTCGGTGAGCGGCAGCGCGGCCGCCCGGCGCAGATAGCCGTCGATGCGCTCGCGCGTCCACACCTCGCCCTGTTCGACCGGCTTGCCGAGCATGTTGCCCGCGATCCGGCCGAGCCAGCCGCCGTGGACGCGGTCGGCGAGGTCCGGCCCGTTGTCGAGGTCACTCATGGCTGGTGCCTACCCGCTTTCCCCGGCCGCCTCCCAGCCGTTTCCCACGGTTCGGCAGGGCATGGCGGCGCGGACGTCCTGCGGTTAAGGTCACAGCGGCGCGACTGGCCCCGACGTGCGCGGGGCCCGGAGAGCAAGGGGAATGCAAGGTGGCGGACGCTGCAGTGAACGGGACCCGTCGGGTGCTCATCGCCGCGGACAAGTTCAAGGGCTCGCTGACGGCCGTGCGGGTCGCCGAGCGGGTCACGGCCGGGCTGCGCCGGGTCGTGCCCGGTCTCGAGGTCGAGGCGCTGCCGGTGGCCGACGGCGGCGACGGCACGGTGGACGCGGCCGTCGCGGCCGGCTTCGAACGCCGGGAGGTCCGGGTGGCCGGGCCGCTCGGGCAGGAGATCACGGCCGCGTACGCGCTGCGCGGCGGCACCGCCGTCGTGGAGATGGCCGAGGCGAGCGGGCTGCAGCGGCTGCCGGCCGGGGTGTTCGCGCCGCTGACCGCCTCGACGTACGGCTCCGGGGAACTGTTGCGCGCAGCGCTGGACGCGGGCGCGCGGACGATCGTGTTCGGCGTCGGCGGCAGCGCCACGACGGACGGCGGCGCCGGGATGCTGTCGGCGCTGGGCGCGCGGTTCCTGGACGCCGACGGGGAGCCGGTGCCGCCGGGCGGCGGCGGCCTCGTCGCGCTGGCGCGGGCCGACCTGTCCGGCCTCGACCCACGCCTGAACTCGGTGGAACTGGTCCTCGCCAGCGACGTCGACAACCCGCTGACCGGCCCGAAGGGCGCGCCCGCGGTGTACGGCCCGCAGAAGGGCGCCACCCCGGACGACGTGGCGGCCCTGGACGCGGCGCTCGCCCACTTCGCCGAGGTACTGGAGACGGCCGTGGGCCCGCGTGCGGCCGACCACGCGGCGGCGCCGGGCGCGGGGGCGGCCGGCGGCATCGGCTACGGCGCCCTCCTGCTGGGCGCCCGGTTCCGCCCCGGTATCGAGGTCATGCTGGACGTGCTGGGCTTCGCCCCGGCGCTGGAGCGCGCCTCGCTGGTGATCACCGGTGAGGGTTCGCTGGACGAGCAGACCCTGCACGGCAAGGCTCCGGCGGGAGTCGCCGCCGCGGCCCGCGCGGCCGGGAAGGAGGTCGTCGCGGTGTGCGGGCGGCTCGCCCTGCCCGAGGAGGCGCTGCGGCGGGCCGGGATCGGCCGGGCGTACCCGCTGACGTCCGTCGAGCCGGACGTCGCGAAGTGCATCGCGGACGCGGGGCCGATCCTGGAGCGGGTCGCGGAGCGGATCGCGCGGGACCTGCTGGACTGACCCGTCACCGCAGGGGGTCAGCCCACCGTCGAAGTCCCGGAACCAGCCGCCGTTGGTGAGGCCCTCCACTTGCGGTTCTCGCACCACTGCTTCGACATGTGGTGGATGGTCCTCGAGGTGCGCTCCCAGACCAGGGAGTGTCCCGGGCCGGCCAGGAGGAACATCAGCTTCCGCGGCCCCGCGACGGCCGCGTGGAGGTCCGGCACTTGACGGGCCAACGGGTGAACCGCTTCCTCCCTTGAAGCCGAAACGGGTGTGGCCCGAGTCGTAAGGACTCGGGCCACACCCGTCGGTACCGACTAGGACGCTAGGGCAGCTGGGCCGCCCGCGACTCGCGGCGGTTGTCGCGGAAGTTGTTCACCCGGCGGGCCGTGGCGAACAGCGGGATCACCGCGCCCATGACGAGCTGCAGCGCGCAGCCGGTCTGCAGGAGCAGCTGTCCGCTCGGGGCGTCGAAGGCCCAGGCGGCCAGGAGACCCATCGACAGGACGATCCAGCAGAGCATCGCCCCGGCGAGGCGGCCGCGCGGCTTCGGGTACTCGACGCGGCTCACCATCAGCCACGCGGTGCCCAGGATCGCCAGCAGGGTGGCCACGAAGGGCAGCTCCAGCAGGACGATCGAGACGACCGTCAGCGCGCCGAACGGCGAGGGCATGCCCTGGAACACGCCGTCCTTCACCGTCACGCAACTGAACCGCGCCAGCCTGAGCACCACCGCGAGGAGCACCACGATCGCCCCCAGCGCCGCCACTCTCTGGTGCGCGTCGTCCGCGACCATGCCGTAGACGAGGACGAAGTACGCGGGCGCCAGGCCGAAGCTGATCAGGTCCGAGAGGTTGTCCAGCTCCGCGCCCATCGGGGACGAGCGCAGCTTCCGCGCGACCAGGCCGTCGAACAGGTCGAAGACCGCCGCGCAGAGCATCAGGATGACCGCCGTGGCCGCGCTGTGGCGGGCCATGCCGGACTCCTGGCTGCCGGTGAGGTGCGGGATCAGGATGCCGGTGGTGGTGAAGTACACCGCCATGAACCCGCACGTGGCGTTGCCCAGCGTGAGGGTGTCCGCTATCGACAGGCGGAGAGAAAGAGGCATCTCCTCCTCGTCGCCCGCGTCGTCGGCCTCGGGCACCCAGCCCGCCTGGGTCTCCGGATCAATCACGGTCAATGCGAGTCACCCCAGCCACGGTCTTCTGTCCGACCTCGACCGCGACCTCCACGCCCTCGGGCAGGTAGAGGTCGACACGCGAGCCGAAGCGGATCAGACCGATGCGGTCGCCCTGCTCGACCTTCGTGCCCTCGGGGATGTACGGCACGATGCGGCGGGCCACCGCGCCGGCGATCTGGATCATCTCGATGTCGCCGAGTTCGGTGTCGAAATGCCAGACTACGCGCTCGTTGTTCTCGCTCTCCTTGTTGAACGCGGGAACGAAGCCGCCGGGGATGTGCTCGACCGACGTCACGGTGCCGGCGAGCGGCGCGCGGTTCACGTGCACGTTGAGCGGGCTCATGAAGATCGCGACGCGGGTGCGGCCGTCCTTCCAGGGCATGATGCTCTGCACCACACCGTCGGCGGGCGAGATGACCCGGCCGGGGGCGATCTCACGCTCGGGGTCGCGGAAGAACCACAGCATGCCCGCCGCGAGCGCGGTGGCGGGCACGGCGACGGCCTTGGCTGCACCCGAGCGGCGGGCGCGGGCCAGGCTGAGGGCTGCGGTGGCGACGGTCGGAAGAAGCCACGGCGATGCTCCGCGCGCGAGGCGTGCGCCTACCAGGCTGTCGCGGTGTGCAGAGGTTTGGCTGTGGGGCATGGATGACCTTCGTAGCGGATGATGCCGCGCTCTGACGGGGGACGGCGGCTTTCCCGGGATCGTACCGGTCGCAGGTCGCAACTGGGCAAGCCAGGAAGCCGAGTCGGCGGCTGAGGGGTATCGACGGGGTGTGATCTTCTTCTCGAAGAAAACACCCCGTTTCCGGACAATCAGCCCTGGAATCGATACTCTTCGAGCAGCCTGCGCCCGATGATCATTTTCTGGATCTCGGCGGTACCCTCACCGATCAGCAGCATCGGAGCCTCCCGGTAGAGGCGCTCGATCTCGTACTCCTTGGAGAAGCCGTAGCCGCCGTGGATCCGGAAGGCGTCCTCCACGACCTCCTTGCAGTACTCGGAGGCGAGGTACTTCGCCATCCCAGCCTCAAGGTCGTTTCGTTCCCCGGAGTCCTTTTTACGTGCCGCGTTGACCATCATGGCATGCGCGGCCTCGACCTTGGTAGCCATTTCGGCCAGCTTGAACTGGATGGCCTGGTGCTGGGCGATGGCCTTGCCGAAGGTGTGCCGCTGCTGGGCGTACCCGACGCCCAGCTCGAAGGCGCGCTGCGCCACGCCGCAGCCGCGGGCCGCCACGTTGACGCGGCCGACCTCCACTCCGTCCATCATTTGGTAAAAACCTCGGCCGGTGACGCCGCCGAGCACCCGATCGGCCGGAACGCGCAGGCCGTCCATGATCAGCTCGGTGGTGTCGACGCCCTTGTAGCCCATCTTGTCGATCTTGCCCGGGATGGTCAGGCCGGGGCGGACCTCACCGAAACCGGGCTCCTTCTCGACCAGGAAGGTCGTCATCGACTTGTGCGGGGCCGTGCCCTCGGGGTGACCTTCGTCACTTCGGACGAGAACGGCGACGAGGGAGGATGTTCCGCCGTTCGTCAGCCACATCTTCTGGCCGTTCAGGACGTACTCGTCGCCGTCCTTGACCGCCTTCGACGTGATCGCCGACACATCGGAGCCGAGGCCCGGCTCCGACATCGAGAAGGCGCCGCGGATGTCGCCGGCCGCCATGCGGGGCAGGAAGTGGTCCTTCTGCTCCTGCGTGCCGTGCTGCTTGAGCATGTACGCGACGATGAAGTGGGTGTTGATGATGCCGGACACCGACATCCAGCCGCGGGCGATCTCCTCCACGCACAGCGCGTACGTCAGGAGCGACTCGCCCAGGCCCCCGTACTCCTCGGGGATCATCAGACCGAAGAGGCCGAGTTCCTTCAGGCCGTCCACGATCGCTTGCGGGTACTCGTCGCGGTGCTCCAGCCCGGTGGCGACCGGGATGATCTCCTTGTCCACGAAGTCGCGGACGGTGGAGAGGATCTCCTGCTGGACGTCGGTCAGACCGGCGGTCTGGGCGAGGCGCGCCATGGCTACTTCTCCGTCTTTTCCGAAGGGGCGTTCAGCTCCGGGCGGCCGGGCTGCTCGCCGCCGCGCTCCTTGATGTACGTCTCGGTGGGCACCATGACCTTGCGGCGGAAGACGCACACCAGGGTGCCGTCCTGCTTGTAGCCCTTGGTCTCGACGTAGACGATGCCGCGGTCGTTCTTGGACTTCGACGGCCACTTGTCCAGCACGGTCGTCTGGCCGTAGATCGTGTCGCCGTGGAAGGTCGGCGCCACGTGCTTGAGCGACTCGATCTCCAGGTTGGCGATCGCCTTGCCGGAGACGTCCGGCACGGACATGCCGAGCAGGAGCGAGTAGATGTAGTTGCCCACCACGACGTTCTTGCCGAAGTCGGTCGTCTTCTCGGCGTAGTTGACGTCCATGTGGAGCGGGTGGTGGTTCATGGTGAGGAGACAGAACAGGTGGTCGTCGTACTCCGTGACCGTCTTGCCCGGCCAGTGCTTGTACGTCGCCCCGACCTCGAACTCCTCGTAGGTGCGTCCGAACTGCATCGCGCTCAGGCCTCCGGGATCTCGAACTTGCTGGTGCGCTGCATGCCGGCGGCGCGGCCCTTGCCGGAGACGACCAGGGCCATCTTGCGGCTGGCCTCGTCGATCATCTCGTCGCCGAGCATCGCGGAGCCCTTCTTGCCGCCCGCCTCGGACGTGTAGTAGTCGTACGCGTCCAGGATCAGCTCGGCGTGGTCGTAGTCGTCCTGGGAGGGCGAGAAGATCTCGTTGGACGCCTCGACCTGGCCCGGGTGCAGCACCCACTTGCCGTCGAAGCCGAGGGCGGCGGCGCGCTGGGCGACCTCGCGGTAGCCCTCCACGTTGCGGATCTGCAGGTAGGGGCCGTCGATCGCCTGGAGGTTGTTGGCGCGGGCGGCCATCAGGATCTTCATCAGGATGTAGTGGTAGGCGTCCGCCGGGTAGCCGGGCGGCTGCTCGCCCACGACGAGGGACTTCATGTTGATGGAGGCCATGAAGTCGGCCGGGCCGAAGATGATCGTCTCCACGCGCGGGGAGGCCTGCGCGATCTCGTTGACGTTGTTCAGGCCCTGGGCGTTCTCGATCTGCGCCTCGATACCGATCTTGCCGACCTCGAAGCCCATCGTCTTCTCGATCTGGGTCAGCAGCAGGTCCAGCGCCACGACCTGCTGGGCGCTCTGCACCTTCGGCAGCATGATGCAGTCGAGGTTCGGGCCGGCGCCCTCGACGACCGTGACGACGTCCCGGTACGTCCACTCGGTCGTCCAGTCGTTCACCCGCACGACACGGGTCTTGCCCGTCCAGTCGCCCTCGTTGAGGAACTTGACGATGGTGTGCCGCGCCTCGGGCTTGGCGAGCGGCGCGCACGCGTCCTCCAGGTCCAGGAAGACCTGGTCGGCGGGGAGGCCCTGGGCCTTCTCCAGGAAGCGCGGGTTGCTTCCCGGTACCGCCAGGCAGGAGCGGCGGGGGCGAAGGCGGTTGACGGTCGTCATGCGGGGACCTCCAGGGGGTCGAGCTTGTTCGCTTTCCGGATCTCGTCGGCGATGCGGCCGATGATCCCGGTGATGTCGAAGTCCTTCGGGGTGAACACCGCTGCCACACCGGCGGCCCGGAGCTCTTCGGCGTCACCGTTCGGGATGATGCCACCTGCGATCACCGGTATATCTGTGGCACCGGCCACACGCAGGCGCTCCAGCACGTCCGGCACGAGCTGCGCGTGCGAGCCGGACAGGATCGACAGGCCCACGGCGTGGACGTCCTCGGCCAGGGCGGCGTCCACGATCTGCTCGGGGGTGAGCCGGATGCCCTGGTAGACCACCTCGAAGCCGGCGTCGCGCGCGCGGACGGCGATCTGCTCTGCGCCGTTGGAGTGACCGTCCAGGCCGGGCTTGCCCACCAGGAAGCGCAGTTTGCCGACGCCCAGCTCGCGGGCGGTGGCGTCCACCTTGGCGCGGACCCCGGCCATGGCCGAGCCGGCCTCGGCGGTGACGGCCACCGGTGCGGAGGACACCCCGGTCGGCGCCCGGAACTCGCCGAACACCTCGCGCAGGGCGCCCGACCACTCGCCGGTCGTCACCCCGGCGCGGGCGCACTCCAGCGTGGCCTCCATCAGGTTGCCGGTGCCCTTGGCGGCCTCCTTCAGCCGGTCCAGCGCCTTGCAGGGGCGCGGGTGGTTGAAGGGCGGCTGGTAGCGGGTGTCCCGCCAGTTCTCCAGCGAGGCGACGACGCGCGCCTCGACCGCCGGGTCGACCGTCATGATCGCGGTGTCCAGGTCGGCCGTGAGCGGGTTCGGCTCGGTCGTCTCGAAGATGTTGACGCCGACGATCTTCTCCTGGCCGGACTCGATCCGCGCCCGCCGCTCGGCGTGCGAGGAGACGAGCTGCGCCTTGAGGTAGCCGGACTCGACGGCGGCCATCGCGCCGCCCATCTCCTGGATCCGGTCCATCTCGGCGAGGGACTCCTCCACCAGGGCGTTCACCTTCGCCTCGATGACGTGCGAGCCCTCGAAGATGTCCTCGTACTCCAGCAGGTCGCTCTCGTGGGCGAGCACCTGCTGGATGCGCAGGCTCCACTGCTGGTCCCACGGCCGGGGCAGGCCCAGGGCCTCGTTCCAGGCGGGGAGCTGCACGGCACGCGCGCGGGCGTCCTTGGAGAGGGTGACCGCCAGCATCTCGAGCACGATCCGCTGGACGTTGTTCTCCGGCTGCGCCTCGGTCAGGCCGAGCGAGTTGACCTGGACGCCGTAGCGGAAGCGGCGCTGCTTGGGGTTCTCGATGCCGTACCGCTCACGCGTCACCTTGTCCCAGATGCGGTTGAACGCCCGCATCTTGCACATCTCCTCGACGAAGCGGACGCCCGCGTTGACGAAGAAGGAGATGCGGGCCACCACGTCGCCCATGCGCTCCTGCGGCACCTGGCCGGAGTCGCGCACGGCGTCGAGCACGGCGATCGCGGTGGACATCGCGTACGCGATCTCCTGCACCGGCGTGGCCCCGGCCTCCTGCAGGTGGTAGCTGCAGATGTTGATCGGGTTCCACTTCGGGATGTGGGAGACCGTGTACGCGATCATGTCCGTCGTCAGGCGGAGCGAGGGCCCCGGCGGGAAGACGTGCGTCCCGCGGGACAGGTACTCCTTGACGATGTCGTTCTGGGTCGTGCCCTGGAGCTTGGTGATGTCCGCGCCCTGCTCCTCGGCGACGACCTGGTAGAGCGCCAGCAGCCACATGGCGGTGGCGTTGATCGTCATCGAGGTGTTCATCTGCTCCAGGGGGATGTCCTGGAACAGCCGGCGCATGTCACCGAGGTGCGAGACGGGCACGCCCACCCGGCCGACCTCGCCGCGGGCGAGGATGTGGTCGGGGTCGTAGCCGGTCTGGGTCGGCAGGTCGAACGCCACCGACAGTCCGGTCTGGCCCTTGGCGAGGTTGCGCCGGTACAGCTCGTTGGACGCCTCCGCCGTGGAGTGGCCGGCGTACGTGCGCATGAGCCACGGCCGGTCCTTCTGACGCTCAGTCATCTATGACCTCCGGGTCCTCAGATGTTCCGGAAGCGGTTGATGGCGTCGATGTGCTTGGCGCGCATCTCCTGGTCGCGCACGCCCAGGCCCTCCTCGGGGGCGAGGCACAGCACGCCGACCTTGCCCTGGTGCAGGTTGCGGTGCACGTCGTAGGCCGCCTGGCCGGTGTCCTCCAGGGAGTACACCTTCGACAGGGTCGGGTGGATCCTGCCCTTGGCGATGAGGCGGTTGGCCTCCCAGGCCTCGCGGTAGTTGGCGAAGTGCGAGCCGATGATCCGCTTGAGCGACATCCACAGGTACCGGTTGTCGTACTCGTGCATGTAGCCCGAGGTCGAGGCGCAGGTGGTGATGGTGCCGCCCTTGCGGGTGACGAACACGGAGGCGCCGAAGGTCTCGCGGCCGGGGTGCTCGAAGACGATGTCGATGTCCTCGCCGCCGGTGAGCTCACGGATGCGCTTGCCGAAGCGCTTCCACTCCTTCGGGTCCTGGGTGTTCTCGTCCTTCCAGAACTTGTAGCCCTCGGCGTTGCGGTCGATGATCGACTCGGCGCCCATGGAGCGGCAGATCTCGGCCTTCTGCTCGCTGGAGACGACGCAGATCGGGTTGGCGCCGCCGGCCAGTGCGAACTGGGTGGCGTAGGAGCCGAGGCCGCCGCTCGCGCCCCAGATGAGGACGTTGTCGCCCTGCTTCATGCCGGCGCCGTTGCGGGAGACGAGCTGGCGGTAGGCGGTGGAGTTCACCAGGCCCGGGGCCGCGGCCTCCTCCCAGCTCAGGTGGTCCGGCTTCGGCATCAGCTGGTTGGACTTCACCAGCGCGATCTCGGCGAGGCCGCCGAAGTTGGTCTCGAAGCCCCAGATGCGCTGCTCGGGGTCGAGCATCGTGTCGTTGTGGCCGTCCGAGGACTCCAGCTCGACGGACAGACAGTGGGCCACGACCTCGTCACCGGGCTTCCAGGCGTTGACGCCCGGGCCGGTGCGCAGGACGACGCCGGCGAGGTCGGAACCGATGATGTGGTACGGCAGGTCGTGGCGCTTGGCCAGCTCGTTGGTGCGGCCGTAGCGCTCCAGGAACCCGAAGGTGGACAGCGGCTCGAAGATCGAGGTCCACACCGAGTTGTAGTTGACCGAGGAGGCCATCACGGCCACCAGGGCCTCGCCCGGACCCAGTTCGGGCAGCGGCACGTCGTCCAGGTGGATCGACTTGCGCGGGTCCTTGTCACGGGTCTGCAGGCCCGCGAACATCTCCGTCTCGTCCTTGTGGACGGTGATCGCGCGGTACGACTCGGGGAGCGGCATGGCGGCGAAGTCGGCGGACGTGGCGTCCTTCGACTGGATCGCGTCCAGGATGTCCTTCACGGTCACGGTGTTGCCTCCGGCGGTGAGCGCCCTGAGGGAGGGGCGCTGGGGGATCGTCGGTGCTGCTGGGAGCTGCTGAGGGTTTTGAGGGTGTGCCGTCGGTTCGGCGGGGGTGGTGCTTCGGCAGCGCTTTGTGGCGCGGGAGGTTGCCTGTGACGCAGGCGTCCGGGCGCGCAGGCCGTCCGGCTTGCGGGGACAGCCGACGCACGAATGGTCTCTGCGCGCCGGCCGCCCGGACTCCCTTCAACGTATGACACCGCGTGTCATGCCGCAAGGCACTGAGTGCCAGAAGCTGCTCTCAGATGAAATCTTTACGTGACAAATGAGCGATGATCGATCGAACGGGCTCCGAAATCTCCTCGAAAAGGGCCCCTGACATGCCAAAACGGCCACCCCGAAGGGTGGCCGTCATCACAGGGCACGCAGTGCCTCAGCGCTCCTTGAGCGCCTCCTCGATGGTGCGCATGACCTCGTCGAGCGGGGCGTCGGTGCGGGCGACCGTCACCAGGACCTCGCCGTGCGCGGAGACCGTCGCCGGCGCCATGGTGGCCGCCTGCCCGGCCGCCGGGCCGCGTCCGGCGCCGATGCCGGTGCCGAACGTCTTGCGCACGATGGCGAAGGCGTGGTCGAGCTGTGCCTCCACGTCGCCCTGGCCGTCGGCCCGCAGCCAGCGCCTGAGGACGTGGTTGTGGGCGGTGACGACGGCGGAGGCGGCGACCTCGGCGAGCAGCGGGTCGTCGTTGGCGTCGTCGGCGTGCGCGTGCTCGTCGAAGTGGCCGAGCAGGTAACGGGTGAACAGGCGCTCGTAGCGGGCCACCGAGGCGATCTCGGCCTCCCGCAGGGTGGGCACCTCGCGCGTCAGCTTGTAGCGGGCGACCGAGATCTCCGGCCGGGCCGCGTACATCCTCATGACTTCCTTGATGCCGCGGCACACCGTGTCCAGCGGATGCTCGTGCGCCGGGGCGGCGTTGAGGACCGCCTCGGCACGGATGAGCGTGTCGTCGTGGTCCGGGAAGATCGCCTCTTCCTTGGAGCGGAAGTGGCGGAAGAAGGTGCGGCGTGCGACCCCGGCAGCGGCCGCGATCTCGTCGACGGTGGTCGCCTCGTACCCCTTGGTGGCGAACAGCTCCATCGCTGCGGCCGCCAGTTCTCGGCGCATTTTCAGCCGCTGGGCGGCGGCGCGACTGCCTGCGGCACTTTCCGGCGCGTCGGGCGTGGCTGGCGTACGTGAGGACTTGGCGGGCTGGGGCATGACCCGAACGTACTGCATGTGCGCAGCAGGATGCGCAGGTCCGGGGGATCCCCCGCCCGCGAGGGGCGGGGGCGTTCCCGCTGGGCCGAGCAGTCCGCCCCAGTCCTTCTCCGTCCGGGACCAGTCGCCGACGCCGTCAGCGGCGGGCATACTCGCGGAAGCCGCGGCCGGTCTTGCGGCCGAGGCAGCCCGCGGCCACCAAGTGCTCCAGCAGCGGCGCCGGGGCCAGGCCCGGGTCGCGGAACTCGCGGTGCAGCACCTTCTCGATCGCCAGCGAGACGTCGAGGCCGACCACGTCCAGCAGCTCGAACGGGCCCATCGGGTAGCCGCCGCCGAGCTTCATGGCCGCGTCGATGTCGTCCAGCGTCGCGTAGTGCTCCTGGACCATCTTGATCGCGTTGTTGAGGTACGGGAACAGCAGCGCGTTCACGATGAACCCGGCCCGGTCGCCGCAGTCGACGGCGTGCTTCCTGATCCGCCCGCAGACCTCGCGGACGGTGGCGTGCACGTCGTCGGCCGTCAGGACCGTGCGCACGACCTCGACCAGCTTCATCGCCGGGGCCGGGTTGAAGAAGTGCATGCCGATCACGTCCTGCGGGCGCGAGGTGGCGCGGGCGCAGGCGACGACGGGCAGCGAGGAGGTGGTGGTGGCCAGCACCGCGCCCGGCTTGCAGACCTTGTCCAGCGCCGCGAACAGCTGCCGCTTGACCTCCAGGTCCTCGGCGACCGCCTCGACCGCCAGGTCGACGTCGGCGAAGGCGTCGTAGGAGCCCGCCGGGGTGACCCGGCCCAGGGTCTCGGCGGCCGCCTCGGCGGTCATCCGCCCCTTGTCGACAGAGCGCGAAAGCGACTTGCCGATACGGGCCTTGGCCGTCCGCGCCTTCTCCTCGCTGCGGGCGGCGAGGACGACCTCGTAGCCGGCCTTGGCGAACACCTCGGCGATGCCGGAGGCCATGGTGCCCGAGCCCGCGACACCGACGGACCGGACCGGACGTCCCTCGGCCCCGGTGCCGCCGGCGGCCGGCGTCAGCGGGTCCGGCACGACCGTGGCGCTGCCCGGCGCCTCGTAGGTGTAGAAGCCGCGCCCGGACTTGCGGCCGGCCAGGCCCGCCTCGCTGAGCTGCTTGAGGATCGGGGCGGGGGCGTGCAGCCGGTCGCGGGACTCGGCGTACATGGCGTCCAGGACCGTACGCGCGGTGTCGATGCCGATCAGGTCCAGCAGGGCCAGGGGGCCCATGGGCAGGCCGCAGCCGAGCCGCATCGCGGCGTCGATGTCCTCACGGGAGGCGTACTTCGCCTCGTACATCGCGGCGGCCTGGTTGAGGTAGCCGAACAGCAGGCCGTCCGCGACGAACCCGGGGCGGTCGCCGACCGCGACCGGCTCCTTGCCCAGCTCGATCGCGAGGTCCGTGACCGCGGCGACCGCGGCCGGCGCGGTCAGCACCGAGGAGACGACCTCGACCAGCTTCATCGCCGGGGCCGGGTTGAAGAAGTGCAGGCCCAGCACCCGCTCGGGGCGTGCGGAGTCGGCGGCGAGACGGGTGACGGACAGCGCGTTGGTGCCGGTGGCCAGGATGGTCTCCGGGCGCACGATGCCGTCCAGCTCGCGGAAGACCTGGTGCTTGATCTCGTACGACTCCGGGACCACCTCGATGACCAGGTCGGCGTCGGCCGCCGCGCGCAGGTCGCAGGAGAGGCGGACCCGGGCCAGGACGCCGGCGCGGTCCTGCTCGGTCAGCCGGCCGCGCTCGACGGCGCGGGCGGTGGCGGCCTCCAGGGCGGCGAGCGCCCGCGAGGTCTGGGCCTCGGCGACGTCGATGCCGATCACCTCGCGGCCCGCCTTCGCGAGAACCTCGGTGATGCCGGTGCCCATGGTGCCGAGGCCGACGACGGCGATCGTCTTGAGCTGGGACAGAGGGGTGTCGGACAGGGGAGTGGCCATCGCGGGACTCCAGAAATGAGGGTGACGACTGGGAACGCGCCGGGTGCGCCCGAAGGCGCACACCGGGGCGGAAAGGAGTGCGGGTGTTGCCGGGCTGCTGGCGCACACGCCCGGTGCCGGCACCACGGGCGTGCACACGCCCGGGAGCGGCGGAATCCGACCGGCCCTGTCCCGGAGCCGGGTCGTACTGCGGTACCGAGGTACCGAACCGACCAGCGCACGACGGCTGCGTCACCAAACCGTCGTGAGCGAACAGCGAGTGGGTAACTCGCTCGTCTGAGCTTAACCGGCCAGTAACGAGCGCGCCAGCCCTGCGCCGTAGCCGACTTTGTGATGTAGCTCCCTGCGCACCGGCGACCGGCCTACGCTGGCCCCGTGGACGAAGAGTCGCGATCGCTCACGGAACGCCTAAGGCAGGAGTCGCACGGCTCGCCCGGTTACGAGCGGCTGCTGACGACCGGGGACCACGACGAACTGGCCGAGGTGCTCACCGCGCCCGGACAGCCGCTGTGGGCCCGGGAACTGGCCGCGTTCCGGCTGGGCCGGGCCGGCGACCGGCGCGCCTTCGAAGCGCTCGTGCTGCTGCTCAACCACCGCGACCCGCCCCGCTGCGCCTCCGCCGCCCACGCCCTCGCCCGGCTCGGCGACCCGCGTACGGCCCGCGCCGCGGCGGCCCTCGCCACCAACGAACTGCGCGTCGCCTACGCCCTGCAGCCGGTACGGCTCCTCGTCGAGCTGCGCGCCCCGGAGTCCGTACCCGCGCTGATCACCACCCTGGAGCGCCGGCTGCGCCCGCACGACCCCTACCGGCGGGTGGCCCTCGCCTGCGTGGACGGGCTCGGCACGCTCGGCGACGCCCGCGCCCGGCGGGTGCTGGGCGAGGCCCTCGCCCACCCGGCGCTCGCCGAGGCGGCGGTGCGGGCGCTGGCCCGCATCCCGCGCCAGGAACGGAAGTGACGCCGGGTCAGTCGCCCAGGGCCCGGGCGTAACGCACCTCGGGCACGAGCTCGCCGCCCGCCTCGAAGGGCTCCTCGGCGCCGTCCCACCGGAAGCCGGCCCGCTCGTAGAAGCGGCGGGCGCGCGTGTTCTCCTTCAGCACCCACAGGAACATGCGCGGATACCCGGCGCACCGCTCGACCGACTCCGCCAGCAGCGCCCGGCCCACCCCGGTGCCGAGATGGTCCGGGTCGAGATAGATGGCGTACAACTCGGCCTCCCCGGTGCGCACTTCACCGTCGCGGTACGGCCCGTACGCCGCCCAGCCGGCCATCTCGC
This sequence comes from Streptomyces sp. NPDC058145, assembly GCF_042884245.1. Taxonomy (NCBI): domain Bacteria; kingdom Bacillati; phylum Actinomycetota; class Actinomycetes; order Kitasatosporales; family Streptomycetaceae; genus Streptomyces; species Streptomyces sp. NPDC058145. The sequence goes on along the minus strand of NZ_JBHVUH010000012.1, from coordinate 167,138 downwards.
CGCCCCGCTCGGCGACCAGGTTCACCACGGCGCCGTTCCCCTGCGCGAACCAGGCGCGCCGCCGCTCGGCGTCCCGCGCCACGCTGAGCGCGTCGAGATACGGCTGCGGCACGAGCCCACGGTAGGCGTGCTGCCAGCCCCGGACGCGGATCTCCGAGACACGGTCGCAGTCGTCGAGGGTCATCGGGCGGATGCGGAGGGAGGGGTCGTCCATGACCGCACCCTAAGGAGCCGCTCCGCCCGGCGCCCGTGAATATTCGCCGGCCCCGACCGGCGAGGTGCCGGCCGGCCGTCTTAACCGCGGAAGCCCAGCAACCTGTGCAGGTCCGCGCCGCGCGAGACGGTCGGGGCCGCCTTGTCCGCCGGGGGCTCGGGGTCCGGCGACCTCTCGCAGACCGCGTCGGCCGTACCGGCCGTGCCGCCCTGGCGCGGGAGCCCGCCGCCGGAGAGGTAGTCGGCCAGGTACCGGTCCAGGCACGCGTTGCCGCTGAGGCTGATGCCGTGGTTGCCGCCGCCCTCCTCGACCACCAGGCGGGAGCCGGCCAGCAGCCGGTGGGCCGTCACCCCGCCCGCGTACGGCGTCGCCGCGTCGTCGGTCGCCTGGAACAGCAGCGCAGGCGGCAGCTTCGTGTTGGCGACGTCCACCGGCCGCTGCGTCCCGGTCGGCCAGAACGCGCACGGTGCGTTGTACCAGGCGTTGTTCCAGGCCATGAAGGGCGCCTTCGCGTACACCCCCCAGGTCTCCGTCCGCCAGCGGTTCCAGTCGCGTGGCCAGGAGGCGTCACGGCACTGCACCGCCGCGTAGACGCTGTACCCGTTGTCGCCCGGGCCGTCCACGGCGCCGTAGTCCTGGTACGCCTTCACCAGCGGCCCCGTCCTGCCCTCGTTCGCGTAGGCGGCGAACGCCGCCGCGAGGTGCGGCCAGTAGCCGTTGTAGTAGCCGCCGGGGATGAAGGCATCCTCCAGTTCGGCGGCGCCCACCTTGCCGCCGGCCGGCTTCTTCGCCAGGGCCGCGCGCATCGCGTACCACTCGGCCTCGACCTTCGCGGGGTCCTTGCCGAGCCGGTACCTGGCGTCGTGCCGGGCGATCCAGGCCATCAGGGCGCGGTGGCGGGCGTCGAAGGCGTAGTCCTGGCCGACGTTGTCCTCGTGCCAGACGCCCGTCGGGTCCACGATCGAGTCCAGCACCAGGCGCCGTACCCGCTCGGGGTAGAGCTTGGCGTACACCGCGCCCAGATAGGTGCCGTACGAGTACCCGAAGTAGCTGATGCGCGGCGCGCCCAGGGCCCGGCGGACGGCGTCCATGTCACGGACGGCGTCGATGGTGTCGATGTACGGCAGCACGTCCGCGTACTTGCGGCCGCAGGCGGCGGCGAAGGACCGGGCACGCTCGAGGTTCGTCCGCTCCAGCGCCGGTGTGGCGGGCACGGTGTCGGGCCGCACCGGCGCGAAGCGGCCGGCCGAGCAGTCCAGCGCGGGCGTGCTCTTCCCGACGCCCCGCGGGTCGAAGCCGATGACGTCGTACTGGGCCGCCACCGACCTGGGCAGTGCCGACGCGACGTAGCCGGCGAGCTTCAGGCCGCTGCCGCCGGGGCCGCCGGGGTTGACCAGCAGCGGGCCCTGGGAGGTCGGGGCGGTGTGCGGGACGCGGGACAGGGCGAGCGTGATCTGCCGGCCGGACGGCCGCGCGTGGTCCAGCGGCACCTGCAGTGACGCGCACTGCAGGGCCGGGTAGTCGTCGGTGCCGCACTTCTTCCAGGTGAGCTTCGGCGCCGGAGCGGTGGGGGCCGCCTGCGCGGGGACGGCCGTGACCGAGCCCGCCACCATGGCGGCGGCTGCGCACAGCACGGCTGCGCGTGTCCTCATGGGTCCTCCCGGGACGGAGGGTGACGCGAACCGTGTGATCACGGTCCTCGCCGGATCGTCCCGAAATCGGTGCCCCGCAGAACCCGTTCTGTCGATACTTGACCCAATTGGGTCGAGGGATGCCCTCCAACGCTCTCAGAGGAGGGTGAGCTGGGTCGGCTCCGAAGGGGCGGGTGCCTCGGCGGCCCCGGCCGGGCGGATCCGCCGGGCCGCTCCCGCGCGCGTGGGGCCGATGCCGTACTCCTGGGCCAGTTCGTGCACCTGGCGGGTGATGCGGCGCTGGTACCACTTGGGCGCGTAGGCGCCCTCCGCGTACAGCCGCTCGTAGCGGCGCACCAGGTGCGGGTGGTGCTGCCCGAGCCAGGCCATGAACCACTCCCGCGCGCCCGGCCGCAGATGCAGCACCAGGGGCGTGACCGAGGTTGCCCCGGCCGCCGCGATCGCCCGCACCGTCTCCCGGAGCTGGGCCGGGTGGTCGCTCAGGAAGGGGATGACCGGCGCCATCAGTACCCCGCAGCCGATGCCGTGCTCGCCGAGGACGCGGACCACGTCCAGCCGGCGTTCGGGCGCGGGCGTGCCCGGCTCCACGGTGCGCCACAGCCCGGTGTCCGTGAAGCCCACCGAGACCGAGATGCCCACGTCCGTCACCCGGGCCGCCCGGGTCAGCAGCTCCAGGTCGCGCAGGATCAGGGTGCCCTTGGTCAGGATCGAGAACGGGTTCGCGTGCTCGGTGAGGGCCGAGATGATGCCCGGCATCAGCCGGTAGCGGCCCTCGGCGCGCTGGTAGCAGTCGACGTTGGTGCCCATCGCCACGTGGTCGCCCTGCCAGCGGCGCGAGGCGAGCTGACGGCGCAGCAGCTCGGGAGCGTTCACCTTCACCACGATCTGGGTGTCGAAGTCGATGCCCGTGTCGAGGTCCAGGTAGCCGTGCGTCTTGCGGGCGAAGCAGTACACGCACGCGTGCGTGCAGCCGCGGTACGGGTTCACCGTCCACTCGAACGGCATCCGGGACGCGCCCGGCACCCGGTTGAGGATCGAACGCGCCCGGACCTCGTGGAACGTGATCCCCCGGAACTCGGGCGTGTCGAAGGTGCGGGTGGTCACGGCGTCCGCGCCGAACAGGGCGGGGTCGGCCCGGCGGTGTTCGGGCTCGCCTGTGAGGTTCTCCCAGCGCATGACGCCTCCTCGGTAGCACTGCCGCACAGAATAGAACATCTGTTCCCGTGATCGTGCGACCCCGATTTGGGCGGCCGGGCACCGGGGTGGTTGGCTTGCTCCCACTTCGAGAAAACTGGTCCTGGAGGAACGCAATGGCGCAGGTCGAGGCCACTACGGAGCGGGTCGTCGCGGCGGACGCGGAGAAGGTGTTCGACGCCCTCGCCGACTACAGCGGCACACGGCAGCGGCTGCTGCCCGAGCACTTCAGCGAGTACGAGGTGCGCGAGGGCGGTGACGGCGAGGGCACCCTCGTGCACTGGAAGCTGCAGGCCACCAGCAAGCGGGTGCGCGACTGCCTGCTGGAGGTCAGCGAGCCCACCGACGGCGAGCTGGTCGAGAAGGACCGCAACTCCTCCATGGTCACCACCTGGCGCGTCACCCCCGCCGGCGAGGGCGGCTCCAGGGTCGTCGTCACCACCAACTGGCAGGGCGCCGGCGGCATCGGCGGCTTCTTCGAGCGGACCTTCGCACCCAAGGGCCTCGGCCGGATCTACGACGCGATCCTCGCCAACCTGGCGCGCGAGGTCGAGAAGTGACCGGGCGCGCCAAGTGACTGGGTGCGTCCGCGGCTGACCCCAAACGCCGTCCGGCGGCGGGGTGTTGTGCCCCTCACCGGTTCGAGTGGATTCGCATCCCGTCCGAGCTTGTGCCGTAACTCGCCGTACTTGTCCGCAGTTGTCGTCTTGCGCGGGAATTGTGTGACAGGTGCGACGAGGGGAGCGGTACGTGGGTGGGACGACTCTGGTCCGGGACGAACCGGTCACGGCACCCCCCGGGACACCCGCGCCCCCAGCGCCCGAGACCGCCGAACTCGGCGCCCGACGGGTGCGGTTGATCTTCCTCGGGCTGATGCTGGCGCTGCTGCTCGCCGCGCTGGAGCAGATGATCGTCGCCACCGCGCTGCCGAAGATCGTCGGTGAGCTGCACGGCCTGGACAAGATGTCCTGGGCGATCACCGCCTATCTGCTCACCGCCACCATCGGCCTGCCGCTGTACGGCAAGCTCGGCGACCTCTTCGGCCGCAAGGGCGTCTTCCAGTTCGCGATCCTGGTCTTCGTGGCCGGTTCCGCGCTCGCCGGGCGGGCGCAGAGCATGGACCAGCTGATCGCCTTCCGCGCCGTCCAGGGCGTCGGCGCGGGCGGACTGATGATCGGGGTGCAGGCGATCATCGCCGACATCGTGCCGCCACGGCAGCGCGGCCGCTACATGGGCCTGATCGGCGCCGCGTTCGGCGTCGCCTCCGTCGCCGGTCCGCTGCTCGGCGGCTACTTCACCGACCATCTGTCCTGGCGCTGGTGCTTCTACATCAACGTCCCCTTCGGCCTGCTCACCCTCGCCGTGGTCACCGCCGTCCTCAAACTCCCCAGGCCCCGCGTCCGTGCCCGTCTCGACGTGCCCGGCGCGCTGCTGCTGGCCGCCGCCTCCACCTGCCTGGTGCTGCTCACGAGCTGGGGCGGCACCGAGTACGCCTGGGGCTCACGGGAGATCCTCGGCCTCGGCGCGGGCGCCCTGGCCGCCACGGTCCTCTTCCTCGTCGCCGAGCACTTCGCCGCCGAACCCCTCATCCCGCTGCGCCTGTTCCGGGACTCCGTCTTCAACGTCACCGGCCTGGTCGGCCTGGTGATCGGCGTCGCGCTGTTCGGCGCCGCCAGCTATCTGCCGACCTTCCTGCAGATGGTCGACGGGGCCAGCGCCACCGAGTCCGGGCTGCTGATGCTGCCCATGATGGCCGGCATCGTCGGCGCCTCGATCATCGGCGGGCAGCTCATCAGCCACACCGGGCGGTACAAGCTCTATCCCGTCCTCGGCGGCGCCCTGTCCGCCGTCGGCATGTGGCTGCTGTCCCGGCTCGAGGTGGACACGCCCCGGCTGTACTACAGCGTCTGGATGGCCGTCCTCGGCGCCGGCATCGGCCTGGTGATGCCGGTCCTGGTCCTCGCCGTGCAGAACTCCGTGCGCCCCGCCGACCTCGGCACCGCCACCAGCGCCAACAACTACTTCCGGCAGATCGGCGGCAGCGTCGGCGCCGCCGTCTTCGGCACGCTCTTCGCCGGCCGGCTCACCGACGCCCTGCGGCGCGAACTGCCGCCGCGCGCGGGCGCCGGGCTGCCCGACCCCGAGTCCCTGACCCCGCAGCTCGTACACGCGCTGCCACCGGCGCTGCGCGACGCCTACATCCGCGCCTACGCCGACGCGATGCCCCGGATCTTCCTCTACCTCGTCCCGGTGCTCGTCCTCGGCCTGCTCATCGCCATCTTCCTCAAGGAGAAACCGCTGGTGTCCCACAACGCCGCCGAAACCGGGCCCGTGTCCCCGACCACCCCCATCCCGCAGGCCCGCCACCAGCCCCCGGCCGGGGCGTCCCGCTCGCCGTACGCCGCCGGAGTCCCCGTCTGCGGCACGGTGCAGCATCCCGACGGGACCGTGGTGCCCCGCGCGGCGCTCACCCTCATCGACATCGCCGGACAGCAGATCGGGCGCGGCGCGAGCGGCGACGACGGGCGCTACGCGCTCGCCACGCCCGGCGTCGGCTCGTACGTGCTGATCGCCGCGGCCGGCGGCCACCAGCCGCAGGCCGTCTCCGTCACCGTCGGGGAGCGGCCCGTCGAACTCGACGTCGTCCTCGGCGGCGCCGGACGCCTCGCCGGCAGCGTGCTCACCGCCGACGGCAGCCCCGTCCGGGACGCCACCGTCACCCTCACCAACGTGCACGGCGAGGTCGTCGCCAGCACCCGCAGCGGCCGTGAGGGCGGTTACGACATCACCGAGCTGGTGGCGGGCGAGTACACCCTCGCCGCCAGCGCCCCCGCCTTCCGGCCCGCCGCGCTCCCGGTCACCGTGCAGGCCGCCCGGGAGACCCGGCAGGACGTCGAACTCGCGGGCGGCGCCGTGCTGCGGGGCACCGTCCGGGCGAGCGGCGGCCGTCCGGTGGAGGACGCCCGCGTCACGCTCCTGGACGCCGCCGGGAACGTCGTGGACACCCTCACCACCGGAGCCGACGGGGCGTTCCGGTTCGTGGACCTGTCCTCCGGCGAGTACACGGTCATCGCCGCAGGTTACCCACCGGTCGCAACCGTCCTGCAGGTCGCCGGCGGCGGCCGCACGGAGCGCGATCTGCAACTCGGCCACGAGGACTGACGGGGGGCGCCCGCAGGGCGCTGAGCTGCGCGCCGGGGCGGTCCGGTGAAACCAATTCCAGGATTGCCGCACATCGCGACCGGCCGCCGCCGTACCGTAGTGGCGGGCGGCACAGATCGTTTGCGAACAGCCGTGGGGAGAGAGGGCCTGGGCCATGGACCGTGGCAGCGAGCGGGACGAACCTCCCGGCCGCGGCGCCGGCGACGCCGCGGCGGGCCGGATTCCGCTTGCCGTGGTGGTCGTCGACCGCGACGGTCTGGTGTCCCGCTGGAGCAGTGGCGCGGGCCGCCTGTTCGGCGTCGACCGGCAGGACGCGGTCGGGCGTCCCGCGGTGGATCTGCTGCCGGTCTCCGGCGCGCTCTCCGACGACCCGCACAGCGACGCGATGCCGGACGCCTACGGCCCCTACGAGGCGTACGACGGGCTCGGCCCCGACCTGGAGGCCTCCCTCGGCGGCCGTACCGCCTACCCGGCGGCCGGCCGGGCCCGCCAGTCCCCGCACAAGGACGGGCGGTCCGGTGCCGAGGCGGCCGACGGCGAGCGGATCGACGTGCTCTGGTGGGCCTACCCACTGGTCGGCCCGGGCCCGTTCCGGCTGCTGGTGCTCGCCGCCGACGCCGCCCGGCTGCGCGAGGAACGCGGCTACGACGACGAGGCGACCGAGCACATCTCGCCCGGCTTCGCCCGCCACACCGAGCTGCCCGCCTCCGACGAACTCGAGCGCCGGCTCCCCGAGATCCTGCCCAACATGGGCCCCGGCCTCAGCGGCCGCATCGTCTCCCAGATCCTCGAACTCGGCTATCCGGTCCTGGAGTTCAGCCAGTTCGACCGGGTGCCCGTCACCCCGTACTGGGGTGTCCCGCGCCGCCCCGGCCGCAGCCGCGCCGAGGCCGTCGTACCGCAGCAGCGGACCGCGCCCGTGATCCCGGCCGGAGCCGAGCAGGACCTCGAGTACGCCGCCGTGCGCGAGCGGCTGGAGTTCCTCAACGAGGTCAGCTCCGGCATCGGCACCTCGCTCGACCTCGGCGAGACCATCCGCGAGGTCACCAGCGCCGCCGTGCCCCGCTTCGCGGACTTCGCCGGCACCCATCTGCGTTCGGCGGTGCTGGCCGGCGAGGGCTTCCCGGACGGCCCGCCGGACGCGAGCACGGTGATGCACCGGGTCTGGGTCGAGCACAACGACGAACCGGGCCGCTGGGACGACACCGTGCCGGTCGGCGAGACGTTCGCCTTCCCCGAGCACACCCCGTTCTACAAGTGCATGGTGACGGGCGAGCCGGTGCTGATCCCGAGGGTCACCGAGGAGCTGTCCAGCCGCATCTCCGGCGAGTTCGAGAAGCGCGACCTCAGGCCGCTCATCGGCGGCCGCTCCCTGCTGATCGTGCCTCTCAAGGCGCGCAACGTCGTCCTCGGCTTCATGGTGCTGATGCGCCGCCCGGACCGTGCCGCGTTCGACGACATGGACCGCACCACGGGCGCCGAACTCGCCGCCCGCGCGGGCCTGGTGCTCGACAACGCCCGTATGTACACGTACCAGGAGAACGTCGCCGACACCCTGCAGGACAGCATGCTGCCGCAGGTCACCCCGCGGATGGCCGGCTGTGACGCGGCGACCCGCTATCTGCCCGGCACCCGGCTCGGCCGGATCGGCGGCGACTGGTTCGACACCATCAAGCTGCCCGGCTCACGCACCGCCCTCGTGGTCGGCGACGTCATGGGCCACGGGCTGAACTCGGCCGCGATGATGGGGCAGTTGCGCACGGCCGTACAGACCATGGCCACCATGGAGACCCCGCCCGCCCAACTGCTGCGCAACCTCGACGACCTCGCCCGCCGGCTCGGCGAGAACTACCTCGCCACCTGCCTCTACGCGGTCTACGACCCGATCCGCGGCGAACTGCATCTCGCCAACGCCGGGCACATCCCGCCCGTGCTGGTGCGGGCCGAGGACGGCCGCAGCGAACTGCTCGACCTGCCGACCGGCGCGCCCATAGGTGTGGGCGGTGTCCCCTTCGAGGCCACAGTCGTCCGGGTCGCGCCCGGCGACCGGCTGGTGCTGTGCACCGACGGCCTGGTCGAGGTGCGCGGCTCCGACATCGGCGAGGGCCTGGCCGCGCTCTGCGAGTCCGCCGCCCATCCCGCGGCCTCGATGGACGACGCCTGCGACACCATCATCCGGGCCCTCAACACCGATGGCGGCCGCAAGGACGACGTCGCCCTGCTCATGGCCCGGCTCAACGGCATCCCCGGCGACCACGTCGCCGAATGGCACTTCGACGCGGACCCGCGCGAGGTCGCCCGGGCCCGGAACCTGGTCCGCGACCGGCTGCTGGACTGGGATCTGCCGCAGGCCGTGGAGACGGCGCGGCTGCTGGTCAGCGAGGTCGTCACCAACGCCGTACGGCACGGCGGGGGCGGCCGGGTCGGACTCCGTGTGGTCCGCACCGACGCGCTGCTGTTCGAGGTCACGGACGACGAACCCGCCCTGCCCACCATGCTCGCCGTGGGGCCGTACGACGAGGCCGGGCGCGGTCTGCGGGTGGTCAGCAGGCTGGCCCGCGAGTGGGGTGCCAGCGCCACCGGACACCGCAAGACGGTCTGGTTCGAACAGGGCCTCACCGAAAGACGATGACGGGGGGCGCGCCACCTGCTCCGCGCGCCGTTCGCGGTGGCCGCGGTCCATACATCCGGTGAAGGTGACCTCCGGCCCCTTGCCCCGCACACGGCGGTCGCGATATCCCGATCACGCAACCGACCGTGGGGAGATCGCCATGAACGTCTCGGACAACTATCGCAACTCCTGGGAGAGTTACTGGCGGGAGACCGCCGACGGGACGGGAGAGGCGATCTGGGACTCCGACCCGTCCCTGAGTGCCGAGCCGCACAGCGCGCTGCTCCTGCCGTACGCGGACACCGGGCGCACCATAGTGGACCTCGGTTGCGGCAACGGCACCCAGACCCGCTTCCTCGCCACCCGGTTCGCCCGCGCCGTGGGCGTCGACCTCTCGCACGCCGCCGTCGAGCACGCCCGGCGTGCCGCGAACGGCGGCGCCGTCGAGTTCCAGCAGCTCGACCTGACGGACACCGGCGCCGTACGGGAGCTGCACGAGCGGCTCGGCGACACCAATGTGTACATGCGCGCCGTCCTCCACCAGAGCGAGCCGCACGCACGCGCCGCGGTGGCCGCCGCGGTCGCCGAGCTCCTGGGCGCCGACGGACGCGCGTTCGTCGTCGAGCTGACGTCCGGGTCCCGCGATGTCCTCAAGCAGGCCGCCGGCGGGCCGGAGGGGCCGGGGCCCAAGCTGCGCCGGGTCTTCCACCACGGCCTCAAGCCCGCCGACGCCGACGACGAGGAGATCCCGCGCCTGCTCGGCGAGGCCGGCCTCAAGATACTGGCCACCGGCGAGACCACCGTGCCGCAGACCGAGCACCTGGCCGACGGCACCCGGATCGACCTGCCCGCCCGCTGGTTCGTGCTCGCCGGCAAGTGACGAGGTCCCGGGGCCGGCGGTCATGGCGTACGGGGGTCGTAGCCGCCGCCCCGGGGTACCGCGTAACGTGCGGTGCATGAAGATCCTCATCAGTGCGGACATGGAGGGTGCCACCGGCGTCACCTGGCCTGCCGACGTGCTCCCGGGGACGCCGCAGTGGGAGCGGTGCCGGTCCATGTTCACTTCCGACGTGAACGCCGCCGTGCTCGGCTTCTTCGAGGGCGGCGCCGACCAGGTGCTCGTCAACGAGGCCCACTGGACCATGCGCAACCTGCTCCTGGAACAGCTCGACGAGCGGGTCGAGATGCTCACCGGGCGGCACAAGGCGCTCTCCATGGTGGAGGGCGTCCAGCACGGCGACGTCGACGGCATCGCGTTCATCGGCTACCACGCGGGCGCCGGCATGGAGGGCGTCCTCGCCCACACCTACCTCGCGAACCAGATCACCGGGGTGTGGGTGAACGACGTCCGCGCGAGCGAGGGTCTGCTCAACGCGCACGTCGTCGCCGAGTACGGCGTCCCCGTCGTGCTGGTCACCGGCGACGACCTGGCCTGCGAGGACGCCCTCGGGTACGCGCCCGAGGCGCTGAAGGTCGCGGTCAAGGACCATGTGTCCCGGTACGCGGCGGTCTGCCGTACTCCGGCCCGTACCGCCACCGACATCCGCGCCGCGGCCAAGGAGGCCGCACAGCTGGCCGTCCGGTACGAGCCGGTGCGGGGCGGCCCGTTCACGGTCGCCGTCGAGTTCGACGCCGAGCACCTGGCGATGGCCGCGACCGTCGTGCCGGGCGTCGCACGCGTCGGCGAGCGCAAGGTGGCGTACACCAGCGACACCATGTATGAGGGAATCCGTACCTTCAAGGCGGTCACCACGATCGTCTCGGCCGCAGTGGAGGAGCAGTATGGCTGACCAGCAGGCCCTGGACGAGGTGGTGGAGTTCACCTCCGGCCTGATCCGCATCGACACCACCAACCGGGGCGGCGGCGACTGCCAGGAGCGGCCGGCGGCCGAGTACGCGGCCGAGCGGCTGGCCGGAGCGGGCCTGGAACCCCTGTTGCTGGAGCGGACCCGGGGGCGGACCAACGTCGTCGCCCGGATCGCGGGCACCGACCCGTCCGCCGACGCGCTGCTGGTGCACGGCCATCTCGACGTGGTGCCGGCCGAGGCCGCCGACTGGAGCGTCGACCCGTTCTCGGGCGAGATCCGCGACGGCGTGGTGTGGGGGCGCGGCGCCGTCGACATGAAGAACATGGACGCGATGATCCTCGCGGTCGTCCGCTCCTGGGCCCGGCAGGGCGTACGGCCGCGCCGGGACGTCGTCGTCGCGTTCACCGCCGACGAGGAGGCCAGCGCCGAGGACGGCTCCGGGTTCCTCGCCGACGAGCACCCGGAGCTGTTCGATGGCTGCACCGAGGGCGTCAGCGAGTCGGGCGCCTTCACCTTCCACGACGGCTCCGGGCGGGAGCTCTACCCGATCGCCGCGGGGGAGCGGGGCACCGGCTGGCTGAAGCTGACCGCGCGCGGCCGGGCCGGACACGGCTCCAAGGTGAACAAGGAGAACGCGGTCACCCGGCTCGCCGCCGCCGTCACCCGCATCGGCGAGCACGAGTGGCCGCTCCGGCTCACCCCGACCGTGCGGGCCGCGCTCGGCGAACTCGCCGCCCTGTACGGCGTCGACGCCGACTTCCGGGACGTGGACGGGCTGCTGAAGAAGCTGGGCCCGGCCGCCAAGCTGGTCGAGGCCACCGTCCGCAACAGCGCCAACCCGACGATGCTGGACGCCGGTTACAAGGTGAACGTCATCCCGGGCGAGGCGGTCGCCTATGTGGACGGACGGTATCTCGCGGGTGGCGAGGAGGAGTTCCGCACCACCCTCGACCGGCTCACCGGGCCGGACGTGGACTGGGAGTTCGCTCACCACGAGGTCGCCCTGCAGGCGCCCCTGGACTCGCCCACCTACGCGAAGATGCGGGCGGCCGTCGAGGAGTTCGCGCCCGAGGGGCACGTGGTGCCGTACTGCATGTCCGGCGGCACGGACGCCAAGCAGTTCTCGCGGCTCGGCATCACCGGCTACGGCTTCGCACCGCTGAAGCTCCCCGAGGACCTCGACTACCAGGCGCTCTTCCACGGCGTCGACGAACGCGTCCCCGTCGAGGCGCTGCACTTCGGCGTCCGTGTCCTCGACCGGTTCCTGCGGACGGCCTAGGCGATGGAGCAGAACATGCAGCGGCAGCCGTACGGTTCCTGGCCCTCGCCGATCGACGCGGCGCTGGCCGCGGCGCACGACGGGCAGCCGGAGTGGGTGGGGTTCGTCGGGGACGAGGTCTGGTGGACCGAGCCCCGGCCCGCCGAGGGTGGCCGCCGGGCCCTGGTGCGGCGCACGGCCGAGGGCACCGAGGAATCGGTGCTGCCCGCGCCGTGGAACGTGCGCAGCCGGGTCATCGAGTACGGCGGCCGGCCGTGGACCGGAACGGTCCGGGACGGCGCGCCCCTGGTGGTGTTCACGAACTTCGCCGACCAGCGGCTGTACCGGTACGAGCCCGGCGGCGAACCGCGCCCGCTCACCCCCCTGTCGCCGGTGGGCGGCGGACTGCGCTGGGCGGAGCCGCGGGTGGACCTCACCCGTGGCGAAGTGTGGTGTGTGCTGGAGGAGTTCACCGGGGACGGCCCGGACGACGTGCGGCGCGTCCTGGCCGCCGTACCGCTGGACGGCTCGGCCGCCGATGACCGGGCCGCCGTACGCGAACTCGTCCCGGAACGGCACCGGTTCGTCACCGGCCCCCGGCTCTCGCCCGACGGCCGCCGGGCCGCCTGGCTGGCCTGGGACCATCCGCGGATGCCGTGGGACGGCACGGAGCTGCTCGTCGGCGAGGTCGGTGACGACGGCACCCTGCACACGGTCCGCACCGTCGCCGGCGGCCCCGAGGAGTCCGTCGCGCAGGTGGAGTGGGCCGCCGACGGCCGGCTGCTGTACGCCGGCGACCGCGGCGGCTGGTGGAACCTGTACCGCGACGGTACCCCGCTGTGCCCGCGCGAGGAGGAGTTCGCCGGGCCGCTGTGGAAGCTCGGCCTGAACTGGTTCGCGCCGCTGGACAACGGCCTGATCGCGGTCGTGCACGGCCGCGGCGCCGCCGTACTGGGAATACTGGACCCCGAGTCCGGCGAGGTCGTCGACGCCGCCGGACCGTGGACCGAGTTCGGGTCCACTCTCGCGGCCCACGGCGAACGGGCCGTCGCGATCGGGGCCGGCGCGCGCACCGGCCCCGAAGTGGTGGAACTGGACACCCGGATCGGACGCGCCCGGGCCATCGGCGCCCGCCACCGGGACGCCGTGGACCCCGCGTACTACCCGGAGCCCGAGACCCGCGTCTTCACCGGTCCCGGCGGCCGCGAGGTGCACGCCCACGTCTACCCGCCGCACCACCCCGGCCGCACCGCCCCCGACGGCGAACTGCCGCCGTACGTCATCTGGGCGCACGGCGGCCCCACCGGCCGGGTGCCGTGCGTACTCGACCTGGAGATCGCCTACTTCACCTCGCGCGGCATCGGAGTCGCCGAGGTCAACTACGGCGGTTCCACCGGGTACGGCCGCGCCTACCGGGAGCGGCTGCGCGAACAGTGGGGCGTGGTCGACGTCGAGGACTGCGCGGCCGTCGCCCTCGCCCTGGCCGAGGAGGGCACCGCCGACCGGGGCCGGCTCGCCATCCGGGGCGGCAGCGCGGGCGGCTGGACCACCGCCGCCTCCCTGACCGGGACGGACGTGTACGCCTGCGGCACGATCATCTACCCCGTCCTGGACCTCGCCACCTGGGGACCGGGGGAGACCCACGACTTCGAGTCGCGTTATCTGGAGTCGCTGATCGGACCGCTTGCCGAGGTCCCCGACCGGTACGCCGAGCGCTCGCCCACCGCGCACGCCGACCGGCTCACCGCGCCGTTCCTGCTGCTCCAGGGCCTGGACGACGTGATCTGCCCGCCCGCCCAGTGCGAGCGCCTGCTCGCCGGCATCGAGGGCCGCGGTGTGCCGCACGCCTACCTCACCTTCGAGGGGGAGGGGCACGGCTTCCGGCGGGCCGACACCATGGTGCGCGCCCTGGAGGCCGAACTGTCCCTGTACGCCCAGGTGTTCGGGCTGGACCCGACGCCCGCCGTGCCGAAGCTGGAGCTGGGCACATGAGCGAACCGCGCAGACCGGACCGGCTGGCCCCCGGCGCGCGGGTGGCCGTCGTCGCTCCCAGCGGGCCGGTGCCCGAGGAACGGCTCCAGGCCGGTCTCGACGTGCTGCGCGGCTGGGACCTCGACCCGGTGGTCGCGCCCCATGTACTGAACCGGCACGGGGAGTTGGGCTATCTGGCGGGCACCGACGCCGACCGGGCGGCCGACCTGCAGCACGCCTGGTGCGACCCCGCCGTGGACGCGGTGCTGTGCGCCCGGGGCGGATACGGCGCCCAGCGCATGGCCGATCTGCTCGACTGGGAGGCGATGCGCGCGGCCGGGCCGAAGGTGTTCGTCGGTTTCAGCGACATCACCGTGCTGCACCAGGCGTTCGCCACCCGGCTCGGCCTGGTCACCCTGCACGGGCCGGCCGCCGCGGGCGTCGACTTCATCAAGAACGCCCGGGCGCAGGAGCATCTGCGGGCCACCCTGTTCGCACCGGAGACGGTCCGCACCCTCGCCTCGGGCCGCCCCGCCCTGGCGCCCGGGCGGGCCCGCGGGGTGACCCTCGGCGGCTGTCTCAGCATGCTCGCCAGTGACCTCGGCACGCCCCTGGCCCACCCCGGCGCCCGTGGCGGGCTGCTGCTGCTCGAGGACGTGGGGGAGCAGCCGTACCGCGTGGACCGGCTGCTGACCCAGCTCCTGCGCTCCGGCTGGCTCGACGGCGTCAGCGGGATCGGGCTCGGCTCCTGGCGCGACTGCGGACCGTACGACGAACTCCGCGCGGTCCTCGCCGACCGGCTCGGCGGGCTCGGGGTGCCGGTCGTCGAGGAGATCGGATTCGGGCACTGCGACGGGGCGTTGACGGTGCCGTTCGGAGTGACGGCCGAACTCGACGCCGACGCGGGGACCTTGACGCTGGACGAGCCCGCACTGCGCTGACCGGACCAGCCGGGGCGCACGCGGTGCGGGGCCCGGCCGGGGCCGCAACAATGCGCTGCGATGTCCCGGCCGGTGACGCGTAGGCTGGCCGGATGCCGCACACCGCAGCCCACTACCTCGCCACCGGCCCCCGCGTGGGTATCCGTGCCTTCACCCTCGAGGACGGCCCCGAGTTCACCGCCCGGGCCGGGGAGAGCAAGGACCTGCACCGGCCGTGGCTGTTCCCGCCGGACACCGACGAGGGCTACGCGAGCTACGCCGGGGCGCTCATCAAGGATCCGGCCAGGGTCGGGTTCCTCGTGTGCGAGAAGGACACCGGGGACATCGCGGGGTTCATCAACATCAACAACATCGTCCGGGGCGGCTTCCAGTGCGGCGCCCTCGGCTACGGCGCCTTCGCCCACGCGGCCGGCCGGGGACTGATGCGCGAGGGCCTCGACCTGGTGATCGGGTACGCGTTCGGGGCGCTCGGACTGCACCGGCTCGAGATCAACGCCCAGCCGGACAACACCGCCTCCGCCGCGCTGGCGCGCGGCGCGGGCTTCCGCCTGGAGGGCTTCTCACCGGCCATGATCTTCATCGACGGTGCCTGGCGCGACCACGAACGCTGGGCGCTGACCGCCGAGATGCGCACCGGCAACTGAACCCGTCGCCCGGCTGAGGGAGTTCTCCATGCGAACGCTCGTCCTGCTCGACGCCCCGTCCAACCTGGGTCTGCGCCCGCCGGCCCCCGGCACCGTTCCGGGCTGCTACAAGCTGGCGGGAGCCCTCCGGGAGCAGGGCCTGCTGCGACGGCTCGGCGCACGGGAGGGCGGTGTGGTCGTACCGCCCCGCTACGACCGCGGCGACTGGCGGGAGGGCGACGGAGTGTTCAACGCGGCCGCGCTCGCCGGGTACACCGTGCGGCTCGCCGACCGCGTCGAACGCCACCTGCGCGCCGGGGAGTTCCCCGTGGTGCTGGGCGGCGACTGCTCCATTCAGCTCGGCGCCTCCCTCGCCATGCGCCGCCTCGGCCGGTACGGGCTCGCGGCGATCGACGCCTCGCACGACTTCCGGCACCCCGGGAACTCCGGCCGGATCGGCGCCGCGGGCGGCGAGGAGGTCGCGATCGGCACCGGACGCGGTCAGGAGGACCTGACGAACCTGGAGGGGCTCCGGCCCTACCTCAGGGACGAGGACGTACGGTTTCTCGGCATCCGCGACGCCTTCATCGACGACCTGGCAGAACTCGCCTCGCTGAAGATGCCGGCCGTCACCGTCGGCGGTATCCGCGCCGCGGGTGCCGAGCTGGTCGCCCGGGCCGCCGCCGAGGCCTTCCGGGCACCCGGACTCGACGGCTTCTGGGTCCACCTGGACGCCGACGTCCTCGACCCGTCCGTGATGCCGGCCGTCGACAGCCCCGACCCGGACGGCCTGCTGCCGGCCGAACTGGAGGAACTGCTGCGCCCGCTGCTCGCGTCCCCGCGCTGCGTGGGCCTCAACGTCACCATCTACGACCCCGACCTCGACCCCGAGGGCACGGCGGGAGCCCTGCTGGCCGACCTGATCGTGGCCGCCTTTGCGCAATCCTGACCGGCCGATCCCCTGGCCGACTCGCCGCATGCCGGGTTCCATGGTCATCGTGACGAGGATCCGACGTGAGGTAATCACCCTGCCCGCCGCGCAGTTGGGCCCCGACAACCCCCTGCCCCCGCTTTGTCCCCTCGACGAGGTGCACCGCGTCGTCGACCGGGACCGCGGGGACATGCCCCGCGACATGGCACGGCAGCTCGACTACGAGCCGCTGCGCAGCCTGCTGCCGGTGCGGGTGCGCGACGGGTACGGCAGAACCCGCGAACCCGGCGCCCTCCAGGCCCTGGTGATCGAGAACGACCGGCTGCGCGCCACCGTCCTGCCCGGCCTGGGCGGCCGGATCGCCTCCCTCGTCCACCTGCCCACCGGACGCGAACTCCTCTACCGCAACCCGGTGTTCCAGCCCGCCAACTTCGCGCTCAACGGCGCCTGGTACTCCGGCGGCATCGAGTGGAACATCGGCGCCACCGGCCACACCACCCTGTCCTGCGCACCCCTGCACGCCGCCCGCGTCCCCGCCCCCGACGGCTGGGGGCACCGCCCACGCCGTTCGGGCAGTGGGGGAGAGATGCTGCGCCTGTGGGAGTGGGAGCGGCTGCGCGACCTGCCGTTCCAGGTCGACCTGTGGCTCCCGGAGGGATCCGACTTCCTGTACGTGGGCGTCCGGATCCGAAACCCGCACGAGCACCCGGCGCCCGCCTACTGGTGGTCCAACATCGCCGTACCCGAGGACCGCCGGGTCCTCGCCCCGGCCGAGGAGGCCTGGCAGTTCGGCTACGAGCGCCGGCTGCGCCGGGTGCCGGTCCCCTGCCACGACGGCATCGACCGCACCCACCCACTCAACAGTCCCTACGCCGCCGACTACTTCTACGAGGTCCCGGACGGCCGGCGCCGCTGGATCGCGGCGCTGGACGCGGACGGGCAGGGGCTGGTGCAGACCTCCACCGACGTGCTGCGCGGCCGGAAGCTGTTCGTGTGGGGCAGCGGCCCGGGCGGCCGGCGCTGGCAGGAGTGGCTGACCGAGCCCGGTACCGGCGGCTACTGCGAGATCCAGGCCGGCCTCGCCCGCACCCAGCTCGAGCACGTCCGGCTGGAACCCGGGAGCGAGGTGTCCTGGCTGGAGGCGTACGGCCCGCTGGACGCCACTCCCGACGGCCCCTCGTGGCCGGCGGTCGTGCGGGGGGCCGAGGACCGGCTGGCGGCGGTGCTGCCGCGGGCCCGCGTCGAGCAGGCGTACACGGACTGGAAGCCGTACGCCGACACCGAACCCGGCGAGCGGCTGGCCACCGGCTCCGGCTGGGGCGCGCTCGAGGTCCTGCGCGCCGACTGGAAACTGCCCGGCACGCCGTTTCCCGAGTCCACCCTCGGCGAGGCGCAGACGCCCTGGCTGGAGCTGCTGCGCACCGGCTCGCTGCCGGAACCGCGCCGGGTCCGCCCGCCCGGCGAGACACTGGTCGCCCCGCACTGGCGGGACATGCTGGAGACCGCACCCGCCACCCCGCACACCGAGTACCACCTCGGCATCGCCCAGTGGCACGCCGGTGACCGTGCCCAGGCGGTGCGCAGCTGGGAGCGGGCCGTGCCGCTCGCCCCTTCGCTGTGGCCGCTGCTGCGCTGCCTGGCCGTCGCCGACCAGGAGTCCGGCCACCACGAGCGGGCCGCCGACCGGTACGCGGAGGCCTTCGACGACCTGTGCCGCGAACGGCGTGACGACGGAGAGCTCTGGACCGCCGCCGTGGCCGCGCTCGGCCGGGAGGCGCTCCAGGCGCTGCTGCGGGCGGGGCGCACGGCGCAGGCCCGCGCGGTGTGGGAGCGGCTGCTGCCCGCCGTGCGGCGGCGCGGCCCGTTCCGGCTGCTGGAG
The DNA here is from genome assembly GCF_042884245.1 of Streptomyces sp. NPDC058145. Lineage (NCBI taxonomy): Bacteria > Bacillati > Actinomycetota > Actinomycetes > Kitasatosporales > Streptomycetaceae > Streptomyces > Streptomyces sp. NPDC058145. Next base: position 148,894 of record NZ_JBHVUH010000012.1, on the reverse strand, counting down.
GCCGGACTGCTGCTCGCCGAGGGGCGGCGGACGGACGCCCGGGCCGTCCTCGACGAGGGGTTCGAGGTGGCGGACCTGCGGGAGGGCGCGGACGTGATCGAGCTGCTGTGGGCCCGGCTCACCGACGAACCGCTGCCCGCCCGCCTCGACTTCCGGATGCGGCCGGACCCCGGCTGAGCGGGCGGCCGGCTCAGCCGCTCTGGTCGACGTACTCGAAGATCGAGCCATCCGGATGCATCGCCAGCAGGTTCCGGCCCGCCGGGGTCGGCACCGGCCCGGCGATGATCCGGGCGCCCAGGTCGGTCAGCAGCCGGTGCGCCTCGGTCACGTCCTTGACAGCGATCGTCGCCGTCACCTTGCGGAGCACCTCCAGCTCCGCCTCCGGGCCGCTCATCAGGAGGAAGGAGCCGATCGCGGCCACCTGGACCCCGCCGCGTTCGAACCGGAGCGCCCGGCCGCCCGCCAGCCGTTCGTAGAAGGGGATCGCGGTGTCGAGGTCGTCGACGCAGATGCGCAGGGTGGCGCCCAGAATCTCCATGCGCACGAGCCTAGTTGGGACGTCCGGGCCGGCACAGGCCGAGTCCCGGCGGGGCACCGGGCGATGCCGTTACTGCTCGGGTCCTGCGGGTACGCGTATTGCATGGACCGTTTGGATCACCTGGAACATCTGGACAAGCACCTCGTCGAAGAGCTGGCACAGGTGGCACGCGAGACGGTACGCGACGAACTGCGCGAGCAGAGCCGCAAGCAACGCCGCACCGCCATGCTCTACGCCGCCTCGGGCGCCGTCGCCCTGTACGCGGGCGGCGCCCTCGCGCTCGCGGTGGGCCTCGCCCTGGCCGTGGGCCTGCCGGGCTGGGCGGCCGCACTGATCACCGCCGCGATCCTGGGCGCCCTCGCCTACGTGCTGCGCGGCGCCGCCCACCCGAAACACGGGCACGGCTCGGCCACCGCCCAGGTGGCGGCCGCCACCCACCCCGGCACCCCCTACCCCCCGATGCCGACCGAGGCCCCGGCCCCTCCGGACGACGTCCCCCACCACAGGGCCTGACCCCCGCCCCCGCGCCCCGCACCGTGCAAGCCGACGGCGACGGGGCGCGCGCACCTGCGCGCCCAGCCAACCCGACCACGCCCCGCGCCGGCCCTCACACCCTGAAGCCTGCAAGCCGGCGGCGACCCACGCAGGGGCGCGGGCACCCGCGCGCCCAGCCACACCCGACCCGCACCCGACCACCCCCGCGCCTGCCCTCACGCCCGGTGCCATGCAAGCACCGGCAACCACTCAACCCCTCCGCGCGACCGGACGGCCGGGATCGCGACTGGTGGGGATCGAGGGGACCCGGGGCGGGGAACCGCCGCCGACCGGGCGAAACGTGGGCGCGACCGGCGTCCGGGTGAGCCGGGCGGCGTTTGGGTGCGGCGGCCCCGGTTACGCGGAAGGCCTTGAGGGAGCCACACCGCCGGAGGGACACCCGTGAGTCGACCACGTGTCGTGATCGTCGGCGCCGGCTTCGCCGGGTACCGGGCGGCCCGCACCCTCGCCCGGCTCACCCGCGGCCGTGCCCGGATCGCCCTGCTCAACCCGACCGACTACTTCCTGTACCTGCCGCTGCTGCCCCAGGTGGCCGCCGGGATCCTGGAGGCCCGCAGGGTCACCGTCTCGCTGCCCGGCACCCTGCGCGGGGTGCGGCTGGTGCTCGGGGAGGCCACCCGGGTCGACCTCGACCGGCGCACCGTCCACTACCGGGACCCCGAGGACGGCACCGGAACCCTCGGCTACGACCGGCTGGTGCTGGCCGTCGGCAGCGTCAACAAGCTGTTGCCCATCCCCGGCGTCGCCGAGCACGCGCACGGGTTCCGCGGACTGCCCGAGGCGCTGTATCTGCGCGACCACGTCACCCGGCAGGTGGAACTCGCCGCGACGGAGGACGACCCGGAGGTCCGCGCCGCCCGGTGCACCTTCGTCGTCGTCGGCGCCGGCTACACCGGCACCGAGGTGGCCGCACAGATGCGGATGCTCACCGATCACCTGGCCCGCCGTGACCTGCCCGGGGTGGCACGGCCCCGCTGGATCCTGCTGGACACTGCGCCCCGCGTGCTGCCGGAGATGGACGAACGGCTCTCCCGCACCGCCGACCGGGTGCTTCGGGCACGCGGCGTCGACGTCCGCACGGGCACCTCCGTGAAGGAGGCGACCCATGACGGTGTACTGCTCACCGACGGCGACTTCGTGGCGTCGCGGACCCTGGTCTGGTGCGTCGGGGTCCGGCCGGATCCGCTGATCGAGGGCGTCGGACAGCCGCTGGAGCGGGGCCGGCTCATCGTCGATCCGTACCTCCAGGTGCCGGGCCGCACCGAGGTGTTCGCCTGCGGGGACGCGGCGGCCGTGCCGGACCTGGAGCGTCCCGGCGAGTTCACCCCGATGACCGCCCAGCACGCCTGGCGGCAGGGCAGGGTGGCCGGCGGGAACGTGGCCGCCTCGCTCGGCCTCGGCCGGCGCCGGCGCGCCTACCGCCATCGCGACCTGGGCTTCGCCGTGGACCTCGGCGGCGTGCGTGCCGCCGCCAACCCGTTCGGCGTCCCGCTGTCCGGACCGCCGGCCGGCGCGGTCACCCGCGGCTACCACCTGGCCGCCCTGCCCGGCAACCGCCTGCGCGTCGCCGCCGACTGGCTGCTGGACTCCGTACTTCCGCGTCAGACCGTGCAGTTGGGCCTCGTACGGTCCTGGTCGGTCCCGCTGGACACGGCATCCCCGGAGCTGGCCCGGGTACCCGGCGGTCCCGGGCGGCCCGGCGACAGCGCGCACGACGGCAACGGCGGCGAACCCGTTGCGAGCCGGCCGGCCGACGCGCCCGCGGCGGACCGGCCCGCACCGCCCACCGACCATCCCGCCCCCGTCCGGCGCGTCGACCCCGCGGATCCCGCGGACCGCCCGGACCCACCCGAACCAGCAGAAGGAGATTCATGAACACCGCCGAACTCGCCGAACTCGGGCAGCAGTTGCGCGTGGACAGCGTGCGGGCCGCCGCCGCGGCGGGCTCCGGGCATCCCACTTCGTCGATGTCCGCCGCCGACCTGATGGCCGTCCTGCTCGCCAACCACCTGCGCTACGACTTCGAGCGCCCCGAACACCCCGCCAACGACCGCTTCGTGCTCTCCAAGGGCCACGCCTCGCCGCTGCTGTACGCCGCGTACAAGGCGGCCGGTGCGGTCGAGGACGGCGAGCTGCTGAGCTTCCGCAAGCTCGGCAGCCGCCTCGAGGGGCACCCGACCCCGCGCCGGCTGCCGTGGGTGGAGACCGCCACCGGCTCGCTCGGCCAGGGCCTGCCGGTCGGTGTGGGCATCGCGCTCGCCGGGCAGCGGCTGGACCGCACCGGCTTCCGCGTGTGGGTGCTGTGCGGGGACAGCGAACTGGCCGAGGGCTCCGTCTGGGAGGCGGCCGAGCAGGCCGCGTACGAGAACCTGGACAACCTCGTGGCCGTCGTGGACGTCAACCGGCTGGGCCAGCGCGGCCCGACCCGGCACGGTCACGACCTGGACGCCTACGCCCGCCGTTTCCAGGCCTTCGGCTGGCACACCATCGAGATCGACGGCCATGACGTCGACGCGATCGACCGGGCGTACGGCGAGGCCCTGTCGACGACCGGACAGCCCACCGTGATCCTCGCCCGCACCCTCAAGGGCAAGGGCGTCGCCGCCGTCGAGGACCGTGAGGGCCTGCACGGCAAGCCGCTGCCCGAGGCCGAGGAGGCCATCGCCGAGCTGGGCGGACCGCGCGACGTGCGCGTCCAGGTCGGCGAGCCGGCCGCCGCGGCGACGCTCCGCTCCCTCAACACCGAGGTGGTCCGGCTGCCGCGGTACGACAAGGGCGAGGAGGTGGCCACCCGGGACGCCTTCGGCAAGGCCCTCGCCGCGCTCGGCACCGCCCGGGGCGACGTGGTCGCGCTGGACGGCGAGGTGGGCGACTCCACCCGCACCGAGGTGTTCGCCAAGGAGCACCCCGACCGTTTCTTCGAGTGCTACATCGCCGAACAGCAGCTCGTCGCCACCGCAGTCGGCATGGCGGCCCGCGGCTGGGTGCCGTACGCCTCGACGTTCGCGGCCTTCCTCAGCCGCGCCCACGACTTCGTCCGCATGGCCGCCGTCAGCGGCAGCGGGATCAACCTGGTCGGCTCGCACGCCGGCGTGGCGATCGGGCAGGACGGGCCCTCGCAGATGGGCCTGGAGGATCTTGCGATGTTCCGGTCCGTGTACGGCTCGACCGTGCTGTACCCCTGCGACGCCAACCAGACGGCCAGGCTGATCGCCACCATGGCCGGCCTCGACGGCGTCCGCTATCTGCGCACCTCGCGCGGCAAGAGCCCGGTGATCTACGGCCCCGAGGAGGAGTTCCCGGTCGGCGGCAGCAAGGTGCTGCGCGCCGGCGAGCAGGACCGGCTGACCGTCGTCGCGGCCGGGGTCACCGTCCACGAGGCCCTGGCGGCCGCCGACCGGCTCGCCCAGGACGGCATCCAGGTCCGGGTGATCGACCTGTACTCCGTGAAGCCCGTCGACACCGAGACCCTGCGCCGGGCCGGCGAGGAGACCGGCTGTCTGCTCACCGTCGAGGACCACCACGAGCAGGGCGGCCTCGGCGACGCCGTCGCCGAGGCGTTCGCCGACGGCCGGCCCGTGCCCCGCCTGGTCCGGCTCGCGGTGCGCAACATGCCGGGCTCGGCCGCGCCCGACGAGCAGCTGCAGGCCGCCGGCATCGACGCCGCGGGCATCGCGGCCGCGGCGAAGCTGCTGGTCGAGGAGGCGGTCGTGGGATGAGCGACGACGACGCGCGGACGATACGGGCGGGCCGCCGCTCGGTGCGCGTCCGGCGGCCCGGGAAGGTCCTCTTCCCGGGCGGCGCCGAGGGGTACACCAAGGGCGATCTCGCCGACTACCACCGGTCCGTCGCGCCGTATCTGCTGCCGCACCTGCGGGGCCGTCCGCTGATGCTGGAACGGTATCCGGACGGCCTCGACGGCCCGCGCTTCATGCAGAAGAACACCCCCGATCACTACCCGGACTGGATCACCCGGGCCGAGGTCGCCAAGGAAGGCGGCACGGTGACGCACGTCGTCTGCGACGACACCGCCACCCTGCTGTACCTCGCCGACCAGGCCTGTCTCACCCTGCACCGCTGGCTCTCCCGCACTGACCGGGCCCGCGGCCCGGACCACCCCGACCGGCTGGTCTTCGACCTGGACCCCGCCCCGGCGCCCGAAGGGCCCGGCGGGAGCCCGGAGGACGCCTTCGCCGCCGTCCGGGAGGCGGCCGGGATACTGCGCGAGCTGCTGGACGAGCTGGGCCTGCCCGTGGCGCCGATGACGACGGGCTCACGCGGACTCCACCTCGTGGTCCCGCTGGACGGCCGCCACGACTTCGACGAGGTACGCCGGTTCGCCCGTGAGGTGGCCGAGTTCGCCGAGGCCGCGCACCCCGACCGGCTCACCACGGCCGCCCGCAGGCGCGACCGCGGCGACCGCCTCTACCTCGATGTGCAGCGCAACGCCTACGCGCAGACCGCTGTGGCCCCGTACACCGTCCGCGCTCTGCCCGGCGCGCCCGTCGCGGTGCCCCTAAGCTGGGAACAGGTGGCCGATCCAAGCGTCCACGCCCGCCGCTGGACCATCGCCGACGCCGCCGATCAGGCCCGCAGCGACCCGTGGGCCGCACTGCCGGGCCGGGGACGCGCCCTCGGACCCGCTCAGCGCCGCCTCGCGGGACTGAAGGGCTGACGACGGTCGGCCGTGGCCGGTTCCGGGCCCGCGTTCACCGTCTGTGACCTGCGGCTTCGAGAACCCGCACCCCCGGAATGTTTGGCCAAGGGATGAGCGGCCACACGCAGGGGAGAGGTGGCCATGACGAACACAAAGAACACGCATCAGTCACAGAATTCACAGGAGAAGCGGAACTCGTCCCAGGCGGACGATGACGCGCCGCAGGGCGCGGCCACCGGCCGGCGGCCGCGTCCCATGGAAGTGCTGCGCGAGGCACGCGCCCAGCTCGCCGAGTTGACCGGGCTCCAGCCGGAGTCGGTGTCCTCCTTCGAGCAGACCGAGGACGGATGGTCGCTCGAGATGGAGGTCCTCGAACTCGAGCGGGTCCCGGACACCATGAGCCTGATGGCGAGTTACCAGGTGGAGCTGGACGAGGAGGGGCAGCTCACGGGCTATCGCCGCGTCCGCCGTTACGAACGCGGACGGGCGGACGCACGCGGCCGCTAGGCCGCCCGTCCCCCGTGTCCGGCACCCACCGGCGCACCACTTGTCCGATCACCGAGAAGGAGGAACGGCCGGCATGACGGTTGTACCAGCACAACAGAGCGGCGGCGGAGGCGGCAGCAGCGGCCTCTACGACGTACTGGAACTGGTTCTGGACAGGGGGCTCGTGATCGACGCGTTCGTCCGTGTCTCCCTGGTCGGCATCGAGATCCTGAAGATCGACGTCCGCGTCGTCGTGGCCAGCGTCGACACCTATCTGCGCTTCGCCGAGGCGTGCAACCGCCTCGACCTGGAGTCGGGCCCGAACAAGAGCCCCGGCCTGCCCGAGATCGTCGGCGAGGTCACCGAGTCCGGTGCCCGCGGCAAGAGCAAGGGCGCGCTGTCGGGGGCCGCGGAGACCATATCCGGCGCCTTCCAGCAGGCCCGTGACGAGGGGCAGGAGGGCCAGAGGGAGTCCCGGCCGCGGGCCCGCAAGACCGCGGCCCGGCGTAAGGAGGAGTCGGAGTGAGCACCTACGTCTACGGCATCACCGCCCGCTCGCACCCGGCGCTTCCCGAGGGCATGTCCGGCGTCGGCGAGCCGCCGCTGCCGGTGCGGGTGCTGACGGCCGGCGAACTGGCGGCCGTGGTCAGCGACGCGCCCGAGGGGCTGCGGCCCAAGCGCCGGGACCTGCTCGCGCACCAGAACGTGCTCGCCGAGACCGGCGCGGCCGGCTGCATCCTGCCGATGCGCTTCGGCAGTGTCGCCCCCGACGACGACTCCGTCACCCAGGTGCTCGGCGAGCGCGCGCAGCACTACCAGGAGCGGCTGCGGGAGCTGGACGGCAAGGTCGAGTACAACGTCAAGGCCACGCATGTCGAAGAGGCCGTGCTGCACCGCGTGATGGCCGAGAACGCCGAGGTGCGCTCCCTGGCCGAGGCCAACCGGACCTCCGGTGGCGGCAGTTACGACGACAAGATCCGTCTCGGTGAGATGGTCGCGGCCGCCGTCAAGGCCAAGGAGGTTGAGGACGCGGCCGAGGTGCGCGGTGCGCTCGAAGCAGCCGGCACCGCCCTGAGCGTGGGCCCCGAGTCGACCGGCTGGCTGGTCAACCTGTCGTTCCTGGTGGCCCGGGACACGGCCGAGGAGTTCCTGGCCGCGGTCGAGCAGGTCCGCACCAGCCACCCCCATCTCGATGTGCGGATCAACGGGCCGCTCCCGCCGTACAGCTTCGTGGAGCCCGGCCCCGCCGAACCCGCGGACAGCACGGCCGGCGCCGACGCCGGAGCGCAGTAACAGCGGCCCGGCCCGAACGGAAGGAGGGACGACCGTGGGACTGATCAGCGAGGTGCTGCTGCTGCCGTTCGCCCCGGTGCGCGGCGCCGGATGGGCGATCAAACAGGTGGTCAGCGAAGCGGAGCGGATCTACTACGACCCCGCCACCGTACGGGCCGAACTCGCGCGCCTCGAGGAGGAGCTGGAGGCAGGCGAGATCACCGAGGAGGAGTTCGACCGCCGCGAGGACGAACTGCTCGACCGGCTGGAGACCGCCATGCGCTCCGGCGAAACCACTGGCAACGGGACAACGTGATGAATCGAACGGGACTCGGCCTGGCGATAGGGGCCGGCTACTTTCTGGGACGCACCAAGAAGCTCAAACTGGCCCTCGCGGTCGGCTCCGTGGTGGCCGGCAAGAAGCTGAACCTCACTCCGCGGGCCCTGGCGGACCTGCTGGGCCAGCAGCTTCGCGACAACCCGCAGTTCAAGGAGATCGGGGACCAGGTCCGCCAGGACCTGCGCGGCGTCGGCAAGGCCGCCACCGGGGCCATGGCCGAGCGGCAGATGAGCGCGCTGGCCGACCGGCTGCACGGCCGTACCAACGCGGTGCGCGACCAGCTCTCCGGCGTGGTCCCCGGCAACGGGTCCGAGCCGGAGGAGCCGGAGGAGTACGAGGAGGAGGACGAGGGAGCCCACGAGGACTCCGCCGAGCGGGAGGACGAACAGCCCCGTCGCGAGGCGCGCGAGAAGAAGGCCCCCGCGAAGAAGTCGCCCGCCAAGAAGGCGCCCGCCAAGAAGGCCGCGGCGAAGAGCACGGCCGGCCGGACGGCCGCCAAGAAGGCGGGCGCGGCCCGCAGGACGGCCACGAAGAAGACGGCCGCGGCCGGCGGCAGCCGTGACACCGGCCGGTCCGGGCAGTCGAAGGGTGGCGATGACCGATGACCGAGACCGTCGGATCCGCGACGTCAGCCGCCGGCAAGGCCGCGGGCGGAGCGGCCACGAGCAACCCCCTGACCGATCTGGCCCACAGCGAGGCGGCGGACCGGCTCAAGGCGGAGGTGCAGGACTACCTGGCCGCCCAGGCCCAGAAGCTGCTCACCGGCTTCGGCCGCAAACTCGGCGAGACCACGGGCAAGCTGACCGACATCGCCGAGGGCAACAGCCCGGGCTTCGGCAAGCTCGCCCTGGACGCCGGCCGCAAGGTCGCCGAGGGCAAGGGCCCGCTGCGCTCCGCGCTGGAGCTCGGTGCCTCACACGCCAAGGACACCGTCATGGACAAGCTGAAGGGTCTTGGGGGAGGCAAGGGCAAGAAGCGCAAGGGCGGGGGCAACAAGCCGACCGTCATCGTCGAGTCCGTCGACGTCGGCGTGCCGGTGCGCACCGCCTACGACCAGTGGACCCAGTACCAGGACTTCAGCACCTTCGCCAAGGGTGTGAAGAGCGCGAGCCGCGCCGACGACACGAACTCCGACTGGCAGGCCAAGATCTTCTGGTCCAGCCGGAGCTGGAAGGCCCACACGGTCGAGCAGGTCCCCGACTACAAGATCCAGTGGCAGTCGGAGGGTGCCAAGGGCACCACGAAGGGCGTCGTCACCTTCCACCGGCTCGACGAGAACCTGACCCGCATCCTGCTCGTCATGGAGTACTACCCGAGCGGCTTCTTCGAGAAGACGGGCAACATCTGGCGTGCCCAGGGCCGCCGGGTCCGGCTCGACTTCAAGAACTTCGCCCGGTTCATCACGCTCAAGGGCGAGGCGGAGGACAGCTGGCGCGGGGAGATCCGCGACGGCGAGGTCGTCCGCAGCCACGAGGACGCGGTGGCCGAGGAGGAGTCCGAGCAGGAGGAGGGCGAGGAGGGCGAGGAGCCCGAGGAGGGCGAGGAGCCCCAGGAGTCCGCGGAGCCCGAAGAGGGCGAAGAGGGTGAGGAGCCCGCCGCCGAGGAAGAGGGCGAGGAGGCCTACGAGGACGAGGCCGAGGAGGAGCCCGAGGAGGAGGAGTACGAGGACGAGGAGCAGCCCGAGGAGGAGTACGAGGAAGAGCCCGAGGAGGAGGAGTACGAGGAGGAGCCCGAGGAAGAGCCTGAGCACGCCGGAGGCAGGAGCCGTCGATGACGACTGCCAGCCGGTTCCCCGAGCCCTACGGCCAGAGTGGCGGCGGGGCCAACCTCGCCGACATTCTGGAACGTGTGCTCGACAAGGGTGTCGTCATCGCGGGTGACATCAAGATCAACCTGCTCGACATCGAACTCCTCACCATCAAGCTCCGGCTCGTCATCGCCTCGGTCGACAAGGCCAAGGAGATGGGCATCGACTGGTGGGAGACCGACCCCGCTCTGTCCTCCCGCGCCCGCCAGAACGAGCTGGCGAAGGAGAACGCCGAGCTCAGGGAGCGGCTGGAGCGGCTCCAGGAACTGACACCCGGCAGCGTACCGACGGAGGAGGAGGCCCCATGAGCGCACTGCGGTACGTCTACGCCGTCTGCCGCCCCCTCGACGCGCCCCTGCAGGCCGAGCTGACCGGTATCGGGGGCGCCCCGCCGGCGCTGTTGCATCACCACGGGCTGGTCGCGGTCGTCAGCACGGTGCCGGAGGCGGACTTCGACGAGCAGGGGCTGCGGGCCCGTCTCGAGGACCTGGACTGGCTGAGCGCGACCGCCCGCGCCCACCAGGGCGTGATCGCCGCGCTCAGCACCGTCACCACCCCGCTGCCCCTGCGCCTCGCGACCGTCTTCCGGGACGACAGTGGCATCCGGGCGATGATCGAGTCCCGCGAGGACGACTTCCGGCGCGCCCTGGACCGGCTCGAGGGCCGGGTGGAGTGGGGCGTGAAGGTGTTCGTGGAGTCCGAACCCGCCGAGCCCGCCGCCGCGCAGGCGGCGAAACCGGCCAGCGGCCGTGACTATCTGCGCAGCCGCCGGCGGCACAGCGAGGCGCACGAGGAGAGGTGGCAGCAGGCGGAGTCGTTCGCGCGGTCCCTGCACGAGCGGCTCAGCCGGCACTCCGAGGACTTCCGGATGCATCCCGCGCAGAACTCCGCGCTGTCCGGGGCGTCGGGACAGAACGTGCTCAACGCGGCCTATCTCGTGCCGCGTTCGGGTTGCGAGGAGTTCGTGGAGCTGGTGGACCGCACGAAGGACGAGACGCCCGGCATCCGGGTGGAACTCACCGGTCCGTGGGCCGCGTACTCGTTCAGTGGGGAGGAAGCGTGACCGTCGTCGAGCGACGCGAGATCGCACTCGTGGACCTGCTGGACCGGCTGCTGGCCGGCGGGGTCGTCATCACCGGGGACCTGACGCTGCGGATCGCGGACGTCGACCTCGTCCGCATCGATCTCAACGCGCTGATCAGTTCCGTGAACGAGACGGTGCCCTCACCCTTCGAGGAGTTGCTGTGACCGCCCGCAACCGGCTCGACCTGGAGCCCGACACGGTCGAACGCGACCTGGTCAAACTGGTGCTGACCGTGGTGGAACTGCTGCGCCAGCTCATGGAGCGGCAGGCGGTGCGCCGCTTCGACACCGGTGAGCTGACCGAGGACCAGGAGGAGCGGATCGGGCTCACCCTGATGCTCCTGGAGGAGCGGATGGCCGAACTACGGGACCGCTACGGGCTGCGGCCCGAGGACCTGAACCTGGATCTCGGGCCGCTGGGGCCGCTGCTGCCCCGCCAGTGAGCCGGGTGGCCCCGGGGGCTCTCCACAGGGCTGCGGTCAGGCCGCCTTGCGGCACAGGATCTCGCCGTGCAGGACACCGAACCAGGCGTCCTCCCGCCGGCCCCAGTCCCGCCAGGCGGCCGACGCAGCCCGCAGCCGTTCGGGTGTCGCGTGCCCGCCCCGCACGGCCCGGTCGGCGTAGTCCGAATCCACCGTGCGGTCGGCCCACAGCCCGCTCCACCAGGCCCGTTCCTCGGGGGTGGCGAACGTCCAGGTGCTGGAGGTCGCCGTGACGTCCGTCAGCCCCGCGGCCAGCGCCCAGGCCCGCAGCCGCCGGCCGGCGTCCGGCTCACCGCCGTTGGCCCGGGCGACCGCCTCGTACAGGTCCAGCCAGTCGTCCAGGCCCGGCAGCGCCGGGTACCAGGTCATCGCCGCGTAGTCGGCGTCGCGCACCGCGATGTAGCCGCCGGGCTTCGTCACCCGGCGCATCTCGCGCAGCGCCGCGACCGGGTCGCCGACGTGCTGGAGCACCTGGTGGGCGTGGACCACGCAGAACGTGTCGTCGGGGTGGTCCAGCGCGAGGACGTCGGCGACCGCGAAGTCCACATTGGTCAGGCCACGCGCCTCGGCGGTCGCCCGGGCCCGGTCCAGGATCGCGGGGGCCCGGTCGGCGCCGGTCACCCGGCCCTCGGGGACCAGCGCGGCCAGGTCGGCGGTGATGGTGCCGGGGCCGCAGCCGATGTCCAGGATCCTCATGTGGGGTTTCAGCACGTCGAGCAGATAGGCCGCGGAGTTGGCGGCGGTCCGCCAGGTGTGCGACCGCAGCACCGACTCGTGGTGCCCGTGTGTGTAGACGGCGGTGTCCTGCGCCTTCGGCATGGCTGTGCCCCTTCGCCCCTCGTCGACGTCACCGGCGGCGCGGCCTGCGGCGCCGTCGCGCGATACGCCGAACGGTACGCGCCCGTGCCGAATGATGAGATCTGCGTTTCATCATGTGGACGGGCGCGTCACGGGCGGCCGGAAGGCGGGGGGTCAGGACAGCGGCCGGTACACCGTCAGCGCCTCGGGCAGCTTCTCCACCAGCACGTCCCCGCCCACCTCGATCACCTCGCCGTCGAACGCCAGTGGCGTCCCGGGGGCGAGACCGGTCAGCCGCAGCCGGTTCACCTGGACCGCCGCGTGGGCCGGGGACCGGGTGAGGGGGCCGGCCGCGGCGGCCGCCAGCAGGCGTAGCGCGGGCCTGCGGGTGCCGTGCACCACCCGCACGTCCAGCAGTCCGTCCGCCAGGTCGGTACGGCGACCGGGCGCGAGACCCATCCGGTGGTAGGTGCCGTTGCCGACGAACAGCAGCCACAGGGGGTGGCGCTTGCCGCGCAGTTCCACCGTCAGCGGATGCCGGTCGGCGCGCAGCACCTTCATCGCGCCGAGCATCCCGGCCGGCCAGCCTCCGATCCGGGACGACCAGCGCTCCCGCTCGCGCACCAGCTCCGGGTAGACACCCAGGCTGAAGGTGTTCAGGAAGAGCCCCTCGTGATCGCCCGCCACGAACCGACCGGCGTCCACCCGGACCGCCTCGCCCGCCCGGACGGCGTCGGCCAGGGTCCGTTCGTCCTCCACCCCCAGGTCGTAGGCGAAGTGGTTGAGCGTGCCCCCGGGCAGCACCGCCAGCGGCAGACCGCGACGCAGGGCCACCCCGGCCGCCGTGTTCACCGTCCCGTCGCCCCCGCACACCCCGAGCACCCGCGCCCGCGCGGCGGCCTTCTCCAGCTCCGCCTTCACGTCCTCGGGGGCGCACTCCACGATCTCCGCCCCGGGCAGCGCCTCGTGCAGCACCCGCACCCGGTCGGAGGTGCCCGAGGCGCGGTTGGCGACGAGCACGAGGCCTTCGCCGTCGGGCAGCGCCGGTGCCTCGGTCCGGGGCCGCGGCGGCGGCGCGACCTGGGTGCGGGTCGGAACCAGGCCCCGTACGGCGAACGCGGCGCCCGCGCCCAGCGCCGCCCCCGCCAGCACGTCACTCGGATAGTGCACGCCCGTGTAGACACGCGACATGGCCACGGAGAACGCCACCGGCGCCACCGCCGCACCCCACCGCGGCGACTCCAGGGCGACCCCGGCGGCGAAGGCGGCGGCCGAGGCGGCGTGACCGGACGGGAAGGAGGTGGTGATCGGCTGCCGCTTCAGCCGCCGCGACAGCGGCACCGTATCCAGCACCGGCCGGGCGCGGCGCACCGACCGCTTGCCGAGGGTGTTGATGGCCAGCGAGGCCACGCTCAGCGAGGCCACGCCCCGGGTGGCGGCCCGCCGGGCCCGCGGCGAACGGCTCGCCGCGATCGCGGCGGCCGTCGCGAACCACAGCACCCCGTGGTTGGCGCTCCGGCTGAGCCGGGGCAACATCCGCTCGGCGCCGGGCCAGTGCCGGGTGGCCGCCAGCTCGAACAGCCGGCAGTCGTACTCGAGCAGCTTGGACAGGACGCGGAGGCGGGGCCTCGGCACAGTGAGGTCGACGTCTGGGCTCATAGGGGTCCGGTTACCCTGAAGTGCCCGCTTCTTGTGCCCGGACACGCCGGTCACCGACCCGCGTTCACCGGTCCGCCCGAAGGGCGCGTGAGGAGACACCCCGGATGCGCCTGCTCCTGGTCCGCCACGGTCAGACCCCGTCCAACCTGGACCGGCTGCTGGACACCGCCGTACCCGGCCCGGGGCTCACTCCGCTCGGCGAGCGGCAGGCCGCCGAACTCCCCGGGGCGCTCGCGCACGAGGACATCGAGGCCGTCTACGTCTCCACCCTGCTGCGCACCCGGCTCACCGCCGCCCCGCTGGCCACCGCCCGCGGCCTGGAGCCGATCGTCCGGGACGGCATCCGCGAGGTGACCGCCGGCGACCTGGAGATGCTGCCGGGCAACTCCCCGCGGGGCACCCTCTACCTGCGCACGGTGTTCGCCTGGGCCGCCGGGGACACCGCACCGCGCATCCCCGGCGGGGAGAACGGCGCGGAGACCCTCGCCCGGTACGACACGGTGGTCGCCGAGGCCGCCGCCAGCGGTGCCGCGACCGTCGCCATGGTCAGCCACGGCGCCGCGATCCGCCTGTGGACCGCGGCCCGGGCCGGCAACGTCGACGTCGCGTTCGCCGCGGCCCGCCCCCTGCGCAACACCGGCGTCATCGTCCTGGAGGGTTCGCCCTCCGACGGGTGGAAGGCGCTGGCCTGGGAGGGCGCGACGGTGGAACCGGCGGGGGAGGGCGGCCCGGCGGGGGAACCGGTGGACGCCGGATAACGGTTTGCCCCCGCCCGGGGGCGGCCCACAGAATGCCTCCTCATGGGACATCTGGAAGCCGCGCACCTCGAGTACCACCTCCCCGACGGGAGGACGCTGCTCGGCGATGTCTCCTTCCGGGTCGGCGAGGGCGCGGCCGTCGCCCTGGTCGGCCCCAACGGCGCCGGCAAGACGACCCTGCTCCGGCTGATCTCCGGCGAGCTGAAACCGCACGGCGGCACGGTGACCGTCAGCGGCGGCCTCGGCGTGATGCGCCAGTTCGTCGGCTCCGTACGGGACGAGACGACCGTGCGCGACCTGCTCGTGTCCGTCGCCCCGCCCCGTATCCGCGAGGCGGCACGGGCCGTGGACCGGGCCGAGCACGCCCTCATGACCGTCGACGACGAGGCCGCCCAGCTCGGCTACGCGCAGGCCCTCTCCGACTGGGCCGAGGTACGCGGCTACGAGGCCGAGACCCTGTGGGACATGTGCACCACCGCGGCCCTCGGCATGCCGTACGAGCGGGCCCAGTGGCGGCAGGTGAGCACCCTCTCCGGCGGCGAGCAGAAACGCCTCGTCCTGGAGGCGCTGCTGCGCGGCACCGACGAGGTGCTGCTGCTCGACGAGCCGGACAACTACCTCGACGTGCCCGGCAAGCGCTGGCTGGAGGAGCAGCTGAGGGAGACCCGCAAGACGGTGCTGTTCGTCTCCCACGACCGGGAACTCCTCGCCCGCGCCGCGGAGCGGATCGTCTCCGTGGAACCGGGCCCGGCGGGCGCCGACGCCTGGGTGCACGGCGGCGGCTTCGCCACCTTCCACGAGGCACGCCGTGAGCGCTTCGCCCGCTTCGAGGAGCTGCGCCGCCGCTGGGACGAGAAGCACGCCCAGCTCAAGAAGCTCGTGATCAACCTTCGCCAGGCCGCCGCCGTCAGCCATGAGATGGCCTCCCGCTACCAGGCCGCGCAGACCAGGCTGCGCAAGTTCGAGGAGGCCGGGCCGCCGCCCGAGCCGCCGCGCGAGCAGGACATCACCATGCGCCTGAAGGGCGGCCGTACCGGGGTGCGCGCCGTCACCTGCGCGGGTCTTGAGCTGACCGGCCTGATGAAACCATTCGACCTGGAGGTCTTCTACGGCGAACGGGTCGCCGTGCTCGGTTCCAACGGCTCGGGCAAGTCGCACTTCCTGCGGCTGCTGGCCGGGCGGGAGGTGGCGCACACGGGGGAGTGGAAGCTCGGGGCGCGGGTCGTGCCCGGCCACTTCGCGCAGACCCACGCCCACCCCGAACTCGTGGGCCGCACCCTGCTGGACATCCTGTGGAAGGAGCACGCCCAGGACCGGGGCGCGGCCATGTCCCGGCTGCGCCGCTACGAGCTGACCGGCCAGGCCGAGCAGTCCTTCGACCGGCTCTCCGGTGGCCAGCAGGCACGCTTCCAGATCCTGCTGCTGGAACTGGAAGGTGTCACCGCCCTGCTGCTGGACGAGCCCACCGACAACCTCGACCTGGAGTCCGCCGAGGCCCTCCAGGAGGGCCTGGAGGCCTTCGACGGCACCGTCCTCGCGGTCACCCACGACCGCTGGTTCGCCCGCTCCTTCGACCGGTTCCTGGTCTTCGGCAGCGACGGCCGCGTCCGCGAGACCCCCGAGCCGGTCTGGGACGAGCGCCGGGTGGAACGCGCCCGCTAGATGTATTGAGCACACCCCAGGGTGGTGGGGGCGCCGACGTATGCGGAGGCCCGGGGACCGGGATGTTCGTACAGTGGATGCAGGAACGCGAGCTCCATGGCTTCCCTCCCGGAAGTCCCCGGGTGCGGCGCATCATCCGGGCGGGTACCCGAACCGCAGACACGACACGACGAGCGGGGCACCACCATGACCGGAGTCGAGCCCAGCCGACTGGACGACCAGCAGCTCATGAAGGAGCTGGAGACGATCCACCGCACGCGCCACGACACCCTGCTGTACGGCTCCAACGACGCGCTGCGGGCCCACAACGAGCGGATGGCGCAGCTCGAGGGCGAGTACCTGCGCCGCAACCCGCGCCGCCTGGTGAGCGCGGGCCGCACCCGCGAGGGCGCCCGTGAACGCGGCTGCGGTGAGGCGGTGACTCCGGGCACGTCCGGCACCTGATCCGGACGCCCACGCGAGAGGGCCGGCCCGTACGGGCCGGCCCTCTCTCTGCGCGGTGGACGGGATCAGCCCGCCTCACCGGCGAACGCGCGCAGGAACGCGTCGCAGAACGCCTTCAGGTCGTCCGGCTTGCGGCTGGTCACCAGTGTGTTCGAGCCGTGGTCACAGATCTTGACCTGCTCGTCCACCCAGGTGCCGCCCGCGTTGCGGATGTCGGTCCGCAGGCTTGGCCACGACGTCAGCACCCGGCCCCGTACGACGTCCGCCTCGACCAGCGTCCACGACGCGTGGCAGATCGCTGCGACCGGCTTGCCCTGCTCGAAGAACTCCTTCACGAACGCGACGGCCTTCTCGTCCATCCGCAGGAAGTCGGGATTGGCGACCCCGCCGGGCAGCACGAGCGCGCCGAACCCGCCGGCCGACGTCTCACCCACCACCTCGTCCACGGGGAAGGTGTCCGCCTTGTCGAGATGGTTGAACGCCTGGATCTTGCCGGACGCGGTCGACACCAGCACCGGTTCGTGCCCGCCGTCGGAGGCGGCCTGCCAAGGCTCGGTCAGCTCGACCTGCTCGACACCCTCGGGGGCCACCAGAAACGCGATGCGCATGATCTATCACTTTCCTTCCACAGCACGGAGAACGGTCTTCTCGGCCCGGGCGCGCCGTTTCCCCACCGCGGCCGCCCGGGCCCGGCTCATGCGCCGCCCACCAGCGCCTCGGCCAGTTGCTGCACGTTCTCGTAGCGGTTCGAGCGGGTCAGTCCCGCCACCGCGTCGATCAGCGCCCCGGGGGCGTTGCCGCGGCGCAGTGCCCGGGCCAGCTCGCCCGCGTTGGCCGGGAAGGCGTGCCGCCCCAGGCGCCGCGCCAGCTCCAGCCGCACCTTCTCCAGCGACGCGCCCGTCTGCCCCGGCGCCACGGGCCCGGCCCACACCACCGGGTCGTCGTCCGCGGCGGGCTCCGGGTCGTGCCACTCCTCGGTGCGCGTCGGGTGCCCGGACCTGAGCAGGCCCTGCAGCTCGTGTTTCATCTCGTCGTCCCGGTGGACGTTCAGCCGGTCACTGCCTCGCTGCATGTTCTCCCTCCAGAGGGTCGAAGGTTCGCACCGCGTACCCGCCGGCCGCCGGCCGACACGGGCTTCCCGGCACTCGGTCACCGCTGATCCCGCTACTTCCTGCTGCCCGGCAGGAACTCCTGCACCTTTGCCTTCAGCCCCCGCTTGATCATCGATCCCCGGTCGGCGTCGCCCTTGAGGATCGACTTGGCCGTCGCCTCCATCTGCTCCCAGGAGGCGTGCGGCGGGATGGGCGGTACGGCGGGGTCGGTTACGAACTCGATCACGGCCGGACCGTCGGCCTCCAGGGCCGCACGCCAGCCCGCCTCGACCTCCTCGGGCTTCTCCACCCGGACCCCGGTCAGGCCGAGGGTGCGGGCGAACGCCGCGTACTGCACGTCCGGGATCTCCTGCGACGGCAGGAACGACGGCGAGCCCTCCATCGCGCGCATCTCCCAGGTCACCTGGTTCAGATCGCGGTTGTTCCACACGCCCACCACCAGCCGGGGATCGGACCAGCGGTCCCGGTACTTGGCCGCGGTGATCATCTCCGCCAGCCCGTTCATCTGCATCGCGCCGTCCCCGACCAGCGCGACCACCGGCCGGTCCGGGTGCGCGAACTTCGCACCGATCGCGTACGGCACGCCCGGGCCCATCGTCGCGAGCGTCCCGGACAGCGAGCCGCGCATGCCCGGCCGCATCGTGATGTGCCGTGCGTACCAGTTCGCGACCGAACCGGAGTCCGACGTGAGGATCACGTCGTCCGGCAGCAGCGGGTCGAGCGCCCGTGCCACGTACTCGGGGTTGATCGGGTCGGCCGGCAGACCGGCCCGCCGCTCCATCGTGTCGTGCCAGCGCTTCACGTTGGCGCACACGGTGTCGCGCCACTCGCGCCCGCCCCGGTCGGTGTCCAGCAGCGGTATCAGCCGCCGCAGCGTGGCCCCGGCGTCGCCGACCAGGTTCACCTCGTAGGGGTAGCGCATGCCGACCATGTGCGGGTCGATGTCGATCTGCACCCCGCGCGCCTTGCCGAACTCCGGCATGAACTGCGTGTACGGGAACGAGGAACCGATGGTCAGCAGCGTGTCGCAGTCCCGCATCAGCTCGTACGACGGCCTGCTGCCCAGCAGCCCGATCGGCCCGGTGACGTACGGCAGCTCGTCGCTGAGGACGTCCTTGCCGAGCAGCGCCTTGGCCACGCCCGCGCCGAGCAGTTCGGCGATCTCCCGCACCTCCGCGACCGCGCCGGCGGCGCCCTGCCCGATCAGGATCGCGGGCTTGTCACCGGCGTTCAGGATGTCCGCCGCCCGGCGCAGCGCCTCGTCCGTCGGGGTCGCGGTGTAGTCGCTCATCCCCAGGCTGGACGGCACCATCTTGAACTCGTGCGTCGGCGGCGAGTAGTCCAGCTCCTGCACGTCGCCCGGGATGATGATCGCGGTGGGGCAGCGCCGCGCGTAGGCGGTGCGGATCGCCCGGTCCAGTACGTTCGGCAGCTGCTCGGGCACCATCACCGTCTCGACGAACTCCGAGGCGACGTCCTTGTACAGCGTGTGCAGATCGACTTCCTGCTGGTAGGAGCCGCCGATCGCGGTCCGGTCGGTCTGGCCGACGATCGCCAGCACCGGGACGTGGTCCAGCTTGGCGTCGTACAGGCCGTTCAGCAGGTGGATCGCGCCGGGCCCCGAGGTGGCCGCGCACACCCCGATCCGGCCGCTGAACTTCGCGTAACCCACCGCCTCGAAGGCGGACATCTCCTCGTGTCGGGACTGGATGAAGCGCGGCTGGTCCTCCGCCCGGCCCCAGGCGGCGAGCAGCCCGTTGATGCCGTCTCCGGGATAGCCGAAAACCTGTTCCACGCCCCAGGCGCGCAGCCGCTCGAGGACGTGGTCCGAGACCTTGCTGCTCATGGAGGGGCCCTCCCGGTGCGGTTGCTGGCGGACATCCGGTCAGTACCTGCCGAGTGACCTGCAGCGGGTGCCGAAAACCTGCCGGGGCGCGGGACGGGGGGGGCGGCCGGGCGGTTGTCACCCGCCCGGCCGCTCGCGTCCCGCGAATGGGGTCCGGCCGCGCGCGGTACGGCGCCGGGCGGGCTCTGATGGCAGTCGAGGGCACCAGCCGTGTCCCGCCGTCCGCCGACCGCCGTCTCGCCGAGGAGCCCGCCCCATGCGCCGCACCGCCCGCGCCCTGTCCGTCGCCGTCCTGGCCGGCGCCGCGCTCGTCATACCGGGGCCCGCCGCGTCCGCTGACCCCGGTGCCGGGGAGAGCCCCGGCACCGTCCGGCCCGAGGCCCCGGTTACCGTGCCCGGTCCGGTGACGGTGCCCGGTCCGGTGACGGTGCCCGGTCCGGTGACGGTGCCCGTGCCCTGCGACGGCGGCATCGGTGCGAGTTCCGTTCCCGGAGGGGTGTGCGCTTCGGGGGAGGCGCGGGAAACCTCGGCGCCGCAGCAGGGGTTGGGGCAGACGCAGGAACCGGGTGAGGAGGAGGGGCAGGGGGACGAGCAACAGGGGCAGGTCGAGGGACAGGAGCTGGGGCAGGGACAGGACCAGGGGGAGGGCCAGGATCAGGAGCAGGGGCAAGGCCAGAGCCAAGGGCAGAGCCAGAGCCCGGACCAGGGCCAGGGCCAGAACCAGAACCAGAACCAGAACCAAGGTCAGGGACAGGGTCAGGGACAGGGATGTGAGGAGGGCGATTCCTGCGAGGACGGCGGCGGAGACGGCTGCCCCGCGTCCGGCGGGGACCACGACTGCACGCCCGCGCTCGTGGAGCACGGGGTGGAGGCGGGACAGGGAGGCACCTTCGACGATTCGGTCCCGGCCCTGGTCGCCGGCGGTGTGCTGATCGCCGCCGCCTGCGCCGGCGCGGGCTACCGGCTCCTCGGCCGCCGACGGACCACGGGCGGCTGACGCCGGGCCGGTCCGGCACTCTGACGGGAACGACCGCGATCACCGGCCATGGCGGGCCGCCCGGCGGGTACACGCCCATCCGAGGGCACCATCCGTGGGCACCGGACGCACCAGCCGCACAGCCCGCACCACCGAAGCGGCCGGAGCCGCCGGGAAGCCAGTGGTGAGGGCCGGCGGAGGAGAGCACGGGACGGCGGGCGGCACCACGACAGCGCGGAGGCGGACATGCGGCGGACGGACCCGGAGGGCCACGGCCCCGTCCGCTACGGGCCCCCGCTGCCCGGCGACGGCCTTCCCGTCCTGCCGGAACTCTCCGCCGTCCTCGCCGCAGCCGCGGGCCGTGCCGAGGCCCAGCCGGTCGGCGGTTCCCCCGCCCTGCTGGAGGCGGCCTGCGGCTACTGGACCCGGCGCGGACTGTCCTGCGTCCCCGACCGGGTGGCCGCGGGACCCGGCGCCCCCGCCCTGCTGCTCGCCGCTACCGCCGCGCTCGCCGGGGACGGCGGCGACGTGCTGGTGCCCCGCCCCTGCGCCGCCTGGTGGGCGCCTTACGCCCGGCTGCTCGGCAGACCCGTGTTCCATGTGCCGACCCCGGCCGAGAGCGGCGGTGTCCCCGACCCGTACGCCCTGCTGGAGACCGTCCGCCGGGTCCGTGCCGAGGGCGGCGACCCCAGGCTGCTGGTGCTGTCCGTCGCCGACGACCCCACCGCCACCGTCGCCCCGCCCGAACTGCTGCACGAGACCGTCGAGGCGGCCGTCGCCGAGGGCCTGCACCTGGTCAGCGACGAGACCTGGCGCGACACCCTGCACGACCCGCACGGCACCGTCCTGCTCAGCCCCGCCGAGATGCTGCCCGACCGGGTCACCGTCGTCACCGACCTGGCCGGCGCCCTGCTGCCGCCCGGCTGGCCCGCCGCCGTCGCGCGCGTGCCCTCCGGAGCGGCCGGGGAGCGGCTCCACGCGCGCGTGCTCGACATCCTCACCGCCCTCGACGCCCGGGTCGCCGCGCCCGTCGCCGCCGTGGCCGGATACGCCCTCGACGAGCCCGCACCCGTCGCCGAGCGCCGTGAGGCCGCCGTACGCCTGCACGCGCGCGTGGCCGCCGCTGCGCACTCCGCGGTCGTCGCGGCCGGCGCGCTCGCCCGGCCGCCGCAGGCCGGCCGCCACCTGTACGCCGACCTCGCGCCGCTGGGCGGGGCGCTCGCCGGCCAAGGCGTGTCGGACGCGCAGGAACTCGAGGACTTCCTCACCGCGCGGCTCGGCATGCCCGCGCCGGGCGGCCACCGCTTCGGCGACGGCCTCGGGGAGCTGCGGGTACGGCTCGCCACGGGGCCCCTGCTGGGCGGCACGGACGAGGAACGCAACGAATCCCTCACGTCACCCTCACCGTTGGAACTGCCACACGTGCACCGCGCGTTGACCTCCTTGAGGTCGGCCTTCGACGGCCTCCGCGACGACGCTCAGCGACGGGAGCCTCCTCGATGACGCAGCAGACGCATGAGCCCGGGTCCACCGCCACGACGTCCATGACGACCTCCACTACCTCCACGACCACGACGACCTCGGCGGACCCGGGGGGCGGCGCGGCCGGCGCCCGCGGGCCCCGGGCCGCGCCCGCGCCCCCCTTCCCGCCGCTGGCCGAGCCCCGCCCGCTGGGCGAGCACCGGGTGTGGCCGCGCACCTTCCACGACCGGCTCACCGCGCCCCTGCCCGGCCTCAAGGCCCTCGCCCGCTTCGCCCGCGAGGGCGCCGTACGCCCCGGCCCGGACGGCCTCGCCGACATCCCGCGGGTCCCGTACGCCCCCGGCCCGCTGCCGAGCGTGGGCACCGGCACCCTCGCCGTCACCTGGGCGGGACACGCGAGCTGGATCGTCCGGGCCGGCGGGCTGACCGTCCTCACCGACCCCGTCTGGTCGCGCCGCATCCTCGGCACCCCGGCCCGCATCACCCCCGTCGGCGTCCCCTGGGAGAGCCTGCGGCGCGTCGACGCGGTCGTCATCAGCCACAACCACTACGACCACCTGGACGCGCCCACCCTCAGCCGGCTCCCGCGCGACACCCCGGTGTTCGCGCCCGCCGGTCTCGGCCGCTGGTTCCTGCGGCGCCGGTTCACCCGCGTCACCGAGCTGGACTGGTGGGAGGGCGCCGAACTGTCCGGCGTCCGCTTCGACTTCGTGCCCGCCCACCACTGGTCCAAGCGCACTCTCACCGACACCTGCCACAGCCTCTGGGGCGGCTGGGTCCTCACCGACCCCGACGGACAGCGCCTCTACTTCGCCGGCGACACCGGCTACGGCCACTGGTTCTCCCGCATAGGCCGCCGCTACCCGGGGATCGACCTCGCCCTCATGCCCGTCGGCGCCTACAGCCCCCGCTGGTGGCTCAGTGACGTCCACTGCGACCCGGAGGAGGCGGTACGGGCCACCCTGGACCTGGGGGCGCGCAGAATGGCCCCGATGCACTGGGGCACCTTCGTACTGTCGGCCGAGCCGGTCCTGGAGCCGCTGACCCGGGTGCGGACGGCCTGGGAGAAGGCGGGCCTGGAGCGCGAGGACCTGTGGGACCTCCCGGTGGGAGGCTCGCGCGTGCTCGAGTGAACCGGATCCTCCCCGAAGCTATCGCTCGATCCCCCGAAGACGCCGCACGGCACTCGGCATGGCGCTGACCAGCACGGTCAGCGCCACCGCGGCGGCCACCCCTTCCCAGGGCTCCGGGAACAGGGAGCCCCCCAGGATCCCGATCACCTGGTACGTCAGCGCCCACGCCAGGCAGGCCGGCAGGTTGCCCCGGGAGAACCGCCGCAGCGGCCACTCGGCCAGCAGACAGGCCAGCATCACCGGTATCCGCCCCGCGGGGACGAGCCGGGACAGCACCAGCACGGCGACCCCGTGCTCGGCGAGCTTCCCCTGCGCCTGCTCGAGGCGTTCCTCCGGCGCCCGCGACCGGATCGCCTCCAGCCAGCGCGAGCCGTTCCTCGACCGCAGCCCGCGCCGCCCCAGCCAGTACAGCGACGCGTCCCCCAGGAAGGCCGCGAGGGAGGCCGTGACGAACACCAGCAACAGGGAGAACGGCGCCGTCTGATGGAACGCCACCACCGCCGCCGTGCTCACCAGGGCACCGGTCGGCACCACCGGGACCAGTGCCCCGATCAGCACGAGCAGGAACAGCGACGGATAGCCGAGCGCCTGCTGCGTGGACTCCGGCGGCACGGACCGTGCCGACGCGGCGGCCAGCGTCACCGCGCCCGGCAGCCATCTCATCGTGCGACCTCCAGCCGCACCCGCTCACCGTGCCCCAGCTTGTGCACCGCCACCTCCGGCGCGGTCACGGCCGCCAGGCGCACGAACTCGTCACCCGGCGCGTGGAATTCGTGCGGGCGCACGGCGTCCATGCCGATCGGCCAGTACGTCCCGTAGTGCACCGGCACCGCGGCACGCGGCGCCAGTCGGGCCAGCGCCCGCGCCGCCCGCCCCGCGTCCAGGTGCCCCGTCCCAAGGAACGGTCCCCAGCCGCCCACCGGCAGCAGCGCCAGGTCCACCGGCCCCACCTGCTCCGCCATGTCGTCGAACAGCCCGGTGTCCCCGGCGAAGTAGGTCCGCGCCTCGCCCGTGACGACGTATCCGAGCGCCGGCGAGCGGTGCGGGCCGACCGGCAGCCGGCGCCCGTCGTGCCGCGCGGGCACCACCCGGACCAGCAGGTCCCCGACCCGTACCTCGTCCCCCGGCGCCACCTCGGTGATCCGCAGCCCGGGTAGCCGGCGCAGTCCGGGTACCGCCCGTGGTGCGCCCCGGGGCACGAGCAGGCGCGTGCCCGGGGGGAGTGCGGCCAGCGAGGGCGGATGCAGATGGTCGGCGTGCAGATGGGACACCAGTGCCACGTCCGCGCGGTGGGCCTCGGCGGGGGGCACCGCGCCCCGGCGGCGGCGCAGATGCGCGAGCCGGGCGGCGAACAGGGGATCGGTGATCACGCGTATGTTCGCGTCCTCGATGGTGCAGGTGGCGTGCCCCCACCAGGTGATCTCCACCGGCACCTCCTTCGCCTCCTTCACGCGACTCCCCCGAAGCCTACGGGCAGGAGTAGGGTCGCTGGCGAAACCCGGAGGTGAGGGGGACGCCATGGGACAACTACGGGGTGCCTCCGGCGGGCTCGCGCCGGTGCGGGTCACCGCCATCGCGAGCCTGACGCCTCTGGAGGAACTGGAGGCCGAACCCTTCCTGGTGGACTCCCGCAGCCAGCACGCCATGTGCGCCCGCTGGGCGGCGGAACGCGGTTACGTCGTCACGCGGGAACTCCTCGTCGGCGGGCTGCGTTTCGACCATTGCGCGCTGTGGGACGGTGTGCGGCCCGGGGTGGACGTGTTCGTCGCACCCAGCCGGCGGGTGCTGGAGCGCGCCCTCTCCTCCGTGGAGGAGTTCACCGCCGAGTGCGCGCGGCGCGGGGTGCGCGTGGAGACCGTGGGGCGGGCCGAGCCTTCCTACGACGCGCAGATGAAGGCACGGGTGCACCGCAGGCTGTCGATGCCGACGGCCGGCTACGACGGACGCTGACGGCACCGGCACCGTCGTCCACGGCGCGGCGCCCCGCCCGGACGCGTCCGGCCCGGTGTGACAAGGTGGGAGCCGGGGCCCGGTCGGTCGAGCGGGGCGGGACGTGAGGTGCGCGGGACGTGCGGTGGCGGCGGGTGGCCAGTCAGATCGGACGGAGCGCCACGGTGTGGGCGGTCTCCACGCTCACCATGCTCGTGCTCGCGGGTCTGCTGCCCGACTTCAGGCTCCAGTCCGCCGACGGCGACAGCGCCACCCACATAGCCATCACCGCCGCCTGCGGCGCCGGCGCCTTCGGTCTGCTCTCGGCCGTGGTGTGGCCGCTCCTGGTACGGCTGCTGCTGCTCGTGCCCGCCCTCGTCCTCGGCCTGCTGGTCTTCTTCCTCAACGGTTCGCTGCTGCTGCTCGCCCTGCGCCTCAACCCCTCCGGCCGCCCCGAGGCCGCCCCGGAGACCGCCGTCGTGGTGGCCGCCGTGATGTCCGCCGTCGCCTCGGCCACCGGCGCCGCCCTCGCCGTACGCGACGACGACGCCTACCGCCGCCGCCTGCTGCGCCTCGCCGACCGCCGCCGAAGAGCCGGACCGCCCTGTGCGGACACCTTCGGCCTGGTCTGCGTCCAGCTCGACGGTGTCGGCCACGACGTGCTCACCGACGCCGTCCGCAGGGGCCTGATGCCGACCGTCGGCCGCTGGCTGGCGACCGCCGACGGCATGCGGCCCACCCACCGGCTCACCCCCTGGCGCACCGACTGGTCCAGCCAGACCGGCGCCAGCCAGCTCGGCATCCTGCACGGCAGCACCTTCGACGTGCCCGCGTTCCGCTGGTACGAGAAGGACCGCGGCGAGGTGATGGTGTGCAACCGACCGACCGGCGCCGCCGAACTCCAGCGCCGTGCCGTGCAGCGGACGGGCGACGGGGGACTGCTCGCCGTGGACGGCGCCAGCCGCGGCAACCTGTTCAGCGGCGGCGCGGGCGAACAGGCCCTCGTCCTGTCCATCGCCATCCGCCGCCGGGGCCGGGAGAACCGTTCCCGCGCCGGCTACTTCGCCTACTTCTCCGACCCCGCCAACGCCGTGCGCACGGCCCTGTCCTTCGTCGCCGAGGTGGTCCGCGAGATCGTCCAGTCCACCCGGGCCCGCGTCCGCAAGCAGCGGCCCCGGGTCGGCCGCGGCGGCCTCTACCCCTTCGTGCGCGCCTTCGCCACCGTCGTCGAGCGCGATGTCGTGGTCGCCGCCGTGCTCGGCGACATGCTCGCCGGCCGCACCGCCGTCTACGCCGACCTCGTCGCCTACGACGAGGTCGCCCACCACTCCGGGCCACGCGGCCGGGATGCCGAGCAGGTGCTGCAGCGGCTCGACCGGTCCCTCGCCCTCATCGAGAAGGCTGCCGAGCACGCGCCGCGCCCCTACCGCGTCGTCGTCCTGTCCGACCACGGCCAGAGCCCGGGCGAGACCTTCCGCTCCCGCTACGGCCTCACCCTCGGCGACCTGGTCCGGGCCGGCTGCGGACTGCCCGTGCCGCGCCGCGCCGAGCGGACCCGCAGCGGCGCCGAGGCCCGCGCCGCGGTCCGGGCCGCCCTGGGCAGGCCCGAGGAGGTCGACGGCGACGGGCACCGTCCCGCCCGGGGCACCGAGCCCGTCGTACTGGCCTCCGGAAACCTGGGCCTGGTGTCCTTCCCGGACGTGCCCCACCGCATGACCCGGGAGGAGATCGACGCCCGCCACCCGGGCCTGCTCACCACCCTCGCCAACCACCCCGGCATCGGCTTCCTGCTGGTGCGCAGCGAGGAGCACGACGGCCTGGTGCTCGGCCCGTACGGCACCGAGATCCCGCTGGCCCGCCTGGACGCGGAGCCCGGCCCGCTGGCCGTCTTCGGCCCCGGTGCCGCGGACGCCGTGCGCCGCACCCACTCCTTCCCGCACACCGCCGACATCATGGTCAACTCCTTCCACGACCCCGCCGACGGCGAAGTCCTCGCCTTCGAGGAGCAGATCGGCTCCCACGGCGGCCTGGGCGGTGCCCAGGCCCGGCCCTTCCTGCTCTCCCCGCTCACCCTGTCCGCGCCGGCCGCCGACGGCGAGGAACCGGCCGGCGCCGAGCACGTGCACCGCGTACTGCGGCGCTGGCTGCTGGAGGTGGACGGCCCGCAGGTGCCGCTCACCACGCGGGCCGAGGAGGAGCGGGCCGCCTAGGGCCGGTCGTCAAATTCCCGTCGTCGCCCGAAGGGCGGCCTTGCGGCGCCTGGCACGTGCTCTCGGCGTGCCAGGCGGAAGTCCTCGTACTGGACGTACTCGGGCTTTCGCCCGGTGCGGCGAGAGCACGTGCCAGGCGTCGCGGGGCAGACGGGAATTTCACGACAGGCTCTCGGGCCTGTCCGGCGGATCCGGAATCGCGGGGCGTGGCACGACCTCCCGCACTCCGCCTCGCAGCTGGACGCACCACGCCCCGCTGACCCGAACTGAGAGAACACCGTTGCCGGTAGCCGGCCCGATCCGCCGGACAGGCCCTGAGCGGCGGGCGGCCCGGTCCGCGGGGTGCGGTGCCCCCGAGTGTGATCGGATGGGACGCGGTACCCGAACAACCCGGACCCCCATGGAAAGGAAGAGCCGTGGCAACCACGCGCACCGCACACACCGTCTGGGAAGGCAACCTGCTCGAGGGCAACGGCGTCGTCACCTTCGACTCCTCCGGCATCGGCCAGCAGCCGGTGTCGTGGCCGTCGCGCGCCGAGCAGGCGAACGGCAGGACCAGCCCCGAGGAGCTGATCGCCGCCGCCCACTCCAGCTGCTTCTCCATGGCCCTCTCGCACGGCCTGGCCGGCGCCGGTACTCCGCCCACCCGTCTGGAGACCAAGGCCGACGTCACCTTCCAGCCCGGCGAGGGCATCACCGGCATCCACCTCACCGTCCGCGGCGAGGTGCCGGGCCTGGACGAGGACGGCTTCCGCTCGGCGGCCGAGGACGCCAAGAAGAACTGCCCGGTCAGCCAGGCCCTGACCGGTACGACCATCACCCTGACGGCCGAGCTGGCCTGACGCCCGTACGTCCCGCAGATGCCGCGTGCCCACCGGGTGCGCGGCATCGCCGTTTCCTGGGCACCCGTGCATTGACAAGCGGGTACCCGCGTTCTGTGCTGGGAGGGCGGCAGCGTCCTGGCGGATGCTCCCCGGCGGAACCTCCTGGCGGAACCACCTGGCGGAAGGGAACGGACCATGACACGTGCGGTCGGGATCGATCTCGGGACGACGAACTCGGTGGTGGCCGTCCTGGAGGGCGGCGAGCCGGCCGTCGTCGCCAACGCGGAGGGTGCGCGCACCACCCCGTCGGTGGTGGCGTTCGCGAAGAACGGCGAGGTGCTGGTCGGCGAGGTGGCCAAGCGGCAGGCCGTCACCAACGTGGAGCGCACCGCCCGCTCGGTGAAGCGGCACATGGGGGACGCGCACTGGCGCTTCCCGGAGCAGGGTTCCATCGACGGCAGCCGGCTGCGCGCGCAGGAACTGTCGTCGCGGGTGCTGCAGAAGCTGAAGCGGGACGCCGAGGCGTACCTCGGCGAGGACGTCACGGACGCGGTGGTCACCGTCCCCGCCTACTTCGACGACACCCAGCGCCAGGCGACCAAGGAGGCCGGGGAGATCGCCGGCCTGAAGGTGCTCAGGATCATCAACGAGCCGACCGCCGCCGCCCTCGCCTACGGCCTGGACCGCGGCGAGGAGCAGACCGTGCTCGTCTTCGACCTCGGCGGCGGCACCTTCGACGTGTCCCTGCTGGACATCGGCGACGGCGTCATCGAGGTGAAGGCCACAAACGGTGACACCCACCTCGGCGGCGACGACTGGGACCAGCGGATCGTCGAGTACCTCGTCAAACGGTTCAAGGGGCAGAACGGCATCGACCTCGGGGCCGACAAGATGGCCGTGCAGCGGCTGCGCGAGGCCGCGGAAAAGGCCAAGATCGAACTGTCCTCGTCCTCGGAGACGTCGATCAACCTGCCCTACATCACCGCCTCCGCCGCCGGCCCGCTGCACCTGGAGGAGAAGCTGACACGCGCGCAGTTCCAGGAGCTGACCGAGGACCTGCTGGACCGCTGCAAGAAGCCCTTCCACCAGGCGGTCGCGGACGCGGGCGTGCAACTGTCCGCGATCGACCACGTCATCCTGGTCGGCGGCTCCACCCGGATGCCCGCCGTCACCGGCCTGGTGAAGGAACTCACCGGCAAGGACCCGCACAAGGGCGTCAACCCCGACGAGGTCGTCGCGGTCGGCGCCGCCCTCCAGGCGGGCGTCCTGCGCGGCGACGTCAAGGACGTCCTGCTGCTGGACGTCACCCCGCTGTCCCTGGGCATCGAGACCAAGGGCGGCATCATGACGAAGATGATCGAGCGCAACACCACGATCCCGACCCGCCGTTCGGAGATCTTCACCACCGCCACCGACAACCAGCCCTCGGTCGGCATCCAGGTCTACCAGGGCGAACGCGAGATCGCCGCCTACAACAAGAAGCTGGGCGTCTTCGACCTCACCGGACTGCCGCCCGCGCCGCGCGGGGTCCCGCAGATCGAGGTCGCCTTCGACATCGACGCCAACGGGATCATGCACGTCTCCGCGAAGGACCTCGCCACCGGCCGCGAGCAGAAGATGACCGTCACCGGCGGTTCCGCCCTGCCCAAGGACGACATCGACCGCATGATGCGGGAGGCCGAGCAGTACGCCGAGGAGGACCGCAAACGCCGCGAGACCGCCGAGACCCGCAACCAGGCCGAGCAACTCGTCTACCAGACCGAGCGGTTCCTCCAGGACAACGCGGACCGCGTGCCCGCGGAGACCCGTACCGAGGTCGAGGAGGCGGCGGCCGAACTGAAGACCCTGCTCGGTCAGAACGCCGAGACGGCCGCCCTGCGCGCGGGGACCGAGAAGCTCGCCACGGTCAGCCAGCGGATGGGCCAGGCCATGTACGCGAACGCCTCGGCCGGTTCAGCCGGGTCCACCGGTTCAGCCGGTTCCGCCGGAGAGCGGAACGCGTCCGAGGAGGACGGCGTGGTGGACGCGGAGATCGTCGACGACGAGCGGGACACGAAGGGCGGAGCGGCCTGAGCCGGCGGCCGGGAGTCACAGGGCCTCGCGATACTCCCGCAGCAGTTGCCGGGTGCGCCGGGCGGAGGAGGCCCGGGCGGTCATGTGGTCCAGGACCTCCAGATGCGTGGAGACCTCCTGGCGGGAGTCCAGGTACAGGGCGCCGGTCAGGTACTCGGTGAACACCATGTCCGGCAGCTCCGGTTCGGCGAACCGGAACAGCGTGAACGGCGCGTACGTCCCCGGGTGCGGGCCGGCCGCGAACTCGGCGAGCTGGAGCGTGACCCGGTCCCGGTCGGCGTACTCCAGCAGCCGGTCCAGCTGGTCGCGCATCACCGCGGCGTCGACGCTCACCGGGCGCCGCAGCACCGTCTCGTCCATGATCACCCACAGATGGGGCGGATCCTCCCGCTCCAGCAGCCGCTGCCGCGCCATGCGCAGCGACACATGCCGTTCTATCGTCTCCGGCCCGGTCTGCCCGATCGTCCCGGCCTCCAGCACCGCGCGCGCGTACGCCTCGGTCTGCAGCAGGCCGGGCACGAAGTGCGGCTCGTAGGAGCGGACGATCCGGGCGGCGCCCTCCAGGCTCACGTACAGGCTGAACCAGTCCGGCAGCACGTCGTGGAACCGCTGCCACCAGCCCGGCTGGTTGGCCTCCTCGGCCAGCCGGACGAACGCGGCCTGCTCCTCCCCGGCCGCCCCGTAGGTGGCCAGCAGCACCTGCACGTAGGGGATCTTCAGCGCGACCTCGGCCATCTCCATCCGCCGTACGGTCGCCGACGCCACCCGGAGCACCCGGGCGGCCTCCTCGCGGCTGAGCCCGGCCGCCTCCCGCAGTTCCTGCAACCGCTTGCCCAGCACCACCTGGCCCACGGTGGGCGCCGCCCGCCGCTCACTCACAGCCCGTCCTCCCCTACGCGCCGAAGTACCCGCGCAGTCTGTCATGCGAGGCCCTTGCCGTACACGCGGTCGAGCGGACCCGGGTGCCGGGCGGGGTCGTCAACCGGCCAGTGTGTGCAGGTACTTGGTGGTCGCCGGGTCGGCGGGCAGGAAGGTCTCGATGGCGAGCTCGGCGACCGTGACGTCCATGGGCGTGTTGAAGGTGGAGATCGACGACACGAACGACAGGATCCGTCCGTCGTGCTCGATGCGCAGCGGCAGCGCGAAGTACGGCACCGGCCCGGCCGGTTCGTCACCGGGCGCGTCCTCGGGCACCGGGTACCCGGCGACCTCCTCGTACAGGGCCCGTAGCTGGTCCGAGCGGTCCAGGGCGATCTGCCGCTCCATCTGCGCCAGCAGATGCCCGCGCCACTCGCGCAGGTTGCGGATGCGCGGCGCCAGGCCCTCGGGGTGCAGGGTCAGCCGCATCGCGTTCGGCGCCGGCGTCATCAGCTCCTCGGGGACTCCCTCCAGCAGCAGGGCGATGCCCCGGTTGGCGGCGACCACCGTGTACCCGGCGTCGACCACCAGCGCCGGGTAGGGCTCGTAGCCCTGGATGAGCCGTTCCATGCCGTCGCGCAGCGCGTCCAGCGCCGGGTCGTCCAGCGGGGTCTCCGGGTAGTGCGGGGCGTAACCGGCCGCCAGCAGCAGCGCGTTGCGCTCCCGCACCGGCACCTGGAGGTGCTCCGCCAGCCGCAGCACCATCTCCTCGCTGGGCCGGGACCGGCCGGTCTCGACGAAACTGATGTGCCGGGCGGAGGAGCCGGCGCGCAGCGCCAGCTCGAGCTGGGACACCCGGCGCCGCTCCCGCCAGGAGCGCAGCATCCTGCCGACCTGGCCCTTGTCGGCGTTCATGGCGGCGGAGGCGGAGGGGCCGGTCGCGACAATGGTCATGCCGTCGACCGTAGTCGAGCGGCGCGCCCGATGACGCGTCCCGTCACGAGCGGGCCCCGTCCGCCGCGCACCGCCCGGGGGAGCGGCAGGGAGCCGAACGGAGTGCCCGCGCGGCCGAACGGAGTGCGCGACACACCGGACCGGGTCCCGGGCGAGCGGACGTGGCAGGCTGAAGGCGTACCCGCACGCTCCGGAGGGAGACCGTCCATGGCCGTGGAACCGCTGTCGCAGAAGGAGATCGAGGACCGGCTGGCCGAGCTGCCCGGCTGGTCGCTGGACGGCGACCGGCTCACCCGCTCCTACCGGCTCGGCTCGCACTTCGCGGCGACGGCACTGGTCGTGCACATCGCCGGGATCCAGGACGAGCTGGACCATCACTCCGACCTCACCCTCGGCTACAACACCGTTCACCTGAGCGTGAACACGCACAGCGCCGGCGGCGTCGTCACGGAGAAGGACTTCGCCCTCGCCCACAGGGTGGAGGACATCGCCCCTGGCCACCGAACACACTGACGGTGTGCTCGACTACGACGAGGAAGCGGACGCCTACGACGCCTCGCGCGGCGGCGAACCGCGTGCCGAGGCGGCGGCCGGGGCCGTCCTCGGCCTGATACCCGACCGGCCGGGCCGGCTTCTGGACATCGCCTGCGGCACCGGCATCGTCACCCGGCGCCTGGCCGCCGCCCGGCCCGCGCTGCGGGTGACGGGCGCCGACCTCGCCGCCGCCATGGCACGCCGGGCGGCCCACCGCCTGCCCGGCACCATCCTGCGGGCCGACTGCCGCCGCCTGCCCTTCGCCGACGCCACCTTCGACGCGGTCACCGGTGTCTGGCTGCTGCACCTGCTGTCCAGCCCCGCCGACGTGCGCGCCGTCGTCGCCGAGTGCGCGCGTGTCCTCAGACCCGGCGGGGTCTACGTCACCACCGTCGACAAGGCCGAGGCGCACGACGTGGGCAGTGACATCGACGCCGTCCTCGTTCCCCGCCCCCGCCGCCCCGCCCAGGACGCCGCGGACGCCGTCACCGGGTACGCCGCCGCCGAGGGACTCGTTCCGGCCGGGCGGGCCGACTTCCCCGGCCTCGGCCAGGGCCGCAGTCCGCGTACCACCGTCACGGACCTCAGGCGCGGCTGGTTCACCCTGCTGCCCCCGGACGACCCACGCACCGAGGAGTTCGCCGCCCGGCTCGCCCGCCTGCCGGACCAGGACCGCCGCCGCCCGGACCCGGTCTTCTCCCTGCGCGCCTTCCGCAAGCCGGCCGTCACCTGACTCCGAGCGGGCGGCAACTCCCGGGCGAACGGCGGCGACTGAGAGGCGAACCCGTCCGCCCACCCGGGAGGTACGCCCCCGTGAAGCACCCGCACCCCCATCAGCTCCTCCACCAACAGCGGCAAGGGCTAGGACGGTCAGGGCAACCCCCAGCTCTCCGTCGCGGACGTCGACGGCGACGGCAGGGACGAGATCGTCTACGGTTCGATGGCCGTCGACGACAAGGCGCGACCCCGTCCCTGTCCGGCGACCTGCTCGGCGACTGGCGGGAGGAGGTCGTCTGGCCGACCACGGACAACACGGCCCTGCGGATCTACTCCACCCCGTACGACACGACCACCAGGATCACCACCCTGCTCCACGACACCCAGTACCGCACGGCACTGGCCTGGCAGAACACCGCGTACAACCAGCCCCCGCACCCGAGCTTCTTCAACGGCGGCGGCATGTCCACGGCCCCGAGGCCGAGCGTCTACACGCCCTGACCGTACGCCGCGCCGGCGGCCGTCAGGCCCCGTGGCCCGACCAGGCGTCGGGCCGCGGGGCCAGGATCGCGCGGACCACCGGACCGGAGGAGGACATGACGTCGGCCACGAAGCGCCGGCGTCCGACACCGAGCCGGCGCAGGGCGCGGCCGTGGTCGGCGGCGACGACGGCGCAGACCGCGAGCAGCAGCAGCCGCCACCCGGCCAGCACCGGGCGGCGTACGGCGCGGGGCAGCTCGGCCAAGGAGGCGTGCAGCCGGGCGCAGTGGAAGGGCACATGGCGCTCCTCGTCGGCGAGGACGCGGCCCGCCACCTCCGAGGTCAGCGGGTCCCCGGCGCCGTCGCGCAGCGCGCGGTAGTACCGCAGGGCCACCACCTCCGCGATCATCAGCACCAGCAGTTCGAGGCGCAGGCCCATCAGCCGCCGCAGCCGTACGAAGACCGTGTCGCTCCAGTGGCCGCTCAGCAGTGGCATCCCGCCCGCGGCCAGCAGGCGGGCGAGCATCCTGGCGTGATTCTGCTCCTCGGCGACGAACAGCCGGACCGCCCGCGTGTAGTCGGGGTCGCCCGCCTGGTCCGCCTTCGCCACGAGGTTGGCCCCGTCGCCGTCCTCCCCGACCTGGAAGCGCTGGACACCGGCCCACACCGCGGGATGCAGCGCGGCGCCCCGCCCCCAGTCGGGATCACCCTGGGCGGCCCTGCGCTCCCGCTCGTCCTCGAAGTCCCGTACCCACTTGGCGAACTCGCTGCCATGCACCCGGTCTCCCCTCCCCGGGCACGACCGTCGTGCCCTGGACAGGGACGACGCGCGGGGACGGCGAAACGTTGCATAGCCGCGTGCGGCGCCGGGCCCGTCAGGTCACCGTGCAGGTCCGGTCGCCCAGCTTGAACGACGCCGGTTTCGTTGAACGGCAGGTCCGCCTTCCGCCAGCTCGCCCCCGGTCCGAGGAGCGCAGCACGGCCCCGTTCCCGGGGTCCCAGTCGTTGGTGTACGTGCCGACGGCCGCGTAGACCTTGTCCGGGTCCACGGCGTCCGAGGCCAGGCCGACCACGCCCGTGTGCCCCCAGTCGTTCCAGCCGACCGAGTCCAGCAGCGGGGTCCAGGTCTTCGTCGACTGCTGCCAGCGGTAGGCGCCGCCGATGTCGGTACGGGCGTAGACCAGGTTCCTCTCGGACCGGTTGAACACGATCCCGGGGACAAAACCGCCCCCGTCGATCCGGGCGTTGCTCCAGGTGTACGTGTCCGCGGCGAGCGCCGTCTTCGGGGTGGCGGCGGCCAGTGCGGGCGGGGTGCCGGCGAGCAGGCCTGCGGCCAGAACAAGCACGGCCGTGAGGATACGGGTTCTGCGCACGGTGGGGGTCCTCTCGCGGGGGAGGGGGTGCAGGACCTGAAGATATGACGGCCGGGCGGCCCCCTGTACGGATGGGGACCGCCCGGCCCGGTGACCCCGTCGTCCTGTGACGGGGCCGTGCACGCGGAGCGCCGGCGGGGACTTATTCGAGCAGCTCCGCGTACGAGCCCATGGCCAGGGCGATGTCCGCCTCGGCCCAGAAACGGTGGTACGTGAAGACGGGCGCGGCGCCGCCCTTGAGGTAGGCCTCGATCTTCGACCAGGCCGGGTCGTTCTTGTAGAAGGACCGGATCGAGGAGAACGTCGAGGACGAGTTGACGGTGTCGCCGTTCGGCATCTTGCCGCTCCAGCCGCTCGGCACGTACACGCTGTCGTTGAACCGGCTGTAGTCGCTGCGGGTCTCGGGGACGGCGATGCCGAGGCTGTCCTGGTAGTTGCTCCACATGCCGTCCAGCAGCGCCTTCGCCGTCGACTTCGCCGCCGTGTCACCGGACTTGGCGGCGTAGTACGTGAGCGTCTTGGCGTACGCGGCCGCCACGCCGACGTCGTCGGTGTAGTCGGCGACCGTCACATGGAGTCCGCTGTTGGTACCGGGGCTCGACGCGTTCCAGGTGTCGGGTTGGCCGGTCCACTGGAGGGTGGAGGGAATCCGGTAGGTGCCGTCCGGGTTGACCGTGGTCTTGGACAGCGCCCACTTGACCCACTTGTCGAGGACCGCCTTGGCCCCCGCGTTGCCGGTCTGCTGGTAGTACTCGGCGACCCGCTCCATCGACCACGCCTGGAACCCGAACCACTGGTTGGACGGCGGGTCGTGGTAGACCGGCTGCCAGTCGTAGTACATGCCGTAGAACGTCGGCGTGCCCGCCGGAGGCGTGGCGTACCGGCCCTGCCAGCTGTTGGTCGCGCCGCCCGCGATCGCGCCCTCGGACGACTGCAGCCACTGGTAGAACTCGAGCTGGCGGGTGAGCGACTTGCCCCAGTCGGCCGCGCCCGTCGCAGACTTCGGCTTCAGATCGGCGTTGTTGCTCAGCGCGTACGCGGCGAGCGGGTTCTGGTAGCCGCCGTGCACATGGCTGGAGCCGATCCGCCAGGCCCAGCCCGCGCTGGTGTCGGCGGCGCCGCCCC
Organism: Streptomyces sp. NPDC058145; assembly: GCF_042884245.1. NCBI lineage: Bacteria > Bacillati > Actinomycetota > Actinomycetes > Kitasatosporales > Streptomycetaceae > Streptomyces > Streptomyces sp. NPDC058145. Next base: position 112,727 of record NZ_JBHVUH010000012.1, on the reverse strand, counting down.
AGGCGTAGTACCAGGAGAGCAGGTAGTGCGAGGCGTCCTTGCCGGTGCCGGCCGCGCAGGCGGACGGACCGACACAGTTGCCGATCTTCTTGAAGTACTTGTCGTACATCGCGTACCGCAGGTAGTCGCCCATCTTCGCGGCCTTGGAGACGGTCGCGGAGACGTCACCGCCCTTGCCCTGCGCCTTCGCCCACACGTCGGCCCAGTAGGCGGCCTGCACCGCGCGCGCGTCCGCGTCCGGGGCGTCCGTGTACTTCCACTGCTTGGCGTAGGAGGAGTCGCCGGTGAACAGGTCCAGATAGCCGTTGGTGCCGCCGTACTTGAAGGCGTCACAGGTCGGCTGCGGGACCGTCTCCCAGACGGACTCCTGGGGGCCGCGCTGGAAGGTGTTGATGTACGACGGTCCGGTGGCCGTCGGTCCGGCCTCGCACTTGCCGGGCTCGTCGCCGTAGCCGTAGACGTTGTCGACGTCCTGGATCCAGTGCATGCCGTAGACGTCGTCCGTGCCGTACGCGCTCTTCAGTTCACCGGCGATCGGGTCCGGGCCCACCGACACGCCCGTGTCGAGCTTCGCCGGGTACTCGTTCGGGGTGTCCTGTTCGGGCGCGTACGTGGCCGGCTTCGAGGCGTTGTAGAAGGAGTTCGTCGGCTGGTCGGCGTGCGTGGGGATCATGTACTTCTCCATGATCTCCCAGGCGCCGTTGAACTTGGACCAGTCGCCGGTCACCTTCCCGTACATCGCCTGCAGCCAGAGAAGATAACTGTAGGCCTCGGACGTGGTCTCGTGACCGTGGTCGGGCGCCTCGACGATCAGTGTCTCCACCGAATGGTACGGAATGCCCTCGGGGGAGAAGTAGCCGTTCGCCGGGTTGGTGATCTTCCCGTACAGGTCCAGGAACCGTGCGTCGTACGCCTTCGACGCGGCCAGCTCCGTCACCGTGACCGTCGCCTTGGTGTGGCCGGTCGCCGAGGCGGTGAAGGTGGCGCCGCCGGTGCCGGAGGAGTCGGCGGTGATGGTCACCTTCTGCGCCGTGTTCCAGTTGGACGGCGTGAAGGTCAGCGAGGAGCCGCCGGTCACCGACAGACCCGTGTTGCCGTCCGTACGGGCGACGCCCACCGTCACGTTCGCGCTCGGCTGCGTGGAGAGCTTCACGTCGAAGGTGCCGGACTTGCCCTGCTGGACACCGAGCTGGGTGGGCGAGGCGACGACCGCCGGGCCCGAGGCGACCGTGATGCCGACCGGCGTGGACTCGGCGGAGGCGCCGAGGCTGTCGTACGCCTTCGCCACCAGTGAATGACTGCCCACGGTCAAGCTTGAGGCCGAGAGCGAGTACGGCGCGCTGGTGTCCGTGCCCAGCAGCGTGGTGTCGTCGTAGAACTCCACCTTGGCCATCGTCGCGTTGTCGGCCGCCGCCGCGGTCGCGGCGAGCGGCACCGCGTCCCCTTGCGAGTAGGTCGCGCCCGCGGTGGGGCTGGTCAGCACGGTGACCGGCGGCTGGTGGGCGCCGGCGCAGGTCGTGCCGTTGACCGCGAAGGAGGTCGGCGCCGTGTTGGTCCCGCTGTACGTGAACTGGGCGCCCGTGGAGACCGCGGCCCCGGCGGCGATGGTGCCGTTGTACGAGGCGTTCTTCACGGTGACCGTCTGACCGGACTGGGACCAGCTGCCGTTCCAGCCGTTGCTCAGCTTCTGGTTGCCCGAGTAGCCGTAGGTCAGGGTCCAGCCGTCGATCGCGGCCGTGCCGCGGTTGGTGAGGGTGAGGTCGGCCGTGAAACCGGAGCCCCAGTCGTTGGTCTTGTAGTCGACGCCGCACTGGACGCCCGCCGCGTGCGCGGCTGTGGTGCCGGTGGCGAGCGTCGTCAGGGGCAGGGCGAGCGCCGCGAGGGCGGCGGTCCACCATCGCCGCGCGGCTCTGCGTCTGCGTCCGGGATCCATGGTGCTGGTTCCTCCTTGGGGCTTGCGGCTCGAGGGGGGATGTCAAGGCTTGAACCAGTGGGAGCGCTCCCATAGTGAGGACGACCCCGTGAGCGGTCAAGGTGCTTGAAGAGTCGAAATGATTCGACAGGCCCTCTCCCGCAAAAATTCTTCAACTCCCCTGTGCAATCACGTCACTTGCCGCTACCTTCCTTCGCACCAGTGGGAGCGATTCCATTCAGTCGACGCGTCTGTCACGGCGCGCCAAACTGCAAGGAGTCGCTCATGCGACACCCCCCGCGTTCAGTACTTTTAGCCGTCGCCGGTGCGACCGCGCTGCTCGGCAGCGTGCTCGTCCCGGTGGTCACGGCCGAGGGAGCCACACCCGCCTGCACGGTGGAGTACGCCGTCACCGGCCAGTGGGACAACGGCTTCCAGGGCTCCGTGAAGATCACCAACAACCAGGCCGCGATGAGCAGTTGGAAGCTCACTTTCGACTTCGCGGCCGGCCAGAGGGTCACCCAGGGCTGGAACGCCAAATGGTCCCAGTCCGGCACCACCGTGACCGCGTCCAACGAGAGCTGGAACGGCGGCCTCGGCTCCGGCGCGAGCGTCAGCGCCGGCTTCCTCGCCTCCTGGTCCGGCGGCAACGCCGTGCCGACGGCTTTCAAGCTCAACGGCACCACCTGCAACGTGGACTCCGAACCGACGACACCCCCGCCGACCGATCCGCCCCCGACCGACCCACCGCCGTCCGACGGCACCGCGCCCGCCCTGCACGTCTCGGGCACCAGGCTGGTGGACGCGGCCGGCAAGACCCGCAGGCTGCTCGGCGTGAACCGCTCCGGCGGCGAGTTCATGTGCGTGCAGGGCTACGGCATCTGGGACGGCCCGGTGGACGACGCGGCGATCAAGGCGATCGCCGACTGGAAGGCCAACGCGGTCCGGATCCCGCTCAACGAGGAGTGCTGGCTGGGCCTTTCCAACGTCAAGCCCGAGTACGGCGGCGCCAACTACATCAACGCCGTCAAGGACCTGGTGGCCCGCGTCGAGGCGCACGGCCTGACGCCGATCATCGAGATGCACTGGTCCTACGGCCAGTACACCGGCAACTCGGCAGGCTGCTCCGACGTGCACGCCACCTGCCAGAAGCCGATGCCCGACATGAGTTACGCGCCGTCCTTCTGGGCGTCCGTCGCCAGTACCTTCAAGGACGACAAGGCGGCCGTGTTCGACCTGTTCAACGAGCCGTATCCGGACCGGGCGACCTCCAGCACCACGGACGCCTGGAAGTGCTGGCGGGACGGCGGCACCTGCCCCGGCATCTCCTACGAGGTGGCCGGCATGCAGGACATGGTGGACAGCATCCGGGGCGCCGGCGCGAAGAACGTCATCATGGCCGGCGGGCTCGCCTACTCCAACGACCTCAGCCAGTGGCTGACGTACAAGCCCGACGACCCGGCGGGCAATCTCGCCGCCGCGTACCACGTGTACAACTTCAACACCTGTGCGAGCGAGAGCTGCTGGAACTCCACCCTCGCCCCGGTCGCGGCCCAGGTGCCGCTGATCGCCGGTGAGATCGGGGAGAACACCTGCTCGCACGGGTTCACCGACCAGGTCGTGAAGTGGTTCGACGACCGGAACCTGTCCTACCTCGGCTGGACCTGGAACACCTGGGACTGCTCCTCCGGGCCGTCCCTGATCTCCAGCTACGACGGCACACCCACCGCGTACGGCGCCGGCCTGCGCGACCACCTGCGCGCCCTCAACCCGTAACGGCACCACGGAAGAAGGAACCCGCACTCATGAGTCCTACCAGAACCTCGCTGCTCGCCGCCCTGGCGCTGGTCGCCGGCGCCTCCGGGACGGCGCTCGTCGCCGGACCGGCCGGCGCCGCGGCCACCTCGGTCCCGTGCACCGTCGCCTACCAGATACAGAACCAGTGGGACACCGGCTTCACCGCCAACGTCACCGTCACCAACAACGGGGCCGCCAAGTCGGGCTGGTCGGTGAAATGGTCGTACGCCGGCAACCAGAAGGTCACCAGTGCGTGGAACGCGAAGGTCACCCAGAGCGGTGCCGCCGTCACCGCCGCCAATGAGAGCTACAACGGTGCGCTCGTCAACGGCGGTTCCGTCAGCTTCGGCTTCCAGGGCACCTACAGCGGCACCAACGCCGTGCCGGCGACCTTCACTCTCGACGGGGTCACCTGCAACGTCGACGACGGCGGCAGCTCGGGTGGCGGAACCGGCGGCGACACCGGCGGGGGCACGGGTGGCGACACAGGAGGTGGCACCGGCGGCGACACGGGCGGCGGCACCGGCAGCCGCGTCGACAACCCCTACACCGGGGCCAAGGTGTACGTGAACCCCGAGTGGTCGGCCCTCGCCGCCGCCGAACCGGGCGGCAGCCGCATCTCCAACCAGCCCACCGCCGTCTGGCTGGACCGGATCGCCGCCATCAACGGGGTGAACGGCGGCATGGGCCTGCGCGCCCACCTGGACGCGGCCCTGCAGCAGAAGGGCTCCGGCGACCTCGTCGTGCAGCTGGTCATCTACGACCTGCCGGGCCGTGACTGCTCCGCCCTGGCCTCCAACGGTGAACTCGGGCCGAACGACCTCGACAAGTACAAGAGCCAGTACATCGACCCGATCGCCTCCATCCTGTCCGACTCGAAGTACGCGGGCCTGCGGATCGCCACGGTCATCGAGCCCGACTCGCTGCCCAACCTGGTCACCAACGCGGGGGGTACCGCGGGCAGCACCGACGCCTGCGCGACCATGAAGGCCAACGGCAACTACGAGAAGGGCGTCAGCTACGCCCTCGACAAGCTGGGCGCCATCGCGAACGTCTACAACTACATCGACGCCGGCCACCACGCCTGGCTCGGCTGGGACTCCAACCTCGGTCCCACGGTCCAGGAGTTCTACAAGGTCGCCACCAGCAACGGCGCCGGCGTGAACGACGTGGCCGGGTTCATCGTCAACACCGCCAACTACAGCGCCACCAAGGAGCCGTACTTCAAGGTCACCGACTCGGTGAACGGCCAGACCGTGCGCCAGTCGAAGTGGGTGGACTGGAACCAGTACGTCGACGAGCAGTCGTTCGCGCAGGCGCTGCGGGACAAGCTGGTCGCGTCCGGGTTCAACTCCGGCCTCGGTATGCTGATCGACACCTCACGCAACGGCTGGGGCGGCACCGCCCGGCCCACCAAGTCCGGCCCGCTGACCTCCGTGGACGACTACGTCAACGGCAGCCGGATCGACCGGCGCATCCACGCCGGCAACTGGTGCAACCAGAGCGGGGCAGGACTCGGCGAGCGGCCCACCGCGGCTCCTGCCGCCGGCATCGACGCCTACGTCTGGGTCAAGCCGCCGGGGGAGTCCGACGGCGCCAGCTCCGCCGTCAGCAACGACGAGGGCAAGGGCTTCGACCGCATGTGCGACCCGACGTACGGCGGCAACGCCCGCAACGGCAACAACCCCTCCGGCGCCCTGCCGAACGCGCCGCTGGCCGGGCACTGGTTCTCCGCCCAGTTCCAGCAGCTGATGCAGAACGCCTACCCGCCGCTTCCCTGACCGGCTGAGCGTCCGCCGGGGCGCGGCCCTCACCGGCCGCCCCCCGGCGGATCCCTTTTTGCGGCACCGGCAACAGAACTGGCCCCGGCCCCGCGTCCCGGCGCAGGCTGTCCGCATCCGGACGAGAGCGCCCAGGAGGCCGAACCCATGGCACACGAACACCACAGCCACCACCACCCGCACCAGGGCCACCACCACGGCGGCGACGTCGACTGGGGTGCGATGGCCGCGATGCTGGAGGCGGAGGCAGAGGTGTCCACACCGGCGTACTCCCGGGCCCTGGCCTGGCTGAGCAAGGAGGTGACCGAACCCGGCCTGGTCGTCGACGCGGGCAGCGGGCCCGGGGTGCTCTCCGGCCTCTTCGCGGAGACCTTCCCCGGCGCCCGGGTGATCGCCGCCGACAGCTCCGAGCCGCTGCTGGAGCACGCCCGGGCCCGCGCCGCCCGCCTCGGCTACGGCGACCGCTTCGGCACCCTCGCCGGTGAACTGCCCGGCGTGCTGCGGGAGCTGGAATACCCGGCGGACCTGCTGTGGGCGAGCCGCAGTGTGCACCACCTCGGCGACCAGCGGGCCGCGCTCACCGCGTTCGCCGAACGGCTCGCGCCCGGCGGCACCCTGGCCATACTGGAGGGCGGCCTGGCCCCCCGCTACCTGCCCCGCGACATCGGCTTCGGCCGCCCCGGACTGCAGGCACGTCTCGACGCCGCGCAGGAGGACCGGTTCGCCCGGATGCGGGCCGAGCTGCCTGACGCGGTCGCCGAGACCGAGGACTGGCGCGCGCTGCTCGCCGCCGCCGGCCTGAAGCACACCGGCACCCGCAGTTTCCTGCTGGACCTGCCCGCCCCGGTCCCGGACCGGGTCCGCGCCCACGTCGTCGCCGTGCTGACCCGGACGCGGGACATCCACGCCGAGGCCCTCGACGCCGACGACCGTGCCACCCTCGACCGCCTCCTCGATCCGGCCGACGACCGCGGCGTCCACCATCGTCCGGACGTGTTCGTCCTGGCGGCTCACACGGTGCACCGCGCGGTCCGGCCGGTGTAGCCCGGCACTCCGCCCGGTCCGGCCGGTTCCCGGTGCGGGCACCGCACTCGGCCCCACCGCGGCCGGCCGGTCCCGGTGACGGGGCTTGACCTGGAGAGCACTCCAAGTGGTGGACTCCCCTCGTTCACCGACATCCCAGGGGGAAACCATGAACGACTCTCCGGTCGCGCTCATCACCGGCGGCGGCAGCGGCATCGGCGCCGCCGTGGCCCGGCAGTTGCTGGACGCCGGACACCGGGTCACCGTCACCGGGCGCGGCGAGCGGCGGCTGCGGGACTTCGCCGAAGGCCTGGGCAATCCCGCCGGGCTGCTGACGGTCGCCGGTGACGCGGCCTCCTACGACGACGTCCGAAACGCGGTCGACCGCACGCTCAAGGAGTACGGCCGGCTGGACACGGTCGTCTCCAACGCCGGCTTCGCCACCCATGACTCCGTCGCCGACGGCGACCCGGCCGGCTGGACCGAGATGGTCCTCACCAACGTGCTCGGCCCCGCCCTCCTCATCCGTGCCTCCGTCGACGCGCTGAAGGAGACCGGGGGCCGGATCGTCCTCGTCGGCAGCGTCGCCGGTTTCGTGCCCACGCCCGGCAACCTCTACGGCGCCACCAAGTGGGCGGTCACCGGGCTCGCCGAGAACACCCGGCGCCAGGTCACGGAGTTCGGCATCGGGGTCACGCTGGTCGCCCCCGGCCGGGTCGAGACGCCCTTCTGGGACAGCTACGGCAGCCTGCCCCCGGGTCGTCTGCTGACCGCGGAGCAGATGGCCGGCTCCATCGTCTGGGCGATCCGGCAGCCGGCCGGGGTCGACGTCAACACCGTCGTCGTACGTCCACTGGGTCAGCCCAACTGACGTGCAGTGAGGGTCAGTTGTTCTGCAGGAACTGCTTGGCCAACTGGTCCCCGAGGGAGACGGCCGCGCTGTGGCTCTCGATGGGGGAGACCTTGGAGTCCTTGAACAGGATGTACGTCACGCCGGAGTCGACCCCGCCGGTGGCCGGGTCGGGGTCGATGCCGAGCGCCTGGGCGGTGGCGTACGAGGCCTCGCCGATGATCGCGGTGGGGCCGGTGTCCCCGACGACGGCGTACTCGACCTTGCCGTTGTAGATGACGGCGACCACGCCGCCGCCCTTGATGCCGGCGCCGGAGTAGTTCCAGATGCCGCTGGAGCTGGGGACGACCACATAGGGCAGGGACTCGGCCTTCAGTGGCTTGCCGTCGGACTGGTGGAACGCGGTGTCGTCCTGGTACCAGGGGTCGCGGTCCTCGTTGCAGTCGGTGGTCCGCTGGCCGTCGCAGTCGATGTCCATGTCGGCCTTCCAGAACACCGCGCCGTTCTTGCCGCAGACGGGGACCGTCGCCGAGCTCTCCTCGTCGGTCCGGTACTTGCCGTTCGAGATCTGGGAACAGGACGTCACCCTGGCGAGCAGGTCGGCCGCGCTGACCGTGCCCTCCTGGACGGAGGCGGGCGGGGCGCCGGGGGTCGTGCCGGACGGGTCGTCAGGGAGGGGGCCGGAGGCGTGGGCGGGCAGCACTCCGGCGGCGAGGAGAGCGGCCCCGGAGGCCGCGACGAGGGTCAGTGAACGCAGGCGCACTGTGGGGGGACCCTTCTGTTAGGAAAGTTTCCTTACCAGGTGCGTTACAAGGTGGCGCATGCGCATGCCCTCGTCAAGCTCCTGTGCGAGGGTCGGCGATGTGTTCGGTTTTGCGGGGCTTTGACTCACACGGAAGACTGGTCATGTCGAGGCGAGAGGCCAGAGGGTACGCGGAGGCGAGATGTCATGTTCGTGCGCACCGTCTACGTGACCGGCGACCCAGCGAAGATCGACACGGCGGTCCGGGCCCTGAACACCGAGGGGCGCGAACTGCTCGAGGAACGCCCCGGCTACCTCGGGGCCGGCGTCTTCACCGACCACGAACTGGGCAAGCTGCTGGCGGTGAGCTGGTGGGCCTCCGAGGAGGCGCGCAGCAACAGCGACACCGTGATGAGGCAGCACAGGGAAGCGCTGCTGGAGCCGTTCGCGGGCACCCTGGCGGTGGAGAACCTCGAGGCGGCCGTCCACCGCTCGCTGCAGGTGCCGCGCATGGGCGGCGGACTGCGTGTGTCCCGGGTGGAGTTCGATCCCGCGGACGCCGGCCTGTTCGTGGACACCTTCCGGTCGACCGTCCTCCCGCGCCTGGAGACCCTGCCGGGCCTCGCCCGGGCCGCTCTGCTCATCGACCGGGAGCGCGGCCGTGGCCAGGTCGGCACCCTCTTCGTCGACCGCGCGTCGATGGCCGCCTCCCGGGCCGGTCAGGCGGCGGCCCGCCATGAGGGCGTGGCGAAGGCGCGGGTGAGCGTCGTGAGCCTGGAGGAGTTCGAGGTCGTGCACGCGGACGTGCGCCTCGGCTGAGTCCGCGGGACGGGAGACGGCCGTCCGCCCCGCCCGCGCGGCGGTGCGGACGGCCGTTCACCGTGCGGGTGTCAGCCCAGGTCGAAGGTGGCCGGGTCCGGGCCGAGGCGCCGGTCCTCGTTCAGGGCGCCGATGGCCGCGAGGTCCTCGTCGTCCAGGCTGAAGTCGAACACCTGGATGTTCTCCTTGATCCGCGACGGCGTCACGGACTTCGGGATCACGACGTTGCCGAGCTGGACGTGCCAGCGCAGCACGACCTGCGCCGGAGTACGGCCGTGCTTCCGCGCGATGGCGACGATCGCCGGCACCTCCAGCAGGCCCTTGCCCTGGCCGAGCGGCGACCAGGCCTCGGTGGCGATGCCCTGCTCCGCGTGGATCTCGCGGGCCTGGTGCTGCTGCAGGTGCGGGTGCAGCTCGATCTGGTTGACCGCCGGGACGACCGAGGTCTCCGCGATGAGCCGGCGCAGGTGCTCGGGAAGGAAGTTGGAGACGCCGATCGCCTTCACCCGGCCGTCGGCGTACAGCTTCTCGAACGCCTTGTAGGTGTCGATGTAGGTGTCCCGGGACGGCAGCGGCCAGTGGATGAGGTACAGGTCCAGATAGTCGAGACCCAGCTTCTCCAGCGACGTGTCGAACGCGCGCAGCGTGGAGTCGTATCCCTGGTCGCTGTTCCAGAGCTTGGTGGTGACGAAGATGTCCTCGCGGGGCAGGCCGGAGGCGGCGATGGCCTTGCCGGTGCCCTCTTCGTTGCCGTAGATCGCCGCTGTGTCGATGCTGCGGTACCCGGCCTCGAGCGCCGTGGCGACGGCCTGCTCGGCCTCGTCGTCCGGCACCTGCCAGACGCCGAAGCCCAGCTGGGGCATCTCGACGCCGTTGTTGAGGATGATCGGGGTGACCTTGCTGCTCACGAGCTCGTTGATCCTTCGGTTGTCGACAGGTGGTACTCCTGATCGTCAACGATCACGGGCCCCGATGCATTCCTGACGGCGCGATCCGCGCCGGGAAATCCCGGCCGGCGCCGCCGGCCCGCGGCACCTCAGGCCTGGTACAGCGCCTCGACCTCGCTCACGTACGCCTTCTCGATGGCCTTGCGCTTCAGCTTCAGTGACGGGGTCAGCAGGCCGTGCTCCTCGGTGAACGGCTGCGCCAGGATGCGGAAGGTACGGATCGACTCGGCTTGGGAGACCAGGGTGTTGGCGGCGACGACCGCCCGCCGCACCTCCGTCTCCAGATCCGGGTCGCGCACCAGCTGCGCGGGACTGAGCCGGGGCTTGCCGCGCATCTGCAGCCAGTGCTCGACGGCCTCCTGGTCGAGGGTGACCAGGGCGGCGATGTACGGCCGGTCGTTGCCGACGACGATGCACTGGTTGATCAGCGGATGCTCGCGCACCCGCTCCTCCAGCACCCCCGGGGAGACGCTCTTGCCGCCGGAGGTCACCAGGATCTCCTTCTTGCGGCCGGTGATCGTCAGATAGCCGTCCTCGTCCAGGGCGCCGAGGTCACCGGTGGCGAGCCAGCCGTCGTGCAGGGTCCCGTCGGTGGCCTTCTGGTTGTTGAGGTAGCCCTGGAACACGTTGCCGCCGTGCAGCCAGATTTCGCCGTCGTCGGCGATGTGCACGGTGACACCCGGGATGGGCTGCCCCACGGTGCCGTAGCGGGTGCGCTCGGGCGGGTTGGCGGTGGCGGCCGCCGAGGACTCGGTCAGGCCGTACCCCTCGTAGATCTGCACCCCGGCGCCGGCGAAGAACAGGCCGAGCCGGCGGTCCATCGCGGAGCCGCCGGACATCGCGTTCCGGATGCGGCCGCCCATCGCCGCACGCACCTTGGAGTACACGAGCTTGTCGAAGAGCTGGTGCTGCATCCGCAGACCGGCCGACGGGCCGGGGCCGGTGCCCCACGCCTTGGCCTCGACGGCGTCCGCGTACTTCACCGCGATGTCGACGGCCTTCTCGAAGGGCCCGTTCCGGCCCTCCTTCTCCGCCTTGCGCCGGGCCGCGTTGAACACCTTCTCGAAGATGTACGGCACCGCGAGGATGAAGGTCGGCCGGAAGGCCTGCAGATCGGGCAGCAGGGCGGCCGCGTGCAGCTGCGGCTGGTGGCCGAGACGGACCCCGCCGCGGATCGTGGCGACCTCGACCATCCGGCCGAAGACGTGCGCGAGCGGCAGGAACAGCAGGGTGGAGGCCTCGTCGCCCTTCTTGGTGTGGAACACCGGCTCCCAGCGCCGGATGACGGTGTCCGCCTCGAACATGAGGTTGCCGTGGGACAGCACACAGCCCTTGGGGCGGCCGGTCGTGCCCGAGGTGTAGATGATCGTCGCGACCGATTCCGGGGTGATCGCCTGCCGGTGCCGGTGCACCACCTCGTCGTCCAGGTACGCGCCGGCGTCGTAGAGCTCCTGCACACAGCCCGAGTCGAGCTGCCACAGCTCGCGCAGCCGCGGCAGCCGGTCGATCACGGTGGCGATGGTCATCGCGTGGTCCTCGTGCTCCACGATCGCCGCCGTCACCTCGGCGTCGTACAGCATCCAGAAGCACTGCTCCGCCGAGGACGTCGGATAGACGGGGACCACCTGTGCGCCGATCGTCCACAGCGCGAAGTCGAACAGGGTCCACTCGTAGCGCGTGCGGGACATGAGGGCGACCCGGTCGCCGAACCGGATGCCCCGGGCTAGCAGGCCCTTGGCCAGGGCGAGGATCTCGTCCCGGAACTCGGCGGAGGTCACGTCCCGCCACTGCCCGGACTCGTCCTTGCGGCCCAGCGCCACGCGCAGGGGGTCCGTCCGGGCATGCTCGAAGACGGCGTCGGCCAGTCCGCCCACCGGCGGCGCCGACGTCAATGGAGGGGTGGTGAACTCGTGCAATCCCTCGCTCCCCGTCCTCGCTTTTCGGTCACGCTCGCGATGCTCCGCACAGCGCGGTGAAAGCTACCCCACCTGTCAGGCGGGCGGGAGGGGTGAGGAAATCGAGCAAACCTCGCCTTCCTACCCGCCGACGAGCGGGAAATGCCCTCACATGGGTAAGGGCCGGACACAATACTGACGGGTCAGTAACTTTCGCTACCGTAATCTCCACCGAATCTGTACGACGCGCTTACTGCTCGCCGACCTGGCCACAGGGCCGGGGGAGCGCGGCCCGCCGACGTCTGCCTACCGCCCGGCCGCTGCCGGTGGCCGACAAGTCAGCGCCCGTCACGCTGACGGCCGTGCAGCCGGTCGCCGCCCGTCAGGATCGCCGCCGCCAGCGCGTTCGCGGCGGCGTCCGCGGCGCCCCGGCGTCTGCCGTGCACCAGGACGAAGTCGACCTTGCCCAGTTCCGGCAGGGCGGGGCGCTCCGGCAGCCGGAACAGGCCCGGCGGGATCAGGCGCCTGGAGTGGGCCATGACGCCCAGCCCGGCGCGGGCCGCGGCGACGAGACCGTTGAGGCTGCCGCTGGTGCACACGATCCGCCACTCGCGGCCCTGGGCCTCCAGCGCCTCCAGGGCGCGGGCCCGGGTGATGCCCGGTGGGGGATACACGATGAGCGGGACCGGGCGGTCCGGATCCAGGCGCAGGTTCTCGGAGCCGATCCACACCAGGTCGTCGCGCCACACCAGCTCGCCGCGCGGATCCTCGGCCCGCCGCTTGGCCAGCACCAGGTCCAGCTTGCCCGCCGCGAGACGCTCGTGCAGGGTGCCGGACAGCTCCACGGTCAGCTCCAGGTCGACCTCGGGATGGTCGTGGCGGAAGCCCTCCAGGATCTCCGGCAGCCGGGTGAGCACGAAGTCCTCCGAGGCACCGAAGCGCAGCCGCCCGCGCACCCGGGTGCCGGTGAAGAACGCCGTCGCCTGCTCGTGCACCTCCAGCAGCCGGCGCGCGAAGCCCAGCATGGCCTCGCCGTCCTCGGTCAGCTCCACCGAGTGCGTGTCCCGGGCGAAGAGCTGACGGCCGGTGGCTTCCTCCAGTCGCCGCACGTGCTGGCTGACCGTCGACTGGCGCAGCCCCAGACGGCGGGCGGCCTGCGTGAAGCTCAGCGTCTGCGCCACCGCCAGGAAGGTGCGCAGCTGAGTGGGGTCGTACACACCGGCAGCCTACCGTGGTCATCGCGGAACATGATGACAGTCAGAGTGGTATGCCGGATTCCCGATCGGCGTGTCGAGGAGGACGATGGAGAGGGGCCCTCCGGGCCCGTGGACGTACCCGACGAACAGCGAGTGGAGCACCGTGAAACGCCCGCACTGGCCGAGCTGGATGCCGATCGACCCGTACATCGTGCTGCTGATCGGCACGGTGGGGCTCGCGGCGCTCCTCCCGGCCCACGGCACCGGAGCGGACGTCGCCTCCGGGGCGTCCACGGCGGCGATCGCCTTCCTGTTCTTCCTCTACGGGGCCCGGCTCTCCACCCGCGAGGCGCTGGACGGCCTGCGCCACTGGCGTCTGCACGGCACCGTGCTGGCCTGCACCTTCGTGGTCTTCCCGGTGCTGGGCCTGGCCGCCCGCGGACTGGTCCCGGTGCTGCTGACCCAGCCGCTGTACCAGGGGCTGCTGTTCCTGACGCTGGTGCCGTCCACGATCCAGTCGTCGATCGCGTTCACCTCGATCGCCCGCGGCAACGTGCCCGCCGCCATCTGCGCCGGCTCGTTCTCCTCCCTGGTCGGCATCGTCGCGACCCCGCTGCTGGCGGCCGCCCTGCTGGGCAGCGGCGGCGGCGGGTTCTCCGCCGACTCGCTGGTGAAGATCGTGCTGCAACTGCTGGTGCCGTTCGTCGCGGGACAGGTGTTGCGCCGATGGATCGGCGGCTTCGTCGCCCGGCACAAGAAGGTCCTCGGGCTGGTCGACCGCGGCTCGATCCTGCTGGTCGTCTACACCGCGTTCAGCGAGGGCATGACGCAGGGCATCTGGCACCAGGTCAGCGCCGTCCGGCTGGGAGCGCTGCTCGCCGTCGAGGGCGTGCTCCTGGCCGTGATGCTGCTGCTGACCTGGCACGGCGCCCGGGCGCTCGGTTTCGGCCGGGCGGACCGGATCGCGATCCAGTTCGCCGGGTCGAAGAAGTCCCTCGCCGCCGGTCTGCCCATGGCGAGCGTCCTGTTCGGCGCCCACGCCTCCCTGGCCGTGCTGCCACTGATGCTCTTCCACCAGATGCAGCTCATGGTGTGCGCGGTCATCGCCAAGCGGCGCGCCCACGACCCGGAGGCCGCCGCGGCACCGGCCGGGCCGGCCGCGGCGTCACGCACCGCGGTCGGCACCGGCTCCCGCTGAGGCCCCCCGGTCGATCGCCGGCCGCCGCTCCCGGGTCCGTCACCGCCGCCGCTCCCGGGTCCGTCACCGGCCGCCGATCCGGTGCCCGTGGTCAGCCGTGGGCCCGGTGCCCGTCGTCAGCCGCCGACCCGGTCCAGCGGCAGCCACAGCACGGTGTCCTTCGGGGACCGCAGCACCTTCGGATCGGACAGCTCCGGGTCGGACAGGGCGCGGTCCCAGACGCGCACCTCGTCGATCGCGCCGGTGAAGTGGGCGCGGCTGTCCATGCGCTCGCCGATGTGCACTCCGAAGGGGGAGTTGCGGCTGACCGAGCCCGGCATGTCGGCGGCGGCCGCCTCCGTACCGTCGACGGACAGCGACAGCCGGCCGTCGCCCCGGCGCAGCACCGCGTGGTGCCACTCGCCGTCGTTGTACGCGGTCGCGGTGCGCACGTACGCGGTGCGCGGCGCCACCGCGCCGTCCCGCACCGTGATGAGGCCCTGCACCCGGTCGTTCGCCGGCTCGCCGCGCAGCCACACCTGAGGCTGGCTCGTGCCGATGCCGCCCATCCACAGCAGCGGCTGCTCCCCGGCGGCCGCCGTGTAGCGGAACCACAGCGACGCGGTGAAGTCCCCGGCGCCGAGAGGGAGCCCGGTACGGAAGGGCAGGCGTACGGCGTCGTCGGTTCCGTCGAACCGGAGCGCGCCGCCCGACACGCCGTCCGTCCTCGCGGCGCCGCCGAGCACCGCCGCGGGGCGGGCGTGCGGGGCCAGGTCGACGGTGTGCGGATCGGGGCCTCGGCGCGGGGCGAGCCAGTCCTCGGTGAAGCGGGCGAAGCGGATCTCGTCGCGCGCGTCGGCCGCCCCGCCCTCGTACAGCAGGCCCACCGTGTCACGGTCGGCCCGCACCAGGTCCGAGTAGCCGGACCAGTCCGTGGTGACGACGGTGCCGCGGTCCACGCTGTCCCAGGTCCGGCCGCCGTCGTAGGAGGAACGGATCATCATCGTGCGGCGGCGGTCGGGGTCGGCGGGGCAGGAGAGCAGGAGGCGGCCCCCCAGGCGCAGTAGAGCGCCCTGCACCTGAGGCGTGTAGAGGTCCGGCAGGTCGTGGAAGGGCGCGGCGAAGCTGCCGCCGCCGTCCCGGCTGACGGCCTGGGTGCGGTGGCCGAGGTCGGTGCCGTCCTGTTCCCGGCCGCTGACCAGCACGGAGCCGTCCGCTCGCTCGGTGAGCGTGAGCTCGGAGGGTTTCTGCCGGAAGGTGCCGTCGGCGGCGATCGGCCAGGTGTCGGTGGCGCCGACGCGCCAGTGGCCGCCGTGGTCGTCGCTGACGACGAGCGCCGCGTGGTTGGCGGTGACCCGGCTGCCGTCCCAGGTCTCGGTGTTGACGCCGAACACCAGCCGGCCGGCGTACCGGCCGCGGGTCAGCTGGATGCCGTGCACGGGCCCCGTCGCGTACCAGGAGTTCCAGTCGGCGGGCAGGATCTCGGGACTCAGGTCACGCGGCTCGGACCAGGTCAGGCCGTCGTCGTCGCTGTACTGCAGGTGCGGGGTGCGGTCGCAGGGCACGGCGCAGCCGGCGCTGTCGGCGCGGCCGGTGTTGTACGTCTCCGCGAGCCAGACGCGCCCGGTGTCCCGGTCCACGACCGGCGCCGGGTTGCCGTGGGTGTCGCCGGCGCCCTCGTTGACCACCCGCAGCGGGCCCCAGGTGCGGCCGCCGTCGGTGGAACGCTTGAGCACGACGTCGATGTCGGCCGCGTCCCCGCAGTTGCGGACCCGGCCCTCGGCGAACGCCAGCAGCGAGCCGTCGGCGGTCCGCACGACCGCCGGGATGCGGAAGCAGGCGTAACCGGGGTCCTGGGCGGCCTTGAAGAGGATCCGCTGCTCGAACTCCGTCGGCTCGCCGACGGGGTGGGCGTGTGCCGGGTGGGGGTGGGTGAGCGGCATCACGAGCAGCGCGGCCGTGGTGACGGCGGTGGTCAGTACGGATCCGGGACGGGCGCGGGGTGCGGCTCGCAGACGGGCGCGAAGTACCGATCTGAGACGGACGCGGAGACCTGACGGCATGGTGGGGCCTGCCCTTCGTCGGGCGGACATTCGGACATCCGGACATCCCATGTCCAACGTGCGCCTTATCGAAGGTAGTTGGGGCCCCCGCGCCCCACAAGAAGCGCGCGCGACCGGAAGTCCGCCGCGCCGCTACGGCCGCAGGACGACCTTGCCGAGGTTGGCCCGTGTCGCGATCGCCTCGTGTGCCTTCGCCGCGTCCTCCAGTGCGAACTCGCCGTGCACCGCGGGCTTCAGGGCGCCGTCGGAGAACAGCCGCCACAGCTCCTGCCGCCACCGCTCGTACAGCTCCGGCCGGCCGCGGGCGATCAGCGCCATCTGGAAGCCGATCACCGACTTGGCGCCGACCAGCAGGTCGTACGCCCGGATCGTGCCGCCGCCGGAGCTGTAGGCGACCAGCCGGCCGTGCGGGGCGAGCGCGGCGAGCGCGGGGGTGAGCAGGTCACCGCCGACCGCGTCCAGTACGCAGTCGTACGGCTCCCCCCACCGCTCGTCGCCGTACCGGACGCAGTCGTCCGCGCCGAGCGAGCGGACGAAGCCGGCCTTCCCCGGGGCGGAGACGGCGCCCACCACCCGCCGCGCACCCCGCGCCCGCGCCAGCCGCACCGCGAGCTGCCCGACCCCGCTCGCCGCGGCCGTGACCAGCACCGCCTCGCCGCGCACGGGCCCCGCCGCGTGCAGCGCGCCGAGGGCCACCAGCCCGCTGCGCACCAGCGCGACCGCGTCGACGCATGTCGCGCCGTCGGGGACCGGTGAGGTCATCGTCTCGTGCAGCAGGGCGAAGTCGGCGTAGCCATGGCCGAAGCACAGCCCGGTCACCCGGTCCCCGGCCCGGAAGCGCGTCACGCCCCGGCGATCTCACCGCCCAGCGGGACCGGCTCCGCGGCCTCGGTCACCTTGCGGACGACGGGCAGCGTGACACCGACCGCCTCGCAGCGCACCAGCAGTTCACCGGCGCCGGGCTCGGGAACGGCGGCTTCCTCCAGGAACAGCGGGCCGCCGGTGGACTCGTAGCGGACGCGACGCATCGCAGCCTCCAGACGCCGGACCACGCCCCGGCAGATCGTTGGGGACACCCATGATTTCGTTGGGAGCCCCAACGGTACTGGAAGATTCGTTGGGAAGTCCAAGGACTTATGGCTAGGCTGCCGTCATGGCCGAAGCACCCCTACCCGCCATCCGCGCCCTGCCCAGCTGGGTCCTCGGCCGGGCCGCCGCCCGTGGCCGCGCCCTGGTCGCCGACGCCCTCGCGGCCGAGGGCATGAAGATGTGGCACCACGTGGTCCTCTCCGCCGTCCGCGACCTGGCGCCCGTCGCCCAGGCCGACCTCGGCCGCGGGGTCGGCCTCGACGCCAAGGACCTGGTAGGCGTCCTCAACGACCTGCAGTCGGCCGGTTTCGTGCTGCGGGCCCCCGACCCGAAGGACCGGCGCAAGAACGCCGTGTCCCTCACCGAGGACGGAGCCCGTCTGCTCGTCCGCTGCGAGAAGGCGGCCCGCGAGGCCAACGACGAACTGCTCGCCCCGCTGTCGACGACTGAACGCGATCAGTTCATGGGCCTGTTGATCCGGATTTCCGGCACCGTCGGCTGACGGCGGTTAACGTTCCGTCATGACCGCAGCCCCCGCGCTCGACCCCCGGCGCACCGCCCTTGTCCTCGTCGACCTGATGGACCGCGTCGTCGCGCTGCCCCTGGAACCCCGCAAGGGCACCGAGGTGCTCACCACCGCCGAGGAGCTGGCCACCGCCTTCCGCGCGGCCGGGGCGCTCGTCGTACTGATCCGGGTCGAACGCCCCACGGTCGCCGAGCAGCCGCCCGGCAGCGGCCTGGTGGCCGGACTGCGCCGGGACGGTGACGTGGAGGTGGTCAAGCGCACCATCGGCGGCTTCCAGGGCACCGACCTCGACGAGCGGCTGCGCGAACGCGGCGTCCGCACCCTGGTGTTCGGCGGCATCGCCACCAACCTCGGTGTCGAGTCCACCGCCCGCGCCGCCGCCGACCTCGGCTACGACCTGGTCTTCGTCGAGGACGCCATGGCCGCGCTCACCGCCCCCGAGCACGAGGCGTCGGTCCGGCTCGACTTCCCGCGGCTGGGCACGGTGGTCAAGGCGCGGGACCTGCGTCCTACGCGCCGCTGAGCGGCCGGCCGATCGCGTCCCACGAGCGGCACAGAGGCCGATCGACCGCGTCTCACGAGCGGCTGAGCGGCCGGTCGATCAGCGGGGCCCCCGCGGCGCAGGGGGCGCTCCCCGCCGGCAGGGGCCCCGCCGCCGTGCCGCGGGGAACCGGTCAGCCCTGCGCGGCCGCGGCCGGCAGGGCGACGCGGTCCTCGCCCGCGTACACGTTCATCGAGCTGCCCCGCAGGAAGCCCACCAGGGTCAGGCCCGTCTCGGCGGCCAGGTCGACGGCCAGCGACGAGGGCGCCGACACGGCGGCGAGCACCGGGATGCCCGCCATCACGGCCTTCTGCGCCAGCTCGAACGAGGCGCGGCCCGAGACCAGCAGGATCGTGCGGGACAACGGCAGGTCGCCGTTCTGCAGCGCACGCCCGACCAGCTTGTCGACCGCGTTGTGCCGGCCCACGTCCTCGCGTACGTCCAGCAGCTCACCGTCCTCGCCGAACAGGGCCGCCGCGTGCAGGCCCCCCGTGCGGTCGAACACCCGCTGGGCCGCCCGCAGCCGGTCGGGCAGGCCCGCCAGCAGCTCGGGGGTGACCCGGACCGGGGGAGTGTCGGCGATCGGCCAGCGCGTGGTGGTGCGGACGGCGTCCAGGCTTGCCTTGCCGCACAGCCCGCACGAGGAGGACGTGTACACGTTCCGCTCCAGGCTGAAGTCGGGCAGCGCCACGCCCGGGGCGGTCTTCACGTCGACCACGTTGTACGTGTTGGATCCGTCCGCGGTCGCCCCGGCGCAGTAGACGATGCTCAGCAGATCGGAGGCGGTGCCCAGTACGCCCTCGCTCACCAGGAACCCCGCCGCCAGCGCGAAGTCGTCGCCCGGTGTGCGCATGGTGATCGCCAGGGGTTTGCCGTTCAGCCGGATCTCCAGCGGTTCCTCGGCGACGAGCGTGTCCGGCCGGGTGGAGACCGCCCCGTCCCGGATGCGGAGGACCTTACGGCGTTCCGTGACTCGTCCCATGTCCTGATCAGCCCCGGTTCTGTACGTGCTGGTAGCCGAAACGGCCCTTGATGCAGAGGTTGCCGTGGGTCACCGGGTTGTCGTGCGGTGAGGTGACCTTGACGATCTCATTGTCCTGCACATGGAGCGTGAGGTTGCAGCCCACTCCGCAGTACGCGCACACCGTCGTCGTCTCCGTCTGCCCTGACTCGTCCCAGGTACCCGCGGCCCGCATGTCGAACTCCGACTTGAACGACAGCGCACCCGTCGGGCACACCTCGACGCAGTTCCCGCAGTACACGCAGGCCGAGTCGGTCAGCGGCGCGTCGTGCTCCACCGCGATCCGCGCGTCGAAGCCCCGGCCGGCGACCGCGATGGCGAAGGTGTTCTGCCACTGCTCCCCGCAGGCGTCGACGCACTTGTAGCACAGCACGCACTTGTCGTAGTCGCGCACGTACAGCTCGTTGTCGACCCTCGGCTCCTCGTTCAGCCGCGCGGCGTCCGGCCCGAACCGGTCCGGCTTCGCCTCGTACTCCTTGATCCACTCGGCCGCTCCCGGGGTCGTCGACAGGTCGACCGAGGACGCGAGCAGCTCCAGGACGACCTTGCGGCTGTGCCGGGCCCGCTCCGTGCCGGTCCGTACCTCCATCCCGGGCTCGGCCCTGCGGGAGCAGGCCGGGACCAGCGTCCGCGACCCCTCCACCTCCACCACGCACACCCGGCAGGCGTTCCTCGGCCGCAGCGTGTCGCCCTGGCACAGGGTCGGGACGTCCTTGCCCGCCGCCCGGCACCCGTCCAGGACGGTGGAGCCCTCCGGCACCCGGACCGGCTCGCCGTCGACGGTGAACTCCAGCAGCTGGCGCGGGATCCCCAGCGGTGTGACGGTCATTCGTACGCCCCCAGACGGTCGATCGCGGATTCCACGGCGTTCCACGCGGTCTGGCCGAGACCGCAGATCGAGGCGTCCCGCATCGCCCGGCCCACCTCGCGCAGCAGGGCGATGTCGCCGGCCGCCCCGGCCCCGGTACGGTCCACGATCCGGCGCAGAGCCTCCTCCTGCCGTACCGTCCCCACCCGGCACGGCACGCACTGGCCGCAGGACTCGTCGCGGAAGAACTCGGCGATGCGCAGCAGCACCCGGGGCAGCGGGACGGTGTCGTCGAAGGCCATCACCACACCGGAGCCGAGCGTGGTCCCGGCCTCCCGGGTGCCCTCGAAGGTGAGCGGGAGGCCGAGTTCGTCCGGCCGTACGAAGCCGCCGGCCGCGCCGCCCAGCAGCACCGCCCGCAGCCCCTCGCCCACCCCGGCCCGCCGCAGCAGCTCGCCGAGCGTCGCGCCGAACGGCAGCTCGTACACGCCGGGCCGCTCCACACTGCCCGAGACGCAGAACAGCTTGGGGCCGGTGGACGCGCCGGTGCCGATGGCGGCGTACGCCGGTGCCCCCATCTCCAGCACCGGCAGCACGTTGACCAGCGTCTCCACGTTGTTCTCGACCGTCGGCCTGCCGAACAGGCCCTTCTCCACCGGGAACGGCGGCTTGGAGCGGGGCTCGCCCCGGTGGCCCTCGATCGAGTTGAACAGCGCCGTCTCCTCGCCGCAGATGTACGCGCCGGCACCGCGCCGGATCTCGATGTCCAGGGCGTAGCCCTGGCCGAGGATGTCGTCACCGAGCAGCCCGCGGGCCCGGGCCTGTTCGATCGCGTGCCGAAGACGGTGCAGGGCCCGCGGGTACTCGCCGCGGATGTAGACGAGGGCCCGGTGCGCCGAGATGGCGTACGACGCGATCGTGATCGCCTCCACCAGCGCGAACGGGTCGCCCTCCAGCAGCACCCGGTCCTTGAAGGTGCCCGGCTCGGACTCGTCGGCGTTGCACACCAGGTAGTGCGGCTGGTCCGGCTGCGACGCCGTGGCCTGCCACTTGCGGCCGGTGGGGAACGCCGCGCCGCCCCGCCCCACCAGGCCCGAGTCGGTGACCTCCCGGATCACCCCGGCGGGGCCCAGCGCGAAGGCCCGCCGCAGGGCCGTGTAGCCGCCGTGCGCCCGGTAGTCGTCCAGCGAGGAGGGATCGACGACGCCGACCCGGCGCAGCAGGAGCAGCTCCTCCTGCCCCGCCTGCGGCACGGCCCGGCCGGCCGGCGGCTCCTCGGGCGCCGAGTCGGGCCCGCTCGCCGCGCCCACGGCCGCCTCGACGGTCGCCGGCGCCGCCACGGCCGTGCGCACCGGGTCGCCCGCCCGGATCGCGAGCGCCGCCGGAGCGCGCTCGCACAGGCCGAGGCACGGGGCGCGCTCGACATGCACCCCGCTGCCGGGGCCGAGCCGCGCCTCCACCCCCGCGCACAGCTCGCCCGCCCCGGCGGCCGTGCAGGCCAGGTCCGTGCAGACGTGCAGCACGGTCGCCGGGCGCGGCCGCAGTGAGAACATGGCGTAGAAGGTGGCCACGCCGTACGCCTCCGCCGGCGGCACGGTCAGCCGCCGACACAGATAGCCGAGCGCGCCCTCGCTGATCCAGCCGACCCGGTCGTTGATCGCGTGCAGCCCCGGCAGCAGCAGATCGCGCCGGTCCCGGGCGGCCCGGCCGCCGCGCGCCCACCTCAGATCGGCTTCGGTGCGGTCGGCCCCCTCCCAGGAGGACTCCGGCGGCCCCAGCAGCGCGTCGACCGCCGCGCGTTCCTCGTCCGTCGGCTTGCTGTCGCCGAAGTGCAGATCCACGCCCTCACCTCATGTACGTCGTGGCCGGGAGTTTCTCGATCCGGATCGCCGACGCCTTGAACTCCGCCGTTCCCGCGATCGGGCAGTTCGCCTCGATCGTCAGCCGGTTGGTGTCCACCTCGTCGGGAAAGTGCATGGTCATGAAGGCGAGGCCGGGCCGCAGCGCGGTGTCGATCCACACCGGCGCCAGCACCGACCCGCGCCGCGAGGTCACCCGCACCTGCTCGCCGACCACGACGCCGTACCGCTCGGCGTCCTCCGGGCACAGCTCGACGAACTCGCCGCGCCGCAGCGGAGAGGCGAAACCTCCGCTCTGCACACCGGTGTTGTACGAGTCCAGGCGCCGCCCGGTGGTGAGCCGGATCGGGTACTCCTCGTCCGTGAGGTCAACCGGCGGGTCGTGCTGGACCAGCCCGAACGGTGCCGGGAGGCCGCGCCTTTCGGGGTCGGGCTCCCACAACCGGCCGTGCAGATAGACCGGTTCGAGCCGCTCGGTGCTCGGGCACGGCCACTGGATGCCCTGATGCTCCGCCAGCCGCTCGTACGTCATGCCGTAGTGGTCCGGAGAGACCGACCGCAGCTCGTTCCAGACGGCCTCCGCGTCGGCGTACTTCCAGTCGTGGCCGAGCCGGTACGCCAGCTCGCAGATGATGTCGATGTCCTCGCGGGCCTCGCCGGGCGGGGTCACGGCCCGGCGCACCCGCTGCACCCGGCGCTCGCTGTTGGTGGTGGTGCCCTCCGTCTCCGCCCACCCGGCGGTCGCCGGCAGCACCACGTCCGCCAACTCGGCCGTCTTCGTCAGGAAGATGTCCTGCACCACGAGGAAGTCCAGCGCCCGCAGCCGGCGTACGGCCTGCTCGCTGTCGGCCTCCGACTGCGCCGGGTTCTCCCCGACGCAGTACACGGCCCGCAGTGAGCCCCGCTCCATCGCCTCGAACATCTCCGTCAGGTTCAGCCCGTAGTGCGGTTCGATGACGGTGCCCCAGGCAGACTCGAACTTCCGCCGTACGTCCGCGTCGAGGATGTCCTGGAAGCCCGGCAGCCGGTTGGGGATCGCCCCCATGTCGCCGCCGCCCTGCACGTTGTTCTGCCCGCGCAGCGGCTGCAGCCCCGAGCCGTAGCGGCCGACGTGGCCGGTGAGCAGGGACAGGTTGATCAGCGCGCGCACGTTGTCGGTGCCGTTGTGGTGCTCGGTGATGCCGAGCGTCCAGCACAACTGGGCCCGCTCGGCGCGTGCGTAGGCGTGCGCCAGTTCCTGGATGGCGCGGGCCGGTACGCCCGTCACCTTCTCCGCGAGCGACGGTGTCCACGGCTCGACCAGCTTCGCGTACTCCTCGAACCCGGAGGTGGCCCGCTCGATGAACGTCTCGTTGGCCAGGCCGGCGTGGATGATCTCCCGGCCGATCGCGTGCGCCATCGGGATGTCGGTGCCGACGTTCAGCCCGAGCCAGCTCTCGGCCCACTCGGCGGTGGACGTCCGCCGCGGGTCGACCGCGTACATCCGGGCGCCGTTGCGGATCCCCTTCAGCACGTGCTGGAAGAAGATCGGGTGCGCGAAACGGGCGTTGGAGCCCCACATCACGACGACGTCGGTGTGCTCGGCCTCCTCGTACGACGAGGTGCCGCCGCCGGAGCCGAACGCGGCCGACAGTCCGGCGACGCTGGGCGCGTGACAGGTCCGGTTGCAGGAGTCGACGTTGTGGGTGCCCATCACCACCCGGGCGAACTTCTGCGCCACGTAGTTCATCTCGTTGGTGGCGCGCGAGCAGGAGAACATCCCGAACGCGCCCCGGTTGCGGTGCAGGCCCCGGGCGGCGCGGTCCAGTGCCTCCTCCCAGCTCGCCCGCCTCAGCGGCTCCTCGCGCGAGTCGCGCACCAGCGGATGGGTGAGCCGGGTGTACGTCCTGGGCTGCCGGTTCCTCATGCGGCGCTCCTCAGTGCGAGCAGGTCCGAGATGGCGTGCACGGTGCGCAGGGTGGGCACGGGCACACCGGTGATCTCCGCGAGTTCGACGACGGCCGCGAGCAGCACGTCGAGCTCCAGCGGTTTGCCGCGCTCCAGGTCCTGGAGCGTGGAGGTGCGGTGGTCGCCAACGCGTTCGGCGCCCGCGAGCCGCCGTTCGACGGAGACGCCGACCTCGCAGCCCAGTGCCTCGGCGACGGCCAGGGTCTCGCGCATCATGGTCTCGATGACCCGGCGGGTGCCGCCGTGCAGGCACATCTGCCGCATCGTGGCCCGGGACAGGGCGCTGATCGGGTTGAAGGAGATGTTGCCGAGCAGCTTGACCCAGATGTCACCGCGCAGGTCCCGCTCCACCGGGCACTTCAGGCCGCCGGCCGTCATCGCCTCGCTGAAGTCCAGGCAGCGGGCCGAGAGTTCGCGGTCGGGCTCGCCGATGGCGAACCGGGTGCCCTCCAGGTGGCGTACGACCCCGGGGGCCTGGAGTTCGGTCGCCGCGTAGACGACGCAGCCGACGGCCCGTTCGGGCGCGAGGACGGCGCTGACCGCGCCGTCCGGGTCGACGCTCTCGATCCGGCGGCCGTCGTGGGGGCCGCCGTGCCGGTGGAAGTACCACCAGGGGATGCCGTTCTGGGCGGCCACCACCGCCGTGCGCTCGTGCAGCAGCGGCTTGATCAGCGGCCCGCACGCCGCGTACGTGTTGGCCTTCAGGCCCAGGAACACCACGTCGGCCGGGCCCACTTCGGCCGGGTCGTCGGTGGCCCCGGGGTGCGCGGTGAAGTCGCCGCGCGGGCTGAACACCCGTACTCCGTACCGCCTCATGGCCGCGAGATGCGGTCCACGGGCTATGAGGTGCACATCGGCGCCGGCGCGGTGGAGCGCGGCACCGACGTAGGCGCCGATCGCACCGGCGCCGAGGACTGCGACTTTCACAGGAGCACTCCGTTCGGTTTGAGGGATACCGCGGAGGTGGGGGCTTGAGGTCCATGCGGCCATGACACAGGTCAGGCTGAATCCTGTCGACGAAATATTGTCTACAGTATGGAGAGGAGTCCGGCAAGGGTTCGCGCGGCGACCGTTGAGCGCATTCCGCATACCGTTCATCGCATACGGTCGACGGCGCTCCTTCTCAACTCCCGGAACCCGTCCTACCGTTCGGCGTCATGAGCAGCCCCCCTGTCGCACCCCCGGGCTGGAGCCGCTGGCTGGTCCCGCCCGCCGCCCTGTCCGTCCACCTGTCCATCGGTCAGGCCTACGCCTGGAGCGTGTTCAAGCCGCCGCTCGAGTCCGCCTTGCACCTCGACGGAACCCGCAGCGCGCTGCCCTTCCAGCTCGCGATCGTGATGCTCGGGCTGTCGGCCGCGTTCGGCGGCACACTGGTCGAGCGCAACGGGCCGCGCTGGGCGATGACCGTGGCCCTCGTCTGCTTCTCCTCCGGCTTCCTGCTCTCCGCGCTCGGCGCCGAGACACGGCAGTACTGGCTGATCGTCCTCGGCTACGGCTTCGTCGGCGGGATCGGCCTCGGCATCGGCTACATCTCGCCCGTGTCCACGCTGATCAAGTGGTTCCCGGACCGGCCCGGCATGGCCACCGGCATCGCCATCATGGGCTTCGGCGGCGGCGCGCTGATCGCCTCGCCCTGGTCGGCGCAGATGCTGGAGTCCTTCGGCACCGGCCACTCCGGGATCGCGCTCGCCTTCCTCGTGCACGGACTGTCGTACGCCGTCTTCATGACACTCGGCGTGCTGCTCGTACGCGTGCCACGCACCGGGAAACCCGCCGAGGGCGGACCGGACGCCGCCGTCGGCGTACGCGTCTCCGCCCGCAGCGCCGTGCGCACCCCGCAGTTCTGGTGCCTGTGGGTGGTGCTGTGCATGAACGTGACCGCGGGCATCGGCATCCTGGAGAAGGCCGCGCCGATGATCACGGACTTCTTCGCCGACAGCTCCACCCCGGTGTCGGCCTCGGCGGCCGCAGGCTTCGTCGCGCTGCTGTCGGCCGCCAACATGGCCGGCCGGATCGGCTGGTCCTCCGCCTCCGACAGAATCGGCCGCAAGAACATCTACCGCGTCTACCTCGGTGCCGGTGCCTCGATGTACCTGCTGATCGCGCTGTTCGGGGACACCTCCAAGCCGCTGTTCGTGCTGTGCGCGCTGGTGATCCTCTCCTTCTACGGCGGCGGCTTCGCGACGATCCCCGCCTATCTGAAGGATCTCTTCGGCACCTACCAGGTCGGCGCCATCCACGGCCGGTTGCTCACCGCCTGGTCCACGGCAGGCGTGCTCGGGCCGCTGATCGTCAACTGGATCGCCGACCGGCAGGAGGAGGCCGGGAAGCACGGATCGTCGCTGTACGGGCTGTCCTTCGGCATCATGATCGGCCTGCTGGCCGTCGGTTTCGTCGCCAACGAACTCGTCCGTCCCGTGCACGTACGCCACCACGTCCCCGCTCAGAGGGAGGCAGCAGATGCCCAGCGACAGCAGCCCGCCTAGCCGGCCGGGCTTGATCGTCCTCGCCTGGCTGTGGGTGGGAGCACCGCTCGCCTACGGGGTGTACGAGCTGGTACGCAAGGCGACGCAGTTGTTCACGGGGTGAATGTTCGGGCGTCCGAGGGTGTGACGGAAGCCGACAACTCGGATGCCCGATTCCTGTGCCATCGCCTGCCGCCGTACTCGCGAGTCACTGACCAGACTGGTGGATCCCGCTACCCAAGGCAATGAGGGGATCCCCGACATGCACGGCTCGCGCATCGCGGCCATCGGCCACTACCAGCCCGCCAGGGTGCTCACCAACGACGACCTGGCCGGCATGGTCGACACCAGCGACGAGTGGATCCGCGGCCGGGTGGGCATCAGGACCCGGCACATCGCGGGCCCCGACGAGCCGGTCGACGAACTCGCCGCGCACGCCGCCGCCAAGGCACTCGCCGCCGCCGGGCTCACGCCCGGTGACATCGACCTGGTGCTGGTGGCCACCTCCACCGCCATCGACCGCTCCCCGAACACCGCCGCCCGGGTCGCCGCCCGCCTCGGCATCCCCCGGCCCGCCGCGATGGACGTCAACGTCGTCTGCGCCGGATTCACCCACGCCCTCGCCACCGCCGACCACACGGTACGGGCGGGCGCCGCGACCCGGGCGCTGGTCATCGGCGCCGACAAGATGTCCGAGGTCACCGACTGGAGCGACCGCAGCACCTGCGTCCTGGTCGGCGACGGGGCCGGGGCCGCCGTGGTCGAGGCGTGCGCGCCGGGCCAGGAGCCGGGGATCGGGCCGGTGCTGTGGGGATCCGTGCCGGAGATGGGCAACGCGGTGCGTATCGAGGGCACCCCGCCCCGGTTCGCGCAGGAGGGGCAGAGCGTCTACCGCTGGGCCACCACCCAGCTCCCGCCCATCGCCCGGCGCGCCTGCGAGAGGGCCGGACTCGAACCCGCCGACCTCGCCGCGGTCGTCCTGCACCAGGCCAACCTGCGCATCATCGAGCCGCTCGCGCGGAAGCTGGGCGCGGTGAACGCCGTGGTCGCGCGCGATGTCACCGAGTCCGGCAACACCTCGGCGGCCAGCATCCCGCTCGCCCTGTCCAAGCTGCTCGAGCAGGGCGCGGTCCGCAGCGGCGACGCGGCCCTGCTGTTCGGCTTCGGCGGCAACCTGTCGTACGCGGGACAGGTCGTCCGGTGCCCGTGACGCCGGCGCGCACCGGCGTGTGACGAGTTCGACTCCCACTGCCCCTGGCCTTTTGTGCGCAGTAGACTGTAGACGATAGACAATTGATACTGGCTCCATTGGCGCATGGCTGTGACCGGCCTGCCGAGGAGGGGGACCGTGATGTTGTCGACCGGACTGCCGCAGGGAGCCGTACCCAAACTCGAACGGCCCGGACCGCTGCGCGACCGCGTCTACGAGGCACTGCTGGAACTCATCACCACCCGCGCCCTGCGGACCGGCCAGCACCTGGTGGAGAGCGAACTCGCCGGGCACCTGGGCGTCTCCCGCCAGCCGGTGCGCGAGGCGCTGCAACGGCTGAACACCGAGGGCTGGGTCGATCTGCGCCCCGCCCAGGGCGCGTTCGTGCACGAGCCGACCGAGGAGGAGGCCGACCAGCTCCTGACGGTCCGTACGCTCCTGGAGGCGGAGGCGGCCCGGCTCGCCGCCCTGAACGCCGACCAGAAGGGCACCGACGCCCTCGAGGAGCTGTGCGCCCAGGGCGAGCGGGCGGTCACCGACGACGACGTGGACCGCGCGGTCGCCCTGAACGCGGCCTTCCACGCCAAGATCATGGACCTGGCCGGCAACGCGGTCCTCGCCGAACTCGCCGCCCAGGTCGACCGCCGGGTGCGCTGGTACTACACCCCGGTGGCCCGCCGGCGCGGCAGCCAGTCCTGGATCGAGCACCGCGAGCTGATCACCGCGATCACCGCCCATGACGCACCCCGGGCCGCCGACCTGATGCGGGCCCATACCGAACACACCCGCCGCTCCTACCACGAGCGCGACGCGACCTGACCGGGCCGGCCCCCGCGGGGCGCGTGACGCCGGTGCGGGCGGCGGCCCCGTGGACCGTCGCCCGCACCGGCGTGGCAGCGCAGCCCGGCCGTCAGGCGGCCGGCTGCGGCTTCGCGGCCGGCGCCGGCTCCGTCCGGCCGTCCCGGCCCGGCTGCCGCAGCAGCAGGGCGATCGCGGCGGCGACCATCGAAACGCCGCCGGCCAGCGCGTAGGCGCCGTTGTAGCCCCAGGCGCCCACCACCATCGAGCCGAGTCCGCCGCCGAACAGGCCGCTGATCAGCTTGCCGCTGTAGACGAGGCCGTAGTTGGTGGCGTTGTAGTTCTCGCCGAAGTAGTCCGGGGTCAGCGCGGCGAACATCGGGTAGAAGGCGCCGCCGCCGAAGCCGGAGAGGAAGGCGAAGAACAGGAACAGCCACTCGTTCTTGATGTCACCGGCCCAGATGACGCCGAACTGGGCGAGGCCCAGCACGACGATGACGAAGATCAGGGCCGTCTTGCGGCCCCACAGGTCCGACAGCCAGCCGACCACGGCCCGTCCGACGCCGTTGATGACGGCCATGACGCCCATCGAGGAGGCCGCGACCAGGGGGCCGAAGCCGATCTCCTTGGCGAAGTCGACCTGGAAGGAGATCCCGAAGATCGACACGCCGCCGGTCATCACGATCGTGATCCACATCAGCGGCAGCATGCCGGTCCTGATGGCCTCCTTCGGCGTGAACTGCCTTACGGCGGGCGGGTTCTTGGCCAGGCTCGCGGCGCTCCTGCCGTTCCCGGAGTGCGACAGCGGGTCGACGTCGGCCGGCCACCAATTCTTCGGCGGGTCCTTGAAGAAGAACGCGCAGACCGCCACCGCGATCAGCACGTAGACGCCGATCAGGTCGAGCACCTCGTCGAAGTTGCCGGTGTCGAAGGCGTAGTTGAAGATGAAGATGAACGGCAGCGAGCCGTAGGCGAAGCCACCGTTGACGAAGCCGGTCTTCGCCCCGCGCCGTTCCGGGAACCACTTGCCGACCATGTTGATACAGGTCGCGTAGATCAGCCCCGAGCCGAGACCGCCCACCATGCCGAAGCCGATGATGGCGAGGGCGACGTTGTCGAAGTGGGAGAGCGCCAGGAAGCCGAGCAGGCACAGCACCGCCCCGGTGTACATCGCCCGGCGCGCCGTGAGGATCCCCCGCTCGCGCAGCCAGCCGGCCGGGAACGCTATGCCCGCCTGGAAGAACACCCAGACGCTGAGGATCCAGAAGGTGTTGCTCTGCGTCCAGCCGTGCGCCTCGGACAGGGTGTCCTCGGCTGAGCCGTAGGCGTACTCCGAGACACTGATGGCCATCATCGCTATCCACGGCAGGTACACCATCAGCCTGCGTGAGTGGCCGAGTATGTCGCGGTCCGTCTCGCCGACGCGGTAGACCCGCCCCCGGGAGTCGGTGACTTCGCGGTACGAGCGGTTCGCCGCGCCGGGATCGGCCGGCGTGTTCCTTGTTGCCATCGGATCAGCCGTCATTTCAGGCCATCTCCTCGCCGAGAGGGTGGGGATTGGGGACGATGCGCCGGGCACTGGGACGGCCCGGAGCCTTGAGGAACAGCGCCGAAGCGGCGCAGGCGAGCGCGGTGCAGCCCGCCACGAGGAAGGCCCTGTGGGGGTCCCGGGCGGCGGCCGCGGCGGCACTCGTGCCGGAGCCGGCCAGAACCGGGAGGAGCCAGGAGACGGCGAGCAGTCCGTGGACGCCCGCACTGTGGTTCTCGCCGAAGTGGTCCGCGGCCAGCGCGGTGACCAGGGTCAGGACCGCCCCGCCGGCCAGTCCGGTGGCCGCGGCGCAGCCGAGGAGCAGGGGACCGCTGCCCGTCCGGCCCGCGAGCGGTACCCCGAACTGCGCGAGGCCCAGCAGCAGACAGGCCGCGCTCAGGGCGGCGCGTCGCCCCAGGCGGTCGGAGAGCGCCCCGGCGCCCGCCGACACGGCACCGCCGGCGACGACCGCGTACCAGATCCCGTCGCCCTGCCCCAGGCCCCGGCCGTACGGCGTGAGCAGGCGGAGGCCGAGCACGGTCACCCCGGCCGCGCCCAGCAGGCACAGCCACATCAGCCACAACGCCGGGGTGCGGGCGGCCTCCTCGGGCGCGTACTGACGTACGGCGGGCGGGTTCTTCTCCCGTACGCGCCGGGCGACCGGATCGGCCGGCACCGTGAGCGGGTCGGCGTGCGGCGGCCACCAGTTCCGCGGCGGATCCCGGAGGAGCCGGCCGGCCGCCGCCACGACCAGGCACACCGCGGCGCCCGTCAGGGCCGGCACGGCCGGCCGGTCCGCCCGTGCGCCGAGGGAACCGAGACCGGGGAGAAGCGGTACGGCGCCGAACGCGAGCCCACTGGCCACGAAGCCGGTCGGGCCGCCCCGCCGCTCCGGGTACCACTTGCCCGGCAGCGTCAGACAGGTCGCGTGCACCAGCCCGGCACCGGCGCCGCAGAGCACGCCGGACGCGAGCCGGGCGGCCGCCGGGCCCGGCGCCAGGGCGAGTGTGAGGCACCCGGCCAGCGTGCCGAGCGCTCCCGCCGTCACGGCCGCGCGGGCGGAGAGCCGGCCGCTCTCCCGCAGCCGTCCGGCCGGGTGGGCGACGGCCATCTGGGACAACGCCCACAGGACCGCCGGCCAGAGCATGCCCGTGTCCCAACGGCGGGCCTCGGATGAGGAGTTCTGCGCCGCGACGAACACGTACGCGGCGCAGCTGACGCCCGTCATGCCCACCCAGGGCAGGACGGCCATCCAGATCCGGCCGCGGCCCGTCAGATCGGCGGCGCTCTCGCCGACGCGGTACACGCGGCCCCTGCGGTCCCGCACCTCCCTGCACAGGAGGGAGGCGGGTGGATCGGTGGTTTCCATGCTGCGGCTGCACCCCTTGCGTCGAAAGTTCTGGCCAGCGCCCCCTGTCCAATGCCTTTCGTGCGCGCACGGGTCCCGGGGCCGGCCGACGCGCACCGCCGGCCGACCCCACATCACTCACCTCATGAACCGCCCCCCAACAACCACTTGGGCCGGCGCCTCACAGCAGCCCCGCGGCC
>NZ_JBHVUH010000012.1:0-81086 GCF_042884245.1 Streptomyces sp. NPDC058145 | reverse complement strand
CCGCGCCCACCTGGCGGTGTGCCGTCCGGGGGGCAACCCCCGGGCCCTCGGCCGGTCCGGTCCGCGTCCGCGTTCTCACAGCAGCCCCGCGGCCCGTGCCCACCTGGCGGTGTTTCGCCCGGGGGGCAACCCCCGGACCCTCGGCCGGTCCGGTCCGCGTCCGCGTTCTCACAGCAGCCCCGCGGCCCGCGCCCACCTGGCGGTGTGCCGTCCGGGGGGCAACCCCCGGGCCCTCGGCCGGTCCGGTCCGCGTCCGCGTTCTCACAGCAGCCCCGCGGCCCGCGCCCACCTGTACTTCGCGCCGAGGACGGCCACCGGCCGTTCGGTGGTGTACGGGTACGCCACCACCCCCCGTTCGTACAGGTACTGGCAGGCCTCCTCGACCTCCACGTCACCCGCGAGGGACGCCACGACCGGCTTCTCGATGCCGCGCTCCCGGGCCTCGGCGACCACACGCGCGGTCAGTTCGGCGAACACCATCGGCGGGGTGACGATCGTGTGCCAGTAGCCGAGCACGAGCGCGTGGACGCGCGGGTCCTCCAGGCCCAGGCGGATCGTCGCCTCGTACGTGGACGGCGGCTCGCCGCCCGTGATGTCGACCGGGTTGCCCGCCGCACCGAACGGCGGGATGAACCGGCGGAACGCCTCGTCCAGGTCGGGCGGAATCTCCATCAGGGACAGGCCGTTGTCCGTCACCGCGTCCGACAGCAGCACCCCGCTGCCGCCCGCGCCGGTGATGATCACGACGTTGTCGCCCTTCGGGGCGGGCAGGACGGGCAGGGCCCGGGCGTACTCCAGCATGTCGTTCAGGCCCGGCGCCCGGATCACCCCGGCCTGCCGCAGGATGTCGTCGTACACCGCGTCGTCGCCGGCGAGCGCGCCGGTGTGCGAACCGGCCGCCCGCGCGCCCGCCGCCGTACGGCCTGCCTTGAGGACCACCACCGGCTTCCTCGGCACGGTCGCGCGGGCCGCCTCCACGAACGCCCGCCCGTCCTTGAGGTCCTCCAGGTGCATGGCGATGCACTCGGTGTGCGGGTCCTCACCGAACCAGGTCAGCAGGTCGTCCTCGTCGAGGTCGGACTTGTTGCCGAGGCCGACGATGGCCGACACACCTGTCTTCGTGGTGCGGGCGAAGCCCAGGATGGCCATGCCGATGCCACCGGACTGCGAGGTCAGCGCCACCCCGCCCTTGACGTCGTACGGCGTGCAGAACGTGGCGCACAGATCCTGCCAGGTGGAGTAGTAGCCGTAGATGTTCGGGCCGAGCACGCGGACGCCGTGCCGCTCGGCGATCCGCACGACCTCCGCCTGGAGTTCGTGCTCGCCGGTCTCCGCGAATCCGGAGGGGATGAGGACGGCGTTGGGGATCTTCTTCCTTCCCACCTCCTCCAGGGCCGCGGCCACGAATTTGGCGGGAATGGCGAACACGGCCACATCCACCTCACCGGGAACGTCCGTGACACTCTTGTACGCCTTGCGGCCCAGGATGTCATCGGCCTTGGGGTTCACCGGATGGATCTCCCCGGCGAAGCCGCCGTCCACGAGGTTGCGCATCACCGAATTGCCGATCTTGCCCTGCTCGTTGGAGGCGCCGATGACAGCGACGGAGGAGGGCTGCATCAGCCGGCGCATCGAGGACAGGATCTCGTCGCGGGTGTACCGCCGGCGTGCCGGTGCCGGCGACTCGGCGAGGATCACCCGGATGTCGGCCGCCGTCGCGCCGTCAGGGGTGGCGATCACCGGGTTGAGGTCGACCTCGGCGATCTCCGGGAAGTCGGCGACCAGTTGGGAGACCCGCCGGATCTGCTCGGCGACCGCCCACCGGTCCACAGCGGCCTGGCCGCGCACCCCGCGCAGGATCTCCGCCGACCGTATGGAGTCCAGCATCGACAGCGCCTCGTCGACGTCCACCGGGGCCAGCCGGAAGGTCACGTCCTTCAGGACCTCGACCAGCACCCCGCCGAGCCCGAACGCCACCACCTTCCCGAACGTGGGATCGGTGACCGCGCCGACGATGACCTCCTGCCCCTTCGGCAGCAGCTCCTGCACCTGCACGCCGTCGATCCGCGCCTGCGCGTCGTAGGCCCGTGCGTTCTGGATGATCCGGCAGAACGCGGCCCGCACGTCCGCCGCGCCCTCCACCCCGACGACGACACCGCCGGCGTCGGTCTTGTGCAGGATGTCGGGCGAGACGATCTTCAGCACCACCGGCCCGCCGAACCGCGCGGCGGCGGCCACCGCTTCGTCCACGTCCGTGGCCAGCGCCTCGCCCGGTACGGCGATCCCGTACGCGTCGGCGACCACCTTGCCCTCGGGCGCGGTCAGCGCGGTTCGGCCCGCGGCCCGTACGGAGTCGAGCAGCGAACGCACCCGTGGCTTCCGGTCCTCCGCCATCACGTCAGATCACCCCGTTCGACTTCATCAGGTGCAACTCTTCGTCGCCGAGGCCGAGTTCGCCTACGTACACCTCTTCGTTGTGCTCACCGAGCAGCGGTGACGCGCTCACCTCGACGGGGGAGTCGGAGAGCTTCAGCGGGCTGCCGACCGTGACGAACTCACCGCGCTCGGGGTGCGGGACACGCACCACCATCTCGTTGGCGGCGAGCGAGTCGTCCTCGATGATCTCCTTGGTGGAAAGGATCGGCCCGCACGGGATGTTGTGCGCGTTCAGCCGCTCCAGCACCTCCCACTTGGGCAGCGTCGACGACCACTCCTCGATCAGCTGGAACATCTTGTTCAGCTTCGGCAGCCGGGCCTCGGGCGTCGCCCACTCGGGGTCGTCGGCCAGTTCGGGCCGGCCGATGAGGGTGCTGAGCGGCTGCCAGCCGACGGGCTGCACGATGACGTACACGTAGTCGTTCGGCCCGCCCGGCGCGCACTTGACCGCCCAGCCGGGCTGGCCGCCGCCGGAGGCGTTGCCCGAGCGGGGCACCTCGTCGCCGAAGTCCTCGTTGGGGTACTCGGCGAGCGGCCCGTGCGCCAGGCGCTGCTGGTCGCGCAGCTTCACCCGGCACAGGTTGAGCACGGCGTGCTGCATGGCCACGTTGACCCGCTGGCCGCGTCCGGTGTGCTCCCGCTGGAACAGCGCCGCGAGTATCCCCGCGACCGCGTGCACGCCCGTCCCCGAGTCGCCGATCTGGGCGCCGGTCGCGAGCGGCGGCCCGTCCTCGAAGCCGGTGGTCGACATCGACCCGCCCATCGCCTGCGCGACGACCTCGTACGCCTTGAAGCCGGTGTACGGGCCGTCCCCGAAGCCCTTGATCGAGGCATAGACGATCCGCGGGTTGATCTCCTGGATGCGGTCCCAGGTGAACCCCATCCGGTCGATCGCGCCCGGCCCGAAGTTCTCGACCATGACGTCCGAGCGGCGGATCAGCTCGGTCAGGATCTCCTTGCCGCGCTCGGACTTGGTGTTGAGGGTGATGCTTCGCTTGTTGCAGTTGAGCATCGTGAAGTAGAGGGAGTCGACGTCCGGCAGGTCCCGCAGCTGCTTGCGGGTGATGTCGCCGGACGGCGCCTCCAGCTTGACGACATCGGCACCGAGCCAGGCCAGCAACTGCGTGGCGGAGGGCCCGGACTGCACATGGGTCATGTCGAGGACGCGGATGCCGGTCAGCGCCTTGGTGGTCACCGCAGTCACCTCACTTGTACATCGTCTGGTTCATGGTTCCGGGGGCGTACGCGTCCGGGTCGACCCAGACGTTGATCAGCGACGGCTTGCCCGACTCGCGGGCCCGGCGCAGGGCGGGGCCGATGTCGGCGGGATCGCGGACCTCCTCGCCGTGGCCGCCGAGCATCCGCGCGAACCGGTCGTAGGGCACGTCGCCGAGGGTGTTGCCGACCCGCTCGCGCTCCTTGCCGTACTTGGCGGCCTGGCCGTAACGGATCTGGTTCATCGAGGAGTTGTTGCCGACGATGCCGACGAACGGCAGGTCGTAGCGGACCAGCGTCTCGAAGTCCCAGCCGGTGAGCGAGAACGCGCCGTCGCCGAAGAGGGCAACCACCTCCTTGTCGGGGCGGGCCTGCTTGGCGGCGAGCACGAAGGGGACGCCGACGCCGAGGGTGCCGAGCGGGCCCGGATCCATCCAGTGGCCGGGCGACTTGGGCTGCACGACCTGGCCGGAGAAGGTGACGATGTCACCGCCGTCGCCGATGTAGACCGAGTCCTCGGTGAGGAAGTCGTTGATCTCGCCGACCAGCCGGTAGGGATGGATGGGGGAGGCGTCCGAGCGCAGCTGCGGCAGCCGCTTCTCGATCGCCGCCTGCTCGGCCGCCCGCAGCTCGTCCAGCCACTCCTTGCGCCTGGACGCACCGCCGTTGAGGCGCCCGGAGGCGGCCTCGGCGACGGACTTGAGCACGAGTCCCGCGTCGCCGACGATGCCGAGGTCGATGTCCCGGTTCTTGCCGACGGTGCGGTAGTCCAGGTCGATCTGCACGACGGTGGCGTCGGGGGAGAGGCGCTTGCCGTAGCCCATGCGGAAGTCGAACGGGGTGCCGACGATCACGATCACGTCGGCGTTCGAGAACGCGTACCGGCGCGAGAGCTGGAAGTGGTGCGGGTCGCCGGGCGGCAGCGTGCCGCGGCCGGCCCCGTTCATGTACGCGGGGACGTTGAGGGCGCGTACGAGGTCGATGGCGGCCGCGGTGCCGCGGGTGGTCCACACCTGGCTGCCGAGCAGGATCGCCGGCTTCTCCGCGTGCACCAGCAGGTCGGCGAGCTTCTCGACCGCCTCGGGGTCGCCGGCCGAGCGGGTCGAGGCGCGGTAGGCCCCGGACCTGGGCACCCGCGCCTTCGCCGCCGGCACCTTCGCGTCGAGGACGTCCCTGGGGATCTCCAGGAAGGACGGCCCTGGCGCGCCGTGGTAGCACTCGCGGAACGCCATCGACACCATGTCCGCCGCCCGCGCGGTGTCCGGCACCGTCGCCGCGAACTTGGTGATGGGGGTCATCATGTCGACGTGCGGCAGGTCCTGCAGTGACCCCATCTTGTGCTGGGTGAGCGCGCCCTGACCGCCGATCAGCAGCATCGGCGACTCCGCGCGGAAGGCGTTGGCCACTCCCGTGACGGCGTCCGTCGTGCCCGGTCCCGCGGTGACCACCGCGCAGCCCGGTTTGCCGGTGATCCGGGCGTAGCCGTCGGCGGCGTGCGCGGCGACCTGTTCGTGCCGGACGTCGACGACTTCTATGCCCTCGTCGACGCAGCCGTCGTAGATGTCGATGATGTGGCCGCCGCAGAGGGTGTAGATGCGGTCGACCCCTTCCGCCTTCAGCGCCTTGGCAACGAGATGACCACCGGAGATGACGTCCTGGGTGTCGTCGGGCATGGCGAAGTCCTGTCCCTTCGTGGAGGGGAGGGGACGCGCGGATGCGGCACGTCCACGGTTCGCTGGATACGGTCGACTGTCGATTGCATACAGTCGACGAATACTGTATGAACCTTGTTATCCCGCATCCGGTGGGTGGTGTCCAGGGGGCGTGCGGCACTTTCGAGACAGGAGCCGGAATGGACCTGTACGAGCATCAGGCAAGGGAACTCTTCGAGGAACACGGCATCGTGGTGCCGAAGGCGGAGGTCACCGACTCGCCCAGGCAGGCCCGTGAGATCGCCCGCAGGCTCGGCGGACGGGTCGTCGTCAAGGCGCAGGTGAAGACCGGCGGCCGAGGGAAGGCGGGCGGCGTCAAGCTCGCCGCCGACCCGGCCGCCGCGGAACTCACGGCACGCCAGATCCTCGGCATGGACATCAAGGGACACCGGGTCGGCAAGGTCATGGTGGCCGAACCCGTCGAGATCGAGCGGGAGTTCTACGTCTCCTACGTCCTCGACCGCGCGGCGGGCGGCTTCCTCGCGATCGCCTCGGCGGAGGGCGGCACGGAGATCGAGGAGATCGCCGCGACCAGGCCCCAGGCGGTGGCCCGCATCCCCGTCGACCCCGCACGGGGCGTCACCTCCGCGAAGGCGGCCGAGATCGCCGACGCGGCGGGCCTCCCGCCACGGACCGCCGACGTACTGGTCAGGCTCTGGCAGGTACTGACCCGGGAGGACGCGCTCCTCGTCGAGGTCAACCCGCTCGTGACGACCACCGACGGCCGTGTCCTCGCCCTCGACGGCAAGGTCACCCTCGACGACAACGCCCGCTACCGGCAGACCCGTTGGGGAGCCGAGCCGGAGGAGTACCACGACCCGCTGGAGGCGGCGGCCGCCGCCCATGGCCTCAACTACGTCAAACTCGACGGCGAGGTCGGCGTCATCGGCAACGGCGCGGGCCTGGTCATGTCCACCCTGGACGTGGTCGCCGGCAGCGGCGCGCGGCCCGCCGACTTCCTCGACATCGGCGGCGGCGCCTCCGCCCGCGTCATGGCCGACGGGCTGTCGGTGATCCTCTCCGACCCGGCGGTGAAGTCCGTCCTCGTCAACGTCTTCGGCGGAATCACCGCCTGCGACGCCGTCGCCGAGGGCATCGTCGCGGCCGTGGACGGCATCCGGCTGACCAGGCCGCTGGTCGTCCGGCTCGACGGCAACAACGCGGCCCGGGGCCGGGCGATCCTCGAGGCGCGCGCGCACCCGCTGGTCGAGCAGGCCACCACCATGGACGGCGCCGCCCGCCGGGCCGCCGAACTCGCCCGCACCGCCTGAGGAGAGGGAACATGGCCATCCACCTCACCAAGGAGAGCAAGGTCCTCGTCCAGGGCATGACCGGCGGCGAGGGCATGAAGCACACCCGGCGCATGCTCGCCGCCGGTACGAACGTCGTCGGCGGCGTCAACCCGCGAAAAGCGGGCCGCTCCGCCGACTTCGACGGACAGGTGGTCCCCGTCTTCGGATCGGTCGCCGACGGCATCCGGGCCACCGGAGCCGACGTCACCGTCGTCTTCGTCCCACCCGCCTTCGCCAGGGCGGCCGTCACCGAGGCCGCCGACGCCCGCATCCCGCTCGCCGTCGTCATCACCGAGGGCATCCCGGTCCACGACACCGTCGCCTTCACCACGTACGCCGCACAGCGCGGCACCCGCGTCATCGGCCCCAACTGCCCCGGCCTGATCACCCCTGGCCAGTCCAACGCGGGCATCATCCCGGCCGACATCACCAAGCCCGGCCCCATCGGCCTGGTCTCCAAATCGGGCACCCTCACCTACCAACTGATGTACGAACTGCGCGACATCGGCTTCTCCACCTGCGTCGGCATCGGCGGCGACCCCGTCATCGGCACCAGCCACATCGACTGCCTGGCCGCCTTCCAGGACGACCCCGACACCGAACTCGTCCTGCTCATCGGGGAGATCGGCGGCGATGCGGAGGAACGCGCGGCCACGTACATCCGCGACCACGTCACCAAGCCCGTCGTCGGCTACATCGCCGGGTTCACCGCCCCCGAGGGCCGCACCATGGGCCACGCGGGCGCCATCGTCTCCGGCTCGGCCGGTACGGCCCAGGCGAAGAAGGCGGCACTGGAGGCGGCCGGCGTCCGCGTGGGCGGCACCCCGACCGAGACGGCCCGGCTCGCCCTCACCCTGCTGCGCGACCGCACGTGAGGTCACTCATAGTGGAGACGCGGTCACTGTCGCACATGTTGCCGCGGCGGTAACTTCCTTCCTGCGCCCCGGCCCGCGCGGTCTTCCGCCGGACGCCCCCGGCGCCGTACGACGTCCTCCCCGCACGGCGGCGCGAGCCGTGCGGTGACCGGACCAGCCATGCACCTCCCGCCCCCGACCGTGCACCGGAAGCGGAGCTACCGAATGGCACCCACCCTCACCCTCAAGAACGGCACGTCCTGGACCGAGGCCTGGCGGCGCTGCCTCACCGCCGCCCCCGAGGCCTTCCGGGACGACCGCGTCCTCAACCTCTGGAACGCCGCCTGGCACGCCGACGGCCGGGCGCTGCCCGCCATCAGCCCGGTCGACGGCAGCCCCATCGCCGGCCCGCCCCGGCTGGACCGGGCCACCGCCCGCCAGGCCGTGGCCGCCGCCCTCGACCAGCACCGCGCCTGGCGGCACATCCCGCTGGCCGAACGCCGGGCGCGGGTCGCCGCCACCCTCGACGCCCTCACCGAGCACCGCGAACTCCTCGCCCTCCTCCTCGTCTGGGAGATCGGCAAGCCCTGGCGGCTCGCCCAGGCCGACGTGGACCGCGCCATCGACGGGGTCCGCTGGTACGTCGACGGCGTCGAGCCGATGATCGCCGGCCGGGCCCCGCTGGACGGCCCGGTCTCCAACATCGCCAGCTGGAACTACCCGATGAGCGTCCTCGTGCACGCCCTGCTCGTCCAGGCGCTCGCGGGCAACGCCGTCATCGCCAAGACCCCCACCGACGGCGGGGTCGCCTGCCTCACCCTGGCCTGCGCGCTCGCCGCCCGCGAGGGTCTCCCCGTCACCCTGGTCAGCGGCAGCGGGGGAGAGCTGTCCCAGGCCCTCGTCCGTGCCCCCGAGATCGGCTGCGTCTCCTTCGTCGGCGGCCGCGACACCGGCGCCGCCGTCGCCACGGCCGTCACCGACCTCGGCAAACGGCACATCCTCGAACAGGAGGGCCTGAACACCTGGGGCATCTGGAACTACTCGGACTGGGACGCGCTCACGGCCCTCGTCCCGAAACTCTTCGACTACGGCAAACAGCGCTGCACGGCGTACCCGCGCTTCGTGGTCCAGCGCGACTCCTTCGACGCCTTCCTCGCGGCGTACCTGCCGGCCGTACGCAGGGTGAGGGTGGGCCACCCCCTGGCGGTGGAGCGAGAGGCCGACCCCTGCCCGGAACTGGACTTCGGCCCGTTGATCAACGCGGCCAAGGCCAAGGAGCTGCGCGACCAGGTCGCGGAGGCCATCGACCGCGGCGCCGTCCCTCTGTACCGCGGCAAGGAGGCCGACGCCCGCTTCCTGCCCGGCCAGGACACCTCGGCCTACGTCCACCCGGTCACCCTCCTCAACCCGCCCCGCTCCTCCCCGCTCCACCACGCGGAACCCTTCGGCCCGGTCGACACGATCGTCCTGGTCGACACCGAGGCGGAGCTGCTGGCCGCGATGAACGCGTCCAACGGCGCCCTCGTCGCCACCCTCGCCACGGACGACAGGGCCACCTTCGAACGGCTGGCCCCGCAGATCCGCGCCTTCAAGATCGGCCACGGCACACCCCGCTCCCGCGGCGACCGCGACGAGCTGTTCGGCGGCTTCGGCGCCTCCTGGCGCGGCGCCTTCGTCGGCGGCGAACTCCTGGTCCGCGCCGTCACCCAGGGCCCGGCGGGGGAGCGGCCGCCCGGCAACTTCCCGGAGTACCAGCTCATGCCCTGACGCGCCGCCTCCCGTACCCGTTCGGTCACATTCCGTAGGCGTCGCGGGCGGGTCCCACAAGGCCCCCGCCCGCCGCCCACCACCCGGATACGCAGGTGAAACGCACCCCGAAACCTTGGTATTGTTGTTCATGTCGCCGCGGGGAACACCCCCGGTCAGGCGGCAGACACCTGGTCCGGGTGGCGGAATGGCAGACGCGCTAGCTTGAGGTGCTAGTGCCCTTTATCGGGCGTGGGGGTTCAAGTCCCCCCTCGGACACTGCTTGGAGCGATACGGAATCGAGGGCCTCGACCTGACGGTCGGGGTCCTCGTTGCGTTGTCGTAGGTGATGGTGATGCTCAGGGCTTCGTGGCGGGGACCTCTTTCGTCGGCGGTCGGGTGCCGGCCGGCCGCGCCGGGGAGGCTCCGGGGCGGCCGCGTGCGAGTCCGGCAGCGCCGGTCAGCTGCGACGGTGCGCCGTCTCCTCCAGCCGCTCGACGAGTTCGGCGGCCATGGCCTTTATGGTCTCCAGCCCCTTGCGCCCCCACGGCTGTGGGTCCTGGTCGACCACGCAGATAGTGCCGAGCACCACGCCGGTGCTGTCTATCAGCGGTGCGCCCAGGTAGGAGTGGACGCCGATCGCGTCGACCACCGGGTTCCCGGCGAACCGCGGGAAGTCCCGGATGTCCTCCAACACCAGCGCCCGGCGGCGCTTGACCACGTGCGGGCAGATGCCCATGTCGATGTCGCGGGGCATGACGCGGCCGGGCACCGGCTCCTCCAGCAACGGCGGCCCCACGTGGACCGTGGTGTCCTGCGCGGCGCTGTACAAGCCGGCGAAGTACTGGCGGTCGGCGTCGAGGAAGAAGTTGACCCCGGCGTAGCAGCCGCCGGTACGGTGTGCCAGTTCCCGTGCGAAGGCGTCGAGTTCCGCATCCGGACGGCCGTCGATGCCCAGCTCGCGCAACCGCTCGGATCGGGCACGCACCTGTGGGTCCTCCGGGGGGAGGAGCAGGTGGCGCAGGGCGATCCCGGACTCAGGCCCGGAGGAGGGGTTGGTCGGTGTCGGTGCCATGGGAACTCCTTGTCGTGAGCAGATGCTGAATCAGTTCGAGCAGCACGCGGATGCCCGAGCTCTGGACGCGGGCGTCGCACAGCACCACCGGCACCTCTTCACCGAGGTCGAGCGCGGTCCGCACCTCCTCCCCGCGGTAGCGGTGGGCTCCGTCGAACTCGTTGACGGCGACGACGAAGGGCATGCCGCGCCGCTCGAAGAAGTCCACCGCCGCGAAGGAGTGCTCCAGCCTGCGGGTGTCGGCGAGAACCACCGCCCCGAGCGCCCCCTCGGAGAGCTCGTCCCACATGAACCAGAAGCGCTCCTGTCCGGGCGTGCCGAACAAGTACAGGACATGGGCCGGATCGAGCGTGATCCGGCCGAAGTCCAGGGCCACCGTGGTCGTGGCCTTGTTCTCCACTCCGTCCAGCCGGTCCGTGGCCGCGCTGACGGCGGTCAGCATCTCCTCGGTGCTCAGCGGCTCGATCTCGCTGAGCGCGTTGACGAGGGTGGTCTTTCCCACGCCGAACCCGCCGGCGATCAGCACCTTGATGCCCACCGGCAGGACGCCGGCGGGCAGCGGGTCACAGTCGTTTGAGGAGGCCATCGCGTACCGCTTCCAGGAGGTCTCGATCAGGTCGTTCGTAGTGGCCCGAGGGCGCCGGGGGCGTATCACCCGCGACCACCGCGCCGCCCTCGGCCAGATCGGACAGCAGCACCTTGACCACGGCGGCGGGCACCTGCATCCGGGCCGCGACCTCGGCGACGCTCACCGGCTGTTCGCACAGCCCCAGCACCCGCGCATGTTCCAGGCCGAAGGCGCCCTGCGTCTGGGCGCCGGTGGCCCGCACCATGGTCACCAGCGTGAAGTGGGACGTGGCCCTGGTCCGGCCGTCACTCACGGTGTAGGGACGGACCAGCCGCCCGGCCGCTTCGTTGACCAGCGGTCCGTCCGGGAGGACCGGCGTCATCGGTCATCCCACCGGGTGCCGGGGCGGTGTGGCCAGGTGCGGGCGCACGCTCTTCACCATCATCCCCATCTCGTAGCCCAGCACCCCCGCGTCCGCCTCGCGTCCGGCCAGCACCGCCAGCACCGCGCCGTGCCCGGCGGACGAGACGAACAGCAGCGAGCTGCTGAGCTCCGTCACGATCTGCCGCACGTCCCCGCCGTCGTCGAAGTGCCGGCCCGCGCTGCGCGCCAACGAGTACAGCCCGCTGGCGAGCGCGGCCAACTGGTCCGCGGCGTCGTTGTCGAGCCCCTCCGCTGCCTTCACCAGGCCGTCCGAGGACAGCAACAAGGCGCTTCGGGTGTGCGGCACCCGGCTCACCAGCCCCGCCAACAGCCAGGAAAGGTCTTCGCTCGCCACGATGGTGTACTCCTCTTCGGCAGAAGGAAACGGCTTGCGGGACGGAGCCCCGGCCTTCAGGGTGGTCTCGGCCATCAGGGTGTCTCCGCTTCCTCGGCCCTGCGCAGGCCGGACTGGAACGCGGCCATCAGGCCCGGGTCGTGTGCGACGTCCTCGAAAGCACCGGCGCCGCGGACCGGGTGCGGCCGTTCGACGGCCTGGTCCTGGCGGCGGCGCTGAGGCAGCCGCGGACGGTCGCCCTCGCTGTCGGCGGACACCGGGGCCGGCTCCGGTCCGGAATCGGACACGGGTGGATCCGCGACGGCGGTCATCTCTGTCGCCCGGGGGTCCGCGGCCTCGGGCTCCACGGGGGCCTGCGGCTCGGCGTCAGGGGCCGGAACGGTGTCGTGCGCGGGCGCTGCCGGCTGCGGGCCGAGCAGTGCGCTGGGCAGCACCATGACGGCCTGAGTGCCGCCGTAGACGTTGCTCAGCAACCGCACGGCGACATCGTGTCGCTGAGCCAGGACGGAGACCACGTACAGGCCGATCCGGCCGTCCTGCAGCAGCTCGCCGAGGGCGACCTCGTCGGGTGCGCTCAAAACGGTGTTCATCTGGTTGCGTTCGCCCGGGGACATGCCCAGACCCCGGTCCTCGACCTCGATCGCCAGCCCCGCCGCGACGGGCTCCACCCGCACGTGCACGGTGGTCTGGGGCGGGGAGAAGACCGTCGCGTTCTCCAGCAGCTCGGCCAGCAGGTGAACGACGTCGACCACGGCGTGGCCGCTGACCGTTCCATCGATGGGCGGGACCAGCTTGACCCGGGCGTAGTGGTCGATCTCCGCGACGGCGGAACGCAGCACGTCGGTCAGGCCGACGGGGCGGGTCCACTGGCGGTGGGTGTTCGCGCCGCCGAGCACG
Source organism: Streptomyces sp. NPDC058145 (assembly GCF_042884245.1). Classification (NCBI taxonomy): domain Bacteria; kingdom Bacillati; phylum Actinomycetota; class Actinomycetes; order Kitasatosporales; family Streptomycetaceae; genus Streptomyces; species Streptomyces sp. NPDC058145. The sequence goes on along the minus strand of NZ_JBHVUH010000012.1, from coordinate 68,513 downwards.
GCCAGGTTCTCGGCGTAGCGGCGGATCCGGGTGGACAGGTGGTCCACCCGGAACAGCCCCTTGAGCAGGTCGGGGTCCTCGACCTCGTTCTCCAGGTCGTCCAGCAGGCCGATCTCCCGGTGCACCAGGGACTCCAGGCGGCGTGCCAGGTTGGCGAACACCTCGAACTGCGCCAGCCGGGAGTCGTGTTCCGAGCCGACCGCACCGGCGGCGGTCTCCAGCAGGGCTGCCTCCGCCTCGTTCCGGGCCGTGGCGATCTCGAATCCGAGGCGGGAGAGTTCGTCCGGGCCGGTCCGCGGCGGCAGTTCCGGCCGGCACCGCGCAGGCCGCTCCCCGGCCCGCAACCGGCGGCACAACATTGCCAGTTCGGCCCTGCCCTCGGCCGTGGTACGGGTCAGCTCGGCCAGCTCGGCACGGTTCCGGTCGGCCGCGCGGGACAGCTCCGCCCAGTGGTGGGTGACCGCTCGTGCCTCCGCCGAAGCCCGTACGCCCGCGATCCCGGACGCCAGGGCGCCGATGAGGACCACGCTGCCGCAGACCACACCCTGGTCCGCCCGGTCCAGGTGGCCGTCGCCGACGAGCGCGGTGGCCACCGCGGCGGCCACGGTGACCACGCCCGGCGGCAGCACAGAGGACAGCGTCAGACGCCGCCTCAAGGACCGGGCTCGCGACTCGCCCGTGACACAGGAGGTCACGGGCGACGCCGGCCGGGCGCCCGGCGGCATGGAAGGATCAGGCATAACAGTCCCCGGACGGTGTGATCATCGGGCCGATCGCGCACGTTACCGCGCGCCGGAACCCCGGCGTCAGCCCCTGGCCCGTACAGAAATCGAACCGTTGTCCTTCGGCTACGCTCCGAAGCGCCCGCCCCGGGCGAGTGGGCGGGGACAGGGCCACCAGCTCGGGGGTTCCGGGAACGCGCCACCGAGCGAGGTCCGCCCGCGCCGCTTCCTTGTCCCTCTGCGCCCGGTTGCTCCATCGCGTGCGGGCGGCGCGATCACGAGTGCGAGCTCGACGACGAGTCGACCTGGCAGTACCAGGACGCCCCTTATTGCGAGCCGGAGCAGATCCCCGGCACGCCGAACGTCTACATGGGCATGGAGCAGTTCAACGACACGCCCATCGTCAACGGGGTCGCCTACCCGAAGGTGACGCTCCACCACCGCCCCGTCGATCACGGGTGCCCTCCCGGTCCGATCTCCCCCGCCCCGTCGCGGCTGGGCACCCCAGGCCCGGCGGTGCCGGTCTGGGGTGGCCCGGGCTGCGCGTACAGGATGTCTCGGGCCTGTTCCGCGGCGCGGGCGAGGCTCTCGCCGACGAAGTCGACGAAGCGGGCGATGTTCTCGAGGCGGGCGGCGGCGGGGGTGTCGGGGCCGAGGAGGGCGACGCCCTGCCGTGCGGTCTCGGCGAGCTCGGCGTTGGACCGGGCGGCGGCGATCATTCCCTGGTACCAGACGTCGTTGTCCACTATGTAGCGCTCGCGGCGGCGTTCGTCGCGTTCCCGGCGGATGAGGCCCTGGCTCTCGAGTTGCGTGATGGCCTTGGAGATCGATGCCGGGCTGACCTGGAGGTGCCGGGCGAGTTCCGACGCGGTGAGGCTGCCCGTGTCGTCGGTGTAGAGGCAGGTCAGCACCCGGGACATCATCTTCGGCAGGCCCTGCCGCATCAGGAGGGTGGTGAACGCCTCCTCGTACTCGCGCACCGCCTCGGCGTCACGGCCGTGGGCCTGCGGGGCCGCCTTCGCGTCCCGGGGCGTGGTCTGCCTGCGGCGGTGGGCGCGGTGTTCGGTCGCGCGGTGGGCGAGGTCGGCGCGGTAGGCGGTGGGGCCGCCGTTGCGCATCACCTCGCGGGTGATGGTCGAGGTCGGACGGTCGAGACGCCTGGCGATCTCCGCGTAGGCGAGGCCGTCGGCCAGTCCCAGCGAGATCTGCTGGCGTTCCTGCTGGGTGAGTCGGCCTCCCGGCATCGCGGTCTCCTTCGTGTTCCGTGGTGGCGCCCACTATAGCGTTCACTCTCACTTCATTGCAACGAACGTTCCTGGTGCCGTTGCGTTAGCGCCACACCCGTTGCAACGAAATACGTACTCCTGCCTGTGCTTACTGTGATGCAACGCAATAAGCATGTTGCCGAACCAATGAACGCAACGTAGCTTTTCCCTCGTCGGAAACAACGGGCCGCACGGGCCCGGCGACACAGAAGAGGGAGCACACCATGCAGAAGTTCGACACCTCCGCCCCGGTCTCCGCGGTCCTGGACATCCCCTCGGGGCACATCCGGTTCATCGCCGCCGACCGGACCGACACCACGGTCGAGGTACTGCCCGCCGACGCCTCCAAGGGCCGCGACGTCAAGGCGGCGGAGGAGACCGAGGTCGCCTACGCCGAAGGCGTGCTGCGCATCCAGACCCCTGCGGCGAAGAACAGGATCCTCGGCCCCTCCGGGTCCATCGAGGTGACCGTCCAGTTGCCGGCCGGCTCCCGCGTCGAGGCGAAGGCGGCCCTCGCCGAACTCCGGGGCGTCGGGCGCCTCGGTGACGTCACCTTCGAGGGTGCGCAGGGCTCGGTCAAGCTCGACGAGACCGCCGGCGCCCGCCTCAGCCTCCAGGCCGGCGATGTCACGGTCGGCCGCCTGGGCGGCCCCGCCGAGATCAGCACCCAGAAGGGCGACATCAGCGTCGCCGAGGCCCTGCGCGGTGAGGTCACCCTGCGCACCCAGCACGGCGAGATCACCGTCGGCGCCGCCCGCGGAGTCTCCGCCTCCCTGGACGCCGGCACCGGCTACGGCCGGATCCACAACGCGCTGCGGAACTCCGACGGCGCCGCCGCCGGCCTGGCCATCCACGCCACCACCGCCTACGGCGACATCACCGCCCGCAGCCTCTGAATCCGCAGACGGCAAACAGCAGACAGTAAACAAGGGGGCACCTCTCATGACCGACCTGGCCATCGCGGCGAACGGGCTGCGAAAGTCCTACGGCGACAAGACCGTCCTGGACGGCGTCGACCTGGCCGTGCCGGAGGGAACGATCTTCTCCCTGCTCGGCCCGAACGGCGCCGGCAAGACCACCGCCGTCAACATCCTCTCCACCCTCATCTCGCCCGACCCCGACAGCGGCCCCCTCCGCGTCGGCGGTCACGACCTCGGCACCGAAGGGCAGGCCGTGCGCGCCGCGATCGGCGTCACCGGGCAGTTCTCCGCCGTCGACGGCCTGATCACCGGCGAGGAGAACATGCTCCTCATGGCGGACCTGAACCACCTCACCCGGCGCGAGGGGCGCCGGGTGACCGCCGGACTGCTGGAGCGCTTCGACCTCACCGACGCCGCGAAGAAGCCCGCCTCCACCTACTCCGGCGGCATGAAGCGCCGTCTCGACATCGCCATGACCCTGGTCGGCAGCCCCCGCATCATCTTCCTCGACGAGCCGACCACCGGCCTCGACCCGCGCTCCCGGCACAACATGTGGCAGATCATCCGCGAACTCGTCACCGGCGGCGTCACCGTCTTCCTCACCACCCAGTACCTGGAGGAGGCCGACCAACTCGCCGACCGCATCGCCGTCCTCCACGGCGGGAAGATCGCCGCTCAGGGCACCGCCGACGAACTCAAGCGCATCGTCCCAGGCGGTCACGTCCGGCTCCGCTTCACCGACCCCGCCGCCTACCAGAGCGCCGCCACCGCCCTGCGCGAGGTCACCCGGGACGACCAGGCCCTCGCCCTGCACATCCCCAGCGACGGCAGCCAGCGCGAACTGCGCTCCATCCTCGACCGGTTGGACTCCGCCGGCGTCGAGGCCGACGAACTGACCGTGCACACCCCCGACCTCGACGACGTCTTCTTCGCCCTCACCGGCGGCGCCGGCATTCCGAACCAGCCCAAGGAGAACGCCCGATGAGCACCATCGCCCTCGCCCTGCGCGACTCCTCCACCATGCTGCGCCGCAACCTCCTGCACGCCCGGCGCTACCCCTCCCTCACCCTCAACCTCCTGCTCACCCCGATCATGCTGCTGCTCCTGTTCGTCTACATCTTCGGCGACACCATGAGCGCCGGTATCGGCGGCGGCAGACCGGACCGCTCCGCCTACATCGCCTTCGTCGTCCCCGGCCTGCTGCTGATGACCATCGGCAGCACCGTGGTCGGCACCGCGGTCTCCGTCTGCAACGACATGACCGAGGGCATCATCGCCCGCTTCCGCACCATGGCGATCCACCGCGGCTCGGTGATCATCGGACACGTCATCGGCAGCGTCCTGCAGTCCGTCATCAGCGTCGTCCTCGTCGGCGCCGTCGCCGTGGCCATCGGCTTCCGCTCCACCGACGCCACCCTCTGGGAATGGCTCGCGGCGTTCGGACTGCTCGTACTCTTCTCCACCGCGCTCACCTGGATCGCCGTCGGCATGGGCCTGATCAGCCCGAACGCCGAGGCCGCCGGCAACAACGCCATGCCCCTGATCCTGCTGCCGCTCCTGTCCAGCACCTTCGTCCCCATCGACGCCATGCCCGGCTGGTTCCAGCCCATCGCCCAGTACCAGCCGTTCACCCCCGCCATCGAAACCCTGCGCGGACTCCTCCTCGGTACCGAGATCGGCAACAACGGCTGGCTCGCCATCGCCTGGTGCCTCGCCCTCGCCGTCCTCGGCTACCTCTGGTCCGCCAAGAAGTTCGACCAGGACCCCAGGTAACCGCCATGACCACGCGGGCCATCCCCGCACCCGTCCCACCCCGGGGCGGCGTACACCGACACCCGTCGACGTACGCCGCCCTGCCGGCGTGCGAGCGGGAAATCGGCACGTACTGCTTGCGGAACGCGACCAAGCCGATGACGTCGCCGGGCGACACGCCCAACGTCCCTGACACCGCCGCCCGTTCACACACGCGACCCCGCGGAGGAGGATGGCCGCCATGACGGATGAAGGCTCCTCCATCGACCCCACAAGGCCCAGTATCGCCCGCGTCTACGACTACCTGCTCGGCGGCAAGGACAACTACGCCGTGGACCGGGAGATCGGCGACGTGTTCAAGCGTGACCTCCCTGGTTCGGTGGCGATCGCCTTCGCCAACCGCGCGGCGCTGATCCGGGCTGTCGAAGAGATCGTGACGAAGTCCGGCGTGCGGCAGTTCATCGACCTGGGCAGTGGTCTACCGACCGCCGACAACGTCCACCAGGTCGCGCAACGGCACGCTCCGGAGTCCCGGGTCGTGTACGTCGACATCGACCCCCAAGTACTGGTCCACGGAGTTGCGTTGCTGGAGGAGAACGACCGGACCCGGGTCGTCGCGGGCGATGTACGCAACCCCGAGGACGTCCGTACCCACCCGGATACCCTGGAGCTGATCGACTTCCGACGCCCCGTCGCCGTCATCCTCAGCGCCGTCCTGCACCACGTGAACGACGAGGAGGACCCGGCCGGGATCGTCCGCTACTGGCGCGACCAGGTGCCCCCGGGCAGCTACTTCTTCCTCAGCCACTTTCGCTCCGGCGACAACCCGGAGACGGGGGAGGCCGAGGGAGTCCTCCAGCAGACCTTCGGCCGCGGCCGGTGGCGCACCGACGAGGAGATCGAATCCCTGCTGGACGGCTTGGAGATCCTCGACCCCGGGATCGTTCCCGCGTCGCTGTGGCGCCCCGCCGTCGCTGACAGCCCGAGCCACAGTGGCGGCGACCAGGAGATCACTGTCTGGGAGCGTCTCATCGCCGCGGGGCTGGCACGGAAGTCCGACCAGGACTTGTCCGGCCGATCACCGGGCCTGCGTGATGATGGACGTGTGTCGCGACGGGTGTCATGATCATGCCGTAGCCGGACGTGGGCCCAGTGGGCAGGGGAGAGACCGTGAAGCTGTACCTCGCCGTGCCGCTTGTCCTGTTGGCGCTGTTCATCGCCGCCTCCGGCGTTGCGGCGGTTACCAGTGGCTGGGTGCTTCCGATGAACCGGCGCCATGTTCGCGCCCCGCGGATCTACGGCTGGGGGCAACTGGTGGTGGCCTTTGCGCTGTGCTGGCAACTGGTCTTCGGGTTGATGATCAGCGCTTCCGGCGCTCGGCCATTGGGAACGCTGATCGGCGCCGCGATTCTCCTTGCCGGCCTCATCGTCATGATGGTGGGTCAGCTCACCGGTGGTGACGGGAAGGGCGGCGGCACACCGTAACCCCTGTCCGAGCGGTCAATTCGGAGCCAGATGACAAGGGCAGCCGCTGTGGCGGTACCAAGGAAGACGTAGCCGCGCTTGTCATGGCGGGTGGCGACGGCCCCGGACTGCTTCAGCCTGCTGATCGGCACCGGCTGCATGCTGATGGGCCCGCACGATGGTGGAGTCCACCGAGATGTCCCGGTCGACCTCTCCCGCGACGTCGGCAGCGGCCTGGATTCAGATGGTCAGGCCGCCCGCCGCGAGCCGATCGCTCATGTCGCCGCCCAGGGCGGAACCCGATGCCTGAGTCTCGTCGAGGAGCCGTTCGAAGGCCCTGAGGCGACGGAATGTCTCCGCGTACACCGCCTGCTTCTCCAAGGGAAGCTGCAGAACCTGCAGGCGCCGGATGTCGACGCGGGAGGAACTGGAGGCGTGGGTGCCGGCCTGGCGGCCGTTGGCCGGAGCGCGCAGGCATCCGGCGAGGAAGTGGGGGTCGAGCTTCTCCGAGTCCACCCGCAGGGTGTAGAGCTGCGGACCGAGGGCCATCGGAGGGCCCTCGTGCACCCATGCCCTGAAGGCCCGGATCACTCCGGCGACCACGACATCGCCCTCCTCGGCGACGGTGTGCGCCGATCCGGTGGTCAGCAGCCCGCTCGGAGTGCCGTCGTGCAGCAGGTCGGCGATGGTGAGCAGCGGTACGGCGGTCCCGCTGACCGGTGCCGTCGTTTCCGGGGGCTGCTGACCGGCGCCCAGTGCCAGGGCGCCGGCCTTGACGAGGTCGCCCACGGTCGTCGTGGTCTGCTGAGTGCCGGCCTCCACGTCGAGCACGGAGAGATACCGTGCGTGATCTGCCAGCTCGGTGAGCAGAGCCCCGAAGGCGTCCCACCGCACGGCGAGCTCCTTCGGGGACGGCTCCGACGCCGAGGCCGTGTAACGACCCGGGGTGACGTCCACCTCGTCGTCCAGAAGGTCGATCAGGGGAACGCGTACCGCGTCCTGCGGTGTCTCCCGGTCGGGATGGTCGAGGGCGGCGAGCGCGGTGAGGACGAACGAACCTAGAGCGTCCCAGTCGGGGCTCGGCTCGCGAGTCCCGGGTCGTGCGAACCGGGTGGCGTCCACCAGCAGGGCGTCCTGGCTCGGGACAGTCGCCGCGGGGCCGTCCGGCGCCGCGCGCAGGACCCACAACTGCAAGGAGACGCTGTGCGGTTGGGCGCTGCCCGGGGGCAGTGACACAACCGCCCTGAGCGCTCCGGTGCGCAGCAGCGAGCCGCGGATACGACGGCCCGCCTTGCGTGACGCGACCGCGGGTGGGAGGACGACCACGGCGGTACCGCCGGGCTTGAGATGGGAGAGGAGGTGCTGCACCCAGGCCAGTTCGGGCTCGGTCCGTGGGGGCAGCCCATGAGTCCAGCGCTGGTCGGTGGCGAGTTCCTCGTAGCCCCAGTCACGTTCGTTGAAAGGCGGGTTGCACAACGCGATGTCGGCCCTGGCCCCGCTGAAGGGATCCTCCCGCAGCGCGTCGGCCGTGGCGATGCGCGTACGGACGTCACGGTCCTCCGTGACGAAATCGAGCCGGGCGGCTGCCAGTGCCGCCAGCGCCGGATCCTTCTCGCAGCCGAGCAGTTCCAGCCGCGGGCCGTCGTACTCCTGAGCGGCCGCGGCGGCCAGGTGACCCGTGCCGCATGCCGGATCGAGGATGGTCAGTCCGCCGTCCTCCTCCGAGCCGAGGCGAACGCCGAGGGCGATCCGGGTCATCAGTGTCGCCAGTGGCGGCGGTGTGGTGCTGAGCTGCCGGACGTGGGTTTCCAGCCATCGTTGCAGCAGGAACTCGAAGGTCTCGCGCGGCCCCTCCGCGCGCCCCAGCTTTGCCGCTTCTGCCACCAACTCACGGGCGTGTGAGGAGAGTTCGGGATGGGCGATCCGTGCCCGGGGGGAACGCATCCGGCGGGCGGCCTCGGCCACGGTCAGCCCCGACTCGTTACGGCTGCCGAGCACCTCGAAACGCGGCCAGAGAAGCTCCCTGCCGCCGATGTCCTTGAGCTTGCCGTTGTCCCGCAGCCACTGTTCGACCTCCGTCAGCGAGAACTGCGGGCTGACATCGGTGCCCCCGATCCGCGTGGGAAAGGAGTCGTGGCGCCGCCGCCAGTTGCTCACCGCGGCTCGCCCGACACCGGCGATCCGGGCGATTTCGGCAAGGCTGACGGGTACGGCGTCCGAGGTACTCATCGATCAGTCTCCGAGGTACTTGGCGGCTGGGTTGGTCGGTGTCCCAGCGACCGTAATGTTGTGAGGCTACTACGCTCATTGACTTTGTTCACAGAGTTCGCGTTCCACCTTTATGTGTGGGAAATGTGGAGGTCAAGGCATATGCCGGGTCCGACGCCCGGGGTGGTGCTCTGCAAGGTTCAGCTGGGAGACGCGGGCGGCCGCGCGCCTGGCGCCGACGAGGCGCCGCCCCCTGAATGTGTCTCTTTGACCTCATGGTTCGACGACGGTCGAGCCTATTGCCACCATCCATCCGAGCAGGCTCGAGCGCCCGCAGATGAAACTCGCCTCTTGTGAACTCAGTACATGGCTCGCATACTGATTTCGATCAACGTTGCCCCCTCCCGGCAGGCGCGCGCGTGGCTCGGGGGAATCAGTGATCGGCTCAGACGGCATGGCCAATGCGGCCGTTGTGGCAACGAGCTGTCAGAACACCTGTACCGCGACAAGTACTGCCGCCACGTCACTTGCAAACCGCACCCTCAAACGGAGTCACCCATGTCCCGATACCGACGTGCCGCCGGCACCGCGCTCCTCGTCGCCGCCGTGCTCGCCGTCGGCGGCTGTGGGAGCGACGCCGAACCCTCGGCTGCGGACTCCTCTGCCACCGCTCCTGAGGACGTGGCCGAGACGCAACCGACCCCGTCCAGCAGCGCGTCGGACTCGGACGCCGAGCCGGAGGAGACGACGGCCGAGGACGACACCTCGATCGAGGACGTCCTGTCCGCCGCGGGTGTCGACGACGACTTGGTCAACCGGCTCGGCGAGGTGGGCGATGCCAACAACTACGGGCTCGGCGACGGCGTCGAGACGAGCCTGGAGGACCGCCGTCAGCTCGCGGTCGCCCAGGTCGAAGCCTGTCGCAACGTGGCCGTCGGCTATCGGACTTGGAGAGGCATTCGGTATGCGGACGAGGCGAACGGCGGGACCGAGGAGCAGGCCGCCGCGATGGCCGACTTCCTGCGGACGGAGTTCTGTCCGCACGTGACACCGTTCAAGGAAGCCCCCCTTCCCGGCCAGACCCTCGGCGGACCGGCCGAGGACGACGACGGCGGCCGGGGGCTCGCCTCGCCGGTGACCTGGTGGGACGGACGCTATCCGCGGGTCTCGTGGTCCAAGGCATGTGCGGCGCAGACGGGAATGCCCGTCGGTGACCCCGTGGCCTACCGCCTCGCGAAGGACGAGGTCGTCTGCGCCACCGTCCCGCCCGCCGCCGCGCTGAGGAAGCACATCATCAACGTGGACGTCGTGTTCTCGTCCCCCGTCGACGAGGACCGGGCAGGGCAGGCCGCGCTCGCCCTGCTTCCGTCCGACGCGTCCGCGACGGAGCCGACGGAGGGCACCAACCCCGACTGGTCGTACCTGGGCGGTGGCTGTCTGAACATCAACTTCCGTACGGCGACCATGAAGGAACTGATGGACGGGCTGCAGGACGATCCGGAGCCCTGGGCGTCCGCCCTCTACTACTCCGACGGACAGATCGAGGACGGAGCCGTCGGGGACTACACCGGCAAGGTCAAGCAGATCTCGCTCTCCACGGGCGCCAACGAACCCGGGACGTCGGGTGACCTGACCTGCTGACGGTCACGGCCCCGGAATTCCCGTCGACGCCTCCACGCCCGTTGCTTACCCTGGCGACATGGCCCACGCGAAGACCTCCTACGTCTGCTTGCCGTGCCGGGCCTCCTACAAGCAGCCCTACGACCGGGACAGGCAGCGGGTCTGCCCCCGCTGCGCTCAGCCCCTGATCCACGTCGGCTCCGCGTTCGCCGCACCCCGCCGCCGGGACATCGCCGCCTGGCGGACGCTGTCCGTGCTGCTGCACGCCGGCGTCCGCTTCCACAAGAGCTGCTGCGGCGGGCCCGGTTACCGCCCCCGCACGCTGAGCGAGGTCCGTGAGCGGATGACCTACGCCCGGCGCAGCGGCGAGCCCTTCGCCAAGGCACTCGTACGGTACGAGGTGCCGTGACGCCGGCGTGGCCCTGAGGCGGGCGGCCGTGGTCGAGGACCGACCCGGCGCCCGCTCGAAGCCGCTCAGGCAGGACAGTCGGACAGGGTGGTGGCCGTGCCCCAGCGGATCATCAAGTAGCCGGAGCCGCCGATCTCCGCCACCGCGTAGCGGTCGTAGGGCCACGCGCCTCCAGCGCTCGCCCGCTCACGCACGAGCGCCCGGCATGCCTCACCGGCTGCCATGTCGGCCCATTCCTCGACGTGCCCCTGATTCCACCGCACGTAGTCCGACCAGACGTACATCGCCGAGTTGGCCGGGTCGAAGCCCACCTTGATCTGCTGGTTGCCCAGTACCCGATCGGTGCCGAGTTGCCGGCGCATCCCGTTGGTGCTCGTGATGATCTTCCTGGCGGCGGCGTCCGCGACCCGGATCTCGGCGCTGTCGGTGCTGGGGATCATCGCCTGCCCGAGACCGTCGTCGTCCGGCTCCCAGTCCTGCGTGGTGGTGCCGTCCGGGTCCTGCCCGGTGTCGTCGTCGGCGGCCGACCGGCACTCGGAGTTGGTGATGAAGTCGTCCTCCCAAGTGACCTCGGCGTCACGGGCGTCCGCCTCCTTCACCAGGACGTACTTGCGGTACGTCAGGTCCGGGTGCAGACGCAGGACGATGTCCCTCATCGTGAGGCACATGTTCTTGGCGATCTCCGTCTCCGCGTACATCACGCCCTGCTCGTCGGAGCTGAGCTTGTACGAGAGGTAGACCTCCCGGCGCGAGGTGTGGAACCGCACGGCTTCCGGCGTGAAGTCGACGCCCTCGCCCAGCTCCTGGGCAGCCACACCCTCGTCGTGCAGGACCGCGCGGGCCACCTCGTGCTCGCCGGCACCCTGTGCCGCTCGCGTCGCCCTCCAGGTATCCGCGGTCGCCGAACCACCGCTCGCGGTCTGCTGTCGTGCCGCCGTGTCGCCCTTCGCGGTACTGGCGGAAGGCTGCCGGGAACCGGTCGCGGAAGGAGGTGAGGCAGCCGCCGTGGGCGACGCCGCGTGCGTGTGCTTCCCGCTGTCACCGGGAAGCAGCGCCGCCGCTCCGCCGGCCAGGCCGCCGATGACGCCCGCCGCGAGGACCACCGCGCCGACCAGTCGCTTCTTCGAACGGCCCCGGTCCGGGGGCACGTGCCAGGCCGGATCGGTTCCGGCGGGCACGTCCCAGGTGGCCGCGACCATGTCCACGGCCGTCGCCGGCGTGGCACCGGCGCCGACCACCTGGGTGACCTGGGAGGCCAGCAGGACCGTGCACTCATGAGCGGCCTGGGCGGCCGACGGCCGGTCGCCCGGCTCTTGGACCAGAGCCTTCTCGACGATGCCGCGCAACGGTGCGGGGACGCCGTCCAGATCCGCCTCGCCCGACATCACGCGGAAGGCCACCACATCGGGAGCGCCGGCTCCGAACGGCAGCCGTCCGGTGGCGGCGTAGGCCACGAGCGCCCCCCACGCGAACACGTCGCCCGCCGGGCCCGCGGTGCCCGCGCGGTACTGCTCGGGGCTTATCCAGCCAGGGGTGCCGGTCATCACCCCGGTACGGGTGACGCTGGTGCCGTCGGCGGCGTGCGCGATGCCGAAGTCCAGCACGCGGGGGCCGGCGGGGGTGAGGAGGACGTTCTGCGGTTTCACGTCGCGGTGCACTACCCCGGCGGCGTGGATCGCGGCCAGCGCCTGTGCCGTGGCGGCCGCGAAGGCGTACAGGCTCCCCTCCGCGAGCGGTCCGTGCGTCGTCACGTGCTGGTTCAGCGTCGGCCCCGGAACATAGGCGGTGGCCAGCCACGGGGTGTCCGCCTCCGGATCGGCGGCGAGCACCGGGACGAGGTGCGGTCCGGTGACGCGGGACGACAGCTCGACCTCGCGCCTGAAACGCGCCCGGAATTCCGGCTCCTGCGCCTGCTCGTAGTGGATCACCTTTATTGCCACGCGCATGCCGTCGGAGGCGACTCCGGCATGAACCGTGCCCATGCCTCCGGCACCGAGGCGGCCGATGACCCGGTACGGGCCGATGCGGGAGGGGTCGCCGGGGCGCGCCGGCCGGACTCTGCCGGCGGGGCCGTTCTCGCTCACGAATGCTTCCTCGAACGTGCTAAGGCCTGAGCAGGGCTCAGAGGCTGGACGGGCTGGTCAGGGTCGGGAGTCAGGAGCCCGAGCCGGACCCGCGGGTGGTGCGTCAGCGGCCGGCGCAGCGCCTCCGGAGAGTCCTCAACTCCTCAACTCATCTAATCCTCTCTGCGCGTCAATGGACAGCCTGAGCGGCGATCTTGTAGCAATTCGTTGTGAACTCAGTACATGGACCTCATACTGGCAGGGTCCACGAACGGCTGACTCAGGGGCGGTCGAGGGCGGAGCATCCGGCGACCGAACGGGCCGTCACCAATGGGAGAGCTGGAGATGGTGGGCGTGTATGACGACGACGCGGCCAGAGCGAGATTCCTTGAGTTGGGGTGCGCCCCCGAAGAGGCCGACGTTCTGGTTCACGCGGGTATCGACCCTGACATCGTCGGCACCCGTGCCCGCGACGCCGTGGGGTTCGCCTCCGCCGCCGCGTTTCACGATCTGGCCGACCCCAACGGCTGTCTGGAGGCCGCGGGCGGCGATGCGGAGGAGGCGTGGATCGTCTGGTCGAGGAACTCCGTGGAGAGCCCGTTCTACGAAGGGAACGACTACGAGGGGAATGACGAGGGTGACGGAGGCGGCGACGACGAGGAGGCCGATGGCGACGGGTACGCCGGAGGCGATGGCGACGACGAGGGCGACGGCGGCTGCCGCGTCCATGGCCGGGTGAGTGCCTGCATCGGCACCGTGGGCCCTGGCGAGTACACCATCGACCTGTACGACGATCTGGGGCTGCCGGGCAACGCCTCCTTCGTGGACACTCTCACCTTCTCTCTGTCCGCACCGGCCGCAGCCGGTTCTCCGGGGGAGCAGGACGACCGCGTCATCAAGGCGGCCACCGAGGCGCTCGCCGCCTACGGGTGCGTCCCGGGATCCGAATTCCTCGGCGGTGGCGGCAGCTTCAGCGTCCAGGTGCAGGCCGGCGATCGCGCCGCGGAGTGGCTCGACGAGGACCAACGGTCGGTGGCGGCGAAGCTCGACCTGCTGCTCGCCGGGCTGCACGGCCCGCTGGACAGTTCGGCGGCTGTCCACGCAGGTCTGGACCGACCCCGCGTCGACGTCATACCGGAACCGCGTCCAGGCCGGCCGGGCCCGGACCCGGAAGGCGCCGCCACCTCGATCGTGGACTGGGACGACCGCGAAGCCTTCCTGCGGGAGGTCACCGCACAACAGCCGGACCATGTCGTGATCGAGCGGTATCAGGGCGGTTGGGCTGAGCGTCTTGACGGAGCGGAGGACGTGAAGCATCCCACTCTGCGTGGTCTGAGGCGTGCGCGGGCGCAAGCGGCGCGGTGCGATGACGAACTGAGCGGCTTCACCGCGGTGTTCCGCTCCGGCGAAGAGGCGCACCGTTACTCGGTCCAGGCCGACTGGGCGGAGGAACAGGACCGCCGCCTGAGGGGGTGGGAGCGTGACGTCCGGGCCGCGCGGGAGGAACAGGCTTCCTTTCCCCACCTCAAGCGGTGGGCAAAGGAGCTGCGCGAGGCTCTGCTGAACGACGAGCAGTACCTGGCGGCTCAGACGCCCTCGACTCAGGACCTTCGGGGCGCGGAACTCGCCCGCAGCATGTTCGGCTCCGACTGCCCGGTGCGGTCCGTCTACATCCGGCGCGCCCTCGTCAAGGCGCGGGCCGGGCGGGCCGACCTGCTCCTCGACAGGCAGCGGGAGCAGTGGAAGACCGCCATTCCGGCCTGGGCGGCACGGCTGGCCGCCACGGCGGACTTCCAGCAAGGCACGACCGCGGAACGCGCCATGCTCGCCAGCAACCTCCTGTACACGCACAACCCCGCGGCCGACACTCCCGAACTCGTCCGCCTGCTGCGCACCGAGGCTGCCGCTCTCCTGCTCTGAGCCGACACGAGTACCGCCGGGAGGTCCGCGCCTGCTGGTCACCGGCCGGGTAGCGGGCCCACCCCGTACGGGTCCCAGCCGTGCTGTGTTCGTCGCTGCCCAATCGGTCTTCTCCGGCCGTTCCGGCACCGCGGCGCGGTGCCGCGGCCGCGTCGAATATTCACTACGCACCGCCCGCTGCCGTCCCTAGACTCGGCATTCACCGCGCGCCCCACCGACACATCGGCGGCGTGCGCAGTGCGTCCACTGAACCGTGACCACCGAGGGGAGCCCGGCCGTGCGTGACCGTACCGCCGTCGTCGTTCCCCCGTCGCGGTCCGAGGTGATCCTGGTGTCCTCGTCCGTCCGGTGCCCGCTGCGCGGCCGGCACCGGATGCCCGCGACGACCCACTGACCCGGTTCATCAACCCGTAGGCCGCGAAGGCCGTTTCAGGGTTCCCCGTGTCACCTCGTCCGGGAGATCGCGCTGCCCCTTTCCTGATCCGCAGAAAGGCCACGGGCCGTGCGCACCAACCTCAGTACCCTCGCCGTCGTCCGCAACCTCGGCATCCTCGCCCACGTCGACGCCGGCAAGACCACCGTCACTGAGCGCATCCTGTATGCGACGGGCACCACCCACAAGCGCGGCGAGGTGCACGACGGCACCACCGTCACCGACTTCGACCCGCAGGAACGCGACCGTGGCATCACCATCTTCGCCGCCGCCGTGAGCTGTGCCTGGGACGGTCACCGCGTCAACCTCATAGACACCCCCGGCCACGTCGACTTCGCCGACGAGGTCGAGCGTTCGCTGCGTGTCCTCGACGGGGCGATCGCCGTGTTCGACGCCGTCGCCGGGGTCGAGCCGCAGAGCGAGTCGGTGTGGCGGCAGGCCGACCGGCACGGCGTCCCGAGGATCGCCTTCGTCAACAAGCTGGACCGCGCGGGCGCCGACCTCGACCGGGCCGTCGACTCGATCCGGGAACGGCTGCATCCGGCCCCGCTGGTCGTCCAGTTGCCGATCGGCGCCGAGGACGGCTTCACCGGCGTGGTGGACCTGGTGCGAATGCGCTCCCTGGTCTGGGCCGACGGCGAGAGTACGGCGATGGAGGGGCCGGTGCCGGAAGCGCTGCGCGAGGAGGTGCTGCGACGGCGCCGGGCGCTGGAGGAGGCGGTCGCGGAACTGCACCCCGCCGCCCTGGAGGAGTTCTGCGACCACGAGACCCTCTCCGCCGGCACCCTCGCCACCACGCTGCGCGACCTCACCCGCACCGGCGACGGCGTGGTCGTCCTGTGCGGCTCCGCCTACCGCAACCGCGGCATCGAACCGCTGCTGGACGCGGTGGTGGCCTACCTGCCGTCACCGCTGGACGTGCCCGCCGTGCGCGGTGTGCGCGAGGACACCGAGCAGCGGCCGGCCGCCGACCCCGAAGCGCCCTTCGCCGCCCTCGCGTTCAAGGTGAACGCGGGCAGCACCGGACGCCTCACCTATGTGCGCGTCTACTCGGGCGCCATCGAGAAGGGAGACACCGTGTGGGACCCGGGCACCGGCCGCACCGAGCGGGTGGCCCGGATCCTCAGGGTCATGGCGGACCGGCACGCCCAGCTGGACCGGGCGGTCGCCGGTGACATCGTCGCGCTGGCGGGCCTGAAGTCGGCGCGGCCCGGTTCGACCCTGTGCGATCCCGGCGCCCCGCTGTTGCTGGAACCGCCCGTGGCCGCCGAGCCCGTGGTGTCCGTGGCCGTGGAGGCACGGCTCGCCACGGACACCGGGAAGCTGGCGACGGCGCTGGCGCGGCTGGCGGAGGAGGATCCTTCGCTGGTGGTGCGCACCGACGGCGAGACCGGGCAGACGGTGCTGTCCGGGATGGGGGAACTGCACCTGGAGGTGGCGGTGGAGAAGATCCGGCAAGACGGCGGACCCGGGGTCACGGTGGGCCGTCCGAGGGTCGCCCACCGGGAGACCGTCGTGCGCGGCGTGAGCGGTCATGTCCACCGGCACGTCAAACAGGACGGTGGCGCGGGCCAGTTCGCCCATGTCGTCCTGGACGTCGAGCCTCTCGGGACCGAAGTCGGCACCACGGGATTCGAGTTCCGGTCCGTCGTGGTCGGCGGGCGGGTGCCGCGGGAGTACGTGCGCGCGGTCGAGGCCGGCTGCCGGGACGCCCTGACCGAGGGGCCGCTCGGCGGTCACCCGGTGACGGGGCTGCGGGTCACGTTGACCGACGGCTCCACCCATGTGAAGGACTCCTCCGAGATGGCGTTCCGCACTGCCGGCCGGCTGGGACTGCGCGGGGTGCTGGGCGCCTGCGCGATGGCCCTGCTGGAGCCGGTCGCCGAGGTCACGGTCACCGTGCCGGAGGACGCGGTCGGCGGCGTCCTCGGCGACCTCGCGGCCCGGCGTGGCCGGGTCACCGGCTCCGGGACGCGGGGCGGCGCGGCGGTGCTGACGGCCACCGTGCCGCTGGCCGAACTGTTCGGCTACGCGACACGCCTGCGCAGCCGCACCCAGGGGCGGGGCACCTTCACCACGCGGGCGGCCGGATACGCGCCGGCGCCGGTGAAGACCCTTGTTCGGTAAAGGCGCCCGGGCGGTCCGGTGCCAGAGCCACGCGCGGACGGCACGCAGGCCGCGCGTAGGCCACGCGTAGACCGCATGCGGGCCGCACCACGCACGAGCGCAAGGCGTGGTGCGGCCCGCACCCGTCCGGCAGCGCGGCAAACGGCCTGTTCAGGGAGCTGGTAGAGCAGAAAATCACCCTTGCCGGGCGATGCGGCCGGCCTCCGTGTCGGATGAGGTGGACGACGGACACCCCTGGCCCGGCTGCCCGGATGGGAAGGCGTGAGACGAGGATGACCGAGGACACCAACCGAGGTACGACACAAGGCACGGCACGAGGCGTGACCCGTGTCATGACACAAGGCACGGCACGAGCCATGCCGCGTCATGGCCGCGACCCCGTACGGAGGGCATGAGCCATGTGCCGCTGGCTTGCCTATTCGGGAACGCCCCTGGTCCTGGAAGAGGTCCTGTACCGGCCGAAACACTCGCTGATCGACCAGAGTCTGCACGCCAAGATGGGCGTCGAGACGACCAACGGCGACGGCTTCGGCATCGGCTGGTACGAGGAGCACGCGCGCACGCCGGCCGTGTTCCACGACGTCGGCCCGGCCTGGAGCAACCGGAACCTGAGGGAGATCGCGGGGCACGTCCGCGCACCCCTGTTCTTCGCCCATGTCCGGGCCTCCACCGGAACGGCCGTCCAGCAGACCAACTGCCACCCGTTCCGTCACGACCGCTGGATCTGGATGCACAACGGCGCGATCGCCGGCTTCCCCGTACTGCGCCGAGCCCTCCTCCTCGCCGTCGACCCGGCGCTCTTCCCGTCGATCGAGGGCAGCACGGACTCGGAGGTGATGTTCTACCTGGCCCTCACGTTCGGTCTGGCCGACGACCCGGCCGGTGGTGTCGCCCGTATGGTCGGCTTCGTCGAACAGCTCGCCCGGGAACACGATCTGGCGCCGCCGCTGCAGATGACGATCGCGGTCGCCGACGGGGAACAGCTCCTGGCCTTCAGGTATGCCAGCGCGGGCACTCCCAGGTCGCTCTACTACAGCAGCAGGGTGGAGGACATGCGGGCGCTGCACCCGGACACCGACTTCCTTCGAGGTGTGTCCGACGAGACCCGCCTGGTGGTGTCGGAACCCCTGGGCGATCTGCCCGGCGCCTGGAACGAGGTACCGGCGAACAGCTACGGAGTCGTCCAGGAGGGCCACGACCGCCTCCGCGACTTCCGGCCCGAGATGCCCTGACGGCCGCCTCCACAGGTATGACGCACGTCGTCCCACCAGCCGTCCGTCCCCTCCCACCAGCCGCCCGACCAGCCGCCCGTCTCAAACCAGCCGCCCGTCCAGCGCCACCCGCCAAGCCGGTGACGGCACAGGCCGCCCGGCGGGCCGTGGCCGCTGGCCGCCGCGGGTGAAGAACGCGGCCAGCGGAAGGACCGCGGCGCCCACGGTGACCGCGTCCGGGCCGAGCAGGCCGAGTTCTATGCCGACCCGGCCCGCCGGAAACCGCAGGGCCTGCGCGAGGGCGTGCTCGCGGACCTGGTCCAGGAACGCGCCGCCCAGTTGCAGTCCCGCCCAGCCGCCGATCAGCAGACGCTCGGGCTGGAAGAGGTTGATCAGATCGGACAGGCCGGCGCCCAGGTACTCGGCGGTCTCGGCGAGTACGGCCACCGCCACCGGGTCGGGTGCACGGCCGTCGGCGGGACGGGCCGCGGTGAGCAGTTCGGTCAGCGCCGTCTCCTCGTCCGCGCCGGCCGAGGGGCGTCCGCCCGCCTCCCGCCACCGTGCCACCAGCGCCTCCGCGCCCGCGTACGCCTCCAGGCAGCCCCGGGCGCCGCACCGGCACCGGCGCCCGCCGACGCGTACCGTCAGATGCCCCCACTCCACGGCCCGTCCCTGGGCCGCCTCCTCCGTGACGACGCACGCACCGACGCCCGAGCCGAACAGCACCACCACGGCGTTACGGGCCCCGCGCCCGGCGCCGAACCACATCTCGGCCTGCCCCAGGGTCTTCGCGCCGTTGTCGACGAAGTACGGCACCTCCGGCGGGAGTTGCCCGGCCACGGACCGCCGCAGCAGCCGCTCCAGCGGAACGGCGTCCCAGCCGATCGTCTGTCCGTGGACGACCGCGCCCTTCGCCTCCTCGATGATGCCGGGCACGCCGATGCCCACGCCGAGCAGGTCGCCGGTGACCGGACGGCCCGCGCCGAGCACCTCGGTGATGCCCTCGTGGACATGGCCGACGACGGCGTCGACGTCGTAGCCGCGCGGCCCCAACGGCCGCTCAGCCCGCGCAAGTTCACGCAGCCCCAGGTCGAACAGCTCCACCCGTACTCGCGTCTCGCCGACGTCGACCCCGATGAGGCACCCGCTGTCCGGCCGTATCCGCAGCAGCCGGCGCGGCCGGCCCGCCTCGGAGCCGACGCTGCCCGCCTCCTCGACCAGGCCGTCGGCCAGCAGTTCGGCCACGACGTTGCTGACGGAGCCCGAACTCAGCCCGGTCGCCGGGACCAGCGCCTGCCGGTTCATCGGCCCATCGAAATACAACCGTTGCAGAACGGCGCCCCGGCTCTCCCGCCGCAGGTCACGCACCGTACGGCCGCCCAGCCCTGCCACTCGACCTCCCTGGTTCGCGCACATTTCCGGCCCGCCGGACCGGATACCGCTGCCGGATCCCTTGACGAGCGTTTCTCTTGAGGTTTAACTCACATCCTAAATTAAGCCATGAGGGGCTTCGGAAGCCGAACGGGGTGTCGGCCTTCACGACCAGCCCCGAGGGGTATCGACTCCCGGAAAGGGACACCAGGAGCCATGCGCAGCATCCGAGCCGCGGCCGTAGGCGCCGTCACCATGTCTCTCGCCCTCGCGGCCACGGCCTGCGGAGGCGGTTCGTCGAGCGGCGGCGGGTCCAACGACTCGCCGAAGACGCTCACTTACTGGGCCTCCAACCAGGGCGCCAGCATCGCGGTCGACAAGAAGGTCCTGCAGCCCGAACTCGACAAGTTCCAGAAGCAGACCGGCATCAAGGTGAAGCTGGAGGTCGTGCCCTGGTCCGACCTGCTCAACCGGATCCTCACCGCCACCACCTCCGGCCAGGGCCCGGACGTGCTGAACATCGGCAACACCTGGAGCGCCTCCCTGCAGGCGACCGGCGCGCTGCTGCCGTGGGACGCGGAGAACTTCGGCAAGATCGGCGGCAAGGACCGGTTCGTCGACTCCGCGCTCGGCTCGACCGGCGTCCAGGACAAGGACCCGGCCGCGGTGCCCCTCTACTCGATGGCCTACGCGCTCTACTACAACAAGCAGATCCTCGCCGACGCCGGCATCTCCAAGCCCCCGGCCACCTGGGACGAGCTGATCGCCGACGGCAAGAAGATCAAGGCGAAGGGCAAGTCCGTGCTGGGCGCCGAGGGCGCCAACGTCTCGGAGAACATCCACCACGTCTTCGTCTTCGCCAAGCAGCACGGCGCCGACTTCTTCACCGCCGACGGCAAGCCCGACTTCACCAACCCCAAGGTGGTCGAGGCGGTCAAGCAGTACGTCGACCTGATGGCGAAGGACAAGGTCATCCCGACCGGCGACGCCGAGTACGCCCAGAACCAGTCCGTCAGCGACTTCGCCAAGGGCAAGCAGGCCATGCTGCTGTGGCAGTCCGCCGCCGCCAACCTCAAGTCACAGGGCATGAGCGAGGACGCCTACGGCATCGCCCCGGTGCCCGTGCGGTCCGGCACGCCCGGGACCGGTGCGCAGACCAACTCCATGGTCGCCGGCATCAACATCGCCGTGTTCAAGAACAGCCACAACCTCGACGGCGCCACGAAGTTCGTGAAGTTCATGACCAGCGACGACGAGCAGAAGATCCTCAACAAGGCCTACACCTCCATCCCGCCGGTCAAGGGCGCCCAGGCGGACACGGCCTTCAACTCGCCGTCCAACGCGGTACTCAAGAGCACCCTCGGCACCAGCGCGGCGGCGCTGCCGCAGGTCGCCTCGGAGTCGCAGTTCGAGACGACGGTCGGTACGGCCGTGAAGGACCTGTTCGCCGACGTCGCCGCCGGACGCGCGGTGACCACCGACTCCGTCAAGGCCAAGCTGGAGAAGGCCCAGCAGCAGATGCCGGCGGCGTGACCCGATATGACCTCCACCGCTCTGAAGGAGCCGGTGCGTCGGACGTCCCCCGGTGCGGCGCGCGAACCCCGCCGCCGCACCGGGCGGATCCGCCGCATCGGACTGCCGTACCTGCTGCTCCTGCCCGCCCTGCTGCTCGAACTCCTCGTCCACCTGGTGCCGATGGTCATCGGCATCGTGATGAGCTTCAAGGAACTCACCCAGTTCTACATCCGCGACTGGGGCAGCGCCCCCTGGTCCGGCCTCGGCAACTACAAGGTGTCGGTCGACTTCGACGCGCCCGTCGGCGAGGCACTGCTGCACTCGTTCTTCGTCACCATCGGCTTCACCCTGGCCTCGGTCGGCCTGTGCTGGCTGATCGGCACCGCCGCCGCGATCTTCATGCAGGACACCTTCCGCGGCCGCGGACTGCTGCGCGCCCTGTTCCTGGTGCCGTACGCGCTGCCCGTCTACGCGGCCGTCATCACCTGGGTGTTCATGTTCCAGCACGACAACGGCCTGGTGAACCACGTGCTGCACGACCAGCTCCACCTCACCGAGAAGCCGTCGTTCTGGCTCATCGGCGACAACAGCTTCTACGCCCTGCTCACCGTCTCGGTGTGGAAGGGCTGGCCGTTCGCCTTCCTCATCGTGATGGCCGGCCTGCAGAACATCCCCAAGGAGCTGTACGAGGCGGCCGCGCTGGACGGCGCCGGGATGTGGCAGCAGATCCGCCGCATCACCCTCCCGTCGCTGCGGCCGGTCAACCAGGTGCTGGTCCTGGTGCTGTTCCTGTGGACGTTCAACGACTTCAACACGCCGTACGTGCTGTTCGGCAAGGCCGCCCCGGAGGCCGCCGACCTGATCTCCGTCCACATCTACCAGGCCTCGTTCGTCACCTGGAACTTCGGCACCGGCTCCGCCATGTCCGTCCTGCTGCTGCTCTTCCTGCTGGTCGTGACCGGCGTGTACCTGCTGTTCACCTCACGCGGACGGAGGGCCGCCGATGTCTAGTCCCGGCACCCCGATACCCAACTCGCCGATGGCACCGCCCCGTTCCTTCCTGTGGACGCGGCGGATCTTCCTCACCCTGCTCACCGGCTTCGTCCTGGTGCCGGTGTACGTGATGGTCTCCAGCTCGCTGAAGCCGCTCGCCGACGTCACCGGCAAGTTCCGCTGGCTACCCAGCGGGCTGACCATCCGCCCGTACATCGACATCTGGTCCACGGTCCCGCTCGCGAAGTACTTCGTGAACTCCCTGATCGTGGCGGGCGCGGCGACCATCTGCTCGGTGGTCATCGCGGTGTTCGCGGCCTACGCGGTCAGCCGCTACGAATTCCGCGGCAAGCGCGTCTTCACGGTCACCGTCCTGTCGACGCAGATGTTCCCCGGCATCCTCTTCCTCCTCCCGCTGTTCCTGATCTACGTCAACATCGGCAACGCCACCGGCATCGCCCTGTTCGGCTCCCGCGGCGGCCTCATCCTCACGTACCTCACCTTCTCCCTGCCGTTCTCCATCTGGATGCTGATCGGGTACTTCGACTCGGTGCCGCGCGAGCTTGACGAGGCTGCGCTGGTCGACGGCTGCGGCCCGCTGAAGGCGCTGCTCAGGATCGTGGTGCCGGCCGCCATCCCCGGCATCGTCGCGGTCGCCGTCTACGCGTTCATGACCGCGTGGGGAGAGGTCCTCTTCGCGTCCGTCATGACCAACGACGCCACCCGCACCCTCGCCGTCGGCCTCCAGGGCTACTCCACCCTCAACGACGTCTACTGGAACCAGATCATGGCCGCCTCACTGGTCGTCAGCGTGCCCGTGGTGGCCGGCTTCCTCCTCCTGCAGCGCTATCTCGTCACCGGTCTGACGGCGGGCGCCGTCAAATGACCACCCTCCCGTATCACGAAGGGACTTCCGTGTCCGACCGCATCGACCTCGCCGCACTCCCGCACGACTTCCTGTGGGGCACGGCCACAGCGGCCTACCAGATCGAGGGGGCCGTCGACGAGGACGGCCGTTCACCCTCCATCTGGGACACCTTCTCGCACACCCCCGGGAAGATCGCGAACGACGACAACGGCGACGTCGCGTGCGACCACTACCACCGCTGGCGCGAGGACATCGGCCTGATGCGCCAACTCGGCACCAACGCCTACCGGTTGTCCATCGCCTGGCCCCGGGTGACCCCCGACGGGGCGGGCGCCGTGAACCCCAAGGGCCTCGCCTTCTACGACGAGTTGGTGGACGCCCTGCTGGAGGCGGGCATCACCCCGGCCGTCACCCTCTACCACTGGGACCTGCCCCAGGCGCTCCAGGACCGCGGCGGCTGGCCGGAACGCGCCACCGCCCTGGCGTTCGCCGAGTACGCCTCGACCGTCGCCGAACGCCTCGGCGACCGCGTCAAACTCTGGGCCACTCTCAACGAGCCCTCCTGCTCGGCCTGGATCGGACACCTGGAGGGCGCCATGGCCCCCGGCTGGACCGACCTGACCGCCGCCGTCCGCGCCTCCTACCACCTGCTCCTCGGCCACGGCCTCGCCACCCGGGCGATCCGCGCCGCCGTCCCCGACGCGCAGGTCGGCATCGTCAACAACCTCTCCACCGTCTTCCCCGCCACCGACAGCCCCGAGGACCTCGCGGCCGCCCGCCGTCACGACGGCCACGTCAACCGCTGGTGGCTCGACCCGGTGCACGGCCGCGGCTTCCCCGCCGACATGCTCGAGACCTACGGTGTCGAACTCCCGGAACAACCGGGAGACTTGGAAACGATCGCGGCACCGCTGGACTGGCTGGGCCTGAACTACTACTTCCCGGCCTACGTCGCCGACGACCCCGCCGGCCCGGCGCCACACGTCCGTTCGGTCCGCCGCCCCGACGTCCCGCGCACCGGCATGGACTGGGAGATCGACGCGAGCGGTATCGAGACCCTGCTGCTGCGCCTCACGGAGGAGTACGGCGCCCGGAAGATCTACGTCACCGAGAACGGCTCGGCCTACCCGGACGTGGTCCGCCCCGACGGCACCGTGGACGACCCGGAGCGCCAGGAGTACCTGGAGCGGCACCTCGCCGCCTGCGCCTCCGCCGCCCGCAAGGGCGCCCCGCTGGCCGGCTACTTCGCCTGGTCGCTGCTGGACAACTTCGAGTGGGCGTACGGCTACGACAAGCGCTTCGGCCTGGTCCACGTCGACTACCGCACCCAGGTGCGCACGATCAAGGGCAGCGGACACCGGTACGCGGACATCGTCCGCGTCCACCGCGGCCAGAACCGCCGGGCCGCCTGAGGCCCCCTGAGGCCGCCTGCTACGCCGGGCCGACTCAGGCCCCCTTGATGCGCCGGGCCGCCTGAGTCCGGCCCGGACGACCGGTGGGCGCGGGTGCGGGAACCCGCGCCCACCGGTTCCGCACCACTCGTTTCCCTGAACCGACTGGACTGTCATGCACGCGCCATAAACCGCACTGCCGGATCCCCACCCCACTGAGGAGAGCCGCATGCCATCCCGAATCCCGCGCACCCTGCTCGCCGCCGCCCTGTCCACCATGGCCCTGCTGACCTCCGGCCCGCTCCTGGCCGCCCCCGCGCACGCCGCCCCGGCCGCCGCCTGGGACACCGACCGCGCGGCCGCCGCGTACGCCGTGAACCCCGCCGCCGTCACCGCCTCCGGCAGCGAGAACGCCGGCACCGCCGCCGGTCTCGCCTTCGACGGCAACGGCGCCACCCGCTGGTCCAGCAACTTCGCCGACGACGCCTGGCTCCGCGTCGACCTCGGCACCACCATCCGCGTCGACAGCGTCGTCCTGGACTGGGAGGCCGCCTACGGCAAGCGCTACGTCCTGGAGGTCTCCGGGAACGGCACCGACTGGACGCCCTTCTACACGGAGACCGATGGCACGGGAGGCTCCGTCACGGCCCACACCTACCCGCAGGAGGTCACCGGCCGCTACGTCCGCCTGCGCGGCCTGCAGCGCGCCACGACCTACGGCTACTCCCTCTGGAACTTCAAGATCTACGGCGGCGAACCGACCCCCGCCTCGACGACCCGCACCAACCTCGCCCTGAACCACCCGGCGTACTCCAACTACTACCAGCACGCGGGAAACTCACCGGCGTTCGTCACGGACGGCGGCTGGCCGGCCGACCTGAAATCCGACAGCACCCGCTGGTCCAGCGACTGGAACGCGGACCGCTGGGTGTCGGTGGACCTCGGCGCACAGTCGACGATCGACACGGTGGACCTGTACTGGGAGTCCGCGTACGCGGTCGACTACCTGCTCCAGGTCTCGGACGACAACCGCACCTGGCGCACGGTCTACGAACCGTCCGCCGCGGACATCGCCGCACGCCGGGCCAACGTGAAGTCGCCCTCCGACGCGACGGGCCTGCACGACACGGTGAGACTGCCGTCCCCGGCCACCGGCCGCTACGTCCGCATGCTCGGCAAGGAGCGCCGCTCCTTCTACAACCCGGCCCCCGCGACGGCCCAGTTCGGTTATTCCCTCTACGAGTTCCAGGTCTGGGGCACCGGCGGCTCCGCCTCCGCCGCCTACCCGTCGCTCCCGGCCGAACAGCAGGGCAGTTACCGCACCACCTTCTTCGACGACTTCACCGGCGCCGCACTCGACCGCGCCAAGTGGCGCGTCGTGCGCACGGGCACGGAAATGGGCCCGGTGAACGGGGAGTCCCAGGCCTACGTCGACTCCTCGGACAACATCCAGACCCGCGACGGCAGCCTGATCCTCATGGCCAAGTACTGCAAGGGCTGCACGAAGGCGGGCGGCGGCACCTACGACTTCACCTCGGGCCGCATCGACACCAACACCCACTTCGACTTCACGTACGGCAAGGTCAGCGCCCGAATGAAGCTCCCGGTGGGTGACGGCTTCTGGCCCGCCTTCTGGCTGCTCGGCAGCAACGTCGACAACCCGTCCGTCTCCTGGCCGGCCTCCGGCGAGACCGACATCATGGAGAACATCGGCTACGGCGACTGGACCAGTTCGGCCCTGCACGGCCCCGGTTACTCGGCGGACGGCAACATCGGCGCCCGCCAGACCTACCCGAACGGCGGCACCGCCGACCAGTGGCACACCTACGCCGTCGAATGGACCCCGACAGCCATGCGCTTCCACGTCGACGACCGCCTGGTCCAGGAGACGACCCGCAACAAGCTGGAGTCGACCCGGGGCCAGTGGGTCTACGACCACGACCAGTACATCATCCTCAACCTCGCCCTGGGCGGCGCCTACCCGGCCGGCTGGAACAAGGTGACCAGCCCCTACTGGGGCCTGCCGCAGTCCAGCGTGGACCGGATCGCGAGCGGGGGAGCGCAGGCCGAGGTGGACTGGGTGCGGGTGGAACAGAAGGGGTGACCTGGTCCCGCGTGCCGCGGTGCCCTGGCCGCCGATGCCCGCAAGCGGTGGGCGGGGCACCGGCGGCCGGGGGTCACCGGTGTCCGGTTACGCCGGAGCGCCGCCGGCGTAGTCACTGTTGAAGGTGGTCTCGACCGTGGTGGCCGTCGGCTGGGCGACGCCCGTGCCGGTGAGGATGATTCCCAGTTCCCAGTTGTTGTTCAGTGAGTTGCTGCTGAGGTTCATGGAGCCGGCTTCCACCTGCTGGGTGGACAGACCGTAATCGGCCACCATCGCCTTGGCGTGGATGTAGAAGCCGTTGGGGTTGGAGTACCCGACGACCTTTCCGCCCGCGGTCTTGATCGAGGACACCTGGCTGGCGTAGTTGGCGGGGTTCTCCAGCACGACCCGCACGGCGACGCCCGCCTTCGCCCGCGCCACGATGGCGTTGACCACCGTACTGTCGCTGAACTCCAGTTCCTCGACGTCGAGTTTCGTGGTGGCGCCGTTGATCACGGACAGCAGGCGGTTGCGGGAGTCGGTGGGGGACCAGAGCAGGTGGTCGCCGTCGGTCGGGGTGATCGAGGTGCCGCCGTAGTCGGCGTTGAAGACCTTCTCGATCGAGGCGACGTCCCGGGTGGGCAAAGGCTTCCTATCGCCTCTCCCGGCGGCCTTCGTGAGGGGCCCGCGGCCCGACATCAGCCCGTGGCTCGGCATCAGACCGGCCAGGACCCGACCGCGCCATCGTGATCAAGGCATGCCGCGCTCGGGCCTGCTGATCATGGGAGACCGGCCCGATGCGGCGGCTCGGACCGCCGGTGCGGATCTGCGGCTGCTGGCCGCGTCGTCTCCCCCCATGCGGCGGGCGGCAAGGTGTGGCGGAGCGGTGCCGCCGTTCGAGACGGCCTGGCATGGACATGTGCCCGGTGTGGCGGACGTGCGGATGTACGCTCCGCTCCGCACGGCCGGCGCCAAGCGGAGCTTCCGGTGAGCCGCCTGGTGAGGGTCCTGAGGGGTGAACGAGGGGTGCCCCTGTCGTGACTGGCGCCGGACGCCGAGAGTAGGCAGCTGCGCACTGTCCGACCTGCGAACCGTCCGAACTGCGCGCCCTGCGACCTGCGCGTCGCCCGGCCTTCGGATGACGCCCTCGGCGACTGGTGGCCTTCAACACAATTCACCCATTTGGGGTGGGTGAATGTGTATAAGTGGTTCAAAGGGTGGTTGTGCTCCTTAGGCAGTCAACCCGGAGAATCTGAGACCAACGGCATGGGAGAAGAGTTTGACCGCGGTACGGATACGACGCACCAGGCTGGTGGCTGCGGCCGGCGTACTCGGCGGCGTGCTCGCAGTTACGGCCCTGGGCGGCACCAGTAGCGCCGCCACCGGCGGCAATGACGCCGGAAGCCAGACGCAGGCTCCGGTGGATCAGACCGGAAGCCAGACGCAGGCTCCGGTGGATCAGGCGACCCCCCAGGACGCTTCCGATGCCCACATAACGATCACGCCCGGGCAAGGTGCCCACAACGTCGGGATCAACGACCCCGTGAAGGTCACCGTCAGTGACGGCAAGCTCACCAAGGTGACCATGACCGCCGTCGCGACCGGCGCCGAGATTCGGGGCACCCTCTCCTCGGACGGCACGTCCTGGAAGCCGGACAGCCCGCTGAAGCAGGCCACCAAGTACCAGATCGCCGCCGAGGGCCAGGACGCCGAGGGCCGCTCCGCCAGCGAGAACGCCACGATCGCCACGGTCTCCCCGGCCAACGACTTCATCGGGCACCTCTCTCCCCAGAACGGCTCGACCGTCGGCGTGGGCATGCCGGTGACCTTCACCTTCGACAAGGCGATCACCGACAAGGCCGCCGTGCAGTCGGAGATCCAGGTCAGCTCCAGCAGCGGCCAGCAGGTCGTCGGCCACTGGCTCAACGACGGGCGCCTGGACTTCCGCCCCGAGAACTACTGGAAGCCGGGCTCCACCGTCACCGTCGACATGAACCTCGGCGGCGTCCAGAAGACGGTCACCTTCAAGATCGGCCGGAGTCAGGTCAGCACGGTCGACGCCAGGACCAAGCAGATGACCGTCGTACAGAACGGCAAGAAGATCAAGACCATCCCGATCTCGTCCGGCAGCCCCGAGCACCCGACGTACAACGGTCAGATGGTCATCTCCGAGAAGTTCCGGCACATCCGTATGAACGCCGCGAGCGTCAACCTCACGGAGAAGGACGGCAAGCCCTCGTACGACATCGCGGCCGTGCCGCACGCCATGCGCCTGTCCGACTCGGGCACGTTCATCCACGGCAACTACTGGGGTGCCGACTCGGTCTTCGGCAAGGTCAACACCAGCCACGGCTGCGTGGGCCTGAAGGACGTCAAGGGCGGCGGCGACGCCAAGAAGCCCGCCGCCTGGTTCTTCGACCACTCGCTGATCGGTGACGTCGTGATCGTCAAGAACTCCGACGACAAGACCACGCTGGCCCCGGACAACGGCCTCAGCGACTGGAACGTGCCGTGGAGCGAGTGGGCCGCGGGCAGCGCGACCCACTGATGCGAGGGCGTATTCCACACGCCTGAACGTGACCGGCGCGCGGCACTGCCCTCGCGCCGGTCAGGCTGCGACCGGCGGCCGGACCCTGATCGGCTCCCCCTCAGGAACGGGCTCGGCTCCCGGTGCCAGATGCCGGCGCCGTTCGCTGCCGCTCGGCCTGGCGCTGTGGCGGCCCGCCGGAAATCTTCACAGGCGACGAGTGGTGCACAACGGACGTAGCGCGGATTCGCCTCGGCTGAGATTGGTATTTTGACCAGGCACCGGATCGTCCGCAGTGGGGAAGGGGATCCTGCCATGGCATGGGACGAGTGGGAGCAGCTCAAGGCCCAGGCGGCCGGGCGGGGGCAGACCCACATGCAGCTCAACCACGTGCCGCCGGACGGAGGTGGCGGCGGAGGCTCCGGGGACCTGGTGGTGTACCAGGACGATCTGGGTGCAGTGGGCCACGAGGCCGACATCCTGTACGACGACGTGAAGAGCCAGGCCGACATCGCCGGGACCGGCAACGGCTCGACGGCACAGGCCGCCGCCACCTTGAAGTCGCACGGCTTTCAGACCGGCGGTGCTCTGGAGACGACCGTCGAGATGTGGACCTCGCAGGTCAAGGCTGTGCTGCAGGCTTGCGCCCACATCTCCGACCACCTGGACTACACCCAGAAGCGGCACACGGAAGACGACGCCAAGATCGGTACCGTGCTCCGTGGCAGTGACGGCTCAGCCACGTCCGTGTCCCAGCTCAACGAGTACTTCAAGTACGGGGACCGCTGATGGCTCTCACCTTCTCTGACCTCGTCGAGGTCGACCTCGGCAAACTCGCGAATGCAGTGTTGGACTGGAAGAAGGCCGTCGACGGCCTCAAGAAGTCGGCGGAGAACGCTCGTACGGGGCTGCAGGGCAAGTCGGATTCCGCGCGGTGGGCCGGTGTGAACGCCACGGTGACGAGGGGGTTCGTGGCCAAGACGGCCAAGGAGATCTCCGACCTCCACACCGAGGCCAACAGCATCTACCAGGTTCTCGAGGACGGGCACACCGAGCTCGAGTCGCTGCAGAAGCAGATGAAGAGCGCCGTCCATGACGATGCCGCGAAGCTCGGGATCCGTGTCGAGGACATCGGCGGCGGCAGGGTCCGCTGCTTCTTCCCGCACGTGCGCGGTGACACCGACGAGCGCACCCAGGACCAGCTCGACCAGCGGCAGGAGCTGGAGGACCGGATCAACCGGATCCTCGCCCATGCCGCCGAGATCGATGCTTCGGTCGCTCGCGCACTCGCCAACAGCCATGGCGGCGATCCCTACAACGCGGGCCACAGCAAGTACGAGTCCCTCAACGACGCCGAGGTCGAGCGCGCCGTCGAACTGGCTCGCAAGGGCGCCAAGATGTCCGACGCGGAGCTGCACGAGCTCAACGAGCTCCTGCGTTTCAACTCCGCCGAGAAGGATGGCGAGTTCGCCACCGAGTTCTACGAGGGACTCGGCGGGCCGGAGAAGACCCTCCAGTTCTACGCCGCGATGTCGATCGACGGCACCGGCGGCGACGCGAGCAAGACCCGGCTCGACGCGGTACAGGACCTGCAGAAGGTCATGGGTTACACGCTCGCCAACGCCACGGACCCCGACCACAAGCAACACCTGTCTGACGACTGGGGCGCGCAGTTCCGGCGCCTGGGCACCCAGCAGATCGGCTGGGAACGGGGCCAGTGGAACAAGCCCTACGGCTACCAGGTCCTCGGCGGCCTGCTGCGCTACGGCAACTACGACCCCCGCTTCATCAATCCCATCGCGGAGCACATCACCCAGCTCCACAAGAAGGACCCGTACTTCTTCCTGTCCAACAAGCCTGCAGGCAGCCCGGACACGTACGGATTCAATCCCTCCGGCAGGCTGGGCTCGGGCAACGACCCGTTGAACAGTGTCCTGGAGTCGCTGGGCCACAGTCCGGAGGCCGCGGAGAAGTTCTTCACCGGAACGCCGACTGCGTACAACGAAGACGGGACGGTGAAGAAGGGCGGTGACCCCGGCTTCACCTCGTACCTCGACGTCTTCACCGACAAGGACTTCGAGTGGACGGTCGATACGAACGCCACGAACGTCCTGGCCGACGAGGACAAGACCAAGGCGGCCCTGACCTTCGGTCCTGAGGCCCTCGGCCAGGCACTGGAGGCGGCGACCACCGGCCGGCCGTACGACAGCGACGCCTCTGCCGATGCAGTTCAGCACACCGAGGCGCAAGCGCATCTGGTCAGCGACATCGTCAACAAGTTCGGAGGCGACCCGGAACTCATCCGGCACAACGAGAACGGGGATCTGGACGGAGAGGAGACCGGTCCGCTGTACGGGCTGCGCGGAAGCCTCGGCGACATCACCGCCGAGTACATGGGCGACTTCCAGCGAGCCATGTACGACGAGGACCCCAGCAGCGACCTGTTCCCCTCGTTCGGCGCCTCGGCCGATCTCGATGCGAACAACGTCGCCCGCTTCCTGGGTGAGGTGGGTCAGGACCCCGACGCCTATTCCGCCATCACCACCGCACAGCAGACGTACACGACCGATGTCGTGGACCACGTCATCAACGACCCCACCCACTCGACGGCGTCGCTGGACGGGCGCGTGGGTGCCGCGGTCGCCCCCGGTTCGGCGATCGCCGGCATCATGAGCGATGCCCGGGCTCATGCGATCTACGAGTACCACACTGCTTCCGACACGGAGTTCAACGAGGCTGCGGCCGAGAAGCAGAAGTGGGTGAACCGCATCCTGGGCATGGGTCTGGAGAAGGTCGGAGAACGCGTCCCCGTCGCCGGCGCTCCTCTCGAATGGGCCTCGGAGGACATCCAGGAATCCATCATGAAGAGCATCGAGCAGGACACCTCGAACGAGGCGGAGACCGAAGCCGGCGCGGAATACACGAACGGCCGTGCGGCAGCTCTGGATTCCGCCCGGTCCGCCGTGGATCACGCTCTGCTGAACAACAACACCATCGACCCCGACACCGCCGACGATCTCAGGAGAGCCGCGCGCACATCGGCCGGTCACAGCCACTCCGACGGCGCCCAGTGGAAATCGGAGAGTAGCAAGCATTGAGATCCTCATCGCATGTCTCGCTCGGCAGCCTGATCCTCGTCGCCGTCACGATGGTGGGCTGCACTTCGGAAACGCACGAGCAGGAGTTCACCGTTCCGAAGACCCTCTGCGGGGTATCCGTCCCGACCCATGCGCTTGCACAGCTCCTGCCCGAGTCGGGTGAGCGGCTCACTGTGGAGCGTCGTGGAAGTCTCGACGACGGCTCCGCGCTGTGCGGTGTCAAGGTCGACGAGGACACGGTGCTGCAAGTGAGCGGAGAACGTATCGACGCCGGTGACTCGGCGCGGCACATCCTGCGTAGCCGACTCTCGATCCCGGAGCAGAAGTCCGCGGAGGGCGACTCGATCGCGTACGCCGATCACGCCGCTGTGTCGCTGATCAAATGCCGTGGTGCTGATGTCCAGGAAGACGTCAGCACCCTCGTCAAGGTGCTGAAGCCCGCCCGTCCGGATGAGTCTTCGATGAAGGAGCTGATCCAGGGATACACGGCTTCGCTGAAGAAGCAGCAAGTGTGCAAGCGGGCCTCTTGAACGGCGACCACGGCGGCCGGGCCGGAGATCGGGGAAACGCGGCAGCCGGTTCGGATCTTGGTCGGCGCTGGCCGCCGTCGTAGTTATCGCCGTGGCCGGCGTGGTGGCATGGCAGGTGTGGCCGTCCGAGGATTCCGCCGTCGCGGTGCCGGCGCGCGTCTGCGACGACGCCCTTCCCGGAGCCGATGTCGCGGCCCTCCTGTCGCCGACTGTTCTTCCCAGCAGGACGCGGTCAAGGCGCTGGTAGAAGTGGACGTGACGTACGAGAAGACAACCGACCGGGCAGTGATCCAGAAGATGGCCGCACTCGCGGCGGACACGCTGCGGCTCGAGGCTCGGAAGCTGTGGGCCTGTGGCGGTGCAGAGCACCTTCCGAACGGCACTCCGCGCGTCGGCTGAGTGCCAGGAAGTACCTCCGGTGTGCCCCGGTGCACCCTGCCAAGATCGCGTCGGCTTACCCCAGCCTTGCTTGCCGCTTCCGGCTGCGGTGGGGTCTCACCTGGGCGGTATATCGATCGACCGCCCCGGGCCCCAAGACCAGTGTCTGCACCACCGGGTAATCTCTGTTCCGTCGTCATTGCGGCCCGACGGGCTTCCGCTCCACTGAGGTGGAGTCTCGAAGGACATGCCCCCACCCGCACGAGTCATTTCGTGCTGCCTGGGGGAAGCCCTTGCTGTTCCGTGAGTCCGCGCAAACGATCGCCGAGAGGGCACTCGACAGTTCGCTCTACCTCCACCTCACCGAGCAGTTCGCGCACATGCACGGCTACCGGCCCAGCGCCGCTGAGGTCCGCTCCTGGGA
Organism: Streptomyces sp. NPDC058145; assembly: GCF_042884245.1. Classification (NCBI taxonomy): domain Bacteria; kingdom Bacillati; phylum Actinomycetota; class Actinomycetes; order Kitasatosporales; family Streptomycetaceae; genus Streptomyces; species Streptomyces sp. NPDC058145. The sequence goes on along the minus strand of NZ_JBHVUH010000012.1, from coordinate 35,221 downwards.
GCGGAGCATCCCCGCATTCGCCGCCGCACTCAACGACGCCGGTCTCGGCGAAGTCGAGATCATGCTGGAGTACGCCCTTCCGCTGAACAGCAAGCGCGCCGACGCAGTCCTCGCCGGAGTGCATCCCGTCACGGGGGAGCCGTCGTACGTCGTCGTAGAACTGAAGCAGTGGAGCCAGGCGGAACCGGACGAGGACGATCCGGCGCTGTGCCGGATAGATGCCTACGCTCACCCCGTCCTCAACCCCATAGAGCAGGTACGCCGCTACTGCGAGTACCTCGTCAACTTCAACGGGGCCGTGGCCGAGCACCCGGGCCGAGTCAGTGGTGTGGCGTACCTGCACAACGCCACCGAGTTCGGCGTGGCTGGCCTCCGCGCCATCGAACTTGACGACTGCGGGCAGTTGTTCACCGGCGAAAGGCGCGGCGAGTTCATCGACCACCTCCGCGCCAAGCTCAGCGACAAGGTTCCCGGCGCCCGCGCGGCCGACGAACTCCGGGCGGGTAAGACGGTCCCGTCAAAGCAACTGATGTCGGTCGCGGCCCAGGAGGTACGCGAGCGCGAGCAGTTCGTGCTCCTGGACGAGCAGCAGGTGGCCTACCGCATGGTGCTCAACGCGGTACGCAAGGCCAAGCAGTCCGATCACAAGGAGATAGTGGTCATCACCGGTGGCCCCGGCACCGGCAAAAGCGTCATCGCGCTCTCCTTGCTCGGCGAGCTGTACCGGCAAGGCGTCCCGGCCCTGCACGCGACCGGTTCCCAGTCCTTCACCAAGACGATGCGCAAGGTGGCCGGCACCCGCAAGCGCGAGGTGCAGGACCTCTTCAAGTACTTCAACAGCTTCATGACCGCCGAGAAGAACACCCTCGACGTACTGATCTGCGACGAGGCCCACCGCATCCGCGAGACCTCTGCCAACCGCTTCACCTCGGCGACCCACCGCACCGGCAAGCGGCAGATCGACGAACTTATCGACGTCGCCCGTGTCCCCGTCTTCCTGCTCGACGAACACCAGGTGGTGCGCCCCGGCGAGATGGGCACGGTCGAGGACATCAAAGCGGCCGCTGCGGCCAAGGGCCTCGATTGTCATGTCGTGCCGCTGGAAAGTCAGTTCCGCTGTGGCGGCAGCGATGCGTACCTGCGCTGGGTGGTTCGCCTCCTCGGGCTTCAGTCCGGCGGTGCCGTTGTCTGGGAGCCCGACGACCGTATGCAGTTGCTGGTCGCCGACAGCCCCGGTGAACTGGAGGCGTTCCTCGAGAGCCGCCGGGCCCAGGGCTACGGCGCCCGTATGTCCGCGGGCTACTGCTGGCGCTGGTCCCCGGAACCCAAGCCCGGCGCTCCCCTCCCTGCCGACGTCGTCATCGGTGAATGGGCCAGGCCCTGGAACCTCCGCGGCGACCGTTCCGTCTCCGGTGCGCCGCCGTCCGCGCTCTGGGCCACCGACCCGGCCGGCTTCGGCCAGGTCGGTTGCGTCTACACCGCCCAGGGCTTCGAGTACGACTGGTCCGGCGTGATCATCGGCCCCGACCTGGTCTGGCGCGGCGACCGCTGGATCACGGACCGCACACAGTCCAAGGACCCGGTCTTCAAAAGGTCCACCTCCGACGCCGACGTCGACCGCTTGATCCGCAACACCTACAAGGTGCTGCTGACCCGGGGCATGATCGGCACGATCGTCTATTCGACGGACCCGGAGACCAGGGAGAAGCTACGGGAGTTGGTGGGAGGAGTAGTTCGGAAGGCGGTGCCGGTTTGGAAATAGGGCGTTCTGTGGATCCACCGCAGGGGCAGCCCGCGCCTCAGATCTGCCCAGCACCACCCGCAAGGGGTGGGTCATCCATCTCATCCCGTTTCGCGAACGCGGAGGTCCGCACTGATACCGGCACGTGAGGCCGACCGAGCGGGCGCGGGTGGGCGAGCAGCGCACCGAGACAATGGTTGGCCGCGGTGGGCTCAGACGTCACTGAGGCGCTGCATCGCCGCCTTGATCGCACTGATTTCGCCCATCAGCCGGTCGACGGCGGCGTCCAGGATGAGTACTTGATCGTGGGCGGACCAAAATCGGATGACCTCGCTCAACTCCTCTTCCCAGTATGCGTCCGGATCTCTTACTGGGAGTTCGAGATGCCGGGCCAGCTCGACGAAGCCCGGACCAGGTACCCGGGTTTCCTGTGCCACCACCAGTGCGGAAAGCATCGGCCGGCCGTGTAGCACCTCGTACCTGCTGACGTTGCCGAGCAACGGGAACAACGTGCGGAAGGGCGGTCGGCTCATCCCCGGGTTCCGGCCCTTCGGGTCGATCAGCAACCCCAGTTCCTTGTACGTCAGGCACGCGTCGCGCGGCTTCACCGGATCGGTCTCTCGCGCACGGTTGCTGAGGACCCGCTGGATGTCGCGCTCTGCTGGCGTCAGGGTGTCACGTCTAGGCTCCAGAGGTCGGAACGGTCCCGGACTGGCCCGTGATGCGGTACACGGGGGACCGCAGGGAGCGGCAACTTTAGAGCACCTCGTATACCTGCGGAAGTGGATCCCTTCGAGGAGACGCTTCAGACCACGCCCGCACCTGTGCTGCCGGTCCCTGCAACTCCGACACCCGCCCTTCACGGCTCCCCGCCCACCGCCCGGCTCCCTCGAAGAGTGATGCCAGAAACCTGTGGTAATCCACGAAATCCGATGCTCGCACCGCCCTCCTGAAGACCAGAGAGAACTCCTCGTGATGGTCGACCATGACACGCCGGCGGACGAGCCGCCGCTGTCCACGCTGTCAACGGTGCGGAACTGTCACCGCATGGCCTCCATCCCTACATCCGCCACAGCCTGGGCCGGAGGCGCGTACCGGATGCATCCCTCGAGATGCACCGGAGCATGGACGTTTTCCGCGGCGCATGCCCGGTCATTCCGACATCGTGATGATGTGGTGTGCTACCTCGCCACCACCGTCCGGGCCCATGGATCGCGGAGGTCAATGCCAGGGAGTCCGGCGTCCGTGCAGGGCCGTTTTGGTGGCGGGCTGGAACCCGCCCTGATGGGACCGCCACCCCGGTGGTGAGAGGGAGCCGCCGCGCGGCACCGAGTAGCCCGCGCCGGCCTACTCCGGAGGCGTCGGGGTCTCGGCCGTGCGGTACATCGCCTGGACGTCCAGCTCCAGTTGTACGGTCGGGCCGACGACCGCGATGCCGCGGGCCAGCATGGAGCGCCAGTTGAGGGTGAAGTCCTCGCGGTGCAGCTCCGCCTTCGCCAGGGCCGCGCAGCGCAGCTCCTGATCGTAACCGCCGTTCACCGTACCGAGGTACGTCGTGTCCAGGCCCACGGAGCGGCTGGTGCCGTGCATGGTGAGCGTGCCGTTCAGGGTCCACCTGGAGCCGCCCCGGTAGACGAACCGGTTGCTGGTGAAGTCGATGTACGGGTAGCGCTCGACGTCCAGGAAGTCGGCGGAACGCAGGTGGTTGTCGCGGGTCTTGTTGCCCGTGGCGATGCTGGCGGCGTCGATGCGCACCGAGACCTGGGATTCGCCCATGTCCGGGGCGATGCGGATGCCGCCGTTGAAACGGGTGAAGCGGCCGTGGACGTGGGCCATGCCCACATGCTTGGCGATGAACCGGATCGCGGTGTGCGGCGGGTCGAACAACCAGGTGCCGGGCGGCGGCAGTTCCAGCTGACGGGCGGGCAGCAGCGCGATGCGGGCCAGGGGGAGGGCGGCGCCCTCGGGTATGCCGACGTTGCTGCGGGCCGGGGTGAGGCCCTCCGCCGTGGCCATCACGCTGTAGGTGCCGGGCGGAAGTGCCGCCATGAACAGGCCGTACGGGTCGGTCGTGCCGCGCGCGACGACGCGGTGGCTGTCCAGCGCGGTCACCGTGATCTCGGCGCCGGGCATGGGCTGCCCCATGGGATCGACGACCTCGCAGCCGTACGCGCCCGCGCCGGCCGGCAGGGGCACCGACAGGCCCGGCGCGGCACCGGAAGCGTCGCGGGAACGCCGACGCCGGAGCAGTCCGAGGGCCATGCTGTTCACCTTTCCTCGCACGTGTGACCACCGTGGGACCGCGCCTGCGCCGGCGTCCCACGGTCACCAAAATGCGCCTCAGGGTGGTTGCAGGCGCGATGATGTCAACTGTTCAACGATCATAGGCGGACGGTGTGGGGTGGTTCGCTGCCGGGGAGGATTGCGGAAAGGCCTCTCGGCGTGCCGAATCACCGGGAAACTCCGTGATTACGGGCTGTGTGGTCATGGCCGACTCTCGATGCTTTGCATCGGTGCTGTGGCGAAGGCCACCCGGAAGCGTGCGATGTTCACGGGTGCCTCGCTGATCCATCACGGGGTCCACACGTGCCGTGGCTGCCTGTCCCGACAGCGGAACGGCCCGCCGGAGGAGCCGGCGGGCCGTTGCCTGAGAGGGCATGGACTAGTAGCTGTCGAGGGTGACCGTCGGCGTCTCGCCTGAGAGGTCGGCCGACCCCGTGAAGGTGTAGCTGTCCGACTGCTTCTGGTCGGACTTCGAGTCGTCTATCGAGTCGGTGACGGTGTACGTGACCTTGGCGTCGAAGGAGCCTTCCACGGTGACGTCGCCCGTCTCGTCGTCCACCTGGACGCTGACATCCGGCTCCGAGCCGAGGTCCCACTTCGCGTCCGACACCGTGCCCAGGTACTCGGAGGCGTAGACGGGGCAGTCCTCGGGCTCCAGGTCGGTCGCCGCGGAGAGGCACGACGTCAGGGCATCCCGCGTGGCCTGCCGCACGGCGTCCTCTCCGGCGGCGGTGAGCGTGAGGGTGAGGCTCGCCGAAGCCCCCGCGTCCTCCCCGGGCTCGACGGTGAGGTGGGTGTCGCCGCCCACCTCCAGGAGGGAGGAGTCGGCGGCGCCGCCGGTGGTCACGGCGCCCGGGAACACGGCGAGTTCACCGGTCGTGCCCTCGGCCTCCACGGCCACCTGCTTGCCGTTCACCCGTACGCCGGGCAGGGAGGAAGGCGCCGTCACCTCGATGTGCGCCAGGCCGTCCGAGACCTTCCACCGCGGCCACAGCCCGAAGTGCTTGTCCTTGTCGTCCGCGACCATGCTCAGGTCTGCCGTCCGCTTGTGGCCGCCGACGCTGTAGCTGACGGACACGCTGGCGTAGTCGTCGTCGCCGTCGACGTGTTCGACCTTCACATTGCCCAGCGGCGCCGCCTTCAACTGGGCGGCGAGAGCGGCGTCGCTCAGCAGCGGGTCGGACGACGGCCGGGCCGCGAGCCGGGCCAGAGCGTCGGCCGCGTGCCCCTCGGAGACGGCGTCCAGGTAGTCCTCGGCGGCGTTCTCCGGGCTGTACACCTGCGAGGCGATCAGCTTGTCGGCCGCGTAGCCTCCCGCGCCGAGCAGCACGACGATTCCGAGGGCCGTCGTGATCATCCGGGTGCGGCGACGGCTGACGGAGAGCGGAGGGTTCGTCAACGGCTCGGTCAGGGACGGAGAGAGGTACGCGGGCGCCTGGCGGCCGGTGCGGCCCAGGGCCTCCGCGAGGAGCGCCGCCCACTGGGGGTGCACCGTCTGGCCCGGCAGGCGGGTCAGCCATGCCGCCAACCGGGGGAAGGTTCCGGCCAGGGGCCGGGTCAGGAATCGCGCGGCCAGGGCTATCAGCGCACCCCAGGCGAGGGCGACGAGGATCGAGCTGGGCTCGAGCAGGCCGGCGGACACGTCGATGTGGGCGTCGCCGGACGCGGAGAGCAGCACCGACAGACGCAGGCTGCCCGACGTGCTCGCGCTGACGGTCACCAGCCATGCCAGCACCAGCCACAGCGGCGCCATGACGACGCCGATGCGCAGCGCCTTCCAGTTCCGCTCCCGCGGGTCGCGGCCGAACGCGTGGCGCATGGCGAACGGGAGGAACACCAGGACGGTGACCAGCAGGAGAAGGTACGCGGAGGCGGGCAGTCCGCCGTGCAGCAGACCGGCTTCCTCGCTGTGGTGCACGGCGGGCGAGTTGGACCCCGCCCAGCCGACCTGCGTGGACGCGGCACCCTCCGCCGAACTGCCGAGGGTCGCGCCCATCAGCCAGCCGCCGGCCAGGATCGCCACGTTGGGCGCACCGGACAGGAGGATGACCAGCGCCTTGCCGAAGCCGAGGTCGCCGGTGTCGCCGACGACGACGTAGACGAGCGAGGCGACGAACGCGGCGGCGAGCAGGCCGGCGGTGGCGGACACGGCGGTCACCGCCGCGGCCCACCAGTCCGACCAGCGCGCGGAGGCCCGCTGAACGGCCTGACGCACCCGGTGACGGCTCCGCGTACCGCAGTCGACCAGGAACACCAGCACCAACGCGTAGAACAGCGTCGGCCAGACGTCGACACCCAGGTCGACGGAGATCGGGAGGTCTTCGTCCGCCTCCAGCCCGTAGCCGGAGCCCGCGTGCGTCACGGCCAGGAGCAGGCTCATCGCGGCCGCGTAGACCAGCGCCGCCGCCGCCGAACGGCCCACGGCCCGGGCCATGGTGGGCGCCGGTGCCACGGCCTCACGGCGGCGCGCGAACCACCACACCGCCAGCAGCGCGGTGCAGGTCAGCAGGAGCGGCTGGAGGGTGAGGGCCAGGTCGCCCGCCCCACCGAAGCCGCTGTCGACGCCGTAGTCACCGGACCCGAACGGGTCGGAGCCGGTGGATCCCGCCGCCGAGAGGGACAGGGTTCCGCGCAGGGCCAGTCCGGCGAAGTAGGCGGCGGCGCGGAGCCAGTCGACGAAATCGCCGTGATGGCCGTCCGGGAGGAAGCAGACGCCGACCATCACCAGCATCAGAATCAGGGCGAATTGGGAACCGAGGGCGGCCAGGGCGTCGAGAGCGACGGCTTTCGCGGACGGCAAGTCCGGCTGGGCTGACCGCAACCAGGCCGCGAGCCGACCCGAGGGCGACGGCGGCACCTGGCTAGGGGGCGGCGCGAAAGGCGGCCGGCCGGGGGGAACGGCGGAGAACGGCTCAGCCGTGGCGGCGGTCGCGGTCGCGGCTGTAGCCGTGGCGGTGGCCGTGATCGGGGAGCCCGGAGGCGTAGGCGGGGCGAGCGGAAGCGGCGGGGCCGACGGCGGCGAGGTGGGAGCGTCGGCGGAGGATCCGCAGCTTCCGCAGAATCTCTGACCCTCGGGCAGGTCGGAGGCGCAGGACGAGCAGGTAGGCAAGGGGTTTCCTAAAAAGGCGGTGGAACCAGTGGGGACGAACAGCGAAGTGCTTCAGTGCCGCTCACGAAGCGGGGCTCATCTCCGAACGGCCGCTACAAGCAGGGAGTGCCGGCGGTTGCCCGCCATGGACGACTGGGATCGCTCGCGGGGCTGCAGGCCGTCCACGAGCAAGACATGAACATCTTGTGGATGTTGTGTGCAACGATCGGAGAGTATGGATATCACGTGAAGATCATCCATGCCAAGCCCTCCCCCATGCCGCACGCCGGTGGGGAAGTCGCCAGGTCAGAAGGGGTGCGGGTGAGCGGTGCGCGATAGACGGAGGCCGGTTCCGGCGAGAAGCAACAAAACCGCGAGGCCGGAAAACGCGCACGCCGCCGCGAAGACGTCCGACTTCTCGTCCTCGAACATGCCGACGGCGGTGAGCGCGAGGAATACGCCGGCGGTCTGGAAGCCGGTTCCCTTCGGCATGCGGTCCGCTGTCCGTCGGCGTCTGCGCGGGACCCAGAGGCGCAGAAGTTCCGCCGTCGCGGCGAGGGCGAAGATCCGTGAAGCGAACCTCACCCACAGGTGCGCCGTATTGTCTCCAAGTTCGCCCACGCCGACCAGTGTCGTCAGGCTGAAGTAGAGGATCGGCAGCAACCAGCCGAGGCTGGCGCGAAGTCCGGGCTGCGGCTGCGGCTGCGGCTGCGGCTGCGGCTGCGGTGGGTCTGTGACCTTGGCGAGACTGATCTTGGGGCGGGCCGCGCCGTTGACGGACGGTTCGGGGTCCGACGGGATGCGCGGCGACGGGATGCCCGGCAGGGGCGGTGCGTCCGGCAGTGCGCGCAGGGCGCGGGTCTGAGCGCGGCGGACCCGCCGCCCTACGTCGCCGTACTGGTCGATGTGGGCCGACAGTTGGGTCTGGAGGTCGAGCAACTGCTCAGCCATGGCGTCGAACTCGGCTCGGCGTTCGGCGGCGCGCTCCGCTGCCTCGCGATGGTCGGCGGTGAGGCCAGCCAGGGCGTCGCCGTGCAGGCGGCCGGCTTCTGCGCGGGCCTTTTCGGCGGCTATCGGTGCCTCCTTCAGCTCCTGCTGAAGACGCTTGCGCTCGGCTTCGATGATCTCGGCGATGCGGTGCCGTTCGTTCGGCGGCAGCTCGCGCGGGGCGCGGGCCTCGGCGCGGGCGATCGCGGAGTCGCGCCATGTGATGAGCGGACGGCCACGGTGTTCGCCGATACCGTTGATGTGGACCTTGCCGCCCCTGGTGCGGTGGATGTAGAGGACGTCGCCGCCCTTGCCATTGGGCGCCTTCCCCCAGCTGACACGCTTGAAATCCGCGGCTGTGCGTATGCCCTGCGCGGCGAGGTCGCGGATCAGTCCCTTGCCGATTCCGTTCACCTCGCTCGAGTTGAGGTACGTGCTGCTGAGTGTGCGCTCGATGGATTCGCGGCGCAGCACGGCCAGAGCCTGCTTCTCCTGGATGTCGCGCTTGCCGTCGAGTCCGTTCAGCCGGCGGGTGATCGAGGCCTCCTGGCGCACCTGACGCTCGTGGATGCGCTGCAGGGCCTTGCCGTTCGCCGCCTCGGCGCGGCCCTGGTCCCGTGCTTCGCGGTTCAGGCGCCGCTGATCGGCGAGCTCGAAAGTGCGTCGTTTGTCGAGGAGGCGGCGGAGGGCGCGGATCGACTCGATGAGCCGGCGGCGTTCTGCGCGTGCCTCGGAGGGAGAAGGGGCGGCGCTGCGCGGGGCGGGGGCGGACCCGTCCCGCTGCGTGGTCGTGCTGTCGATCAACGGAGTTCTCTCAGTGGGCCGAGCGGAAACGGGTGCGGGGTGAGTTAGTCAGGCCGGGTGGGCTTGTCCTGCCTGGCCAGAAGAGCGTGGTGCTTACACACGTCGACATTCCAGATGTGCGAAAGGTTGCACGGAGGTGTGAAGAGGATGTGCCCTTCTTGATGGCGGCCGGGTCCTGGCAGGGGGCTGCGGCGCTGCGTGGGCAACGCGGGGGGCGAACTAACGCGTTCGAGTGACGTTCTGCTGGGCGTGGGACATGCGGAGGCTCGCGGAGGTGCGCCGGGATCACTGTCTCCCAGTCGCCGAATGAACCGCATTGCGATGCCGTACGTACCTCCCGGCGTGGAAGGATCGTTCACCGTGAGCGCTACGGAGATCCACTCAGCCATGTCCGCCATGTCCGCGAACCGCACCGTCCTGCGCCGGGCCGGAGCCGTCGTCGCCCTCAGTGCTGTCGGTGTTCTCGCCGCGGCCGGTGTCGCGTCCGGGCATGTCACCGTCCACCCGGAGAGCTACGCCAAGGGAGCCACGGACGGAGTGCTGACCTTCCGGGTGCCCAACGAGGAGGACGGTGCCTCCACCAGCAAGGTGCAGGTCTTTCTGCCGACCGACCATCCTGTCCTCGGTGTTCTCGTTCACCCGCGGGACGGGTGGACGCCGAAGGTGACCACCACCAAGCTGAAGACACCGGTGAAGACCGATGACGGGACCATCACCGAGGCCGTCTCCCAGATCACCTGGACCGGCGGGAAGATCGGGGCGGGGGAGTACCAGGACTTCGATGTCGCCTTCGGAGAACTGCCGGACAACACTGGGCAGTTGATGTTCAAGACGCTGCAGACCTACTCCGACGGCAAGGTCGTCCGGTGGATCGAGGCGCCCAGTGGTGGGGAGGAGGCGGAGGATCCGGCGCCCACGCTCAAGCTGACGGCGGGTGGAGGGGATGCCGCCGCTCCCGCGGCTGCGAAGAGCGGGGACGCCGGCAGCGTGAAGGCGGCCGACGGGAGTGACGGCACCGCTCGGGGGCTGGGCATCGGTGGACTCCTCGTAGGAGTGCTGGGGCTGGCCGCGGCCGCCTTCGCCATCGTGCGGGGCGGGCGGCCCCCGAAGACGGACGCGTAGCCGGTCCGGGTCAGCGGCGGATCAGGCCCAGGTCCGTCGCCGTGGCCACGGCGGCCGTGCGGGAGTCGACGCCGAGTTTGGTGTAGGTACGGGCCAGGTGAGACTTGACGGTGCCCTCGGTGAGGTGGAGCCGTTGGCCGATCGCCTGGTTGGAGAGGCCCTGCGCGACCAGGGTCAGGACCTCCGTCTCGCGCCGGGTCAGGGCTACGGCCGGGGTGCGGAGGCGGTTCATCAGGCGGTCGGCGACGGTCGGGGCCAGCGCGGTGCGGCCGGCGGCGGCCGTGCGTACCGCCGCCGCCAGCTCCTCGGGGTGGGCGTCCTTGAGGAGGTAGCCGGTGGCGCCCGCCTCGATGGCGGGCAGCGTGTCCGCGTCGGAGTCGTAGGTGGTGACGATCAGGACCCGTGGGGCGCCGGGGCGGGCGGTGATGCGGGCGGTGGCCTCGGCGCCGCCCATGCCCCCGCCGAACCGCAGGTCCATCAGGACGACATCGATGTCGCCCTCGGCGGCCCGGGTGACCGCGTCCTCGGCGGTGGCGGCCTCGGCCATGACGACGATGCCGGGCTCGGTCTCCAGCACGGCGCGCAGCCCTGCCCGTACCACCGGGTGGTCGTCGGCCAGCAGCAGGCGGATGGGGCCGCTGCCGGACGTGACTCGACTGGGGTCGTTGGGCATGGCAGAGCTGTGCTTGCCGGGCACGGCAGAGCTGGGCTTGCCGGACACAGCCGGGCTTGGGTTGCCCGGTGCGGCCGGGCTGGGGCTGTCGGTCATGGGTGGGCCTCGGGTTCGCCGGCTTCGGGCGCGGGTGCGCGCGGGGTCAGGGGGAGTCGGGCGGACAGGGAGGTGCCCCGGCCGGGGGAGGGGTCGATGGTGAGGGTGCCGCCCAGCCCGCTCATCCGGGCGCGCATCGCGGCGAGGCCGAAGCCGCCGTCGTCCGGGTCGGGGGGCGGTAGCAGGACTGGGTCGAATCCGGTGCCGTCGTCGGCGATGTCCACGGCGACCTGGTCGTCGAGGTGGGTGAGGGTGACGTCCGCGGTGGTGGCGCCGGCGTGGCGGACGGTGTTGGCCAGGGCGGACTGGGTGATCCGCAGGAGGGCCACCTCGTGCGCGGTGGGCAGGGCGACCGGGGTGCCCTTGAGGTGGAAGCGGACGGTGAGGGGGTGGCGGGTGGAGGCCGTGGCGCACAGGCGTTCCAGCGCGCCGGCCAGCGTGGTGCCCTCGAGAGCCGGCGGGGTGAGGGCGGCGACAAAGCGGCGGGCCTCGGCAAGGTTGTCCACGGCCGCCTGACGGGCCTGGTCCACATGGCGGGCGGCGGCCTCGGGCCGCTCCGGCAGGGCGCGTTCGGCGGCGCGCAGCAGGAGCTGGATGCTGGACAGTCCCTGGGCGAGGGTGTCGTGGATCTCGCGGGCCAGGCGTTCGCGTTCGGCGAGCACCCCGGCGGTGTGCTGGGCCCGGGCCAGGTCGGCGCGGGTGGCGGTCAGTTCCTCGATCAGCCGGCGGCGCTGCTCGCTCTCCCGGTACAGGGCCTGGTACCCCCACACCACCGCGACGGCCACGGCGGCGCCCAGCGCCGGGCCGATCGCCATGGCGACGCTGAAGGCGTGCTGATGGGCGGCGAAGGCGGTGATCGCCGCGAGCGCGGTCGCCACGACCGCCACCAGAGCGGTCCGGCGCGGCAACAGGTGGAGCTGCAGGAAGTACAGCGGGAAGGCCAGCCAGACGCCGTCGGCGGACAGGGCCAGCAGCACCAGCCAGGCGGCGCCGAGGCAGGCCAGCCATACCGTCGCCGACCGGCGTGACCCACGTACACCGGGCAGCAGCGGGCCGGCCGCGTACACCAGGCCGCAGGCCGCGCCGGCGGCGACGGTCGCCCCCGGGCGCGGACCGCCGTCGGTCAGGGCCCGCCCCGCGGCCAGCGCGAGCAGGCCGGCGATCAGCAGGTGCAGACACCAGGCCAGGACCCGGCTGGTCGGGATCGGGGTGGGGGCGGGGGGAGAGGAGTTCACAGTGCGTCCAGGCTACGGAGGCGGACCCCCGAGGGGCCTCCATCGAAAGTTACAACCCGGATGCCGCCTTTCCGGCCCGTGAAGTGCGGTCCCTTGCCAGATGCCCGGCTGGGCGGCCGTCGGCGACGGTAGGGACCTACCCGTTCGACCAGCCGTCGACAACCTCGTCGACCCTCTGTCGACCGCCCGTCGACCCCCGTCGGCCACCGATGTCGACGCCGACCGAGAGGACAGGCCACCCCGTGTTCGTCGCCTGGAGAGACCTGAGGTTCGCCAAGGGGCGCTTCGCCCTGATGGGAACCGTCATCGTGCTGATCACCCTGCTGGTCGGGCTGCTGTCCGGGCTGACGGCCGGGCTCGGCAGGCAGAACGTCTCCGCGATCACCGGGCTGCCGGCGGACCGGATCGCCTTCCAGGCCCCCACCGGCGGACAGGGCCCGTCCTACTCCGACTCCACCGTCACCGCACGCCAGTGGCGGCAGTGGGCCGAGGCGCCGGGCGTCGAGCGTGCCGAACCGCTGGGGATCACCACGACCAGGGCCACCGCCGGGGACCGGAGTACCGCGGTCTCCGCGTTCGGCGTCGAGCCCGGCTCCTCGCTCGCCCCGGACGGCGGACGGATCGACGACCGGTCCGCGGTGCTGTCCACCACGGCCGCCGGCGACCTCGATCTCGCCCCCGGCGGCTCCCTCACCCTGGCCGGGCACCGGCTGACCGTCGCCGCCGTCCGGGGCGACGCCTCCTTCAGCCACACCCCGGTGATCTGGACCAGCCTGGACACCTGGCGGCGGACCGCGCCGCCCACGGACACGGCCCACGGCCCCACCGCCACCGTCATCGCCCTGCGCACCACCTCCGGGGCGGAGATCACGGCCACCGACCGGCGGACCGGCACCAGGACGGTCACCACCGGGGACTCGCTCTCCGCGATCGGCTCCTACACCTCGGAGAACGGCTCCCTGCAGCTGATGCGCGCATTTCTGTTCGCCATCTCGGCCCTGGTCATCGGCGCCTTCTTCACCGTGTGGACCATCCAGCGCAGCGGCGACGTCGCCGTCCTCAAGGCGCTCGGCGCCTCCACCGCGAGCCTGCTCAAGGACGCCCTCGGCCAGGCCGTCGTCCTGCTCGTCGGCGGCACCCTGGCCGGCACCGGCATCGCCGCCGCCGTCGGCGCCCTCGCGGCCGGGTCGGACGTACCGTTCCTGCTCAGCCCCGGCACGGTACTGCTGCCCGCCGCGGTGATGGTCCTGCTCGGCACCCTCGGCGCCGGCCTGTCCATCCGCCGGATCACCTCCGTCGACCCGCTGACCGCCCTGGGGAGCGCCCGATGAGCCTCGAACTGACCGACATCACTCTCACCTACCCGGACGGCGGGACCCGGCTGACCGCCCTCGACCGAGTCACGCTCCAGGTCCCCAAGGGCAGCCTCACCGCCGTCGTCGGCCCCTCCGGCTCCGGCAAGTCCAGCCTGCTGGCCGTCGCCGCCACCCTGATCACCCCCGACGCCGGCACCGTCACCATCGACGGCACCCCCACCACCGGCCTGAGCCGCGGCGAACTCACCGAGCTGCGCCGCCACCGGATCGGCATCGTCTTCCAGCAGCCCAACCTGCTCCCCTCCCTCACCGCCGCCGAACAGCTCCAGGTCATGGCCCGGATCGACGGCCGCGACCCCGGCAGGACCCGCGGCCGGGCCCTCGAACTCCTCGACGCGGTGGGCCTCGCGGACCAGGCCCACCGCCGGCCCCACCAGCTTTCCGGCGGGCAGCGCCAGCGCGTCAACATCGCACGCGCCCTGATGAACGACCCCACCGTGCTGCTGGTCGACGAACCCACCAGCGCCCTCGACCACGAACGCGGCGCCGCCGTCATCGAGCTGATCACCCGGCTCACCCACCAGCGGGCCACCGCCACCGTCCTGGTCACCCACGACCGCGCCCACCTGACCGCCGCCGACCGGATAGCCGAGGTCCACGACGGACGCCTCCGCCGCCCCGCACCGACCGGCTGACGGTGCGAAACGGCGGAGGCGTCCCCGGCACGCAGCCACTGGCCTCCAGCACCCGACCTCCGGCACCCGGCCATTGGCCTCCGGCACCCGGCGACTGGCCTCCGGCACCCGGCCACTGGCCTCCAGCACCCGGCCTCCGGCACCCCGGCCTCCGGCCTCCGGGAGGCCAGTGGCCTCCCGGAGGCCCTCAGCGCGTCGCCAGCTCCAGCTCCCGCACCAGCGGCTCGCCGACCGCCCCCTGGGGGGCCGTCCGCCCCTCGTCCGTACGGGAGTCGCGCCACAGCCACCGCACGTCCCGGCCGAACGACCACACCAGCGAGCCCAGCGACAGCACCACGATCGCCAGGTTCGCCGGGTGCGGCAGCAACTCGGCGCCGGCCAGCAGCAGGCAGATGCCCTGGAGCGCGGCGACCGTCTTGCGGGCGAAGGACGACGGCAGCGGGGCGTTCAGCCAGGGGGCGAAACGGGCCGCCGCGACGAACACGTACCGCATTCCGCCGATCAGCAGCACCCAAGGGCCCTGCTGCGTCGCCACGTACACGCTCAGCACCAGGATCAGGAACGCGTCGACCTCCATGTCGAAGCGGGCGCCGAGCGCGGTGGAGGTGCCGGTGTGGCGTGCCACCTTGCCGTCCACGCCGTCCAGCAGCAGCGCCACGGCGGTCAGGCCGACCAGCAGCGTCACCGGCGGCGCGCTCTCGAAGGAGTCCGCGACCAGCGCGGTCACCCCGCCGACCAGGGTGGCCCGGCCGAGGGTCACCCGGTTGGCGGGGCCGAAGGAGCTGAGCCGGGAGCGGTGCAGGGCGCGCGAGAGGACCGCCCAGGTGGCGAACGCGAAGGCCAGCCCCGTCAGCCAGCCGGCCGGCCCCATGCCGATCGCCGAGCCGAGCAGGGCGAGCAGCAGGAGCTGTATGCCCGCTCCGACAGCGGTCTCCTGCTGGAGCCTCGCGTCATACGTGTTGTTCAGGGCCACCGCACACCCTCCGGCCGAGTGACAGAGTCGATCAACGCCGCGTACTCTGCGCGGCCTGTGCACATCTCGGTACGTGAACAACTTCCCGATCGTTCAGGAGGATGCCGATGAACCGGTCGGCCCGCGCGTTCTGGCTGCGCTCCCCGGGGGCCGGTGAGCTGCGCGACGTCACCCTCGCGGAGCCGGCCGAGGGCGAGGTCCTGGTCCGCACGCTGTACTCCGGAGTGAGCCGCGGCACGGAGACGCTGGTCTTCCGCGGCGGCGTGCCGGAGTCCCAACACGCCGTGATGCGGGCGCCGTTCCAGGAGGGCGACTTCCCCGCGCCGGTGAAGTACGGCTACCTGAACGTCGGCGTCGTCGAGGAGGGCCCGCGAGAGCTGATCGGCCGTACGGTCTTCTGTCTGTATCCGCATCAGTCCCGTTACGTCGTTCCGGTGAACGCCGTGACCGTGGTGCCCGACCGGGTGCCCGCCGAGCGCGCCGTGCTCGCCGGGACCGTGGAGACCGCCGTGAACGCACTGTGGGACGCGGCGCCCCTGATCGGCGACCGGATCGCGGTGGTCGGCGGCGGCATGGTCGGCTGCTCGGTCGCCGCCCTGCTCGCCCGTTTCCCCGGCGTACGGTTGCAGCTCGTCGACGCCGACCCGGCCCGCGCCAGGACCGCCGAGGCGCTCGGCGCCGACTTCGCCACCCCCGACACCGCCCTCGGCGAGTGCGACCTCGTGGTGCACGCCAGCGCCACCGAACAGGGCCTCACCCGTTCCCTGGAACTCCTCGCCCCCGAGGGCACGGTCGTCGAACTGAGCTGGTACGGCGACCGACGCGTCGCCCTGCCGCTCGGCGAGGCCTTCCACTCCCGCCGGCTCACCCTGCGCAGCAGCCAGGTCGGCACCGTCTCCCCGGCCGCCCGCCCCGGCCGCGGCTATGCCGAACGGCTGGCGCTCGCCCTCGACCTGCTCGCCGACCCGGCCCTCGACGCCCTCATCACCGGCGAGAGCGCCTTCGAGGAGCTGCCGGAGCTGATGCCCAGGCTCGCCTCCGGCGAGATCCCGGCCCTGTGCCACCGCATCACCTACCCCGGCAGCGGCCCGACCCGATGAGGACGGCAGTGGCCCGACCCGAAAAAGACAAGAGCGGTCTGACCTGAGAAAAGAGTGAGAGGAGGCTGAACACGGGGAAGCGAGGAGCCGTACTACACGGCAATCCCCCGGCAGGTGACCGCCGGGGGCATCAGACGCGCCGCACCTGGAGGGTCGTCCGTTGTTCAGCATCACCGTCCGCGATCACATCATGATCGCCCACAGCTTCCGCGGCGAGGTTTTCGGCCCCGCGCAGCGCCTGCACGGCGCCACATTCCTGGTGGACGCCACGTTCCGCCGCGAACAGCTGGACGAGGACAACATCGTCGTCGACATCGGTTTGGCCACCCAGGAACTGGGCGCCGTCGTCGCCGAGCTGAACTACCGCAACCTCGACAACGAGCCGGAGTTCGCCGGAATCAACACGTCCACCGAGTTCCTGGCCAAGCTCATCGCCGACCGGCTCGCCGACCGCGTCCACAAGGGCGCCCTCGGCGAAGGGGCCAGGGGTCTGGCCGGACTCACCGTCACCCTGCACGAGTCGCACATCGCCTGGGCGAGTTACGAGCGTGCCCTGTGACCGAGACGACCGTGGAGGCCACCAGGACGACCGTGGAGACCACGCAGAAGGCGCGGCTCGCCTTCATGCCCGCGCAGCCCACCGCCCTCGAGAACGTCGGGATCATCCCCATGTCCCTGCGCACCGTGCACTTCGTCATGCCGGGCGGTGTCGACGACCCGGCCGCGCCGAGCGGCGGCAACGCCTATGACCGCCGGGTCTGCCTGGACCTGCCGGGCTTCGGCTGGCAGGCCGTGCGGCACCCCGTGCCCGGCAGTTGGCCGCGCCCCGGCCGCGCCGACCGTGACGTGCTCGCCCGCACCCTGCGGGAACTCCCGGACGACACCGTCGTCCTGCTCGACGGCCTGGTCGCCTGCGGGGTGCCGGAGATCGTCGTCCCCGAGGCGGAGCGGCTGCGCCTCGCGGTGCTGGTGCATCTGCCACTCGGCGACGAGACCGGCCTGGACCCGGCCGTGGCCGCCGCCCTTGACGCCCGCGAGCGCGTGGTGCTGCGGGCGGCGGGCGCGGTGATCGCCACCAGCGACTGGGCCGTCCGCCGGGTCGTCTCCCATCACGGCCTCGCCCCGCGGCGGGTACACGTCGCCGCCCCCGGCGCCGACATCGCCCCTCTCGCCCCGGGCACCGACGGCGTATCCCGGCTGCTCTGCGTCGCCGCCGTGACCCCGCGCAAGGGCCAGCACCGGCTGGTGGAGGCGCTGGCCGGGGTGACCGACCTGCCGTGGAGCTGCGTGTGCGTCGGCGGGCTCACCCAGGACCCGGAGTACGTCGACCGGTTGCGTGGCCTGATCCGCGAACGCGGCCTCGAGGACCGGCTGTTGCTTGCCGGACCCCGGGCCGGCGCCGAACTCGACGCGGAGTACGCGTCGGCCGACCTGATGGTCCTCACCTCGTACGCGGAGACCTACGGCATGGCCATCACCGAGGCGCTCGCCCGCGGGGTCCCGGTGCTGGCGACAGACGTCGGCGGGGTGTCCGAGGCGGTCGGCCGCGCCCCCGACGGCGGCGTCCCCGGCATCCTCGTCCCGCCGGAGGACCCGGCGGCGCTCGCCGCCGAACTGCGCGGCTGGTTCGGGGAACCCGATGTGCGCCGCCGGCTGAAGGCCGCGGCCCGCGGCCGCCGTGCGGCACTCGACGGCTGGGCGACGACCGCCCGCAGTCTGGCCGGAGTCCTCGGCCGGCTCCCCGAGGCACCGAGGAGGGCGGCATGACGGACACACGGACGGTGACCGGGGGCATCCCGGCCCAACCGCAAGCCGGTGAAGCCGGGTTCGTACCGGAAGGCGAGGAGGCCGCGATGGATACCGGTGCCCGCGAGAGCGACCCGGCCGGTGTGATCGCCGGTGCCGGGCCCGTCACCGGCCCCGGCGAACTGGCCACCGTACGGCTGCGGGACGAGGAACCGCAGGAGCCGCCGCGGTACGCGCCCGAGTGGCTGCGGCTACGGGAACCGGCCGACGCGGCGGCGCGGGCCGAGGAGTTGCTGGACCCGCTGCGGATCCGGCTGGCCGACCGGCCCGGCGGGGCGGGCGGGTCGGCCGTGCACGACCTGGGCTGCGGCACCGGCTCGATGGGCCGCTGGCTCGCGCCGCGCCTGGACGGCGCCCAGCACTGGGTCCTGCACGACCGCGACCCGTACCTGCTGCACTTCGCCGCCGTGGGCTCCCCGCGCGCCGCCGCCGACGGCAGCCGGGTCACGGTCGAGACCCGGCGCGGCGACGTCGGCCGGCTCACCCCGGACGCGCTGACCGGGGCCGGACTGGTCACCGCCTCCGCGCTGCTGGACGTCCTCACCCGCGAGGAGATCGACACCCTCGCCGCCGCCTGCACCGGCGCCGGCTGCCCGGCCCTGCTCACCCTGTCGGTCGCCGGCCGGGTCGAACTCACCCCCTCCGACCCGCTGGACGCCGAGATCGCCGAGGCGTTCGACGCCCACCAGCGGCGCGACGGGCTGCTCGGGCCGGACGCGGTCACCGTCGCCTGCGAGGCGTTCGCCGAACGCGGGGCGACCGTACGGGTGCACCCGAGCCCGTGGCGGCTCGGCCCCGAGGAGTCCGCGCTGACCGCGCAGTGGCTGCGGGGCTGGGTGGGCGCGGCCGTCGAGCAGCGGCCCGAGCTGTCCGAGCGCGCCAAGCGCTATCTGCGCGAGCGGCTGGCCGCCTGCGAGGCCGGCGAGTTGCGGGTCGTGGTCCACCACAGCGACCTGCTCGCGCTGCCCAAGCCGGCGGGCGGGGCGTCGTCATGAGCGGACAGGCGGTGGAGACCGACGCGAGGCCCCGCCGGGGGAGCGCGGCGAAACCCCGTCTGGCGCGGGTGATCCCGCATGCGCGGATCGGGGGCGTGCGGGGCGGTGCCACGGCTCCGGCGGTGAGCGCGGTGACGGCACCGCCGGAGCCGTCCGTCCCCGGCGCCGCCCGGCGTGACGGCCCCCACCGCCTGTTCCGGAGGATCAACACCCGAGCCATCCGCACCCACTTCGGCACGGTCGCCGGTGTGGCCATCATCGCCGGGCTGCTGTGGCGGCTCGGTACCGGTGTGCTCCTCGACGGGCTGCGGCGGATCGACTCGGCGTCGCTGCTGCTGGCCCTGGGCATCGGCGTGATCACCACCGTGTTCAGCGCGTGGCGCTGGCAGTTGGTGTCCCGGGGCCTGCGCCTCCGGCTGCCGTTCGGACCGGCGGTGGCCGACTACTACCGGGCGCTGTTCCTCAACGCGGCCCTGCCCGGCGGGGTGCTGGGCGATGTGCACCGGGCGGTCCGGCACGGGCAGAGCGCCGGTGACGTCCGGCGCGGGGTGAAGGCGGTCGTGCTCGAGCGGGTCGCCGGGCAGGTCGCGCTGGCCGTGTTCGGCGCGGTCGTGCTGGTGGCCCTGCCGTCGCCGGTCCGGGACGAAGTACGAGGCTTCGCGGCGCCGGTGGCGCTGGCCGCCGCGGGCGCGCTCGCCGTCGTCCTCGCCGTCCGGCTGAACCGCGCACCCTCGCGCCGCGGCGGCGCCCTGCGCTCCGCGCTCGGCGAGGCCCGCCGGGGCCTGTTGTCACGCGAGGCCGGGCCCGGAGTCGCGCTGTCCTCCGCCGTCGTCCTGGCCGGGCACGTCGCGATGTTCGTCGCGGCGGCCCGGATCGCCGGATCGGCCGCGTCCGTACCGGTGCTGCTGCCGATCGCGGTGCTTGCCCTGGTCGCGATGGGGCTCCCGCTGAACGTCGGCGGTTTCGGCCCCCGCGAGGGCGTCACCGCCTGGGCGTTCGGCGCCGCCGGGCTCGGCGCGAGCAGCGGGGTGGCCGTCGCCGTGGTGTACGGGGTGCTGAGCTTCGTCGCGAGCCTGCCCGGCGCCGCCGTCCTCGTCGCCCGCTGGTACACCGGGCTGCGCGGCTACCGCCGTACCGCCGCCGGACCGGAGTCCGAGGTGAGCAGGTCGAAAAGCGCGCCGAACGAGTCCACCAGGCCGGCGAGCAGTTCCTTCCCCTTTTCCGCGGACCCCAGGGAAGGGCGGCCGATGACACCTGATTCGGTGTAGGCGGACATTCCCGCGGTGAGGAGATGACGACGGTCGTCAGCGGTGAAATCGGCGGACTCGTAACCAGGGCGGACGAATTCGGGATGAGCGTGCAGCAGAATGGAGGTCTCGATCTCGCCCGCGTGCATGTCGGTGAGCAGGGAGGTGAGCACCCCGGACCGCTGCCGCGCCGCCTCCCAGTCCTCGGCGGCCGGGAACAGCGCCATCCGCTCCCCGCGCGCCGATGCCTCCTGAACGACGTTGCCCAGCACGTAGTTGCCGCCGTGGCCGTTCACCACGACCAGCGCCTCGACGCCCGAGCGGCGCAGCGAGTCCGCGACGTCCCGGACTACCGCGTGCAGGGTCACCGAGGAGATGCTGACGGTTCCCGGCCAGTCCGCGTGCTCGTGCGAACAGCCGATCGTCACCGGCGGAAGGAGATGCACCGGATACGCGCCGGCGATCTCCCGGGCCACGGCACAGGCGACGAGCGTGTCGGTCGCCAGCGGAAGGAAGGGGCCATGCTGTTCGAAGCTGCCGACGGGAAGGACGGCGACCTGTGTTGAAACGCCCGCCCCCCGCATCCGTACGTCTTCCGTAGTGTCCGCCGGTACCACCCCGAAGCCGGCCGTACGCGCGCCCGAACCACTCATCTTTCCCGGCCCTTCGTCTCTGCTTAGGAATCAGATCATGACAGAAAACCTCGGTGTCCTCGGCGAGAAGTCCTCGCGGCGCTCGGGCGCGGAACGCGTCGTGAATGCGCCGCTGCCCACTGTGTACGGGAAATTCCAGGCGATCGGCTACCTGGACCACGACCGCGGTGACGAACAAGTCGCCCTCGTGTACGGGGAGATCGGGACCGAGAACGTGCTGACCCGGCTGCACTCGGAGTGCCTGACCGGGGACGCGTTCGGCTCCCGGCACTGCGAGTGCGGCGACCAACTGGCCTCGGCGCTGCGGGCGGTGGCCGCCGAGGGCAGCGGCATCGTCGTCTACTTGAGGGGACACGAGGGCCGGGGCATCGGCCTGCTGGCCAAGTTGCGCGCGATGGCCCTGCAGGCGGAGGGCCTGGACACGGTGGAGGCGAACCTGGCACTCGGCCTGCCAGTCGACGCCCGCGACTACGGCGTCGCCGCCGAGATCCTGCACGACCTCGGGGTGCGCTCGGTCCGGCTGATGTCCAACAACCCGCGCAAGCGGGAGGCGCTGGTACGGCACGGCGTCCAGGTCGCCGAGCAGGTACCGCTGCTGATCGAGCCGTGCGAGAGCAACATCACCTACCTGCGGACCAAGCGCGAGCGTCTGGACCACATCCTGCCCCACCTGGACGCGGTCGCCCACGGGTCCTGAGCCGTTGGGCTTCTGATCGACGGGAAACGGGAGACAGGGGGCGGGGGCGGGGGACCGACGATGATGTCCCGGCCCCCTGGCCCCCCGCCCTCCCCGGTCTCGCTGGTCAGCCGTGCTGCCCGATGCGGTCGACCACTCGGATGTCCTTGAGGGTCCTGGTCTCGTAGTAGTAGTCGGTCTGCTTCCACTCGCCGTGCACCTTCTTCGGCGAGCTGCCCTTGGTGCGCAGGCCCAGGTAGTCGTAGGTCCTGCGATCGAAGAGGAAGGTGAACGACGCCTGGGGGTGCGAGACTCCGACGGCCCTGCGGCCGGCGACGTCCGCGTCGTCGTAGTCGAGCCGGATGCGGGGAAGTTTCGACAGCGCCTCGAAGGCGCCGGCCTGCAGGCCGGGGGGCATGACACGCGGTCCCATCAGCAGCATGCATCCCTCGAAGAAGGCCATCATGTCGGTGTTGGGTCCGCTCTCATTGCCTCTGAACCGGGCCAGGAGCTTGTCGGGGTCCGTCGGCATCGCCTGGAGTTCGGAGTAGACGGTGGGCGGCCATCTCACCTCGTGCTTGCCGAGCGGAGGGTCGTGGTGGACCTTCCCGTACTCCTGGCGCAGGGACGGCTTCGAGCCGTCCACCGACATCCAGCTCTCGTCGGTCCACGTCCTGGTCCGCCCGCCCTTCACCGGTACCCGGGTGATGTAGGTCCGGGTGTAGAAGTACTGGTCGTCGCGCGGCACGGGCAGGCCGCTGCCCGCGGCGCGTGATCTGTCGGCGGCCCTTCGCAGCACCTCCGCCGCACTGACCGCGCCCAGACGCGGCGCGCGGTCGTCTCCGCCGTCGAGTGCCACGACCACGGCGCCCGCGGCCGCGGCCGTCATGCCGGCGAACGCGGTGCGGAGCACGATCCGCCGGCTCAGCCGGCCCGCCCGGGGCGCGACGTCGCCCGACTCCTTCGCCATGGCGGCTCGCAGGCGTGCCCGGGCGGCGGTGCGGGCCTGGTCGGACGGCCCCTGTCGGCCGGTGTCCCACGCGCGCACCGTCGTCAGTTCATCCATGATCGGTCCCCTTCTGAGGTGCGGTCGAGGTGGTCGGCGCCGGGCCGCCCAGTGCCCGGCGCAGCTTGGTGCGGGCCCGGTGGAGGCGGGAGCGTACCGTGCCGACGGGCAGGCCCAACGCCTGTGCGGCCTCCGCGTAGTCGAGCTCTCCCCAGGCGATCACCAGCAGCACGTCCCGGTACCGGGCGGGCAGTTCGGCGAGGGCGCCGGCCAGGGTGCCGTTCGCCTCCACGGTGCCGAGCCCGCCTGTGACCCCGTCCTCCGGACCGGCTTGCTCTTCGCGCCCCTCCGACAGCGACGCCATCCGTGACAGCGCCCGCAGCCGGCGGGCCTCGTCCCGGCGGTGACGGCCGATCAGGTTGGTGGCGATCCCGTACAGCCAGGGCCGTGCGTGCGGGTGGGACAGGTCGTAGCGCCGTCGACGCTGAAAGGCGATCACGAAGGTCTCCGCCATCAGGTCGTCGGCGGTGTCGGAGCCCAGGCGACGTGCGATGTAGCGGTGGATGTCGTCGGCGTAGCGGTCGAAGATCTCGGCGAACGCGTCGGGTGTCTCCCAGGACCGTTCGATGACCGAGCCGTCGGAGGTGCCGCTCGCGTCCGCCGCCAGGGCGAACGTGGCACCGGTGGCGGGCAGGAGGGTCACGTTCCACCTCTGCGATTCATGTCGCGTCCTTGGGGCTCGGAGTCATGGTCACCTGCTGTTCGCCGTTGCCCGTCGGCGAGTTCCAGCCCGGGGAGTGACGTGCGTCACAGGACATGGGTGACTGTCACGGCAGCCGTGCGCGCCATGCGGATCCGATGGTGTGGAAGAAGGTGGCGCAGGACCGTAGCCGGGGGTCAGTCGAGCAGGGCCTCGTGCACCAGGCGGCGCAGGTCCGGGAAGACCTTCAGTTTCTTCGGGCGGACCTGGGTCATGAACTGGACGGTCAGGTCGTGGGCCGGGGCGATCCAGAAGGCGGTGGTGGCGACGCCGGTCCAGCCGTAGGTGCCGGAGGTCGTCGGGGCGAGGGTGCGGGTCGGGTCGACGACGACGGAGACGTTGAAGCCGAAGCCGAGGCCCGCGTTGGAGCGCTCCTGGTGGACGGGGGCGCCGAAGGCGTCGAGTTGCGCGTCGCCGGGCAGTTGGTTGCGGGTCATCAGCGCGACCGTCTCGGGGGACAGCAGGCGGGTGCCGTCCAGCTCGCCTCCCCGGCGCAGCATCTCCATGAACCGGTGGAAGTCCCCGGCGGACGCGACCAGGCCGCCGCTGCCGGACAGGAAGCGTGGCCGGACCCGTACCGGCAGTCCCGGGATCGGTGTGATGCCGCCGTGCTCCGTCTCGCCGTACAACTCGGCGAGTCTGTCGGCCTGTTCGTCGTTGATGTGGAAACCGGCGTCGGTCATGCCGAGCGGGCGGAGGATCCGCTCGGCGAAGAACTCGTCCAGGGGCTGCCCGGAGACCACCTCGATCACCCGGCCCAGCACATTGGAGGCGACGGAGTAGTTCCACTGCGTGCCGGGCTCGAACTGCAACGGCATGCGCGCGTACACCTCGACGGTCTCGGCGAGGTCCTTGCCCGGCGGCACCGAGTATTCGAGGCCCGCCGCGCGGTACAGCGCGTCGACGGGGTGCTGGTAGTAGAAGCCGAAGGTCAGGCCCGCCGTGTGGGTGAGCAGATGGCGTATCAGGATGGGGCCGCGGGCCGGGCGGGTGCGCAGGTCGGCAGCTGAGCCGCCCTCGTGGACCCGCGGGCCCGCGAACGCGGGCAGGTGCCGTTCGAGCGGGTCGTCGAGGGACAGGCGGCCCTCCTCCACCAGCATCAGCACCGCGACGGCGGTGACCGGCTTGGTCATGGAGTAGATCCGCCACAGGGTGTCCGCCCCGACCGGCAGCCCGGCCGCGCGGTCCCGGTGGCCGTACGTGGTGAGGTGGGCGACGCGGCCGGCGCGCGCAACGGAGACCAGGTAGCCGGGCAGCCGCCCCTCGTCGACGAGGCGGGCGAAGTGCTGGTCCAGGCGGTCGAGCGCCTTCGGGTCCAGCCCGGCCTCACCCGGGTCGGCTTCCTGTCGCAACTCTGCCATCGCTCTCCTCCGGTGACGTCGTACCCCGCGCGGCACGACCCCCATTCCCGCCGGAACGGCCGCACGGTCTCATCGTCGCGCAGGAACGCCGGGACGGACCCCGTCCGCCGAGGTATGTGTGATCGACACGACGTCCCGCCCCGGCAGCGCGCAGGCCACCGGCACGGCGGCCGCGGCCACCACGGCGAGCACCAGCAGCGCCGTCCCCTCTCCCGCGCCCATCAGCGCGGTGCCCGCGGCCACCCCCACCACGGGCCCGACGTTCAGCGCCGTCTGCTGCAGCCCGCCCGCCACCCCGGCCACTGCCACGTCCGCACGCCGTACGACGACATGGGTGGCCGCCACCATCACCGTGCCGAACCCGGCGCCCAGCAGTGCGAAGGCACCGCCCTGGGCGAGCGCGCCGGTGGCCCGGGACAGGACGAGCACGCCCACGGCGAGCACCGCCGTCGCCGTGGCCACCGCGCACCGCGCGCCCACCCGGCGCAGCAGCGGCGGGCACAGTGGGGCGGACACCACCATCAGCACCGCCAGCGGCACACCGCGCAGGGCACTGTCGAACGGATCGAGACCGAGCCGGCGCTGCAGGACGTACGTCTCGACGAACAGGGTGCCGAACAGGGAGGCCGACACGGCGACGAGAACACCGAGCGCCGCGCCGACCGCCGGTGAGCCGATCACCCCGGGCGGCAGCAGCGGACTCGCCGCCCGCCGTTCGTGCCGGACGAACGCGGCACCGGAGAGCGCGGCGCCCCCCAGCCCGGCCGCCGTGGCCGTCGTCGCGGCGGGCAGCGCGACCAGGGTGTGCACGAGACAGGCCAGGGACACGCCCAGGAGCAGGGCGCCCGGTACATCGAGCGGGGCGCTGCTCGCCGCCGGCCGCTCCGGTCCCGACCGGAGCAGGGCCGTCAGCCCGAAACCCAGCGCGGGCGGCACGCTCAGGAAGAACACCGCCCGCCAGCCGAGACAGCTCACCAGTGCCCCGCCCAGCAGCGGGCCGACGGCGGCCGCCAGACCGATCGCGCTGGTGCGCACCGCGAGCGGCATCGCCAGCCGGTCCGGCGGGAAGGCGGCGCGCAGCATGCCGAGCGTGGCGGGCTGCAGCAGCGCCCCGAACACCCCCTGCGCCGCCCGCAGTCCGATCACCCAGCCGATCCCGGGCGCCAGACCGATGGCCGCCGACACCACGCCGAACCCCAGCATGCCGAGGGCGAACATCCGCCGCTGTCCGTACCGGTCGCCGAGCCGCCCGGCGAACACCAGCAGGCTCGCCACCGCCACGAGATACGCGGTACTGGTCCACTGCACCTGCGCGTACGACGCGTGCAGCGCCCGTTGCAGGGAGGGCTGTGCGACGGTGAGGACTGTGCCGTCCAGGGCGACGAGCACGGCGCCCGCCGCACTGCTCGCCAGCGTCGTCCGGCGGTTCACCGGGCGTCCGCCGGGCCCAGATGGGCGAGCAGCGCCGCGTCCAGCAGGGGCGCGAAGTCGTCGACGCCGGTGGCGAGTCGCAGGCTTCCCCAGCGCCACAGCTGGGCGATGCCGTGCAGATTCGCCCACAGGGCACCCGCCACTCGCCGGGCGTCCGCCTCCGGCCTGATCAGACCGGTCAGCTCCGCGAGCAGCCCGAAGAGGGGCAGGCTGGTGTCACGGAGACCCAACTGGCCGCTTTCCAGCAGATCATGACGGAACATCAGCTCGTACATCCCGGCGTTGTCCAGGGCGAACGCCAGATAGGTCCGGGCCAGTGCCGCCACCTGCCCGCGCGGGTCGGGCCCCACGCCGTCGAGGGCCGCCCGTACCCGGTCGCCCAGGTCGGCGAAGCCGCGGCGGGCGATCGCCGACAGCAGTTCGAGGTGAGTGGGGAAGTAGCGCCGGGGTGCCCCGTGCGACACCCCGGCCCGGCGGGCGATCTCCCGCAGCGTCAGCGCCTGGGCCCCCTCGGCGGCCACCAGTGCCACGCCGGCGTCGATCAGGCGGGCCCGCAGACCCGAGTCGGGATCAGTTGTCATAGACACTGTCTACCAAGCATTCGTAGACAGTGTCTACTCGTCCTCGATTCCGTGGCCCGATCGGGAATGCGCGGCCCGCCCCGCCGAGTTGACGCAGGTATGACTCAGGACGCCACGCAGGACGACGCACTGCTGAAGCTGCTCGGCGAGGGAAACGGCGGGGTGCTGGTCACCCTCAAGAAGGACGGCCGGCCCCAGCTGTCCAACGTCACCCACGTCTACTATCCGGACGAGCGGATCATCCGGGTCTCGCTCACCGACGACCGCGCCAAGACCCGTAACCTGCGCCGCGACCCCCGCGCGTCGTACCACGTCACCACCGCCGACCGGTGGGCCTACGCGGTCGCCGAGGGCACGGCCGACCTCTCGCCGGTCGCCCGGGACCCGCACGACGAGACCGTCGAGGAACTCGTCCGGCTCTACCGTGACGTCTCCGGTGAACACCCGGACTGGGACGACTACCGGGCCGCCATGGTCCGCGACCGCCGGCTGGTGCTGCGGTTGCGCGTCGAGCGGGCGTACGGCATCCCGAAGCGCTGAGGCTACGGCGCCGTCGCGGCGGTCCGTGCCTCGATCGCCCGCAGCACCGCCACCATGTCCTCGCCGCCGTGCCCCAGGGACACCGTCTCCTCGAACAGGGCGTGACAGGCGTCCAGCAGCGGCGAGGCCAGGTGCGCCCCGCGGGCCGCCTCGGCGATGAGGCGGTTGTTCTTCAGTACGTCCAGGGCGGCCGCCTGCACCGCGAAGTCCCGCTCGCGCAGCTTGGGTGCCTTCATCCTCGACACCCCGCTGGCCATGGGGCCCGCGTCCAGCACGTCCAGGAACAGCCGACGGTCGAGCCCCTGCCGCTCGGCGAAGTGGAACGCCTCGGTCAGCCCGGTCACCTGAGTGATCAGGAAGAGGTTCACGGACAGCTTCATCAGCAGCGCGTTCGGCGCCGCACCGCACACGAACGTCTCGCGGCACAGGGGCGCGAGCAACGGTCGTACGACGTCCACGGCGGACTCCTCGCCCGCCAGCATCGCCACCAGCCTGCCCTGCTCCGCCGGGACGCGGGAACCCGAGACGGGCGCCTCGACATACCGGCCGCCGGCCGCCCGGACGTCGGTCTGCAGGGCATGGGAGTACTCGGGGGAGGTCGTGCCCATGTGGACGACGACGCGCCCGGCGACCCGCGCGGCGAAGCCGGGGGTGCCGCGGCCGAGGACGGTGTCGACCGCGGCCTCGTCGGAGAGCATCAGCAGCACCGCCTCGGCCCGCGCGAACACCTCGGCGGCGTCCGCCGCGACCGCGGCGCCCGCCGCACACAACGGCTCGGCCCGCCGGGGCGTCCGGTTCCACACCACGAGCGGCGTGCCGGAGGCCGCCAGCCGCAGCGCCATGGGCTGACCCATCACTCCGAGACCGATGAAACCGACGTTCATGGGGGCGCCCCTCGCTCCGGGGGAGGTCCGCATGCGGGACCTCCGGGGTCAACCTATGACCGTCGTCATAGTAGCGGGTGTTATGACGTCGGTCATAGAGTGAGGAGTGAGAGCGATCGGAGGTCCGTCATGGCGGAGTCGCGGTACGGACCGCGCGAGCGGATGGTGTTCAGCGCGGCCCAGCTGATCCGGCGGGACGGGGTCGCCGCGACCGGTATGCGGGACGTCGCCGCCCTTGCCGGGGCACCGCGCGGCTCGCTCCAGCACTACTTCCCGGGCGGCAAGGAGCAACTGGTCAACGAGGCGGTGGCGTGGGCCGGCGGCTACGCCGGCAAGCGCGTCGCCCGTTTCCTCGCGGGCCTGGACGAGGCGACGCCGAGCGGGCTGTTCGCGGCGATGGCCGCGCAGTGGACGGACGAGTACCGGATGGACGGCTTCGCCGCCGGCTGCCCGGTCGCCGCCGCGACCGTGGACCGCGCCTCGTCGGGCGACTCCACCCGCGAGGCGGCGGCGGGCGCGTTCGCGGCCTGGAGCGGCCCGGTCGCCGAGGCGCTGACCGGCATGGGGGTCCCGGCGGCCCGCGCGGACTCCCTCGCCACCTTGATGATCAGCACCCTGGAGGGCGCGATCCTGATGGCCCGGGCCGAGCGGGACGTCCGTCCGCTGGACACCGCGGTCCGCGAACTGGGGCCCCTGCTCGACGCGGCGGCGGGCCACTCTTCGTGAGGCCGCTCTCCTGGCGAGATCGCAGCCCGCTCCGCATACGACCCCGGCCCCTCCTCGAAAGGCCGCAGCCCCCTGCCCGCGCGGCGCCCTTCGGCGAGAGATCGCCGCGCTGACGCGGCCGCGCCCCGGAGCCCGTCGGCGTCCGGGGCCCTGGCCTGGGTCGATTCAGGCCGACACCGTCGCCGGGTGCGGCTCCTCGCCGGCCGCTCGCTCGCCCAGCAGGTCCGACGGGACCTTGTGGGTCTCGCGGGCGGAGAGCGCCGCGAGGGTCGGCGGAACGCACAGCAGCGCGGTGAACAGGGCCACGGCCGACCAGTCGGCACCGTCGGGACCGGCGATCTCGGCGGCGAAGGTGACCGCGAAACCGGCCACCGCGAAGCCGATCTGGGTGCCGATCGCCATGCCGGACAGCCGGACCCGGGTCGCGAACATCTCGCCGTAGAACGCGGGCCACACCCCGTTCGCGGCGCTGTAGACGATGCCGAACGCGACGATCCCGAGGACGAGGGTCAGCGGGTAGGAGCCGGTGGAGATCGCCCACAGGTAGCCGACCATCGCCGCCGCGCTGCCCACCGTGCCGATCAGGTACACCGGACGGCGTCCGATCCGGTCGGACAGCGTCGCCCACAGCGGGATCGCGGCCAGGGCCACGACGTTGGCCAGCGCCCCCACCCACAGCATCGACGTACGGGACATGCCGACCGCGTCGCTGGTCGCGTACGCCAGCGCCCACACCGTGAAGATCGTGCTCACCGAGGCGACCAGCGCGCCCGCGATCACCCGCAGCACGTCCGCCCAGTGCTCGCGCAGCAGCACCGCCAGCGGCAGCCGGGCCACGCCCCCGGTCGCCGCCTGCCTGGCGAAGGCCGGGGTCTCCTCCAGCCGGCGCCGGATGCCGTAGCCGACGACCGCGACCGCCACGCTCAGCCAGAACGGAACCCGCCAGCCCCACGACAGCAGTTGGTCCTCGGGGAGTTGGGCGATCGGGATGAACACCAGGGTGGCGATGAGCTGGCCGCCCTGTGTGCCGCTGAGCGTGAAGCTGGTGAAGAAGCCCCGCCGGCCGGGCGGCGCGTGCTCGAGGCTCATGGAACTGGCGCCGGCCTGCTCGCCGGCCGCCGAGATCCCCTGCAGGATCCGGCACAGCACCAGCAGGACCGGGGCGAGTGAGCCGACCTGGGCGCGGCTGGGCAGACAGCCGATCAGGAACGTCGACAGGCCCATCAGGAGCAGTGTGAAGACCATGATCTTCTTGCGGCCGAGACGGTCGCCGAAGTGCCCGAGGAACAGCGCGCCGACGGGCCGCGCGGCGTAGGCGACGCCGAACGTGGCCAGCGACAGGAGGGTCGCGGTGGCCGGGTCGGTGGCGTCGAAGAACACCTTCGGGAAGATCAGCGCGGCGGCGCTGCCGTAGATGAAGAAGTCGTAGTACTCGAGCGCGCTGCCGATCCAGGCGGCCAGGGCGGCCTTCCTGGGCTGGCCGGGCGGGGCCTCGGCGGAGGCGGGGGCGGGGACGGACACGGCGGTGCTCCTTCGGGGAGACTCCACCCTACGGACGGCAGGGGGAGTGAGCGGCGGGGCGAAGGGCCGGATCACGGCTGCTAATTAACCCACTGGATAGTTAGTCGTGGTGGGTGGGATGTTGCGCCCGTGTTTCCCCACTGTCAAGGGGCCGTGCGCGACCCCGGTCGCCGCATCCGGCGGGCGAATGCGACTCGGGGGCGCCGCCCCGGGAGCCGCGGCTCAGTCCGCGGCCCGCTCCGCCGTGAGGTAGGCGATCACCATGTCGCCGAGCATGGCGCGGTAGTGCTCGCGCTGCGCCGGGTCGACGAGGTCGCGGCCGAACAGCGCGCCGAAGGTGTGCCGGTTGGCGACCCGGAAGAAACAGAACGAGCTGATCATCGCGTGCAGGTCGACGGCGTCCACGTCGGCCGTGAACAGCCCCGACTCCTGCCCGGCGGCCAGGATCCGGCGGATCACCTCGAGGGCCGGGGAGCCGATCCGCCCGAGCTTCTCGGAGGCGGC
This sequence comes from Streptomyces sp. NPDC058145, assembly GCF_042884245.1. Taxonomy (NCBI): domain Bacteria; kingdom Bacillati; phylum Actinomycetota; class Actinomycetes; order Kitasatosporales; family Streptomycetaceae; genus Streptomyces; species Streptomyces sp. NPDC058145. The sequence goes on along the minus strand of NZ_JBHVUH010000012.1, from coordinate 4,417 downwards.
GATGTGCTCGGCGCCATGGATGTTCTCGATGCTGACCAGGCGGATGAAGTCCGGGTGCTGTTCGTGGTGGTCGAAGGTCACCTCGGCCAGCCGCCGGATCGCCGCGACCGGGTCCAGGTGGTCGACGTCCAGTTGCTGCTCGGCCTCGCGGATCACGCCGTAGGCCCGTTCCAGCACGGCCGTGAAGAGCTGTTCCTTGCCGCCGAAGTAGTAGTAGATCATCCGCTTGGTGGTGCGCGTGCGGGCCGCGATCTCGTCCACCCGGGCGCCGTCGTAGCCGGCCCGGGCGAACTCCTGGGTCGCCACGTCGAGGATCTCGGCCTGGGTGCGGGCGGCGTCCCGCGTCCGCCCTCCGGGACGTACCGGTTCGTCGACGCTGGTCATCGGGTTCCTTCGGGCGTAGGGCCAGTGCCGGTGATTGTAGAAGCAGGGGTGGCGCGGGCTGTACGGGTCTTCCCGAAGACGGCCACTGCTGATATAGCTAACGTACTAGTTCGTACATTAGGCAGCGCGCCAGGAGGTCCCCGTGGCCAAGGACTCGTATCTCGTCGGGCTGATCGGTTCCGGCATCGGCCCGTCGCTCAGTCCGGCCCTGCACGAACGGGAGGCCGACCGCCAAGGGCTGCGCTACCTGTACCGGACCATCGACATCGACACCCTCGGCGTCCCGCCGGAGGCGGTGGGCGACCTCGTCCGGGCCGCCCGCGACCTGGGATACGACGGGCTCAACATCACCCACCCGTGCAAGCAGCTCGTCATCCCGCACTTGGACGGGCTCGCCCCGCAGGCCCGTGCCCTCGGCGCGGTCAACACGGTCGTCTTCGGCGAGGACGGCCGCGCGGTCGGCCACAACACCGATGTCACCGGGTTCGCAGCCTCCTTCGCGCGCGGCCTGCCGGACGTGTCCCTGGAACGGGTCGTGCAGCTCGGCGCGGGCGGCGCGGGCGCGGCGGTCGCCCACGCCACCCTCACGCTCGGCGCCGGGCGGGTCACCGTCGTCGACGCCCTCCCGGAGCGGGCCGCCGCCCTCGCCGGGTCCCTGAACCGGCACTTCGGCGACGGCCGGGCGGCCCCGGCCACCCACGACCGCCTGGCGCAGCTGCTGACCGACGCCGACGGCATCGTGCACGCCACCCCCACCGGCATGGCCGCCCACCCGGGCCTGCCGCTGCCCGCCGAGCTGCTGCGTCCGCGGCTGTGGGTCGCGGAGGTCGTCTACCGCCCGCTGGAGACCGGGCTGCTGCGCACCGCCCGGGCGGCCGGCTGCGCCACCCTCGACGGCGGCGGCATGGCCGCTTTCCAGGCCGCCGACGCGTTCCGGCTCTTCACCGGCCGGGAACCCGACAGCGCGCGGATGCTCGCGGACCTCACCGAGCTGGCCGACGCCGTGACCGCGCCGAAGTAGCGCCGAACGGCCCAGTCGCCGCCCATGCAGCGCCCGACGCAGTCCCGACGCAGAGAGGCACCCGGATGCGTACGTCCATCGCCACCGTCTCACTGAGCGGCTCGCTCACCGAGAAGCTCACCGCCGCCGCCCGGGCCGGTTTCGACGGTGTGGAGATCTTCGAGAACGACCTGCTCGCCAGCCCGCTCACCCCCGAGGAGATCCGGGCCCGCTGCGCCGACCTCGGCCTCACCATCGACCTCTACCAGCCGATGCGCGACATCGAGGCGGTGCCGGAGGCCGAGTTCGGCCGCAACCTGCGCCGCGCCCGGCACAAGTTCGAGCTGATGAACCGGCTCGGCGCGGACACCGTCCTGGTCTGCTCCAGCGTCTCCCCGCACGCCGTGGACGACGACTCGCTCGCCGCCGGCCAGCTCAGCCGACTCGCCGACCTGGCCGGGGAGTTCGGCATCCGGGTCGCCTACGAGGCGCTCGCCTGGGGGCGGCACGTCAACACCTACGAGCACGCCTGGCGCATCGTCGACACGGCCGGCCACCCGGCGCTCGGCACCTGCCTGGACAGCTTCCACATCCTCTCCCGCGGCTCCGAACCCAAGGACCTCGAAGGCATCGCGGGCATCCCCGGCGAGAAGATCTTCTTCCTCCAGCTGGCCGACGCCCCGCTGCTCGCCATGGACGTGCTGCAGTGGAGCCGGCACTACCGCTGCTTCCCCGGCCAGGGCGGCTTCGACCTGGCGAACCTGCTCGGCCACGTGCTGCGCACCGGATACTCCGGCCCGCTCTCGCTGGAGGTCTTCAACGACGTCTTCCGGCAGGCCGACGCCGGCCCGACCGCAGTGGACGCCCACCGCTCCCTGCTGCTCCTGCGGGAGGCCGCGGGCGCGGCGGAACTGCCCGCACCCGTGGTGCCCACCGGGATCGCCTTCGCCGAACTGCTCACCGCGGACGCCGGACCGGTCACCGCCGTCCTCGCCGCCCTCGGCTTCACCCGCGTCGCCCGTCACCGCGGCAAGCCCGTCGACCTGTGGCAGTCCGGCCGGGCGCGCGTCCTCGTCAACACCGGCCCGGCCGCGCGCCGGGACGGCACCCGGCTCGCCGCGATCGGCCTGGAGTCCCCGGACCCGGCCGCCGCCGCGCGCCGCGCCGAGGCCCTGCTCGCGCCCGTCCTGCCCCGCCGCCGCGCCCCCGGGGACGCCCCGCTGGAGGCGGTGGCCGCCCCCGACGGCACCGAGTTGTTCTTCTGCGCCACCGGAAGGGACCGACTCCCCGACTGGCGTGCCGACTTCGAGGACCTGCCGGACCGCGGAGCCGCCGCGCCCGGCGCCACCCGGGTCGACCACCTCGCCCTCACCCAGCCCTGGCACCACTTCGACGAGGCGGCCCTCTTCCACCGCAGCGTCCTCGGCCTCGACGCCGAGCAGAGCGTCGACCTCGCCGACCCCTACGGCCTGCTGCGCAGCCGCGCCGTCAGCAACGCCGACGGCAGCGTCCGGATCGCCCTGTCCGTCGGCGCCGCGCCCACCGACGACACCGTGCACGCCCAGCACATCGCGCTCGCCACCGACGACGTGGTGGCCGCGGCCCGCGCCTTCCGCGCGGCGGGCGGGCGGCTGCTGCCCGTGCCCGCCAACTACTACGACGACCTGGCCGCCCGGTACGAGTTCGAGGCCGGCGAGCTGGAGACGTACCGGGACCTCGGCATCCTCTACGACCGGGACGCGGGCGGCGCCTTCCGGCACTGCTACACCGTGACCGTGGGCCGGGTCTTCTTCGAACTGGTGCAGCGCGACGCGGGTCACCGGGGCTACGGCGCCGCGAACGCCCCGGTACGGCTGGCCGCGCAGCACGCCCCGCGCTGAACGCACCGCGGCCCGGGTCGCCGGAGACGACCCGGGCCGCGTACCAGGGATGGCGCCGCAGGCGCCCCGCGGTCAGTCCTTCTTCGCCGACTCCACGGCGTGGCCGCCGAACTGGTTGCGCAGCGCGGCGATCATCTTCATCTGCGGGGAGTCGTCCTGCCGGGAGGCGAACCGCGCGAACAGCGAGGCGGTGATGGCGGGCAGCGGCACGGCGTTGTCGATGGCGGCCTCGACGGTCCAGCGGCCCTCGCCGGAGTCCTCCGCGTACCCGCGCAGCTTGCCCAGGTGCTCGTCCTCGTCCAGGGCGTTGACCGCGAGGTCCAGCAGCCAGGACCGGATGACGGTGCCCTCCTGCCAGGAGCGGAACACCTCGCGGACGTTGTCCACCGACTTGACCTTCTCCAGCAGCTCCCAGCCCTCGGCGTAGGCCTGCATCATGGCGTACTCGATGCCGTTGTGGACCATCTTGGAGAAGTGCCCGGCGCCGACCCGGCCCGCGTGGACGTAGCCGTAGGGGCCCTCCGGCTTGAGCGCCTCGAAGAGCGGCTGGAGCCGCTCCACCTGCTCCTTGTCGCCGCCGACCATCAGCGCGTAGCCGTTCTGCAGGCCCCACACGCCGCCGGAGACACCGGCGTCGACGAAGCCGATGCCCTTGACGCCCAGTTCGGCCGCGTGCTTCTCGTCGTCAGTCCAGCGGGAGTTGCCGCCGTCGACCACCGTGTCGCCCTCGGACAGCAGGTCCTTGAGCTCGTCGACGACACCCTGGGTGGCGGTGCCGGCCGGGACCATCACCCAGACCGTGCGCGGTGCGTCCAGCTTCTCGACCAGCTCTTCGAGGCTCTTGACGTCGGAGACTTCGGGGTTGCGGTCGTAGCCGATGACGGTGTGGCCGGCGCGGCGGATCCGCTCGCGCATGTTGCCGCCCATCTTGCCGAGACCGATGAGACCGAGCTGCATGATCTATTCACTTCCTGAGAGAACGGTAGGCGGCGACGAGGGCCGTGGTGGACGGGTCCAGACCGGGCACGGCCGCGCCCTCGGTCAGGGCGGGCTCGATGCGCTTGGCGAGGACCTTGCCCAGCTCCACGCCCCACTGGTCGAATGAGTCGATGTTCCACACCGCGCCCTGCACGAACACCTTGTGTTCGTAGAG